>JAUIKY010000080.1 GCA_030430535.1 Bacteroidia bacterium
AATGCGTTTTCTTTTTCTATAAACTTTTTGCCACTTCGTTTACGGCGTTTATCGTAAAATCTAAATCCTCATAGGTTAGGGCGTCAGTGATAAACCAGGTTTCGAAAGCACTGGGTGCAATGTAAACTCCTTGGTTAAGCATACCGTGGAAAAACATCTTAAACGTATCGTTATTTCCGTTGGCAGCGGTATCAAAATCAACCACTTCCCTATCATCAAAATGCACCGAAATCATAGACCCGGTTCGGTTGATGGTATGCGCCACTTTATTGTCGTTCAATACTTTTTCTATGCCTCGGTGTAAATATTCCGTTTTTTCTGCTAAGCGAGTAAATATTTCCGCATCAGCATTCAACTCGGTAAGCATCGCCAAACCAGCCGCCATAGCCAACGGATTTCCACTCAATGTTCCGGCTTGGTAAACAGGTCCCAAAGGGGCCAAGTGGTTCATAATTTCATTACGAGCAGCAAAGGCACCAACGGGCAATCCGCCGCCAATCACCTTTCCGAAACACACCAAATCGGCCTTCACTCCAAACAATTCCTGGGCACCACCTTTTGCCAATCTAAAACCAGTCATCACTTCATCAAAAATGAGCAATATATTATGGGTGTCGCAGAGTGATCTCAAGCTTTCCAAAAACCCTTCTTTTGGCGGTACGCACCCCATATTCCCAGCCACGGGCTCTGTAATGATGCAGGCTATTTCGTTTTTATTGGCTTCAATAATCTGCTTAACGTTTTCAATATCGTTGTATCTGGCCAATAACGTGTCTTTTGCCGTGCCTTGTGTTACCCCAGGGCTATTAGGGGTTCCAAAGGTACTCGCTCCACTACCGGCCTGGATTAAAAACGAATCGGAATGCCCATGGTAGCAGCCCGCAAATTTTATAATTTTGTCTTTCCCCGTAAACCCGCGCGCCAAACGCACGGCACTCATACAGGCCTCGGTGCCAGAATTCACAAATCGTATTTTATCGATATTCGGAACCATCGAAACCGCCAACTCGGCTATTTTGGTTTCAATTTCGGTGGGCGTTCCAAACGAGGTGCCTTTTTTGGCTTTTTCAATTACCGCATCCACCACGGGTTTGTGGGCGTGGCCTAAAATCATCGGCCCCCAAGAATTGATGTAATCTACCAATCGGTTACCGTCTTCGTCGTACAAATAAGCCCCTTTGGCTTCCTTAATAAAAATCGGTGTTCCGCCAACGCCTTTAAAAGCTCTAACGGGTGAATTTACACCTCCGGGAATTACTTTTTCTGCTTCTGCGAATAATGCACTGCTTCGTTTGTAAATCATATAAAATTTTAATTTTTTGATGTCGGTTTAACCAAAAGTATCTGCCCGATACTGAGCGTTGTACCGGTTAAACCATTTAAATTTTGAAGTTCTTCAACTGTAGTGTCGTATCTTTTTGAAATGGAATACAAGGTATCACCTTTTGAAACCGTGTAGGTGGTACGTTGGTTTTCGGCTACTTCGGGTTGGTATGGCGTGTACGAATTTCCTAAAACCGCCATATCGTACTCGTGCAAATTGTAGCGCTCAATCAAACTAATCAGTTTATCGGGATATTTCCTGTCGGTAGCATATCCAGCCGCTTTTAATCCTTTAGCCCAACCTTTATAATCTTCCTTTTTTAAGCTGAAAAGTGGCGAATACCGTTTACGTTCGGTTAAAAAAAGCGAGTGGTCCCGGAATGAATATTTGGCATCTTTGTATTTTCGGAAGCACTCTTGGTCTTTATCGTCATCGTGATAAATTCTTGCCCCTGTCCATTCGTGGCATTTTATACCAAAGTGGTTGTTGGCTTCAACCGACAGCCTGCCCATACCCGAACCCGACTCTAAAATGCCCTGTGCCAATGTGATACTCGCCGGAATGCCATACAAACGCATTTCATTTTGTGCCACATCTTTATACTCGTCGATGTAACGTTCGGTATTATTAGCATAAACCTTTGCTGTTGTTGGGGTTTCAATGGTTTGCGTTTCGGCGGGAGTTCCTGTGTTTTCCTCTACGCGTTCAGCACGCTCGGTGCGTTCAGTTCTCTTTTTGGTGACAATAGCTTTTTTCGATTTACAGCTAAAAAAGAAAGCTGCAACACAAAAAACGATGATTATTCTCTTCATTTATTTATCAATTATCGGTAAATTTTTCTTTTTCAATAGTTGGTTCATCCCATCGATACCCTGTAAACCCCCGGTATGGATGGCCAATATTTTTGCTCCCTTCGGAAAATAGTTTTTTTCAATCAAATCGAAAATACCAAACAGCATTTTCCCGGTGTAAACCGGATCTAGCGGCACATGATTTTGGGCTTTAAACTGATTGATAAACGCCACCAATTCGGCATTTATTTTGGCATAGCCCCCAAAATGGTAATCGGTAATGAGCTCCCACTGATTGTTGATTGCAAATTTACTAATATCTTGTTGTAAAAAGTCGTCTTTTAGTGCCGGAAAACCCAAAACTTGTTGACCAGGTTTTAAACAATTGATGAGCCCCGAAATGGTGCCACCCGTGCCCACCGCACAACACACATAGTCGAATTGTGCGTCTGTATCGGTTAAAATTTCTCGACAGCCCTTTATGGCCAAAGCGTTGGTACCGCCTTCGGGAATGGTATAAAAATCGCCGAATTCTTCTTTTAACTCATTTTGAAACACTTCGGAATGTTTGGCTCTATAAGCGTCGCGCGACACAAACTTGAAATGCATACCGTTTTGTTTGGCAAATTTAAGGGTAGGGTTATCGCCTATCTTACCCTCAAGTTCTTCCCCACGAATAATTCCAATGGTTTTAAACCCCAAACCACTACCCGCTGAAGCCACTGCCGCAATATGGTTAGAAAATGCCCCACCAAAAGTTAGTAAAGTTTCAAAACCTTGCTTTTCGGCTTCAATTAGATTATACTTAAGTTTTCGGTATTTATTGCCAGAAACGAAGGGATGAATGCGGTCTTCTCGTTTTAAAAACAGTTCAATTTCCTTTTCCTTTGGAAGAAAAATTTGTTGGTTTATACTGTTTTGAAGGTTGAATTCCATGGCTGCGAAGATACTTCAAAAAAGCCCAAAATGGTCGGTTTTTAAGATAATCTAAACAGTTTTCATTAGTAAAAGCCTCTCTTTCAAAAGAAATATTCAGGTAGGCTTTTTGCCAATTTTTAAATTGAATAATCCGGATCAAAAATTCCAAAATATAGCATATGTAAAATGGAATCACCAAAAGCTCCAACTGCTGTCGCAAATGGATGTTTTCGTGGTTCAAAAGCAATATATCTTCTTTTAAACCTTTCGTTTTTAAAAACACAAAAGGAAAAATAGCTATGCCCGTGTAACCCTTTGGCACTAAATATTTGGAAATTAAAATCATGTTTTACTGCAATCAAAAATCAATCCAATTTACACTATCTTTGTATAACATGAAAAAGATTGTCCCCATTGAAGAAGGCGATTATTACTTAACGCCCGAAGGTTACCGCTGTTTTACCGAGCAATACCACTTAAAACGAGGGTACTGCTGCGAAAGTGGATGCAGACATTGCCCCTATGGCTACGATAGAAAAACGAACACCCAAAAACCTTAACCCTTGGTACGATTCTTGATACTATTTTATAATACAAAGTATTCAATTTGAGAACCTTTAACTTTATTTTGCTATGAAAAATTTACTAAAAACCATACCGCTTGTGGTCTTGCTTGTGGTGATAACATCGTGTAGTTCCATTAGAACAGCTGCCGATTACGACAAAAATGCCACATTTAACAACTACAAAACCTTTGCCTTTTTTAAAACAGGTATAGATAAGGCCGAAATAAGCGATTTAGATAAACGTCGGATTTTACGGGCCATTGAGGCCGAACTTTTGGCCAAAGGATTTACGAAATCTGACAATCCCGATTTACTGGTAAGTTTGTTTACCAAATCGCAACAACGTGTTGATGTTTACAACAATGCCTGGGGCTACGGCGCCTGGGGATGGGGCGGATGGGGCCCTTGGGGCGGCTTCGGACCCGGTTGGGGATGGGGCTGGAACCAGCCAACTACATCGGTAAGCACCGAAGGCACACTTTATATCGACCTGATTGATGCCGACAAAAAAGAATTAATCTGGCAAGGTACGGGTACCGGCTACCTGAGTAGAAACATGGAGAAAAAAGAAGAGCGCATTAAGGAGTTTGTTTCTGAAATTATGCAGAAATACCCGCCCGAAATGCAGAAGTAATAATAGAATTTAAAAAAGCACCCGATGGGTGCTTTTTTTATATCAAATAAGGTTTAGCATGCCCATTATCAACCAACCATTGGTTCACTTCCAAACCATCCTCTAAAACAATATTGGCCAGATACCTACCGTATTTCCCTTGTTTATCCTTGTAAGACCGTATGGTCACCTCTTTATCCAAAACCATCTCTCTCAAAATATCGCGTACTTTTAGGCCCTCTTCCCTTTCCTCACCTCTTAATTCGGGCGTATCAATACCATATAAACGAAGTTTCATTTCCTGAAAGTGCAGGAACCCTAAATCCACAATGGCAGTTACCGTATCACCATCATAAACATCAATAATTTTTGCTTTGTAATTATACATATCGTTAAGTTTTTCCTATTACTACTATTTCACAATGTTCAATAAAATCGTTCTTTTTGTTTATAACAATTCAATCAAACCATTAAAAATCTCAATTTACTGAATATTTCGTATTTTTATATCTGTTCGCTAAAGAAATTTCACTCATGCCCAAAAACATAGAACCCAATCCTATTTTAAACCGTTTGCCCGCGCATTTAAAACAGTTTATAAAACCGCAAAACTACGAGCAATACTCAGCCATTGATCAAGCAGTTTGGCGGTATGTAATGCGTAAAAATGTGGATTTTTTAAGTCGGGTGGCGCACAAATCGTATGTTGATGGGTTAAAACAAACGGGCATCTCCATAGACCATATTCCGAATATGTACGGCATGAACCGTATTTTAAAGGATATTGGCTGGGCAGCTGTGGCGGTTGATGGGTTCATTCCGCCCAATGCTTTTATGGAATTTCAGGCCTATAATGTGTTGGTGATTGCCAGCGATATCCGCCAATTGGAGCATATTGAATACACGCCCGCCCCAGATATTATCCACGAAGGTGCCGGCCACGCCCCTATTATCGCCAACCCCGAATACGCCGAATATCTAAGACGTTTTGGTGAGATTGGTTGCAAGGCTATTTCATCAGCTAAAGATTACGAACTTTATGAAGCTGTAAGGTATTTGTCAATTATAAAAGAGGCACCCGACACCAAAGCCGACGACATCGCTTCCGCGGAAAAAGAAGTGGAAGAGCTTCAAAAAAACATGGGCGAACCGAGTGAAATGGCACTGATACGGAATTTACATTGGTGGACGGTGGAATACGGACTCATTGGCACGATTGAAAACCCGAAAATTTACGGTGCCGGACTGCTCTCTTCCATTGGAGAAAGTGCTTGGTGCCTGACCGACGAAGTTAAAAAACAACCTTACACCATTGAGGCCGCCTATCAAGATTTTGATATTACCAAACCACAACCACAACTGTTCGTAACACCCGATTTTGCACACCTAAGTTTGGTATTGGAAGAGTTTGCCAATACCATGGCTTTGAGAAAAGGCGGACTTACGGGTATAAACAAACTTATTGCCTCGGGTGCTTTGGGCACAATAGAATTGAGCACGGGATTACAAATTTCGGGGATTTTCAAGCAGGTTATCGAACACGAAAACCAACCTATTTATTTACAGACCGAAGGACCAACGGCATTAGCCTATCGTGAAAAAGAGTTGGTTGGGCACGGCACCAACACTCACAAAAGAGGCTTCGGGCTGCCCGTTGGAAAACTTAAAGGCATCAATCTGGCCATTGAGGATATGAGTCCCCGAGACTTGAACGCTTATGATATTTACGAAGAAAAAACGGTAACTCTCGAATTTGAAGGCGGCATTACTGTGTCGGGCGAAATCATTACTGGAAAGCGCAATCTTCAAGGCAAAATTATTCTCATCAGTTTTAAAAACTGTACGGTCAAACATAACGACAAACTATTATTTAAACCTGAATGGGGCGTTTACGATATGGCCGTTGGCAAAGTTATCGTTTCAGCGTTTTCTGGACCTGCCGATTACAACAGTTTCGACTTGATAACGCATAAACCCACTTCGGAAACCATTCACATAAAAAAATCGAAACAGCGCATTGCCCTTGAAAACTTATACCAACAAGTGAGGGATTATAGAGAAGGTAAACACCAAACCATTTCAAGAACCAAAGTTTTGGAACAACTGATTGAAAAACATCCCAAAGACTGGCTCCTGCCTGTTGAACTTTACGAACTGGCTATTTTGGGCAACGAAAAAAAACTAAGCG
>JAUIKY010000036.1 GCA_030430535.1 Bacteroidia bacterium
GTAGTGGCAGATATCATTAAAAATTATACAGAAGAACAAGATAGTATCCGTACCGATAAAGAAAAATATGCCTTGAAGGTACAGGCTATAGCAGCTGTATTGCTCATTATTGG
The DNA here is from genome assembly GCA_030430535.1 of Bacteroidia bacterium. Lineage (GTDB taxonomy): Bacteria > Bacteroidota > Bacteroidia > Flavobacteriales > Flavobacteriaceae > Flavisericum. The sequence continues at coordinate 114 of JAUIKY010000036.1, forward strand.
TTTGGCATTACACTTGGCTCCGGTAGGTTTTATTGGTTTGGCGTTAATTATTTTCCAAACGGCATTTATTGGAATTATTGATGAGCATCAGCTTGGGCATGCTTTTGAGGAAGCTTTGCCGTTTACAGGGCTACTGGTAGTGTTCTTCGTTATTGTTGCGATGATTCACGATCAGCACTTGTTCAGCCCTATTATTCACTGGGCATTAGAGCAAAATCCAGCTTCACAACCAGGATTATTCTACTTAGCCAACGGGGTGCTTTCTGCTATTAGTGATAACGTTTTTGTGGCAACCGTTTATATTGGTGAAGTACAGGAGGCTTTTAAAAGTGGCGCTATCGATAGAGAGCATTTCGAAAAATTGGCCATAGCTATTAACACAGGTACTAACTTGCCTAGTGTGGCAACACCAAACGGACAGGCCGCGTTTTTGTTCTTGTTAACGTCAACTTTGGCACCACTTATTAATCTGTCTTACGGAAAAATGGTGAAAATGGCTTTGCCTTACACCATTGTTTTAGGCGGATTAGGATATATTATGGTGAAAATGGTTTTAGTATAATTTACTAGCTAAATTTGCGTTACCTATATTAAAGTAAAAGTAAATACATGTTAATACAAAACACACAAGAAACTACAGAATTGCCAGTTGATGGTGAGTCTGTTGAAAAAACACTATCAATTATCGAATTGATTAGCAGTGGAGGCGTAGCCGGACAAGTTATAATAGCCGTTTTGTTTTTGTTGCTTGTTAGTGCCATCTATATTTATTTCGAACGCATTTTTGCTATTAAGGCCGCTTCAAATGTCGATGCCAATTTTATGAACCAAATTAAGGACTACGTTAGTAATGGTAAAATTGATTCTGCCCAAATGCTGTGTGCGCAGGTCAATTCGCCGGTGTCCCGTTTAATTGGTAAAGGCATTTCGCGAATTGGAAAACCGCTGGCCGATATTAATATTGCTATTGAAAATGCCGGTCGGTTGGAAATTTACGGACTCGAAAAAAACATTAGTATCTTGGCAACCATTTCTGGTGCTGCACCCATGATTGGGTTTCTTGGTACGGTAATTGGTATGATTTTAGCCATATTCGAATTGGCCAATGCCGGTGGAACTATTCAAATGGACGTTTTGGCGGGCGGACTTTACACTGCCATGACCACTACGGTTGCTGGTTTAATTGTAGGTATTGTAGCCTATATGGCATACAACCATTTGGTGGTAAGGACCGATAAAGTGGTGTACAAAATGGAGGCCAACTCGTTAGAGTTTTTGGATCACCTTAACGAACCGACTTAATATGAATTTTAGAGGAAGAAATAAGGTTACGCCAGAATTCAATATGTCGTCCATGACCGATATTGTATTCTTGCTGCTTATCTTTTTTATGATTGCTTCTACCTTGGTAACTACCAATGCCATTGACATTCTGTTGCCAAAGGCTAGCGGAAAGACCGAAAATAAAAAATCGGTTGCCGTTAGCATCAAAAAAGATTTGACTTACTATATCGACCAAAAACGCGTTGGGGAAAGCGTGCTGGAAAACGAATTGCTAGCGGCATTGTCTTCTGAAGAAAAACCTACCATAGTGCTTCGGGCTGAAAAATCGGTGCCGGTTGAAAACGTAGTCAAGGTGATGGACATCGCCAACCGAAACAAATTCAAGGTGATACTCGCCGTAAAGCCTCAATAAGCCAGTTTGTATTTCGTTTGAAAATTGAAGCTGCTTATTCGTAAAAACTTTAATCCAATGAAGTATTTTAAAACCAAACACGAAAGGAACTCGGCAAAACTAACCGCTTTGATTACGGTTATTTTAGTGCTGTTGCTTTTTGTGGTGGGTACAAAATATATGGATCCACCGGAAGAATATGGTGTGGCGGTAAATTTTGGAAATTCAGATGTGGGCAGTGGTAATGTTCAGCCTTTAAAACCTGTAAAATCCGAGCCAAGGGAAATTGAAGAGCCGCCGCAACCCGATGTGTCGAAGGCGGAGCCTGAACCTGCTAAAACTTCCGAAGTTAAAGAAGAAGTATTGACGGCCGATAACGCTGAAGAAATAGCCATAAAAAAACAAAAGGAAGCCGAAGCCAAGGCAAAAGCCATTGCAGAGGCCAAAGCGAAGGCCGAAGCCGAAAGAATCGCCAAGGAAAAGCGCGAGCAAGAGGAAAAAAAGAAAAAACTGGATGCTTTGATTGGTGGCGTAAGCAAATCTGAAGGCTCCGAAACCGGTAGCGAAGGTAACGATAATAAAGCAGGAGATAAAGGTCAATTGGATGGCAATCCCTATGCGCCAAGTTATTTTGGGGGACAAGGCTCCGGAAGCGGTGGTGTGGGCTACGGACTCAATGGCCGCGGAAGGGCTTCTTTCCAAAGACTTAAACAAGATTGCAACGAATCTGGCATGGTTATCGTGAAAATTATAGTTAACCAAAGCGGAAATGTTATTGAAGCTGTTCCTGGAGTGAGAGGCACTACCAATACGGCAGAATGCTTGCTGGAACCCGCCAAGAAAATAGCTTTGTCCCACAAGTGGCCGGCCGATTCCAAAGCGCCAACACGCCAAATAGGTTTTGTTAGTGTTAACTTCCAACTTAGCCAGTAATTATAAAATGACATACCAAAACACATTGGATTGGATGTTTGCGCAACTTCCTATGTATCAACGTCAGGGCAGTTCGGCATTCAAAAAAGATTTATCCAATACCCATAAATTAGCTCAACACTTAAATTTCCCCGAAAGGGATTTTAAGTCGGTACATGTGGCTGGCACCAATGGCAAAGGCTCTACAAGCCACATGTTGGCTTCCGTTTTCCAGGAGGCCGGTTATAAGGTTGGACTTTACACGTCGCCACATTTAAAGGATTTTAGGGAGCGTATTAAAATCAACGACAAGGAAGTCAGCGAATCATTCGTGATTGATTTTATAGAGCAGAACAAGTCGTTTTTTGAATCCAATAAATTGTCGTTTTTCGAAATGACCGTGGGCATGGCCTTTAAATATTTTTCACAAGAAAAGGTTGATGTAGCCGTTGTGGAAGTAGGTATGGGCGGTAGGTTGGATTCAACTAATATTATTACGCCCGAGGTGTCAGTAATCACCAATATCGGATTGGACCACACCCAGTTCTTAGGGACCACACTTCGAGAAATCGCTTTTGAAAAGGGCGGTATTATAAAGCCTAATGTGCCAGTGGTTATTGGTGAAACACAAGAAGAAACCCTTCCCGTTTTTAAGGAATTGGCCAAAAACAACCATTCTGAAATTACTTTCGCCGATCAACAAAACAATAAGATTTATACTTCCGATTTGGTGGGAGCCTATCAACAGAAAAATATAAAAACCGTTGTTGAGACTTTAAAGGTATTGGCTGATAGAGGGTTCGGTATTTCAGACGAACATATTTCAGAAGGCTTACTTAACGTCATTAAAAATACTGGGCTTTTGGGACGTTGGCAGGTTTTGGGGGTGCGCCCCAAAATAGTTTGCGATACAGGGCACAACCGTGATGGCCTTGGTTATGTGATGCAGCAAATAAAAGAAGAGTCTTTTAAAAAACTGCATATCGTTTTTGGGGTAGTAAATGACAAGGATTTAAATTCTATTGTAGATTTATTGCCGCGAAATGCAACCTATTATTTCTGCAAACCAGATATTCCACGTGGGCTTGAAGCCGAAGTGTTAAAAGAACGGTTTATGCCATTTGGATTGATTGGTAAGGCTTACGGTTCTGTTAATGAGGCTTATAAAAAAGCTTTGAAACAAGCGGACAATGACGATTTTATTTTTGTTGGTGGAAGTACATTTGTGGTTGCAGAAATAATTTGAAAATTTTTCAAAAAAAGTTTTTGCAGAATGAAAATCTAGTTTATATTTGCACACGCTAACAGCAAGGGCGCGTAGCTCAGTTGGTTCAGAGCACTTGGTTTACACCCAAGGGGTCAGGGGTTCGAATCCCTTCGCGCCCACTTTAATAGTTCAAAGGAAAACAAAACCTTGCATATCTTATTGATTTGCAAGGTTTTAATGTTTTAGGGCATTCATTTAATTTGGTTTGATTTGATATGTTTTGGTCTGCAATTCGGTTAGTAATTTTTTTCTAGAAAAGTGTTAACCGAATAAGGTTGTAACTATTTGTATTGCAGCGTTTTGATGTTTGGCTTTCGTAGGTAATTTTCGTTTAATTTAACACAAAACCTATGAGAACTCGGTCAACATTTTCCATCAGCTTTTGGATAAGCACTTCTAGAAGAAAAGATGACACTGCAAAAATTTATGCTCGAATAACTATTGATTCGCAGCGGGTGAACTTAAGCCTGAAATATACTATTCCAATTGATGTATGGGACAGCAAAGCTTCAAGGGTAACTGGGCGATCCAATGAAGCCCAACAAATAAACAACTATTTAAAGGAAGTCGAATCTGAACTTTTTCAGAGTTATAGGGAGCTGCGTTCAACTGCACCACATGTTACTCCCCAGATGGTCAAGTCCAAATATTTAGGAGAAGATGAAGGTCAGATGACCTTAACTGCACTCTTTGAGTATCATAACAATCATAGTGCCCATCTTTTAAGTAAAGCTACAATTAGTCATTATAAGACCACTCAAAAATATTTACTTAAGTATATTAAGAAACAATACAAAAGCAATGATTATAAATTGTCTTTGTTGAACCACACTTTCATTGTTGGTTTTGAGACATTTTTGCGAAAATTACATCCAGCACATTATCATGGCAAGTTGTCCAACAACGGGACTATGAAGCATATTCAACGGCTTCGAAAAATGACAACGATGGCCGTTCATAATGAGTGGCTTGAAAAAAAATCCATTTCAAAAGTTCAGAATTAGAATGGAAAGAAAAGAGCGCGAATACTTGACCTTGGAAGAACTTCAGAGTATTCAAGGATATTGCACTCCTATTGAACGATTGCGGATTGTAAAGGATTTGTTTGTGTTTAGTTGCTATACGGGTATTGCTTATTGTGATGTAATGAATCTTGGAGAGGATAATATCGTGATGGGTATTGATGGAAAACATTGGATAAGTACTAAGAGACTTAAAACAAAAAATACTTTTAAGCTTCCTTTGATTGGGCCAGCCTTGTCTATTATTAAAAGATATCACTACCACCCCAAACGAAAAGAAGGTAGTTTGTTCCCTAAAATATCCAATCAAAAATTGAATAGTTATTTAAAGGAGGTGGCAGATGCCTGTGAAATAAACAAAAACCTCACTTTCCACATGGCCAGGCATACCTTTGCTACAACCGTTACTTTAAGCAATGGAGTACCTATAGAGACTGTTTCCAAAATCTTAGGACACAGTCATCTGTCTACGACCCAAATTTATGCCCGGGTGTTGGACAAAAAGATCAGTGAGGATATGGGTAATTTAGAATCAAGGTTCGAATCCAATATTTTAGGTTCGAATCCATTAGAAAAGACGATTCAACATTAATTTAATTGGGGCCTATAGTCGATGCGAAATCTACTAAATTAAGTTCAATAAGAAGTTTTTATCACACAATATCCCCGCAAGTTAAACCCGTAAAATACTTCCATCAAAAGACTTCGGCATAAATCCGGCGCCCTCTCCCTTGCCCGTTTATTCCGATTCCTTTTGAGCCAAGATTTTATCTTCCGTTTGGTCCGCTGCTCAAATATTGTTTAACTAAAATTTGAGTATTATGACAACAAAAGCAAGTACCCCGAGAAAGCGCAGGAGTGGAAAGGCGACTGCCAACAAAGCACTGAACGGCAAGGAAGCCCTGGCACTCCAGATTCAGGAACTGCCCATGGGCAAAATAAAGCCCGACCCCGGCCAGCCGAGGAAGACCTTCGATGAAAAGTCCCTTGGTCTGCTTTCCCAAAGCATCAAGGAGCACGGTGTGCTCCAGCCCATCACGGTAAGGGAATCCGGAAAGGGCTTTACTATTGTTATGGGCGAGCGCCGCTACCGGGCCAGTAAGCTGGCCGGAAAGAAAATGATTCCCTGCATGGTCCGCAATTATGGGAGTGGTGATGTCCTCGAAGTCCAGATCATCGAGAACCTGCAACGGAAGGACGTGGAACCTACCGAAGAAGCGGAGGCCATCGCCTATTTGTACGAAAAGCATTCCCCGGGCGAAATCGCCAAGCGTCTGGGGCGAACGGACAATTTCGTTAGGCAACGATTGAAACTGGCGGGCCTGATAGATGGTTTCAAGAACTATGTCCGCAACGGTGAGATGACCATATCTTTGGGGGTGGCCGTGGCCCTTTTTGAACCGGAGGAACAGCAGATGATGCTGGAGGCCATGGACGATGAATTCAACGCCAATAGGGTGAAGAGGATGGTCGAGGAACAGACCTATGACCTAGAGAATGCGCCCTTCGATGTTTCGGACAAAGCATTGTCGCCAAAAGCGGGAGCCTGTACCGAATGCCCGTTCAATGCAGCCAATCAAGGCAACCTGTTCGGCGAGGGCAAGATGGTATGCACCAGGTCGGCCTGCTTTGAATCCAAAAAATCGACGTTCCTTATGCTTCTGATTGAAAAATGCAAAAAAGAGAACAGGCTGCTCATCCCCGAGATACGGAGATATTGGCTCGATGACGAAAACAACCGGGCCATCGTTTCACTGCTCGAAAACAAGGGGCTGAAAGTCCATTTGCTGGACGGGGTAAGGACCATCGAAGCACCCGTGGAACCGACCATGGATTCGATAACGCACGAGAACCGTTTCTACAATTATACCGAGGAAGAGCTGAAAGCCAAATTAGAGGAAGCCCTCGAAGATTACCGAGAACAATTGGCAAGCTATGGTGAGGCAGAAGCGAACGGATATGCCAAGGGCATTCTTTTCCACCCTAAATCCTACCAAAAAAGGGAGGTCTTTGTAAAGGTAATCGAGCCTACCGGAAACGGCCGGAACACCAGTTCAGTACCATTCGATAAAAAGAAAATGGACGATTGCACACCGAAGGAGCAGATCATCAAAATGAACCTACGCGAAAACCGCAAGAAGCAGATAGAAGACAACAGGCAGTTTGAAGAAGTGGCCAAGATGATCAGGGAAACCAACTATGTGAATATGAAGAAACCGCTTTCGGTGGATGAAATGGTCGCCATATCGATTTCGCTCCTCGAAAACAATGTGGGCTATATAGGCGAGGAGAAATATTTTTCGGGTCTGTTCGAGGGCACGACAGAAATGACCAAGGCCGAAACTGTCGAAAGCATCCGGGAAAACTTCAAAAAGGAAACGTTCCACAGGCTCCTCCGGTTCATGATCGCCAAGCAGGTGCATTTAGGAGAGGGCAACCATGTAAACGACCTGACGAACCTATCGTTCTACAATGCCGTACAGCGGTATTACGGGAAGGAAATTGCGGCCATCGAAAAGGAGTATGCCGAAAAACGGGACAAGCGGGAGGCACGCTTGAAGGAGCGCATCTGCGTCCTTGAAAGGAAAATCCAGGAACGCGGCGATTAGCATTTGTTGTCAGTAGGAGGGTCGGCATCCGTGCCGGCCCCTCTGTTTTTTATTTCACGAGCAATTTAGTCGCTTGCTGAGACTACAATAAAAATATTTTCTTCCCATAAGCGACATCTTATTAAATGTATTCCCTCCAGTTGCTCGCTCAGAACATCCCCCTATGCTCCAAGACTTTCCACAAAAAGCAGGAGCCGCTCCGCTTCGGAAAAAGCAATTTTTAAGGTAGTTCCTTAGTTGGTTGCTTACGCTATGGGACATAGGGATAGGTATCCTAATTTTTGTTAACCTGTCACACATAGTCTTTGGTGTTGTTCGGTTCCACTGAATTATTCTGTTAATAATGAGCGGTCTAAATGAATGTAGCCTCCGTCAACCACTATGAACTGGCCGGTTGTGTGAGAGGATTTTTCTGAAATAATAAATAAGCAGGTGTCGGCTATTTCTTTAGGGGAGGTCATGCGCTTTTCCAAAGGAATTTTTCTCAATATTGATTTTAATTTTTCCTCACCATTATTGATGGACTTGATCCAATTTTCATATGCAGGAGTCCAGCTTTCAGATATAATAATGGCATTAACACGAATATTTTCCTTTATTAAATCAACAGCCCACTCACGGGTTAAACCCAATACGCCTCCTTTGGAGGCAGCGTAACCAGAAGTACCTCCTTGTCCTGTTAGGCTTACTTTTGAACCGATATTTAGAATGTTTCCCCTTGAAGCTATGATGTATGGAAGGCAATATTTGGTCATGGTAAAAAAACTAACTAAATTTAGTTGAAGAGAGTTTTTAAAATCACTGACGGAAGAATCCAAGCCAACTCCATCGTTAACCCCTATATTGTTTATCAGGACGTCGATTTTTCCATATTTTTCTATTATTGTGTTTACTGCTGATTTGATTTGACCAGTCTTGGTTAAGTCAGTTTTGACAAAAATAGAATCAATACCCCGTTGCTGTAATTTTTTTTCGTAATCATACCCTCTACTACTACGGCAAACAATGACAGGTATGGCGCCTTCTAGAGATAGGGTCTGCAGCAACGTTTCTCCTATGCTTCCTTTTATGCCGGCGGCACCAGTAACCACGACAACTTTATTTTTCAATAGTAAATCCATATCAATTTTTTTTAAGTTTAAAATTATTTTAATTAGGTTATTCTGATACGTTAAACAGATATAATCAAAAACAGAAATAGCCAAATTGTAAATCCCGTGGTGCTAAACAAAGGATTTTGAAGTGGTTTAACAACGGTATGTTGGGGTTATTGCGAATAGCCCCGTTTAGTATTGTGAATAGCCACCCTTTAGACCTATGGTTAGCTTTTAATTTTGCGGTATAGCAATTGATGAGTGAGAATCATCAAATTAATAATTTGTCATAAGGAAAGGATAGGGAATATAATTCTTTATTCTTTCTTTTTATTAAGCCGTTGAGTTAAAATGAAAGAAAAGTTTTATTTCTGTTTTATTATTTTCCTTTTTATTTTTTGTGGTAATTTATTGTTTGCCATTGAAAAAAATGAAATCATTGTAGCACAAGATGGATCGGGTGATTTTAAATCAATTCAAGAAGCGGTAACCGCTTGTGGCGCATTTTCTGAAGAAGAAAAAATCATATACATCAAGAATGGAATTTATAAGGAAAAAGTACTTATAGATTCTTTTCACTCTAACATCACAATTAAAGGAGAAAGCCAAAACAAAACAATTATTATTAATGACGATTATGTAGGTAAAAAAGGAATAGGCACTTTTACAAGTTATACTCTGAAGATATTAGGAGATAACATTAAAATAGAAAATATAACGGTAGAAAACTCGTCCGGGCCAGTCGGACAGGCTGTAGCGCTTCATGTAGAGGGCGATTATTTTGTGGCAAATAAATGTAGGTTTATTGGTCATCAGGATACCTTGTATGCATCGGGTAAAAATAGCCGGCAGTATTTCTTCGATTGTTATATTTCAGGCACTACCGATTTTATTTTTGGTGCAGCAACAGCCATTTTTAACCAATGTAGAATTCACAGTAAATCCAATTCTTTTATTACAGCAGCAAATACTCCGAAAGAACGTGATTTCGGATATGTGTTCATTAATTGCAATTTAACAGCAGAGAAAAATGTAGGCAAGGTCTATTTGGGCCGGCCTTGGAGGTCGTATGCTAAGGTGGTTTTTATTGATTGTGTTATGGGAAAACACATTGTTCCTGAAGGTTGGCACAATTGGGATAAGCCAGAAAGGGAAGCTAGCGTTTACTATGCAGAATATGGAAGCAAAGGTGAAGGCGCTAATAACAAAGAACGGGTTGCTTGGTCACACAATTTATCTAAAAGTGAAGTGAAAAAATACAACACTAACAATATTTTTAAAATATCAAGTAGATGGAATTTTAAAAAATAATTGTCGCAATAGAATAAAAACTATCCATTTATACGCTTCGAGAAATCGCCAAACAATACTCGTAATCAACTTTATACAACTAAACCTTTCTGAAAAAATCATGTCAAGAATATATTTTATACTGCTTATATCCTTTTGTTCATTTTCTCTAAATGCTGAAACCTATAATATTAAACATTTAGGAGCCGATACTAAGGGAGAAAAATTATGCACAGATGTCATTAATGAAACCATACAACAAGCATTTAGTGAAGGGGGAGGCACGATTTATTTTCCTGCTGGAACATATTTAACAGGGCCAATTACTTTAAAAAGTAATATTACTATTTATTTGGAATCAGGAGCTACATTAAAATTTACTTCAGAATTTAAGGAGTACCTACCATTTAAAAAAGTACGCTATGAAGGGGTTTTTATGAACTCTTTTGCTCCTTTGATTAATGCAAGCCTAGCTGAAAACATAACTATAAAAGGTGAAGGGACTTTAGAAGGGAATGGCTTTGAATGGTGGAAAGAAATTAAAAGAATTTCAGATGAAGTTAAAGAAAAAGGGCAGATTGAAAGCCCTAATGATTTACAGCAACTTTGGAGTGAGGCCAATAAGGACTTAAAAGTAGAACCTTATTACGAGCGCACCTTGAAAAACCAGTTTTTTCGTCCGCCGTTTATTCAATTTTTAGAATGTAAAAAGGTGAAAATTGAAGGTATTCGGATTCAAAACTCTCCATTTTGGACCATCAATCCGGTTGGTTGTGATGACGTTTTGATTCAGGGCGTGTCAATTTTTAATCCTTCCGACAATCCACATGGCCCCAATACCGATGGGATTAATCCATCATCTTGTAGTAATGTAAGAATTTCGGATTGTTTTATCAGTGTGGGAGATGATTGTATTACCATAAAATCAGGACGTGATTTTCATGGACGAGATTATGGAAAACCCTGTGAAAATATTACCATAACAAACTGTGTAATGTTGGCAGGCCATGGCGGAGTGGTTATTGGTAGTGAAATGTCTGGTGGTGTAAAAAATGTCGTTATTTCAAACTGTGTTTTTGATGGTACAGATTCAGGAATTAGAATGAAGGCTTCCAGAGGTCGAGGTGGTATTGTTGAAAATATTAGGGTGTCCAATATTGTTATGCGAAATATTGTTAGAAATGCGTTCAGCTTTAATTTATTTTATGACAAAACCTCCAAACCAGAGCCTGTAAGTGAACGAACACCGATTTTTAGAAACATCCATATTGAAAATGTTACTGGCGAAGATGTTAATAGTATTGGTTTTATAAGAGGCATTGAAGAAATGCCTGTAAACGATTTGTCTTTTTCAAATATTACAATAACGGCAAAAGAAGGTTTTAAAGCACATACGGCCACCAATTTAGAATTCAGCAATATTAATGCAGCCACAGAGCAAGGCAATATTTTAGATTTTGTGAATTGCCAAGGTGTGGTTTTGAACAGCATCAGTTCTAAATTACCCGTTTTAGGTCAACCTGTGATACAAGTGTCTACCAGTGAAAACATTTTGATTAATAATTGTTTTCAAAAAGAACCTGCCGAGGTGTTTTTAGAAAAAGATGCTAGCCCTGTTGTTATGGGGAACAATTTCCTCCATTTGGTAAAAGAGCCCGTCAGGATTAAAAAGCAGTGATTTTTTACTACCCCTTTCCTTAAAATACAAATACAAAGTGAGTTTTTGCTGATAAAATACATCTCTAGGTTTTCAAAGTGACTTTTGCTCATTCAGTAATGTTTTTTCTTTTACTTTTTCTTTGTAAATACCTGTAAATATTGTGTTTGTGTGATTTGTACCCTCTATTATTGTGTTTCGCCCCCATGGTAAAATATGTTGAAATCTAAATTTGTTTGTGCGAAAAATGTATTGGCAAATATTTTGACTGAATACAGGTGGTTCAATTGTTATGCAAACGATTTTTTGTCAATTGAGAAATAGCAAGAATGTTGAACTTAATAAATGAGAATGTATGGAGTGAATTTAAACAATTAAAAAAGAGGGTAACTGAAAACAACCCAAACCAATTAAATAACTAAATAACAATAACTAAACTATAATTTATGAAAAATAGTTTGCCAAAGAAAAGCTTTGGCGTATTTAAAGTTGCAGTAGGGAAAACACTTCTGACTTTATCAGTAGTGGCACTTTTCCCTTATACACTATTTGCAAATGATAGTAAAGAGCTATTAGCAAATAGTAATTATTATAAGAGTAATGAAACTGAAAATTTGTTTTACCAACAAATTAATATTTCAGGTACAGTTGTAGATGCAAACGGCATGGGGTTGCCAGGGGTATCAATCGTTGTAAAAGGAAGCTCGAAAGGAGCCATGACAGATTTTGATGGGAATTTTACGTTAAGCGATGTGCCTTCAAATGCTGTTTTAAAATTTACATACGTTGGAATGGAAACCCAAGAGGTGCCTGTCTCCGGCAAAAAGACGGTCAATATCGTAATGAAAGAAGAGTCAACTAATCTCGATGAGGTGGTTGTTATAGGTTACGGAACTACTAAACGTAAGGACTTAACTGGGGCAGTTGCTTCTGTAGATCTGGAGTCTTTAAAGGATATTCCGGCTACATCTGCGCTACAAGCCATGGCAGGCCGATTGGCCGGTGTAAATGTAACCGTAACAGAAGGTTCGCCAGATGCAGATATCAAAGTGCGAATTAGAGGAGGTAGTTCTATTACACAGGATAACTCGCCGTTATATATCGTTGACGGTTTTCCAGTAGGAAGTATAAATGACATTCCTCCAGGGGATATTGAATCCATCGATGTACTTAAGGATGCGTCTTCAACAGCAATTTATGGTTCAGAAGGAGCAAATGGGGTAATTCTTGTAACAACAAAATCTGGTAAAGCAGGCAAAACAGAAGTTACGGCCAACGCATATACTGGTATTAAAAACACATACAAGCTAACCGATGTATTATCTCCTTACGAATATGTGTATTATCAAAAAGAATTAGATCCAGGAGAAAGTATTACCGGAACTTCATTTTATGGAATGTATGGCCTTTGGGATGATGTTGATATTTATAAATCTAAAAAAGGTTTAGATTGGCAAGAACAACTTTATGGTAATACCGGTATACAAAAGCATGTAGATGTTGGATTGACTGGAGGGGATTCCTCCGTAAACTATAAACTTAACTACACTCGTGATGAAGAGGATTTCATTATGTTGAATTCAGCTTATAAAAGAGATTACGTAAGTTTTAGGTTGAATAAAGACCTTGGTTCAAAATTGGTATTCGATTTTAACTCAAGGCTGTCAAACACTCAAATTGGTGGGCCAAGTGTATCCAGTGGAAGAAAGTTAAGAGACGGGGTGAAGTATGCGCCGGTAAGAAGTTTAACCTATTTAACGGAAGATGCATTGGGTGATGCAGACGACATTACTTCGGCTGAAGCTTTAAGTAGCCTTAACGATCCCATTTATAATACAACTAACGAATACAAAGACCAAAATAGGTTTAATGTAACGATGAATGCCGGGCTAACCTACAAACCCGTAAAAGGCCTAACAATTTCATCAAAAGGAAGCTATGCCTTCAATAAAGATTATACTGATAATATTTGGTTGAATAAAACAGGGGAGGCAAGTTCAAACGGCGGACAGCCCGTAGCGAGACGCCAAGATTATAAAGGCAAAAACTGGTCTATTCAAAACACAGTTACTTACGATGGGAAATTTAATGACAATGTACATAGGTTTAATGTGTTATTGGGGCAAGAATCTAGAAGTTCTCAGCGTGATGAAATGCGTACAGAATCAAAATTCTTCCCAGTTGATTTTACAGCTGATGATGTATTGGCGATGTGGAATTACGGAACACCGCTTCCAACCTACACAACTATAGGTGAACCTTCAAGAACATCATCGGTTTTCGGGCGTTTAAATTATACGCTTCACGACCGCTATATTTTCAGTTTTACGGCTCGTGCAGATGGGAAAAATGTATTTGCACCTAAAAACAGATGGGGCTTTTTCCCAGGAGCCGCTTTTGCATGGCGTTTATCGGACGAATCTTTTATGAGTGGAACCAAAGGTTGGTTATCCAATGCTAAATTGCGTTTAAGTTATGGAGAGGTTGGTAATGCCCGTGTGGGATCTTACTGGCGTCAGGACTATACCTTTGAAAATAGAGCGAGGAGTTTAATTTATGTAGCAGAAACAGCACAAAGTGCTATGCGTACGTCTTCCGTTTTGAAAAATGAAAATTTAACTTGGGAAACAACCGTGTCTGCCAATGTTGGTTTGGATTTAGGGTTTTTTAACCAGCGTTTGTCTTTAAGCGTTGATGCCTATCAAATCGATACCAATGATCTTATATTGGGTGTAGCGTTGCCTTCTAATTCAGGTTACAATACGCAGTACCAAAACATAGGGAGTACTTCTAACAAAGGTTTGGAGCTTACTTTATCTGGAGATATTGTTGATAACGATGATTTTAAGTTATCTGCAAATTTCAACATTGCATTTAATGAAAATAAGGTAAAAGAGTTAGATGGTTCGGGCGAGATGATTGCGGCCACAAACTGGGCGCCAACTGTGGGCCGTGACGATTTTAGGGCTATAGTAGGGCAGCCAGTAGGTTTAATGTACGGTTACGTAACCGATGGCATGTACACTTTTGATGATTTTACTTATGACGACAACCAAAGTAAATGGGTGTTGAACGAAGGTGTTGCCGATGCCTCAACCGTATTTACCAATTCAGGAAATTATTTTGGCCCAGGCCATATGAAACTTAAAAAATTAAGCGGTGAAGGAAATGTAATTTCCCCTGATGAAGATCGAAAAGTTATTGGTAGAGCCCAGCCAAAACATACTGGTGGTTTTTCTATAAATACGTCTTACAAAGGATTCGATTTATCGGCAATGTTCAATTGGTCTTACGGCAATGATATTTACAACGCCAACAAGATTGACAACACTACGTTCAGTGGTTCTAAACGCTACAATAACTTGAGCTCTATTATGAGTTTAGAAAACAGGTTTACAACCATCGATCCAGAAACTGGGAATAACGTTATGTTTGGTAACTCGGCAGATCCACAGCGTTTGCAGGAACTCAACCAAGATGCAAGAATTTGGCATCCTATTTCAAACTCAACAATTGTAACAGATTGGGCTATTGAAGATGGTTCATTTTTAAGGTTGGGAACATTGACCTTGGGATATACCTTGCCGGATAGTATAATGAAGAGCGGATTGATTCAAAAAATGCGTTGCTATTTAACAGGGTATAATTTAAAAGTATGGACGAACTACTCCGGCCAAGACCCAGAGGTAGATACAGTACGTTCACCATTAACCCCCGGTGTAGATTGGTCGGCATATCCAAAAGCAAAAACGTTTTTGCTTGGTGTTAACTTAACATTTTAATAAAAAAAGAACATGAAAAAAATATTTTATTATTCTATTTTACTAAGTGTTGCTATGGTGTTTGTGTCGTGCGAAAAAGATTTTTTGGATACAGCATCGCCGTCAAAACTTAGTTCAGAAACCGTTTTTAAAACACCATCAATGGCTGAAGCGGCCATAATGGGGGTTTACGGTAAAATGACAGACACGTATATTTATGGTCAAAAATTGTCGGTTAACTGGCAAGGGGTTTCAGATATTGAAGCCAATTCAGGATTTTCTACCAACAATTACAATTCAACCAGTAGAGATGAAGGGGCAGGAAATTTTTACGACGACCCTTACAACCAAACTACAAGATGGCAAAGTCTTTTTGAAATGGTCGAGCTGGCCTCTTCTGCCATAGATGGTATAAGAAACTCACCCATTTTGGAAAGCAGGGCGAATGAAATGGAACCGCTTTTAGGTGAAGCTTTAACGCTCAGGGCGATGGCCTATTTCGAGTTGGTTAAGTATTGGGGCGATGTGCCTTACAAAACAGAAGCTTCAAAGTCCGATTTATCCAATGTTTACATAGGAAAAACAGATCGGGATATTATTTATGCTGGTTTGGTGGAAGATTTGCAGGAGGCTGTAGATTATTTGCCATGGCTAAATGAAAGCTCAAATTATTCTACTGTTGAGCGTTTGTCAAAAGCCTTTACAAAAGGGCTTCTAGCCAAGATTTCATTATTTGCAGGTGGTTGGTCTTTACGAGATGGGAATATGTTTCCTGATAAGGATTTAGAACATCACCCAACAATTCCTGAAACCAATGGTTATTATGTAGGGAGAGTAAAAAACTGGAGGGATTACTATACTATTGCGGCTCAACAAACAGCTGAGATTTTAGGAAGTTCAGATCACCCTCATGCTTTAGATCCAGACTACGAGAATATATGGAAAACTGTATGTGGTTTAGGGCAAAACCCGTATAACGAAAACCTTTTTGAAGTTGGTTTCGGACTTGGTAACAATGGCGATATCGGTTCGTTAATGGGTTATGAAGTTTCAGGCAACACGAAATATGGAACAAGAGGTTTTGGCGGTAGTTATGTGATTTCACAAGCCTATTATTTTTATTCGTTCGACCCGGAGGATGCGCGTAGGGATGTGACTTTAACGTGGGCACGCTACGATAGTGAAAATAAGGAAACCTTAAAGAACGATGCGCTAAATGTCAATTTTGCTAAATGGCGTATATATTGGATGTCTGATGCTTATCTATCATTGCATAAAACAGCCAATTCACGTATAGCTACTGGTGTTAATTGGATACTTATGCGCTATTCCGATATTTATTTAATGTATGCCGAGGCTCAAAGTCAATTGGCCAATCCAGATGAGGTGCATCCGGTAGCGGGAATGTCTCCACGCCAAGCTTTAGAAAAAGTGAGAGAACGTGCTTTTGGTCCTGGTTCAACAAAAATCCAGCAATATGATGCTGATTTCCAAGAAGCAATAATAAATGAGCGTGCATGGGAGTTTGGTTGCGAATCCATCCGTAAACACGATTTAGTGCGTTGGGGCCAGTTGTACGATAAGATTGAGACCATGAAAAAAACACTGTGTTTAATGTTGGATAACCAACAACCGGTAACCATTTTTGACAAAACATACCAACCAACAGATTTTCCTCAAACGGTTTACTACAAATATTTGGACGATGAGTATATAGACCAAAGCTCTATAAACTTTTATACTGATTTAGGGGCTAGCCCTGGGTCTGAATATGAGTCGATAAATTGGTTTCCAAAAAATGCCGCAAAGCCAGAAACAGGAACAAATACCAATTATATAGAATGGCCAACCAGAATTTTGCTGACAGCAACAGGTATCAATAAAGATTACGATTACACAAGCTTTTTAAGCACAATGAGCAATGGGGCTGAAATACAGTCTAATATGACCCAATATCCTAAAGGAAACGGCAATTGTAACTACAGGCACATGTTTTCAATCTATTATGAGGATATATTTGAGTCTCAAGGAGAACTGGAGAACTCCTATGGCTATTAAAAAGGTTCAATTAATTAAACATTAATTAAAATGAAAAATATAACATTAATTTTTATGGTTTCATTGCTGGCCTGTTTTATGGTCGGTTGTGAAAAAGATTATAATAATTGGGATGTAGAGCCAGGAGGAAACAGGCTTTTTAAGCCCATTGTACTGGAGGTTTCTGGTATAGAGCCAACAGCTGTTGAGTTAAAATTCACAAAGGGAATTTCAGCAACAAAATACATTTTTGAATTTAGTAAGGACAGCTTGCAGTTTAATGAAATTGTTAAAACGGTAGAAGTTTTGGCCGATACCATAACACCTTTTGCTGAGTCGACCAACCAAGTTAAGGAAGAGTACCGGGAAACGTTTTCCGAGCTGGATGGAACAACCGGTTATTCGGTTAGGATGAAAAGTGTCAATGAAGATACCAATATGCAATCCAATTATAATCAAGTGTATTTTGAAACTCCAGCAGAACAAATTTTTACAAGCTATACACCAACAACAAATAGTGTTGCTTTAGTATGGACAATAACTCCCCGAGTAACCCATATAAGTTTGTATGATGAAATGATGGAACCCATAGAAGATTATAATTTGACGGATGAGCAAAAATCTTTAGGGGAATTGACCATAGATGGTTTGGAAAAAGGAACAAACTACATTGTTAAAATTTTCAATGGAGATAATAACAGAGGTACGTTGGGTGTGCTTACCACAGGTATTCCCGATAGTTATGTGTATAATGCTTTGCCCACGGATAATGCAAGTAGTATTGCCCAAGCTTTGAAGGACATTGTAGCGGGAGGAACAGCCGATATTACTGTTGAATTTGAATCGGGACAGGATTATTCCATTGGGGGCGATTTACGTATTCCTAGCGGTATAAACAATATAGCTTTTGTTGGTTCTGCCGACGGTACTGGTAAGCTCTCTACTTTAGATAATGCGAGATTCAGGTTTGAGGGGCAAATCAACGATTTAACCATTCAATACCTATCAACAACATCTTCAGGAAGTTTCTTTGTGGAAACTGGAGGTCATGCCATTAACGATATTACCATAGTGGGTTGTGATGTGTCAAACATCAATTCTATTGTTAGGGTTAATGGAGATAGTGTAGTAAACGATATAAACGTAAGCAACTGCTGGATTTCCCAAACGGGAGGTTGGGGTATGTTGAACGTAGGGTCTGGCAATACCGTTAATTCCATTAATGTTTCAAATTGTACGCTTACGGAAATCAGTACCCGTTTTGCAGATATACGTATTTCAACAAATATCAATTTTAAAAATATTACGTGCGTTAATATCAACTTGTCTATGGGACATATTTGGAGGTTTGATAACAACCATCCAGTTCAGGTGTCTATTCAGGACTGTATCATAGCGGGGCCTAATGGAGGTTCTGAAATAAATGATACTAATGGAGATTATAGCAACATAACTATTTCTTATACAGGTAGCTATAAAACCAATGATTTGATGATTAAAGATAGGCCGTTAAACGGTATAACTGAAATTCCATTGGATATTTATGGACTTTTTGTAGATCCCGATAATGGTGATTTCCATATTCAAGAAGGTATTGGTTTTGCTGGTACAGGAGTGGCTGGCGATACCAGATGGTTTGATTAATTAGAGTTAGTTTTTACTTAGTTTAGTTGATGAGGGGGAGGCTTTTCTAGAGTCCTTCCTCTCTATTTTAAAATGTAAACTAAGGAAAAAACAATATTAACTATTAATATATAAGCTAATGAAAAACAAAATAATTTTCACAACCATTTTAGCAACATTGCTTTTGTTGTCTGTACATAGTTGTAGTAAAGATGAAAAATGGGTCGAAAGCCCTACAATCCAGAATCCAGAACCTGATCCAGAACCAGGTGATGTAGATGAAGGTGATTTTAATCCAATAGAGGAAGAAGCTTTTGCCTTTCCCGGTGCAGAGGGAGGCGGCATGAAAGCTACTGGGGGCAGAGGAGGTAAGGTTTATAAAGTAACCTCTTTAGCAGATAGTAATACCCCGGGAACTTTAAGATATGCCGTAAATCAATCTGGGCCGCGAATTGTAGTGTTTGATGTTTCCGGAACCATTTACTTGACCTCTCAGCTTAGAATTGATAAGAATGATATCACCATAGCAGGACAAACCGCTCCAGGAGATGGTATTTGTATAGCTCATTATCCCGTAGATGTTAGTGCCAACAACGTTATTTTAAGATACCTGAGATTTAGAATGGGGGATGTGGCCAAAGTAGAGAGTGATGTCTTGGGAGGGCGTTTTCAAAAAGATATCATTATAGACCATTGTTCCATGAGTTGGTCAACCGATGAATGTGTTTCTTTTTATCAAAATGAAAATTTCACTATGCAATGGAGCATTATATCCGAATCCTTAAAAACGTCTGTTCACGAAAAAGGTTCGCATGGCTATGGTGGTATATGGGGAGGAAAACATGCTTCCTTTCATCATAATTTAATGGCGCACCACGATAGTAGAAACCCTAGGTTGGGCGAGTACGCAAACGATGCTTTCGCTCTTACCGATTTGGTCGATTTAAGAAATAACGTGATTTATAATTGGGGAGGTAACAGTTGTTATGGCGGCGAGGCCATGAATGTAAACATAGTTAACTGTTATTACAAACCTGGTCCGGCTACATCAAAAAGGACTCGTATTATATCTATCGACAAGAATACAAAAAGTGATATTAGCCCAAACCCCGTGTATGATGTTTGGGGGAAATTTTATATTGATGGGAATGTTGTTGAGGGTTCTGCCGCGGTAACAGAAGATAACTGGACTTACGGGGTGTATAACCAATACCATCATTCTTATGGTACGGTTTCCGAAGAAGATAAGGCGGCTATGCGAATAAATGAACCACATAACGCCAAGGCAGTAACTACCCATACAGCAGAAAAAGCATATAGTTTGGTCTTGGATTTAGCAGGCGCTTCTATAATTCGAGATGCTGTTGATGAAAGGATTATAGCCGATGTTAGAGAAGGGAAGACAACCATAATGGATGGTGGCAATGGCAGTACTAATGGAATAATAGATACACAATCAGCCGTTGGCGGATGGCCAGAACTCGAAACAAGAGATGTTCCTGAGGATTCAGACAATGACGGTATGCCAGATAGTTGGGAAACCGAAAATGGTTTGGATCCAAATAAAGATGATGCAAATGGTAACAACCTGAGTACAGCTTATGACAATGTTGAAGTTTACATCAATAGTTTAGTGGCACAACAGGTTGAAATCCAGAAAGGACTTTGATGACTTTTATCCCAATCGCTTAAACTTAACCTGTTTTTTGTTGTCTAGTTTTCACGAATATTTCATAAGCAACCAACTATTATGAAATTAAATTGAAGCCTTCAAGGCGCTTTAACCACAACCGAATTTAAACTAATTAACAATGAAAAAATTACTTTTCTTTTTTGTGTTCCTTTTTGGAACTGTCTTTATGTGGGCAAATACAATTAATGTTACACCTGCAACAATTGCCGCCGAACTGTTAAATGCCGCGGATGGTGACACCCTGGTTCTTGAGTCGGGAACATATTCTTCTGGCATTAATTTCCAAGATGGTAAGGTGATAACCCTTCAAGGGGAAAGTCAAGAATCGGTTATTATTACCCAGCAAATTTCCATGGGAGGCTCACTAACCAATTGCGGCTTTATTTTTAAGGATTTAACTATAGATCGGTCAAGTGATTACTTTATGTCTGGAGATGTAGGTAATGTTAAAGCATTAGAATTTTATAATGTAACAATACAGAATGTAAATAGGTGCTTTTTAAGAACAGGAAACGATACTGAAAATACAATAGATTCAATAAAGTTTGACGGTTGTGTCATAAAAAACTGTGGAAGCAACGGTTGGAACTTTATTTACTCCAGACACATTGTAAAAGCTATTGAAGTAACCAACAGCACATTGTATAATTACTTAAACGGAGAAAGTTTTTTCTATCCTTATCATTCATCGGGGGCTTCGTCTAGTGCAAATGTGTTTTCGTTTTTATTCAAAAATAATACGGTGTACAAATGGGGGAAGGATAATAGTAGAGCATTATGTAATGTAAGGAATCTATATAGTACCGATTCAAATTATACGTTTACAAACAATATAATAACTGAACCGGGCGCAACCCAATTGCCTAATATTATTGTGGCAACAGGAGGAAATTTAACAGCTCAAAAAAACTTAGTTGTAAATTATGGTTCATATAATATATCTTCTGCCAGTTCATCTGTAATAGAAGACCATACTTTGGAAGGGTTAGGCCTTGCAAATATTGGTTTTCCAGATGCCGACAACGGTGATTTTTCAGTTGTATCAACCTCCTCTTTAGCTACGGCCAGTACAACCAATGGTGTTATTGGAGACCCTAGATGGCTTAAAGTTGTAACGGCACCAGCGATACTAACGGTTTCGGTTTTTCCAGAAAATGCTGGAGAGGTTTCCCCGCCGGGTGGTACTTACAACGAGGGAGATGAAGTAACACTAACGGCAACAGAATATTTTGGGTACCAGTTTAAAGAGTGGATCAATGCTGATACAGATGAAGCATTATCAACCGAAGTATCGTACACTTTCGCAATAGATAGTGATATTCATGTTCAGGCTGTGTTTGAAGTTTTGGAAACATATACATTAAATGTAACTATTGATGGCAGCGAATGGGGAAGTGTTTCGTTAGACCCTGCGCCTACTGATGGAAAATATGAATCGGGAACCATTGTAAATATAACAGCAGAGCCTAATAGTGTTGTTAATTTTTTGCAATGGGAAGACAATTCAACTCAACTATCGCGAACTGTTTTAGTGGATTCGGACAAAAGTTTTACTGCAACTTTTGATGAAATTCCGTTTATAGTGGGGTGGGACTTTAAAAATGGTTCGCCCAGTTCCGATAGGCAGGGAGACTATTATTCCGCGCTATCTAATGTAGGGCTTTTTTCGGTTAAAAAGAATGATGGAAGCAGCACAAGTTGGTTTGCAAGGCCTAATGGTGCCTATTCGCCTTCTTACTCATGTGCTCATTTTTGGGCGCCACCAGCTGAGTGGGGAACTCCAAGAGCTTTTGAGGCTTCTTTTTCAACCGTAGGTTATGAGAATATTAAAATTAATTCGATGCTATCAGGTTCTTACCATGGATATTCTATCATGACAGTGCAATATTCATTAGATGGGGTAAATTTCACTAAAGTAGGCGAAGTGGATTTAAGTTCGGTTTGGAATAGCTCTTGGGCAGATTTGAATGTCACCTTGCCAGAAGAGGCCAACGGCCAAACCAAAGTTTATGTTAGATGGATTGCAGATATTGTAAACAGTACAGAAATAGGTAGCGCGGCAGATGTTGACGGTACGGCAATAACCAATGTATTTGTTTTTGCAGATAAAACAGTGGTTAATGATGTAACGCCTCCAACATTAATTTCAACAGTGCCGGCTCAAGGAGCAACAAATGCAAGTGCAAATGGGTCGATAGTACTCACTTTTGATGAGCCTATGAAATTAGGGATAGGTTCTAGTACTTTAGGTTCAGAGGTGTTGACTCCTAAATTTGGTTCTAAAACGGTGTCATTTCCCTACACAAAGTTAAGTTATAACACTTCTTATACTTTTACTGTTCCAGAGGGTGCATTAACAGACTTGGCGGGAAACCATTTCACAGGCATAACCCTAAATTTTAATACTATGGACAGACCTCAGCCTATAGCGAAACTATTTGACGCTGTTGTGGCTGCCGATGGTTCGGGTGATTATCTTACAGTGCAGGAAGCTATCAATGCCGTGCCGAGTCACAGAACTTCTCCTTGGTTGGTTTTTATTAAAAATGGTTTGTATAACGAACATGTGTTGATTCCAGAAACCAAGTCATTTGTTCACCTAATAGGGCAATCAGAAGAAGGTGTCATCATTACCGATAACCGTTTGAGTGGTGAAGATGGAGACCCAGAAACTCCTAACTATGGAAGTGAAGGGGCTACAGTGGTGGTTTATGGTCCAGACTGTTATTTTGAAAACATAACCTTCATCAATCAGTATGGGGTTGATAACCAAAACGGCCCGCAAGCACTGGCTATGTTTACTAATACAGATAGGGTTTCTTATAATAACTGTACTATGCGAAGCTATCAGGATACCTTTTTAACGGGTAGTAAAACAAACAGTAAAGCTTATCTATTAAATTGCAATATTGAAGGAGCGGTAGATTTTATATTTGGTCAAGGTAATTTTTATTTTGATGCTTCAACTCTTACTTGTGTTAGGCCCAATGGGGGATATATAGTGGCGCCAAGTCATCCAGAATCAACCGAATGGGGATATGTTTTTAATGGTTGTACTTTAGATGGGCCACAAGGGGTTATTACTTATTTAGGTCGTCCTTGGCACAATGCACCCAAAGCGGCATTTTTAAATACCATAAGTAAAATTGATATCTATCCTGTAGGTTGGCATTATAAAATGGGGGCTATTCCTGCCATCTTTGCAGATTATAATACAATGGACGAAAATGGAAACGCATTGGACTTGAGCCAAAGGATAGACACTTATGAATACGATGTTAAGGACTCAGAAGGAAATGTTATAGAAACGGTTACAGGAACTGCCAAAAATTCGTTTACCGATGAAGAGGCTGCTGCATATACTTATGAAAATGTTGTAGTTGGGGCTGGTACATGGGATCCTAGAATGATGATGGAAGTTACTGAAGCACCAGAGATTTCATTGACAGATAATGTTGTGTCTTGGGATGTTGTTCCTTACAGTATGTGCTATGTGGTAATGCGTAATGGTGAGGTTGTAGGGTTTACTACCAATAACTCATATACTGATGAGACTGCTGAAAATAGTTCGGGGAATATCTATACGGTTCAAGCTGTGAATGGATACGGAGCATTAAGTAAAATGTCAAACGAAGCAGGTGAAAATTTAGGGCTAAATAATTTAGCAACGGAAGATTTTAAGGTGTTTCCAAATCCTGTAAAGGATATTTTAAACATTTCGGTAAGTAGTAAAATCGAGGCTTACAATGTGTATAACGTGTTTGGTAAATTAGTGCTAAAAGGTACAGGTGAATTAATAAATGCAGGTTTATTAAATTCTGGAGTGTACTTTTTAGAGATTAAAACTCACTCAAATGCTAGAAAGGTTGTTAAATTTATTAAAGAGTAATTCATTATCTATTTTAAATTTTTAGTGAATTTTAGTAATAAGAATTTATAGATTTCAGTTAAGCGCCCTGATGGCTAAAAATTTTAGACAGGGCGTTTTTCTTTGATGTAGCCAATTTTTGGAACAATTTTAAAGTGTATAAAAAAATAATTTAAACAGAAAATAGTATGAAGAAGCAATCTGTAATAGTGTTAGTAATTTTTATGGGGTTTTGTTCTTTTGCGCAAAAAACAGAAGATGTGGTTTCCAAAGTTTGGGTTTCGGATTTGGGAAACGGCAAATATAAAAACCCGATTTTGTATGCTGATTATTCAGACCCCGATGTGTGTCGTGTTGGGAAAGATTATTATATGACGGCCTCATCATTTAATTGCGTGCCGGGGTTACCTATTTTACATTCCAATGATTTGGTAAATTGGACACTGATTAATTATGCGTTGCCCAAACAAGTGCCTTTTGATGTGTTTAATAAACCTCAACATGGCAAAGGGGTTTGGGCACCTTGCATTCGTTATCATAATAACGAACTGTATATTTTTTACCCAGATCCAGATTATGGGATATATATGATTAAAACTAATGATCCTTATGGAGATTGGAGCGAACCTGTTTTAATTAAGGCAGGAAAGGGAATTATTGATCCGGCACCATTTTGGGACGATAACGGAAAAGCTTATTTGGGCTATGCCTTTGCCGGAAGTAGAGCGGGTACTAAAAGTGTTCTTATGATTTGTACTATGGCAAAAGATGGTGCATCAACCTTAGATGATGATGTACTTATTTTTGATGGTCACGAGGGACACAAAACAGTCGAAGGGCCTAAAATATATAAAAGAGATGGCTATTATTACGTATTCGCTCCCGCAGGCGGTGTTTCTACCGGTTGGCAACTTATTTTGCGTTCTAAAAATATTTATGGTCCGTATGAAGAAAAAGTGGTTTTAGAACAAGGTTCAACCAAAATTAATGGCCCCCACCAAGGAGCGTGGGTAGATACCGTAACGGGCGAACACTGGTTTGTTCACTTTCAAGACCAAGGGCCTTATGGAAGGGTCGTTCATTTAAATCCTGTGTCTTGGAAAAACCATTGGCCTATAATGGGCGTGGATTTTGACGGGAATGGTATTGGAGAACCGGTTACTGAGTTCAAAAAGCCAAATGTTGGAGAATCCTATCCTATTACAACCCCACCAGACTCCGATGAATTTAACGAACCAGCGCAAGGGCTGCAATGGCAATGGCATGCCAACAAGCATATAACTTGGGGCTATCCATCTGCACGTATGGGGTATTTTAGGTTGAACTGCTTTCCAAAGCCTGAAGATTATGTTAATTTATGGGAAGTTCCGAATATATTGGCCCAAAAGTTTCCTGCAAATGAATTTACGGCTACCGTTAAGTTTGATTTTACGCCCAATTTCGATAACGAAGAGTTTGGATTTTTAATAATGGGTAGAAGTTATAGCTATTTGGCTGTGAAAAATATCGGTGGTGAATTAAAATTGGTTCAGGTGACATGCGATGACGCCGATAAGGGCACTTCAGAAAGCATAAAGGTTTTGAGTGATTTGAAAAGCAATCAGCTGTATTTCAGGGTAACCGTAGATCAATCTGCATCGAGCCAATTTTATTATAGCTACGACAATAAAAACTTTATTAAAGCGGGAGAAAATTTCAAAGCCCGCGAAGGAGGATGGATAGGCGCCAAAATAGGTTTTGTTGCACTTAGGGAAGGAAAAATTAATAACGCCGGATATGCAAATATAGACTGGTTTAGAGTGACTAAATAGTCGTCCTCAAAATAGTTTTTGTTCGTTCTGTTAATAAAACCGCCAATTTTTAAAATTTTAAATTTATTTTACAATCGTAAAAAACAAAGTATTATGACACATAAAATACAACTCATTTTATCGCTTTTTTTGATACTCTCTATGGGCAATAACCTGTTTTCCCAAGCAGATGTTACTGCAACTGTAGATATTCAAAATAGGTTAACTTCAATGAATAATGGAATTGTTTCCATAACCATTAATAGCAAAGGGCAGGTTAATTCTTTGTTGTACAACGGAAAAGATTTAATAGATGCCAATAATCAAGGGCGTTTTTATTTTAGTTATAATGATCAAAATGCTTATAGTGAGTTGAGTCCAGATAAAGTTAGGATTGAAAAACAAACTGCCGATTATGTTGAGGTTGTTTATTCAAGAACAACAGGAACACTACTTCTTGAGCAGGCATTTATAATGCAAAAGGGCGTGAGTGGTATTCATTCTTATATTACGGTTAAAGGAACATCAACACCCATCTCTTTACGAGAAATGCGAGTGGTTTATAGGGTCAATCGTTCGTTGTTTGATTATGGATATGTGTCTGATGTTATGCAAGGCGAATTGCCTTCGGTGGCCGAAATGGTGGCTTCAAATAATAATTCTATTATGGATGCCACTTATGAACTGTCAGATGGTTCTATTTATACGAAATACGATTGGGCTAATTATTTAGTAGAAGATGATGTTCATGGTATTTTGTCTGATAATGAAGGGGTTTGGGCTATCGCTCCAAGTAATGAGTTTATGAACGGTGGGCCAATGAAACAGGAATTAACGGTTCATGCCACAAACAAAACACCATTGGTACTTCAGATGCTACAGGGTGAACATTTTGGTGCGGCATCCCAAAGTTATTCGACAGGGACAGATAAAATTTATGGGCCATTTTTTATCTATGTAAATTCAGGGAGTACGCATCAAGAAATGATTGATGATGCTAAAGTCCAGGCGGGAGTTCAAAAATCTCAATGGCCTTATCAATGGTTGGATAACCCTTTGTTTCCAATAAACAGGACGGAAGTTTCAGGAACGTTGAATATTCCACATGGGCTTTCTTCAAATAATATTCAAGTAGTGTTAGCTAAACCAGGGACGTCTATTTACAATCAAGGTACCGACTATATGTTTTGGTCTAAGACAGATTCAAATGGAGAATTTACAATACCTCATGTAAGGGATGGAGCTTATACATTGTATGCCTATGCTACCGAAGGAGAAATTACGGAGGAATTGACAGTTGATAATATCAATGTTTCTGGAGCTTCAGTTGAGTTAGGAACTATAGATTGGCCTGTTGAAAAATTGGAAAAGAAATTTTGGCAAATTGGAGAAAATGATAGGTTAACCAAAGGATTTAAAATGTCTGATACTCCAAGAGCCTACGGTTTATATGATTTGCCACCTTCAAATTTGGAGTATACTATTGGAAGTAGTACCCCGGAAAATGATTGGTATTATGCCCAAACAAAAGTTGGAACATGGACAGTAAACTTTAATGTAGATGCTGTTTATCCCGAAAATGCTGTTTTAACAGCTTCTATTGCAGGTGCAGCAGCAAATCCAAAGGTTGATGTGTATGTTAATGGCGTTAAGCAAACAACATGGTCTTTTGGTAATGATGCTTCAGTGTATCGTAGTGCTGTTCTTAGTGGCCGTCATGAGGTAAGAACACTTACATTTCCGGCATCATATTTAAACGTAGGGAGCAATACCATATCGTTTAAAATGACTAGCGTAGGGAATAGGGGCGGCTTAATGTATGATTGTGTTAAATTAGAGGCAGGTGAGTTGTTAACACTTTCCAGCCAAAGTGTTGTGGCTTCAAAACCTAAAACCATTAGTCAATACCCTAATCCTTTTAAAAGTTTTACTGATTTTAAAATAACAGCTAACAATACAGGAAAGGCATCATTGTGCATTTATGGACTTAATGGGCAACTCGTTAATGTAGTGTTTGATGGGCATATAGTAGAAAATAATTTTACTTTAAGTTATGATGGGACTAAACTTAAGCCGGGTCTGTATATCTATAAATTTAAAACAGATGATGAATTATTAGTAGGTAAGCTTGTTAAAAAATAAAAGGATAGTAATGTTCAAGTAAGTAAAAAATATCGGGGTTTCTCCCGATATTTTTTTTGTCACCTAGTGGAATGAAAGAAAAAAATAGAACCCTGTTTTATTTATGTTTTTTACGGAATTCTGTTGGGGTGGCGTTAAATTTATTTTTAAATGATTTGCTGAAGTATTTAATATCAATAAACCCTGTCATAAAAGCAATTTCCTTGATTAACAATTGGCTGTCTGTAATGAGCTGTGCAGCTCGTTTTAAGCGTACGTCGCGAATAAATTCAACAGGGGTAAGGCCTGTTAAACTTTTAATTTTATAATAGAAAGAAGTCCGGTTTAAGCCAACCTCGGTGCCAAGGTCTTCAACCGAAAAGTTATTGTTGTCCATGTTTTGTTCTATGGTTTCCATAACTTTTGCCATAATTTCTTCATCTTGGTCGGTAAGTAAAAAAGGTTTGGGATTGAAATCTTTGGTAACCGATTTGTCAAAAGCATAATAAATACTCTGTAAGCGCTTTCGTTGCTCCAGCAGATTAAGAATACGAGCTTTTAAGTAGGACACACTAAACGGTTTGGTTATATAATCGTCTGCGCCATAACTCAAGCCTTCCAATTTGCTTTCAATATTGGTTTTGGCCGTTAGCAATATAATCGGTACATGGCTTGTTTCAATGTTTTTTCGAATACGCTTAAGAAGGTCAACGCCATTTAATTTGGGCATCATGATATCGCTGATTACAAAATCTGGGTTTTCATTCAAAATGAGTTGATACCCTTTTTCTCCGTCTTCGGCCTCGATAACCTCATAGTCGGTTTCCAAAATATTTTTGATGAAGTTCCTTAATTTAAAATCATCTTCAACAACCAAAATTTTAATTTTTTCAGAACTCTTATAGAGTTTATCCTGGTCGGTTTTTTGGTTTCTGTCTGGCGTATCTTGGTTTGTTTGGCTTTCAACAAATTCTACTTCAGATGAAAAATGACTTTTCCCCTTTTTAAAATACACAGAAAATGTACTCCCTTTGTTTTCTTCACTTTCAAAATGTAACTTTCCGTTATGTTTTTCTATGATTTCCTTGACCATAGATAGGCCAATTCCAGTGCTGGGGTTGCTTTTGTTTTTGTTGAAAGCTACAAATCGGGTAAATAAAGATGGATGGTTCTCTTTTGAAATACCAATGCCTTTATCTATTACATGAAATCCGATGTGTTTATCATCTTTATCGATGCGAACGGTAATTGACTTTCCTTCAGGGGTGTATTTAAAAGCGTTAGAAAGTAGGTTCATGACTATTTTTTCGACCCCGCTTTTATCAGCCCATAATTTAATATTGCTTAATTCTGATTCTAAAGAGAAAGTGATGTTTTTTTCGTGGGCTATTTCTGTAAAGTTGTTAAATATCTCTTCAATGAATTGCGAAAAGTTGATTTTTGAAACCTTCAATTTTACATCCTGGATTTTTCTGAAGTCCAATATTTGGTCAACCAACCTTTGCAATCTATTGGTGCTTTGCGAAATGTAAGTAAGTTGTTTTTTTACAATGTCTGGAGTTCTGTTGTCGTTTATTAAAAATTCAATAGGCGCCGATATTAAGGTTAAGGGCGTGCGCAATTCGTGTGAGATATCGATAAAAAACTTTTGTTTAAGTGCGAACATTTCCTTTTCAACCTTGGCGTTCGTCTTTAATCGGTATATGGTTAATATGGTACGGTTAATTAAAAGTAACAGGCCTAAAGCAACGATAATGTATATGGTAAATGCCAAAGTGGTGTTCCAAATAGATGGTTTTACCTTTATGTTTAGAAGGCGTTGGTTGTCTACCCAATTCCCTTGGCTGTTAGTCGATTTTACTTTAAACGTGTATTCGCCTTTTGGTACGTTTGTGTAATAAGCGGTTCTTTGGTTGTTTACGTAGTTCCAATCTTCGTCAAAACCTTCCAAGGTATAAGCATATTTAATGTTTTCCG
Source organism: Bacteroidia bacterium (assembly GCA_030430535.1). Taxonomy (GTDB): domain Bacteria; phylum Bacteroidota; class Bacteroidia; order Flavobacteriales; family Flavobacteriaceae; genus Flavisericum. Next base: position 30,510 of record JAUIKY010000036.1, read on the forward strand.
GGTTTTTATAGTCTAAGGTGGCGAACTCAATATTAAAAAAGTTTTGGTTATGTGCTAAAACCAATTGTTTGGTATTGTCGATGGATGTTTTTAGAGGTGAAGATTTTGTGTCGCTAGTTATTCTTTTGTTGAAAAGCCAAAAATCGGTTATGGCTAAATAAGGTGAGTAATAATTGGCTTTAATTTGGTCGGGAAAAAAATGAAGGAGCCCTTGTGAATATCCAAATAGCAGTTCTCCAGATTTAAGGCGGAATTTTGTCGCCTCCGAAAAGTTGTTGTTGGAAACCGTCCATTTAATTTCAGGAAAAACCTCAAAGTATTCTTGGTCAGGGTTAAATCGGGTAATCATATAATCTGTAGTAACCCATATTTTGCCATCATTATCTTCAATAATTGATAATAAATTATTGGAGGGCAGTCCATCATTTTGTCCATAGCTTTTGAAATTAGCGGGGTAGCCCAGAGAGTCTTTTGAGGTTACCGTGCTCAATCCGCCATCAGCCGTAGCTAAAAATGTTTTTCCATTTCGGGTAATGCAAATGTCTATAATATCATTGCTTTCAAGTCCATTGGGGATTTGGTTGTCAATTCGGTAGGTTTTAATGTCTTCAAGTTGGTTTAGTGCATTTTTATTTGTCAGCAGTGCAATTAAACCACCTGTGGTACCAACAAGTAAAAAGCCCTCTTCGGTTTGGTTAATACATCGTATTTTACCAAAATTATCAATGGGGTAATTCTGCCATTTGTTTTTATGGTTAATAAATTGAGGCTTTCCTGAATTTTTGTTCTCTATTACATTTAATCCATCAAAAGTGCCCACCCAAATAAAACCATCATTATCTTGAAACACTGAATATATATTGTTGCTTGAAATGCTAAACGGATTATTGGCGTTGTGAACAAAATGTTCAACCTCGTAATTAAGAGGTTGCTTTGTAGGGGTTAGTTTGTACAGGCCATCTCCACGAGTGCCAATCCATATATTTAGGTTGTTGTCTTCAATGATACTATAAGCGGTTTTGTTCCAAACGGCATTTGGGCTTAAGTTTCCTGAAGTGGATAACGTTCCCATTTGTTTCAAGTTTTTGTCAAAAATCAAAACTTGATTTTGTTTGGTGCCCACCCAAATATTGTCTTTGCTATCCTGAAATATTGATCTAACATTTCTAGGTTGTAATGTTGTGTTTGAATTTAGAGGAGTTGCTTTAAAATTATATTCGCTAAAAGTGATTTTGAATAGCCCAGATGCCAGCGTGTTATACCATAGGAAACCTTGTTTATCAAAAAAAGCTGTATGTAAGTTGTTTGAGAAATTGGAATTTGTGGTATTGTTAGGGAGCGAAAACGGCGTAAGTTGTTTGGTAACCGGATTGAACTTAGAGAAGCTGCCTCCGTATGGTTGTACCCAAACATCACCTTTTAGGTCTGTTAAAACAAAAGAGTTGGCGGGAACACTTGCAATATTATTGACAGGCGATGTTATTGCGGGGTAATGATGCAATGTTTTGTCTCTAAAATCAAAAAGATAAATACCTTTCTCTTTGTTGTGCATAAACCACAGTTGATGGTTTTTAGTAAACGATATAAAGGTTAATTTTTCGGTTTTTAGATTGGGTACGGTGTTAGGGTTAAATATTTCAACTTCACCCGTAAAGATATTGATGGTACAAAAGCCTTTCTGGTTTGTTACTGCCAAAATGGTTTGTTGGTCTAGTTTTTCAAGCCTTATAATTTTCGAATCAAGCTCAATATTTTGTGTCCTAAAGTTACCATTCCCTTTTGAATATTTGGCAATGGTGCCCGAACTGCCCCCAAACCAAATTTCATCATTTATCTCTATTGAAGAATGAAATTCTACAGGAGAGTCTAATTTATGAAAGAAATGTTTAGGTTTTTTGTTAGTGCTAAGTGGCGAGACCAAGGTTATTCCATTATTGGTCAATAACCAAGAATTTAATTCTGAATCTTCATGAACGGCATAAACGGCAGTCGATTTTAAATTACCAAGGTCTTTCCGGTAAATTTTAGTATTGAATAAAGAATCTGTAACCTGAATACACCCATCGTTTTGCGACAAAAGCCATACCAATCCAGATTTGTTGGTTTGTATTTGGCGTATGCTGAATTTCGAGTTGTTTAATTCGGGGATTAATTCCGTGCCCCAAAAGGATTCCGATTTTGGATTAAAACAGTAAACCTCGGGTTGTATGGCCTCACATCTCATCCATATTCGGCCAAAGGAATCTTCTGCGATCTTGTTTACCCGGTTGTTGTTCATAACAACTTCATCTCCAGGTTTCGGTTTAAAATTGGTGAATGAGTATCCGTTGTATCTGCTCAGCCCGTTTGTTGTAGCAATCCAAATGAACCCTTTTTTATCTTGAATAATTTGGTTGACAATGTTATGGGGCAGTCCGTCCTCAACAAGAAATTGTTCAGAAGAATAGTTTTGTTGGCCTATAACTGAAAATAAGGCGAAAATAGTTAAGCCAATTGAAATGTAAATTTTCGTAAAACCCACGTTAATCATGATTAGATGAAAACCAAATTAAAAAATATTCTTTACAAAGGTGTTAGATTTAGAAGAGTTAAAGCCTTGTTTCTTTTTTTATTAAGAACGGAAGCTTGTAAAATAGGTTGTTAGAGCTTCCGTTCTGTTGTTGTTTTTTTAGTTTATCCTTGGATGTTAAATGTGTAGCTTTCTCCTTTTTTAGTTTTTACATCATACTCAAACACAGGTTTAATGTTGGTGCCTTCCAATTTAGCTTTAGGTGATATTATTGGGTTTTCTACTGGCTGGAATTTATATAATGGGTTTGGGTTTTCTCCTTTTGCATCCAACAGGTTTAGGCCGGTCAACTTATCATAGCTTCGCAATCTTAGGTTGCCGCCAATCTTAGATTTTATGGTAATACTATAAATTTTATTGTTTTTCCAGACCAGGTTTTCAATTTCAAAACCACCTCGTGCCCTTAATCCAGAAACCTTTCCTTCAGCCCAAACATCGGGCAAGGCGGGAAGAATGGTTAAAGCCCCATCATGACTCTGTATTAACATTTCAGCAATGCCCGCGGTGCAACCAAAATTACCATCTATTTGGAATGGCGGGTGGGCATCGAACATGTTACTGTATGTGCCACCATCGGGATCTTTAATTGTTGCGTTTGCTGGTTTTAAGTTAAGTTGGTTTTTAATGAGTTTGTAGGCATGGTTGCCATCCAAATAGCGTGCCCAAAGGGTTACTTTCCAGCCCATAGACCATCCACGGCTCGCATCACCTTTTCCGATTAAAGAATTTCTTGAGGCCTCAAAAAGCTCTGGGGTTTTAAATGCTGAAATTTGCCTTCCGGGATAGGCGCCCCAAAGATGGGATATATGCCTGTGGGCATCATTTTTTTTATCCCAATCGTCAATCCATTCCTGTAATTGGGTATGTTGTCCTATTTGCATAGGGGGCAGTTGTGATCTAACAGCAACAAGTTCTTTGGAAAAAGAGGCGTCTATATTTAAAATTTTTGCGGCATCAATGGTGTTTGACAGTAAGTCGAAAATCATTTGGTTATCCATCGTCACCCCAGCAAAAACACTACAGCGTTCTCTTCCCATAGTGCCATCAGATTTCAATTCTTGATAAAAATGAAGGCCAGGTGTATGCTCTGGAGAAATGGATGGTGAAGCGACCAAATAACCTGTTTTCTTGTCTTTGATGAGAAAATCTTGGTAAAACTCGCTGGCACTTTTTAAGATTGGATAGATGTCTTTTAAATAAGATTCATCTCCAGAATAAAGGTATTTCTCCCATAAATGAGCACAAAACCACGCATTGCAAGTTGGCCAAACGCCGGCCGTTTTGTCAACAGCACCTGTCATTCGCCAAAGGTCTGTGTTGTGGTGAAGTGTCCAGCCTCTACTGTTGTACATTTCTGATGCCGATTGCTTTCCCGTTTCGCTTACATCTTTTACCATTTGGATAAAAGGGTCGTGACATTCCGTTAAATTGGTGACTTCTGCTGGCCAATAATTCATTTCAACATTAATGTTGGTAGTGTATTTACTGTCCCACGCAGGATATTGGTCGGCATTGGGATTCCATATCCCCTGCAAATTTGCGGGCTGTGTGCCCGGTTGAGAGGAGCTTATTAATAAATAACGCCCAAATTGAAAATAAGTAGAAACAAGTTCTGGATCATAACTTTCCGAAAATTCTTTGATTCTGGTGTCGGTAGGTTTAATTGTTTGATCAGATTTTCCTAAATCGAGGGAAACTCTGTTGAATTGTTTTTGGTAAAAAGAAATGTGATCAGACTTTGCTTTGCTGTATTTTTTTGAAAATTTCGATAAATAGTCCTTGGCACGCTGTTCCGCATTACCTGAAATATCTTTATAGTTTTTAAAGTTGGTGGCTACTGAAATATATATTATGGCTTCGTCCGCATTTTCAACCGTAATACTATTATTGTTCTTTTTTCTAATACCTCCTTTTGATTCAACTTTTATTTGGGTGTTGAAGTTTAAAAGGTTTAAAATATTCTCTTCTTTTTCCCTCGTGCATTTTCCGTTAACAACAAGCATTTTATTTTGATTTTCTGGAACTTCTGAAGTTACGGTTACCATATGCTTTTTTAAAGGGCCAGCAAAGGAGGTGTTAAAAGTGATGGCTTCTTTTTTATCTGATGTTAAACGGATGATGATAAGCTGATCGGTAAAAGATGTAAATACTTCTCGGTTAAAAGTTGTCCCGTTAACTTTATAAGTTGTAGTGGCTATGGCAGTTTTTAAATCCAGTTTTCTTTCAAAGTCAGTGTAGTTTTCGTGACCAGGGAAATCTAAAATAAGGTTGCCGATAGATTGATAAACTTGGCCGTGGGATGTGGTGTTGCGGTCTGCAATAATATCTTTAAGGGCAAGTTTTTGTGCTTCAATGTAATTGCCATCTTCTATAAAGTTTTGAATGGTTTTTAGACTTGCTTTGGCATTCGGGTTTGTGTTTTGATAAGGGCTTCCAGACCAAAAGGTATCTTCGTTAATTTGAATGGTATCACGTTGCGGAATACCGTACACCATAGCGCCCAATCTTCCATTGCCTAAAGGTAAGGCATCTGTCCATGCCTTTGAGGGTTTGTCATACCAAAGCGTTAATGCTTCTTGGCAGTTTGAAGAAAAGTAAAAAGTTAATGTTACTAAAGTGAAAATTATGTTTTTCATGTTTATTTTATTTGTTTAGGATTCCAGTTGTCGTGCCCTTTTAATACATTTTTCATTGTATATTTTTTGGCTTCTTTTTTTGAGAGTTCTCTAATACCAGCCCAATTTGCTCGTTTACTGATATCTGAACTTTTACCTGTGTTCTTATATTCGTAAAGATGCAAGTCTTTACTGGTTGGAGCGTATTCCATGTGCCAAAGGGTAGGCCAGCCCAAAGGCTCAATTTTGTCTCCCATATCACATTTAATCCAGGCAACTTTAGGGTAGTTGTGCCATGGGCGCCCAAGACTTATCAATTGATTGTCGTCTTTCGGTCTGGGGCTATTGCTCTTAAATGTTAGTTTGCATTTATAAAAAACAAACCCGTATTGTTGTGATTTTGGTGTGCTTGGTGCAGTAATCCATCCTCCTCCATAACTTTGTATCTCGCAGTTGTCAAAATAGCCAATCCCGCCACCATAAATGTAGTCTGTTCTGCCAAGAATTAGACAGTTTTTAAAGTAACTTCTCGTGCCGTCTTTTCTCAGGAAAATAGTGTCTTGATAACCAAGAAAGCTACAGTTGGTAAAGATATTTTTGTCTGAAGTAATGCTTATTGCCAAAGCTTGCCCAACTGGACCAGCTGTGTTTTGAAAAGTTATATTTTCAGCTTTAAAGCCATCGCCTTGAATGGTTATAGTTGCCGAGGTTCTTATCGTTTCTCCAGACCATTTGGAGGCGTCTTCAGCAGGGCATTTATTGTTTAGGCCTCCTTTGCAATCGTAAATATGGTAGCTTATAATAGTGTGTTCACGGCTTTCCCCCACAAAAGTTATGTTCTCTTTGTTTTTTGGGACTAGTATTTTTTCAGAATTGTATAGTCCATTTTTAATGTAAATAGTTGTTCTTGACCCTAGATTTGAAGGTACACTATTTATGGCCGCTTGAATGGTGGTGAAGTTTCCAGTGCCATCCAAGGCCACAGTTATTGTTGGTGTAGGGGTGGCAAATAGGTTCTTTGCAAACAGGATAGTAAAAAGAAGTAGAATAGTTTTAGTGAGGTTGTTTTTCATGTTTTTATTCGATATTAACAGGTATTCATTCATAGTGGGGAAGAAATTTTGGGAAAGGCTAAATTATAGGTTAAAGAGTTATTTTATGTGGGGTGTTTTACATTTTAAGGCAGGTCATATTGCAATTTTTTTAAAAATTTGATAAAAAAATATTAGATTTGTTTGCGGTTTTATTAAAATCATGGGGGCTTTTGTGAGCTTTTTTTAACTGATAAAAAAACCTGAGAGAATGCTGGATACAATAACATTAAACGAAAAGCTATTGGTAAAAGAGCTGATGGTTGGTAATGAAAAAGCCTTTCGGAAGCTTTTTGATGCTTACCGTAATGATGTTTATGCTTATAGTGTTAGCTTGATTAAAACTTCTGCACTTGCTGAAGAAATTGTTCAGGATGTGTTCTTGCAAATTTGGAAACATAGGAAAGGGTTAAATCCAGACTTGTCCTTCAAATCATACGTGTTTACCATGGAGTTGTTACCTTTACTCGGACATAAAATTTAAGACCGTTTGTTACAAAACAAATATCTTAGAAACATGAAGAAACGATATTACAGCCCCGAATTAAAGGAACAGGCGGTTCGCTTAAGCTACCAGCGAGAGAACATAAAAGAGTTAGCGGACGAAATGGGCATAGAGGTCCAAAGGATCTACAAATGGCGCAGGGCAG
>JAUIKY010000081.1 GCA_030430535.1 Bacteroidia bacterium
TACAACCAATTGAAAGTATATCAAATGGATTCAAAAAACTACCTTTTAATGGGACAAAATAATGCTGAAAAAATAACCACGGCATAAGCAATATAAAACCGATGAAAAGCATTGATTTTTACGCCACGCTAACCGAACACAACGAAGTTCCACCCTATTACAAAACCTTAATTTACAATAGAGATAACAGTGTTTATCACAAACACAACCAACCGAGTACAGAAATAAAAAAAGCAGTTTCCACAAAACTCTTTCCGCTATACCTAACACCAAAGTTTCAAGATAAAACCGCCCTCTTAGTAAAAAAAGTAGCACAGAAAAAAATTACCGGTTATGCCATCGATTTAAAAAACATAACCAATATCGATGATTTTTTAACCCAAGAATACAGCAAAAGTTTTCGTGCCAATATCCGTCGATTAAAAAAACGGCTTGAAGACTGTTTTACAGTAAGCTATCAAATGTTTTTCGGCAGCATTTCAAAAGAAGATTACGCCTTTTATATGGATGAGCTCCATAAAATGCTCACCATTAGGTTCAACCAAAGAAATGAAAGCAACGACATACTCAATAATTGGGACTTTTACCTTGAAAGCACCTACAATTTGGTATTAGAAAGAAAGGCTTCCATATTTGTGATTTATGAAAATAAGATTCCGGTTCATATTTGTGTAAACCATCATTTTAATAACATTTTATTTGTTTCCATTCCCTCGTACGATATTGATTATTCAAAATTTGCCCTAGGCAACATCTCCATTTATAAATTACTGGAATGGGCTATAAACAATAATTATTTAATGCTCGACATGGCCTACGGTTCTTTAGAGTATAAAAGACGCTGGAGTAATCTGATCTACAATTTTGAACACCACATTATTTACGATAAAAGCAAATTTGCCCATATAATAGCGAGTACTTTGGAAGTCAAGAAAATTCAGCTTAAAAACCTATTGAAACGCTACGGTATTGATGAATATATTAAAAAGCTTAAAGCCTTAAAAAACAGGAAAAGTACTTTTCCAGAAGATGCAAACTACAAAATTGAAGAAGTTTCAGAAACACCTACCAGCAACCTTGAGCCAATAGACATTTACTCGACTAATCACCCCTCCATAAAAAAAGTAGTTTTTGAGTTTTTGTATGCGAACAAGATACACATCGATGACCTTAAAACTTTTAAAGGAGCTTCCCCAAACACATTTGTACTTTGCTGCAAAATCAAAACGTACTTTTTAGCCATTAGCCCAAACCCATAAATCTAATTATCTGACAATTTATCGATTATAATAAAAATTGAACAAAATTAAACAGATATTTACACGTAATTAACTTAACCTTTTCTGTATGAATATTTTAAACGAGGTGCTTGAACTTAGCCAACCTGTTGACGAGGTGACCTCCCTAGACTCCAAAACTTTCAAAAACAAATATTTCAACAAAAAGCCCGTATTAATTAAAGGTATGGCCAAAAATTGGGGCGCTACCAAAACATGGGATTTAGACTTCTTTTTAAAACTAAAAAACGAAAAAGAAGTCGATTTGCTCTCCGGCAACTTTATACAGGATGATAATCGGTATAAAAAATCGTCATTTCAGTCGTTCATTCAAAAGCTTAAAGATGCCGAGGAAAAACAGGAAGACATAAAAGACTACCTGACTACTATGGATATTTTTAAATATTTCCCAAATCTTAAAAACGATATCGATTTTTCATTTTTTGAAAACCACGTAGATATTAACGATGTTACTGCTTGGATTGGCCCTAAAGGTACAGTTTCGGGTTTCCACAACGATACAGGCAAAAACATGTATGCCCAAATTAAAGGCAAAAAGATGTTTATTATTGTTTCGCCAAAAGACAATAAAAAAATGTACGCCAGTTCAAAGTACATTAACGGCGGAGAAGCGAGCGAGGTAGATATCAATAATTTTAACGCTGAAAAATTCCCGAATTTCAAAAAAGCACGATTTATAAAAGTTATTTTAGAACCCGGCGATGTACTGCACGTTCCCTCCAAATGGTGGCACTACGTACAATCGTTGGATACCTCAATCAGTATTAGTGATTTTGGATTTTCAAACTTCGAAATGTTTAAAATCAGAGCCGTTGACTACCTGCACAGAAGAGGGTATTACAAATCTAAAAACTGCTTTTGCTGCGGTAAATAATCCCACATGTTTCCCAAAAAAATCAAAAAAATTTATAAGTCCGTTATTATCGCATTGGTTTTGACACCAAATATTTTTGTGATGGTATTTGGCATAGAGAGCTTCCCTTACACTTGCGCTCCTATGTTTGGGCATTACATTGATGATAACACCAACTTATACCTTCTTAAATTTGAAGGAGTAAAAGACTCCACTGCAACCGACCTCACTGATTATTATGGCAAGCCCGATGAATTTTTCATCAGACATTTTTTTAGCAAGGTTTATGGTTCTTCGGAAGACATCTCCCCTTTTACAGATAAATTATCTGAAAGTCCAGAAGCCTTTCAAAATAGAATGGATGAGTTTTTTAATGATTTTACAGAAAACATGTTAAATGAACATAACTTATCTTTTGACAAAATTGTATTGAGTGCCGTAAAAGTGAACCACAATCGGGAGCCACAATCTGAATCAAAAATCATTGGACATTTTGATACGAAAACCAGAAGCTATGTTTCGGCTTACCAAACATCAAAATAGACTATGCAGTCAGTTATTATAAAAATACTTTCCATAATTGAGCTCTTTACTAAAAATCCACTTAGTATTTTAAGAATAACCCTCCCTGTTTTATTCACCAAAAAAATACTCGAAAATTTTGGATATGGCTTTTATTCTGAATTTGACGCTTCGTATTCGCTTTCAAAAACTTGGTTTTTGAACATGCTCCCCGATGCATTATTTACACTAAGTCAAAATGAATTCAATCTTATAAAATACGCCATTCTAATTGCTGGTATTTTTGCTGTAATTGGTTTTATGGGTAGAATAAGCTTGTTTTTTCTTGCACTATCTGGGTTTACCATTTTTGGAATGGGAGAAGGCTACGGCCTTTTTGATCACCACATGTCACTCCCCTGCCAGGTTATTTTTGCACTTGCACTGGTACCGGGCTCAATGAGAATCTCCATTGACCATTGGATTATTGGTTTTTTCAAAAAGACGGAAACTCAAAACATGACTCCAAATTGGGGCACTAAACTTATTTTACTGCTTTTAGTATTGACCTATTTTTCGGCGGGCATTTCCAAACTGCGATACGGTCATGGTATCGAGTGGCTTAACGGATCGACACTAAGCTTCTATTTAAATGAACACACTGATTCCTTTAAAAATGGAGACAAACAGATAGTGTTTTCAGATAATCAAACCGAACCAGAAAAATTATGGAAGGATAGGTTTGGATTTGTGGCCCATACTTACGGTAATTACCAAACCACTAAAAAATGGAACAATATTGCACAGTATATTGCAGGTAACAAATTTTTAATTATCTTATTATCAATCGGGTCCTTGCTTTTTGAACTCTTGGGTTTTGTGGTGTTCATCAACAGTAAATATCGAAATATTTATCTCGTTTCGGCCATTATTTTCCATATGTCCATTGGTCAATTAATGGGTATTTCGTTTAGACAATACCGCTTAATATGCTTTTGTTTAATTGATTGGCACTCGGTTTTTAAATACGCAATGGGATTTGTTAATGAAATTAAATTTGTAAAACGGCTAAATTTGAAACCGAGCAAGCAGTAAAATTATGAAACGGTTAATTGGAAAAATAATACTTTATGCCATTTTAATCTGCCTTTGTTTAGAAGGACTGGTACGTGTTCTGCATTTGTACCAACAATACCCGCCGTATGAAATTAACGAACTGAATGTCGAGGTGAATACTCCTAACCAAAACGGCTACTACGTAACAGGTAACCGCCGTATGAACTTCGCCCAATATCACATAAACAGTTCTGGGTTTAACTCGTACCGAGAATTTACCCCAAATGAAAAAGATACCGAAATAGCACTAATAGGTGATTCCTTTATTGAAGGATTTCACCAAAATTTTTATGAATCTACTGGAAAGAAAATTGAAGATTTATTGAATAACAAAGTAAAGGTTTTTGAATACGGTTATTCGGGCTACGATTTGGCCGACCAACTTCATTTAATCAAAGCGTATAAAGACCAATTTCAGTATATAGATTATACTTTTATTTACATGAAATTTTACACTGATTTGGAAAGGGACGAATATAATCCCAATCATTTCCGTGTTAACCTTCAAAACAGATTGATTTACAAAATAAAAGACAACATTAAACTACTCACTTACGCCCAAAACATTGGCGTGTTTAGAGCTTTTCTGCGATTAAAGAATACTTTGACGGGGCACAGCAACGAAGAAATAGAATATGTTGATGACCACGCTTCTGAAGAAGACACGAAAACCTATTTAGAAAACTTCAAAACCCTAACTAATACTTTTCCCGTCGACAAAACCAAAACGATTTTTCTTCTCGATTCCGAAAAAACAAGCGATCTTTTTTTAAAATATTGCGATTCAGTCGGATATAAGTATTTAGACTTCGGCCCCGCCATGAAAGCCTCTGAAAAACCAACAACCCTAATTTACGACCAACATTGGAACAACCACGGACGCAATATTTTGGCTTCGGTAATAGCAGAATATCTAAAAAAACAATAAAGCTAATTCTCACAGGCGCTTATCAATTTTTTTGATGTATTCAGCTACCACAGAAGCTATAATGGTTCGCCCCCTATCGTTCCAGTGCCTATCATAAATTAAAATTGTGGGTTTGGTTTCTTTCTCAAAAGCTGGCCCAAAATCCAAATATTTATAACCCATTTTATCACAATATTCAATGAACAAAGGGCTTGTTTTACGCTTATCTAATAAAAAAGTATTCTTCTCCTTATTGAAACCATACCGTTCCACAACCGCTTTAAAATTATCTAAATATTCTAATGCCAACCTCTGCTGCTCTTTGGCGTCGACTTCATCCTCTGTATTGATTTGTAGTTTTTTACCATATATCATGTTTTTAACCACATCAAAAAGCCCAATGCCATTTGCATATTTTAATAATCGTATATAATTTTTTATTTTGAATTTAAAGGTATGCTTTAAGTTCACCAGTGCATGGTCAGGTTTAATTTCGCGTCTTTTAAAATCATTTTCAAACTTCATGTAAATAAAAACATGATCGATTAGGTCGAAATCCTTTTTGTATGAATTTATAATATGCAATTGATCGGCCATGTCATAACCGCCACGTCCATACTCATAAACCTCTACATGGTTACCTAAATTGTTTTCTATCTTTTTACCGGTGGAATCGTAATAATGCTGATTAAACCCCTCAATGAAAGAATCTCCTATTAAAGCAATTTCAATTTTATCGGCCGATGGCGTAAACTCACGATAAGAGTTATAGCCCGATTTATTGATTCTGAATTCACAAAAATTCATCCTGCGGTTTCCCGTAACCGAAAAGCCAACTTGACCAGGAACGGTTTTTTGGATACCATACTCGTCTATGTACAAACGCAACGGAACATCATTATACAAATGAAAAACACGCACCAGCCCTTCAAGCGCAAGAAGCACCAGAATTATATATAAGCCTATTTTCAGCACAAATTTTTTCATTGTGTTTAAAATTGGAAGTAGATAAACGACCTATCAACACCATCGTCATAAAACAGCATCATTAATAATATAATAATGGTGTAAACGGCAAACCTCAAATATTTCGATTTAAACTTAAATGGCGAACGCTCATCCCTTCTCATTCGGTACTCATACAAAACGAACGCAACCATAAGCACATAATAATCTATCATGCGATACCCTTGTGGATTCATATACTCTGCATAAGAAAAATTGGAAAAAATATGCTCTATGAATCCGAAAGCACTCGTTATGGACTCCGATCTAAAAAAGATACGTGAAAACGTAACAATACCAAAAGTTAGCAAGAGCTGCCCTATCTCAATAATCGACGGAAAAAAGGAATTTTCGCCAACCACACTGTTCTTATAAATGGTATTTCTACCCATTAAAAACACAGGGATAAAGGCCGCTGCATGGAATGCACCCCAAAAAATGAATGTCCAATTGGCGCCATGCCAAAAACCACTCACCAAAAAAATGATTATAATATTTCTTACCGACTTTAACTTGCTAACACGTGACCCACCTAAAGGAATATAAATATAGTGACGAAACCATGTTGACAAAGACACGTGCCATCGTTGCCAATATTCGGCTACATTTCTTGAGAAATGGGGAAACCTGAAGTTAGACATCAACTCAATACCAAAAA
>JAUIKY010000001.1 GCA_030430535.1 Bacteroidia bacterium
CATTATAAGCCCATATAACCAACCAAAATTTAGCCGTTAAAATGATGGTATAAAAACAAACGCCCTTAAAAAGGGCGCTTCTGTTTAAAGTTTTTACGAAATTATGGACTTGTGCAACGGTTACTATTGTTACCATACGTTTTTATTTTTTCACACGTTTCAAATTCCGAGTTGCCCAAAATTCGTATCCGTTTATTGGTTTTATTTTATGTTTTCTTATGCTGTAACTTATGGTCGAATTGATTTCAGTCCAATTTTTGTCCGATTTACTTTCTTTCTCCAGTCTTATATTCAGAATCAGAGTGTCATTTTTAATTTTCCATTCTCCTTTTAATTCCGAATAAATTATTTCGTGATAATGATAGAATTTAGTCCGATGAAAAGTTCCGTTTTCGTAAAGCACTAAACTATCAGAATCGATATAATTCCATTTTATTCCGCTACCAATTTTCCATTTAGTTTTTTCTTTTTTGAAAACGTATTCAGAGTGAATTTCCTGAGAAATCCCAAAGTTTGGCAAAAGACCAAAAATTAATATTAGAACTGTTTTTCTCAAAATGTATGGTAACTTTAATGATATACGTCGTTTCAATGACTTATATCAGACGTTAAACGAAGGTAGTTGAAAAATTTTACAAAATCAAATAGAACTTACTAGCCAATTTTCACCGAAGTCATGGTTAAAGAACCTGCCACAGGTTTGTCGTTAAAAATGGAAATGGCTTCCTTTTCGTCTTTTAGTGCCAAAGTATAAAGCAGTGGTAAATAATGTTCGGGCGTTGGTATGGCCAAGTCGAAAGCCCGTCCTTGCGATTTAAAGTTGATGAGGTTTTGGTGGTTGCCATCCAGAATAAATTGTTTCATGGTGTCGTTGGCTTCGGTGGCCCAATCGAAAGCAAAGGTGTCGTTCAGCTTGTTCCAAGCTACCATTCTTAAATTGTGAACCATATTGCCGCTGCCAATAATCAAGATGCCTTTTTGTCTGAGACTGTGGAGCTGTTTCGCCAAATCGTAATGGTATTGCGGTGGTTTGGAATAATCGATACTCATTTGTATAACCGGAATATCGGCATTAGGGTACAGGTGTTTGATCACGCTCCATGCGCCGTGGTCCAGCCCCCATTTATCATCCAATCCCACTTCGGTTGAGGTGACGAGTTGTTGGGTGGCCTTTGCTAATTCGGGACTGCCCGGTGCGGGGTATTGCACATCGAACAATTCCTGCGGAAAACCACCAAAATCGTGAATGGTACGCGGGTTGGGCATGGCAGTAACGTAAGTGCCGTTGGTTTCCCAGTGTGCCGAAATGCACAAAATAGCATGGGGGCGAATGAGTTCCTTGCCTAGTTTTCTAAACGAAGCCACAAATTCGTTTTCTTCGATGGCGTTCATAGGAGAGCCGTGCCCTAAAAATAGGGCAGGCATCTTTGGTGTTCCTGAAAGTGTATTTGAAAACTTGTTTAATGCTTGAAGTGTGTTCATAAATGGAATGGATATTAAACCGAGTTTGATTAGTTTAAAAAAATCATAACGTTTCATTTTAACTATAAACTTGACCTAAATAGGTTTCAGGGCTTGTTGGCTTTCTGTTCAGCAGTTTTTCAAGTGTAGGGTCATTTAACTCTAACTCGCCATTTGCCTGTGCGACAGAAAAGGCTGTAAACAAACCAATATACTCTTGTGGTACCCCAGCAGATTTCATAATTGAGTTATATTCTTCAGGGGTTGGCGATACATAGTTTATGGTTTGGCCTGTGGTTCGCGAAATAATTTGGGCGAGGTCTTCGTAAGTGTGGGCTTCAGGATTAGAAAGCGCATAGGTTTTGTTTTCATGGCCGTTGCTTGTTAATACAATCGCGGCAGCTTCGGCGAGGTCGGCTCTTAACACAGAACTAGATTTCCCTAATTTTGCAGGTTGTAAAATGCTACCGTTTTCAATAGCCTTTTCTCCAATAAACATCGGTAACATATCCATATACAAGGCATGTTGTAAAATAGTATAGCGTAAACCAGATTCTTTTATCCAATTTTCTGTTTTCAAATGGGTGTCTTGAAGAAAATTAATTGCCGATTCCTCCACAGGTGTGTTTCTTATAAAAGACGTATAGATAATATGTTTTACTTGTGTTTTCTTAGCTGCTTCAACAATATTTTTGTGTTGTTGTTCGCGACTTTCAATTTCACTGCCAGAAACAAACAATAGTTTTTCGACACCCTTAAAAGCTTGGATTAAGCTTTCTAAGTCGTCGTAATTTCCGGTTTTTAATATAATACCTTTATCAGATAGGTTTTTTGCTTTTTCGGTGTTTCTAACCAACGCACTTATAGAGGTGGGGTCAACGCCTTTTTCTAGTAAAGACTGGATAACTAATTTTCCGTATTCTCCTGTGGCTCCTGTAACTAAAATCATTTATTTATTCTTTTTATGTTTAATGTGTAGCACAAATGTATTACTTTTGGTATATAAAGTATAGTTACTTTGTTTAAAATATTAGTATACTTTAGTATATCTGTTTGTGTAATTAGTTATGAATGAGTTTCTTAGTGTTTTAGAAGTAAAAAAATGTCCTAAACAGTTTGTGTTGGCCATCAATGATACGCTGAATGTTATTAGTGGAAAATGGAAATTACCCATTATAGCTTCATTGTTATATGGTAAAACAAGGTTTAAAGATATTCAGGAAAATGTTGGAAAAATAACACCACGAATGCTTTCCAAAGAATTGAAAGAATTGGAACTAAATGGAGTGGTAAAACGAACGGTTTACGATTCTACTCCGGTTCGGATTGAGTATACCCTGACCACGTCGGGAGAAAGCATTGTTAAAGTTTTGGATGCGATGGTTGATTGGGGTGTAGAACACAGAAGCACAGTGTTGCCTTAATATTTTGATGAAATAAAAAGGCCAGCCCGTTAATTTAGGCTAGCCAAATTTGTATTTTTTCGTAAATGCTATTAGGCTGAATTTACACTAATATTTTTGGTTTTGCTTTGAAGGAATACGTAGTCTTTACTATGCTTCATTTTAGTATAAAGGTTATGGTTAACCTTAACGGGGATTTTTAAGTTCGGAAACTGGATTAAATAATGGTCGTTTTCTTTTCCAATAAGTTGAACGCTAACAGGTGTTTTTTCCATAATCTAAAATCTTTTAAAAAATTAAACTATAAAATTGACATTGCTGCTAAACGCAAAAAATGTTCCAATTTAAACTAAAACAGCACTATGAAATTTTGACAGTGAAGGAAGGCTAAATTTTCTTCTGTTTATTGATTTCGTCCTGCAACTGTCGTCTTACCTTTTGTTCTCGCTCTAGGGCCGTTCTTCGGTGCTCGTCGAATTCTTCTTCAATTTCAGCCAACGATTTTTTAGCCTCGCGGGTAATCGCATTACTGTTTTTAAATTTATAGATAAAGAAAATAAGTAAAGCCAATAAACCAGCAATGATGGACCACATAAGTCCGTTATAACCACCTTTGCTCATTTGTATGCCAAATAAGGCCATGCTGTCTTTTTCGGCATTGGTTTTTTCTAAATTGTTCTGTGTATTTAATAGGTTTGACTTTAAGTTTTCAATTTCCTTGGCCTGTGTTTTTACCACGGCTTGGGTTTCGGCCAAATCTTTATGTACGGCTTTTAACGAATCTAAGGTATGCGCCTTAAGCGTGTAAAGCCATGTTTTTTTTACCGTTTTATATTCTTGCCAACTGTTAGAGCGTCTTATCACAAATTCAAATTGATTGTCGATAGAGCCACTGTTTAACGATAGTTTTTCTTCCTCCTGGTCGTCTTGCGAAAATGAATTAAATGATAAAAGACATGTAAATACTATAAAAAATAACGATTTGATAGGATTCATTTCGGGTGTAATTTTAATGGTTGTATTTGGTTTGCGAATTTATAAAATATTGTTTACTAAACGGTTATAAAACATTTAAAAAGCCTCATAAAATGAGGCTTTTTTTATATACGGTGCTAGGTTTATTTTGGATGTTTTATTTTAATAATAAGTATAACGTCTCACTTTGGCAATATATTTTGCAAGCCTAATCACTTGATGGCTATAGCCGTATTCGTTGTCATACCAAATATATAAAATACAGTTTTTTCCATCTTTGCGAACTATGGTAGCCTTACTGTCGTATATGGAAGGAGCCGAACAGCCCACAATGTCGCTCGATACCAGTTCATCGCTAAGTTCGTATTTTATTTGTTCCACTAAATCGCCTTCCAAAGCGTATTTTTTTAATATGGTATTAACGCCGTCCAGCGAGGTTTTGTTTTTTAATTCCAAATTAAGAATGGCCAAAGACCCATTGGGTACGGGTACACGAATGGCACTCGATGTGAGTTTCCCTTCTAAACTGGGCAGCGCTTTGGCTACGGCATTGCCTGCTCCAGTTTCCGTAATGACCATATTTAGGGCTGCCGCGCGACCACGACGGTATTTTTTATGGAAGTTATCCACTAAATTTTGATCATTGGTATAAGCGTGAATGGTTTCCAAATGGCCGCTTTTAACTCCGAAAGAATCTTCAATAGCCTTTAAAACGGGAGTTATAGCATTGGTGGTACACGATGCTGCTGAAAAAATATTCAATTTATCGGGGCTGTATGCTTTGTGGTTAACGCCGTAAACAATATTGGGCACTTCTTTTCCTGGGGCTGTTAATAGTACTTTGTCAATGCCTTTGGCTTGTAGGTGCCGGCTTAAACCTGGTTTGTCACGAAATGCACCCGTATTGTCAATAACCAAGGCGTTGTTAATGTTAAATGTGGTATAGTCGATTTCCTCCGGGGCGTTGGCCGAAATCATGTGTACCGTAGTGCCGTTTACAATGAGGGCTTTCTTTTTTAAATCGACCGATACCGTTCCTGAAAACTCACCGTGAACCGAATCGTTTCGTAAAAGGGCAGCGCGTTTTTCCAATATACTTTCGTCGAGTTCGCCGCGGGTTACAATGGCGCGCAATCTTAATTGGCTACCTTTACCGGTGCGTACCATGAGTTCGCGGGCTACCAGCCGGCCAATGCGCCCAAAACCATAAAGTACTACATCTTTAGGTTCGATACTGCCATTTTTATTGGCTTCCCTTAATTTTGAAACTACAAATCGGGTGGCGTTTACTTGGCTGTTTTCTTCTAAATGGAATTCGTAAGTAAGTTTGCCAATATCGAGTTTTGCCGGCGGAATATTTAACGATTTTATGGCCTGGGCAATTTCTACCGAATCAAAAATAGAAATGGGTTTTTGAACAAACTTACCAGCGTATTCGTGCAGGTTTAAAATTTGACTTACATTTCTATCTATCAATTGATTTCTAAACAGCACCAGTTCAATAGACTTATCGTACCACAAATCGCTTACAATTTTAATAAACTCAACGGTCGCTTTTCGTCGGTCTGCCTGAAAGGCCAATTCCTTTTCGTAAGTTTTAATGGAATTCATAATAGTTTAGATTTAGTTGCATTTGGATACCCTAAAATACCATATTTCAAACGTTTTCGTAAAGTATTTGCATAAAAAATCGTTCATCCGTAAAGAAGAAAGGATGAGCCATGGTTTTGGGTTGTTTTTATCGGGAAACTGCAAAAAAAATACCCCGCTAAAAACTAATTTTAACGGGGTGTTTTTTTTGTCTTTAAATTTTTTATCTGAAATTGTAGCGTTCCTTTTCGCCGTTTGCGTTAATGAGTTCAATGCGCATTTCAGAAGATGTGTTGTTTTTCAATATCCTTTGAATGTCATCAACCGAATCGACTTTTTCGTCATTGATGGCTATAATTATACAGCCTTCGGTTATGCCATTTCTTCTCCAATACTCTTCGTAACGGTTGTTCAAATCCATGATTTTAACTCCATTAGGAGCTTTGAACTTTTTCAGGTCTGCAGGTTTGGCGTTTTTAACAAGCCCCACCAAAGGCATATTATAGGTTTGTTTTTTGGCCAAAGTGACGTTTACGGTTTCAATATTGCCGTTTCTAGACAGTTTCAATTGAACCACATCGTTAGGACGTTTCGCACTTAAATGCCCCGTTAAATCTGAGAATTTAGAGACTTTAATATTGTCGATTTCCTTGATGATGTCGCCTTTTTTCAATCCGGCTTTATCGGCACCCGAATCTTCAACAACGCCGCCAATGTAAATCCCTTCGGTATCCCCTCTAACGGAGGATACATCGATGTCCAATCGTTCAGCAGTAGTATTATCTATTGGAAGGGGTACGCCTTCAATCCCTAAAATACCGTTTTGAACGTTACCGTATTCCATAATATCCTCAATTACCTTTCGGGCAATGTTACTGGGCACCGCAAAGGAATACCCAATATAAGAACCTGTTTGCGAGGTAATGGCCGTGTTAATACCCACCAATTCACCGTTGGTATTTACCAAAGCACCTCCAGAATTTCCTGGGTTTACGGCTGCATCGGTTTGAATGAACGATTGCGTACTGGTGCCCGATAAATCTCTTGACTTGGCGCTAACAATACCCGCTGTTACTGTTGAAGTAAGATTGAATGGATTGCCCACTGCCAAAACCCATTCGCCAACTTTTACCGTATCTGAATCGGCAAAAGTAACATAAGGCAAATCTTCGGCAGCATTAATCTTTAATAGAGCGATGTCGGTTTTGGCATCGGCACCAATCAGCTCCGCAGTATAGGTTTTATTGTTGTTCAGCGTTACCGAAAGCTCATGCGCATTTTTAATAACGTGGTTGTTGGTGATGATGTAACCATCGGAATTGATGATGACTCCCGAACCTGTTCCCATTTGGGCACGCTGTTGTGGCTGCCGTCCGGAAAACAAATCCTGTAATGTAAACTGACCAGTACTTAGAGTTACGTTTTTTACGTGCACTACCGCGTTTACCGTGTTTTCTGCGGCAAGGGAAAAATCGGGTGCCTCTAAAATGTTATTTATATTACTGATATTGCTTGTGGGTAAAAAAGTTGGGGGTTCCGTTTGTGCAGTAACCACAACAGGCTGTTTTTCTTCTAAAAAAAGCTTGTAGGCTCCCAGAGTGAAAATACCTCCCAGTGCAGAAACCAATACTAGTGCTAAAATTTTCTTCATAATTTAAAATTTATCCTTTTTTAGTTTTTACTATATAATTGAATAATTATTTAACGATTAAAATTAAATATTTATTGAATTGCCCATTCTGCTTTTAACGATTTTTAACGTCGCGTTTAACGGTGATTTAACAGTCAATAAAACGCGATAATATTCATATCTTTGCAGCACATTATGCAGCAGACTTTTTACAAATATCAAGGAACGGGAAACGATTTTGTGATGATTGATAATCGTCAACAAACATTCGACAAAAATAATACCAAACAGATTAATTGGCTTTGCGACCGACGTTTTGGCATAGGAGCCGATGGGCTCATACTATTGGAAAACCATGACGAGTACGATTTTAAAATGGTGTACTACAATGCCGATGGAAACGAAAGTACCATGTGCGGTAACGGCGGACGTTGTTTGGTAGCATTTGCCAAACAGCTCGGTGTTATAAAAGACGGATGCACTTTCGAGGCTATTGACGGGCTTCACCATGCAAAAATAAAAGATGGCATTGTTGAACTGCAAATGCAGGACGTCGATACGGTTGAACAGTTTAAAAACCACGTGTTTTTAAATACAGGTTCGCCCCACCACGTGCAGTTTGAAAGTAAAATTGAAGCGTTCGATATAAAAAACGTTGGGGCAAAAATCAGATACGGGCAACCATACAACCAAGAGGGCACCAACGTGAATTTCGTAAAAAAGATTACCGATGATGCGTTTCGTGTACGCACCTACGAGCGTGGGGTAGAAGATGAAACCCTATCTTGTGGAACCGGTGTTACCGCGGTGGCCATTGGGATGCACTATATTGGCGAAACCGAAAAAAACTTAATAAATCTTGACGTTGAAGGCGGTAAACTACAAGTGCGTTTCGATGTTGAAAACGGCAAATACAAAAACGTTTGGCTAATTGGCCCTGCTAAATTTGTTTTCAAAGGAACGATATGATTACCCTAAAAGGCGAAAACATATTTTTACGTGCGCTTGAGCCTGAAGATCTAGAGTTTGTACACGAGGTTGAAAACGACGAAAGTGTTTGGGAAATCAGTAATACACAAACACCGTATTCCAAATTTTTGATCAAACAATATTTAGAGAACGCCCATAAAGATATTTATGAGGTGAAGCAATTGCGTTTGGTCATTTCAAACTACAATAAAGAAACGATTGGTTTGATAGATTTGTTCGATTTCGACTTTAAGAACAAACGTGCCGGTGTTGGTATTCTGGTAAAATCGGTGAATGATCGTGCCAAAGGTTTTGGCAAGGAGGCGCTTAAAATGGTTGTTAATTACAGTTTTACTCATTTGGGTTTACATCAACTTTATTGCAATATTTCAGAAGAAAATGAAGCCAGTCAAAAGCTATTTGTAAGTCAAGGTTTTAAGGAAGTCGGACTCAAAAAAGATTGGAATGTAGTAAACGGTAGCTTTAAAAACGAATACCTATTTCAGCTTATTAAAAACAATTAAATGTACATAAAAAAGATACTCCTTGCCATTGCGGTTTTAGGTTTGGTAGCGGCCGCCTATTTCGCCTATTTTGTTTATAACGCCATGTTAAAGCCCAATACGGCATTTAATAACGAGGAAGCTTATATTTATGTGCCTACCAATGCTTCTTACGATGAAGTTAGGAGCCAATTGGAACCTTTGCTTGACGATATGGACTCGTTTGATGCTTTGGCCGAACGGAAAAAATACACTTCAAATATCAAAGCGGGCCGTTTTATGATCAAAAAAGGCATGAGTAATAACGATATTATCAATTCCATTCGCAGCAAAAACTTACCCATAAAATTATCGTTTAACAATCAGGAAACTTTGGAAAAATTGGCCGGTCGCGTGGCCAATCAAATAGAAGCCGATAGTTTGTCGCTTTTGCAAGCGATGACCGAAGAAACGTTTTTATCGGAAAATGATTTTAGCAAAGCCACAGCTTTGGGTATGTATTTGCCCAATAGTTATGAATTCTTTTGGAATACTTCCGCAGAAGATTTTAGAAGCCGAATGCTGAAAGAATACAACCGCTTTTGGAACGAAAACCGATTGGCAAAGGCAGAAGCCATTGGTTTGTCGCCCGCTGAGGTCATTACGTTGGCATCCATCGTGCACGAAGAATCGAAGCAAGCTAGCGAACAACCTCGAATTGCCGGGGTGTACATGAATCGATTGCGTATTGGCATGCCGCTTCAGGCCGACCCTACTTTAAAGTTTGCCGCTTATCAGCTTCCGCAATATAAAAATACCATTATAAAACGGGTTTTGAATATTCATAAGGAAATCGATTCCCCATACAACACCTATAAAAATGGCGGATTGCCACCCGGGCTTATAGCCATGCCTGATATTTCAGCGATTAATGCCGTGCTCAATTACGAAAAGCATAGCTACCTGTACTTTGCTGCCGATGCGCAACGCTTAGGCTTCCATAAGTTTGCCAAAACCTTATCGCAACATAACGCCAACGCTCGGGCTTACCAGCGTTATTTGTCGCAACAAGGCATCAATAAATAGTGAGGGTCTGGGTGATTAAACATATCGTTTGTATTGTTTTTTTGCCGTTTTGTTTGTTTTCGCAGTCTAAGCTCAATGCTTTTTTAACGCCCACCGATAGTTTAAATGTGTCGCGAAGAAATGCGGTAGTTGCTGCAGAGGCCTCTGTTTCTACATTAACTTTAGTGGGGCTTAACCAAATTTGGTATGCCGATTTCGAGCGTTCAAAATTCCATACGGTAAACGATAATAGCCAATGGCTGCAAATGGATAAGCTAGGGCATGCTTTCACCGCTTACCAAATGGGAAGGCATAGTGCACAACTTTTAAACTGGAGTGGGGTTCAAAAAAAAGACCAGCTTATTTATGGAGCTACTTTAGGTTTTACTTTTTTAACTGCCGTTGAAGTGCTTGATGGCTATTCGAAAGAATGGGGCTTCTCTTGGGGCGATATCGTTACCAATGGTATCGGTACCGGGCTCTATATTGGGCAAGAATTACTTTGGAATGAGCAGCGCATCGCCTTAAAATACTCTTTTCATCAAACAAAATACGCAGACCTAAATCCAGATAAGCTCGGTGCAACGTATATAGAGCAAATTTTAAAGGATTATAACGGACAAACCTATTGGTTAAGTTTTAATCTGCACGACTTTTTTAAAGAAAGTAACATACCCAAATGGTTTAATGTCGCCTTGGGTTATGGGGGAGAAGGGATGCTGTTCGGTTCAAAAGATGTTGACAGTCAGTTGTTAACAAATTACGACAGGTACAGGCAATTCTATTTAAGTTTTGACATAAATTTGAGTAAGATTAAAACCCAATCAAAATTATTGATGACTGTTTTTGATGTTTTTAATATGATAAAAATACCCTTTCCTACGCTGGAAATCAGCAAAAAAGGAGCTGCTTTTCATCTATTCTACTATTAAAAACAGTACTTAATCGATTAATTTTGAAGTTATTAAAATTATAGCTAATTTTGCACGCTCAAATTTCAAGGCATACTTTTTGTATTTAAGTAGGCTGAAAAAATTTAAAACTATGGTAAAGCATATTGCAGGTTTTACAACCCTTACGCTTACAGTAATAGTGCTTTTGGGCACCTTGTTTCAAGCTGATGAAACCATTGATTTAAGCAGTTATTCTACAGAAGGCTTAAATTTAAACTACACCGTTATTGACGACACCCAACAAAGCGATGACCTTTTAGCGATGCTTAACGGGGAAGATTCTGATGAAGAATTCACGCCGTATTTAGGAAAATCGTTTGTGGGTTTTAAGGAAGCTTTGGCTTTTAAGGAATCTGGCGGAAACTATAATTCGGTAAATACTTATGGTTATTTGGGAAAGTACCAATTTGGGGCTTCCACTTTAAAGCTTATAGGAATACATAATCCTGCTAAGTTTTTAAAGAACCCCAGGTTGCAGGAAAAAGCTTTTTTAGCGAACACGGCACGTAACAAATGGATTTTAAGACGCGACATTAAAAATTTTGTTGGAAAGCGTATTAATGGTATTGTTGTTACCGAATCGGGTATTTTGGCGGCCGCCCACTTGGCTGGTCCCGGTAGTGTGAAGAAGTATTTACGAAGCTACGGCTTGGATAACTTTGCAGATGGTTACGGAACAACCGTTTACTACTACATGAAACGTTTTTCGGGTTACGATACCTCTTTTGTGAAACCCAACAAACAAGCTAAAGCCATTTAATTAGGTTTATAGTTTATGAATTATAAAAATGGTAGGTCTTTTATGAAGGTCTACCATATTTTTTTTCCATTGGTTTACCGTTTGGGTTTTAATAAATTCTGTTGGAAGCGTGATGTCGCATGCCACACAAACATTCGTATTTTGATCTAAAACCCCAATTAACCCCTCAAGCATTTTGTTGTTGCGGTAGGGCGTTTCAATAAATAGTTGCGATTGGTTGTGCTCAAACGATAAGCGTTCCAAACGTTTTATTTCTTTTTTGCGTTCGGCTTTATCAATGGGCAAATAACCATTAAATGCAAAACTTTGTCCGTTCATACCCGAACCCATCATCGCCATTAAAATAGATGAAGGTCCAACCAGTGGCACCACTTTGATGTTTTTTTCGTGGGCTATTTTTACCACATCGGCACCGGGGTCGGCCACACCGGGGCATCCCGCTTCTGAAAGGAGCCCTACGCCTATACCCTTTAAGCACGGTTCTAAAAAAGTGGGCAAGTCGGTAGCTTCCGTGAATTTATTCAACAGGAAAATATTAAGTGACGGCTGCGGTTTTTCGGGGCAGATGCGTTTTATAAATCGTCGCGCCGTTTTTTCATTTTCAACAATAAAAGTGTTGGTGTTTTCTATTACTTGTTTTACTAAAGCTGGGAGTACTTCCAAAGGGTCGTTGTCGCCCAAAGTGGTCGGAATCAGGTAAAGTTGGCCTATTCGGTTTGTCATTTAATGAATGATGAGTTTTTTTGAAATTCTTGAACCGCTATTCAAATTCACTTCCACAAAATAAAGCCCTTTTTGGTAAGTTTCCACAGAAAAACGGAATGTTTTTTCGGTAGGGTAGTGCGTTTTAATTTTTCGTCCCTGAATATTGTAAACTGAAATAGATGTCGTTTTGTCAAAAAGACGGGATAAGTGAACGGTAACTTGCTCGCTTGAAGGGTTTGGGTATAAATTAAAACCTGTATTATCGAAAGCTGAAAAGCTCAAATTCGCATCGGTTATTTGGTAAACGTTTGAACCTCCGGCGATGTATAATTCGCCATTGGCGTCTTCGCCCAAAGTAGTCCAACCCTGATTGATGTTGGGGCTTTGAAAGGCCAGAGACCAACTGCTGCCGTTGTTGGTTAAAATGCCAATAGTTTGTTTGCAATAGTCCGCAAAAAAGTATTTCCCGTTAAAGCTGGGGTAGCTCGTGCCGCGGTAAACGTAACCGCCTGTGATAGACCCAGAGCAGCCACTGCCTTCGTGGGGATATTCGGCAATGGGAGCTATGGTTGCGCTTAATCCACCGGACGGGCAATTGGCACTAGTATTAAATTCGTGGCTGGCCTCGTAACACCGCCACCCGTAATTATCGCCTGGCATGCCGGAGCCATTTACCATATTAATTTCTTCGTAATCGTTTTGGCCTACATCGGCAATCCATAAATCGTTTGTTGATTTGTCGAAAGAAAACTTCCAAGGATTTCGTAATCCGATGGCATAAATTTCTGGTCTGGGATCTTCTGGGCCATCGGCCGAACTAAAATATGGGTTTGAGTTGGGGATGGTGTAACCACTGTTTCCACTAACGTCAATACGCAGCAATTTCCCGAAAATGCTGGTGATGTTTTGTGCTCGGTTTTGCGGGTCGCCACCGCTACCGCCATCGCCCACACCAATATATAAAAAGCCATCGCCGCCAAACGCCAGTTTTCCGCCGTTGTGGTTGCCATAGGGCTGTTGGTAAGTTAATAATGTTTCGCCGTTGGTGTTGGCGACATCTGGATTGGCACTAACCGTATATCGTGCAATGGTAGAAATGGGTGTGCTGGTACTCGAATTATCGGTATAATTCACGTAAAATTTACCTGAAGAACTGTAATCGGGTGAAAAGGCTAAACCTAAAAGCCCACGTTCGCCACCAGAACCCACCAAACTTGAAATGTCTAAAAACGGCGTGGCATTGACACTGCCGTCTGGATTCACAATTTTTATAATTCCAGCCTTTTCAACAACAAATAATCGGTTGTCATTAGTATGGGCTATTTCAACAGGATTAGAAAAGCCAGAAGCAAATGTTTCGAGTTGGATGGTTTGCGAAAACCCTAAAGCGGTTAACAGGCAAAACCAAAGGATAGTTAAATGTTTCATGGAGCACCTTTTTACGTAAAGTTAATAAATAAGGTGCTAAGTACCATGTAATTAATTGGTTACTTTTTTTGCGATAATTTCGCAGGCCTCGTCGAGCATGTTGTAAACATTTTCAAAACCTTGGTCGCCGCCGTAGTAGGGGTCAGGTACTTCGAAGTCTTTTTTAGGGTGAACTTCGTTTAAAATCAATTTCACTTTTGAAATGTCGTTGTCATTCCTGGCCAGTTTCACCACATTTTTAAAATTGGAGCTGTCCATAACGTAAATGAGATCGAAGCGATCAAAATCTTCAACTTCAAACTGGCGCCCTCTTAAATTTGAAATATCCAATCCGTATTTTTTGGCAACGGCCACCGAGCGTTGGTCGGGCGCACTGCCAATGTGATAGGCCGCTGTTCCAGCAGAATCTACAGCAAAACCGTTTGATGGTAGTTTAGATCGTAAAATACCTTCGGCCAACGGAGAACGGCAAATGTTTCCGAGGCAAACCATGAGTATTTTTGTCATTTTAAAAGGATTTTAAACAGACAGTTTTTTTGTGATGTCTTCAACGTACTTTCTAAATTGTTTATCGGTTGAAGATAGATTGTCTACTGTTTTGCAGGCATGTAAGACGGTGGCGTGGTCGCGTTTTCCAATTTGAGAACCAATACTGGCCAATGACGCCTTGGTGAATTTTTTAGCGAAAAACATGGCCAATTGGCGAGCCTGTACAATGTGACGCTTTCTGGTTTTTGATTGTAGGGTGTCTACATCCATTTGGAAATAATCTGAAACAACCTTTTGGATATAGTCGATAGAAACCTCCCTTTTGGTGTTTTTTACAAATTTTTCAACAATGACTCGGGCTAAATCTAAAGTGATTTCCTTTTTGTTGAAGGATGATTGCGCAATCAACGAAATAATGGCACCTTCCAATTCCCTAACATTAGTCTTGATGTTTTTGGCCACGTATTCAATAATGTCCTCAGGCATTTCAACACCATCGCGATACAGTTTGTTTCTTAAAATGGAAACACGGGTTTCAAAATCCGGACTCTGAAGCTCGGCTGATAGCCCCCATTTAAATCGCGATAACAAACGTTGCTCGATGTCTTGCATATCAACCGGTGCTTTATCACTGGTTAATACCACTTGTTTTCCGTTTTGGTGCAAGTGGTTGAAAATATGGAAGAATACATCCTGCGTTCCGGTTTTTCCAGATAGGAACTGTACATCGTCAATAATCAATACATCAATAATTTGATAGAAATGAATAAAGTCGTTTCTGTTATTCTTTTTTATCGCATCAATGTATTGTTGTGTAAATTTTTCCGCAGAAATATACAATACCGTTTTTTCGGGGTATTTGTCCTTAATATCAACACCAATGGCATGTGCTAAATGGGTTTTTCCTAAACCAACACCACCAAAAATAAGCAATGGGTTAAACGATGTGCCTCCTGGTTTGGCAGCAACAGCTAATCCGGCACTTCTTGCCAATCGGTTGGAGTCGCCTTCCAAGAAATTCTCAAAACTATAGTTCGGGTTAAGTTGCGACTCAATCTTAACATTTCTTATCCCGGGAATAACGAATGGATTTCGTAATTCTGGATTTTTATTGTTTAAAGGAATGTCTACATCCTGCGATTTTACCGCACTTCGGTTAGAACTTGGTATCTTTTCCGTGAAAGGTTGTTTGTTGCCATAAGTGTTTTCCATTTTAATAATGTAAACCAACTTGGCCGTTTCGCCCAACTCTTTGGTAAGGGCAACTTTTAAAATTTTCACATAGTGCTCTTCAAGCCATTCGTAAAAAAACTTGCTGGGCACTTGAATGCTCAAAGCTGTATCTGTAAGCTTCACTGCAACGATGGGTTCAAACCATGTTTTGTATGCTTGCGGTTGGATATTATCCTTTATAAATTCAAGACAGTTATTCCAAACCGATTGCGCAGTTACACTCATTTTTAAATATACAGATTTTTAAAAGTTAGCTAGATGATGAATGAAAAAAAACTTTTCATGTCCCCCCAAAAGGAGTGGCAAATATGTGAACAAAATTCTTAAAAAAAAAATCAATTAGTCTTGAATTTTTAGAAATTTTTCCGCATGTTTAAGCTTATGCCGAAGCTACAAAAAAATATCCAAACAAACTTATGAAATTCGACGAAATACAAATAAGAGTGCGGTATGGGGAAACCGACCAAATGGGCATTGTTTACCACGGAAACTATGCGTTATATCTTGAAATGGGCAGAATTGAATGGTTGAGGAAGCATGGAATATCTTATAAATCGATGGAAGAAAATGGGGTGATGTTGCCTGTGATTTCACTCAGTATAAATTATAAAAAATCAGCGGTTTATGATGATGTAATTAACGTAAAAACTCAACTCAAAAAAATGCCCTCAGCGAAGATAGAATTCGACTATGAAATTACTAATGAGACGGGTGAAATTTTAACCACTGCAAATACCGTTTTGGCTTTTATTGATAAAAATACCAATCGGCCAATACGGGCACCAAAATATATTACCGACTTGCTGGAGGATTAATATTATTTTAGATGACAACAAATGAAAACGGTTCAGTTAAAATAAACTGAACCGTTTTTTAGTATTATACAATTTTAGTAGCAGTACTTTTTTTTCCGTAATATTTATCCCTGAGCCAAAACGAAACACGTACTAATAAAATTAGGGCTGGTACTTCAACCAGTGGGCCAATAACGCCGGCAAAAGCTTGCCCAGAATTGAGACCGAAAACGGCTATGGCCACGGCAATGGCCAATTCGAAGTTGTTTCCCGCAGCGGTAAAAGCTACCGATGTGGTTTTGTCGTATTCCGCCCCGGTGGCTTTGGTAAAGAAAAAGCCAATAATGAACATTAGCGTGAAATACACCAAAAGGGGTATGGCAATGATTACCACATCCATAGGGATTTCAACAATCAATTCGCCTTTTAGGGAAAACATCACTATAATGGTGAATAAAAGAGCGATAAGCGTTAAAGGGGAAACTTTTGGGATAAAGGTTTGGTTGTACCAAGTTTCGCCTTTTAGTTTTACTAAAATCCATCGGCTCAATATACCCAGTACAAACGGAATGCCCAAATAAATGGCGACGCTTTCTGCAATGGTTGCAATGGAAATATCTATAATAGCCCCTTCAAACCCGAAATAGGGAGGTAGGATGGTAATAAAAATCCAAGCGTAAAAACTGTATGCAAATACCTGAAAAATACTGTTTAACGCAACCAATCCTGCGCCGTATTCGCTGCTGCCTTCTGCCAAATCGTTCCAAACCAAAACCATGGCAATACAACGTGCGAGACCGATTAAAATGAGTCCGACCATATATTCAGGGTAGTCCCTTAAAAACGTGATGGCCAATACAAACATTAAAATCGGACCGATAATCCAGTTTAAAACCAATGATATTGAAAGGATTTTGGTGTTTTTAAACACTTCAGGTAACAAGGCATAGTTTACTTTGGCTAATGGCGGGTACATCATCAAAATCAAACCAATGGCAATGGGAATATTGGTAGTACCGCTGCTCATGGCGTTAATCACGTTTGGAAATGTAGGGAAGAAATACCCCGTACCAACACCAATAGCCATCGCCACAAAAATCCAAAGGGTGAGGTTTCGGTCCAGGAAACTCAATTTTTTAGTTTTTCCCATAATTACGATTGAATTTTAGAAAACACATAAAACAATTCGGTGGCAATCTGGATGCTACGTTCATTGTATTTTTCGGCCTGTTGCGGCGTGCCATCAAATGCTTTTGGGTCTTCAAAAGTAATTGGGATTCGCTTTTCTGCACCTGGTACAAACGGACAAGCTTCATTGGCCGAATTACATGTCATCACGGCCGCAAACCCAGATTTCGGATTAAAATCATCATCCAACGTTTTTGAAAAGCCAATAACCGGATGGGCATTTTCAGAATACTTGATGCTATAAACCGGGTTTTGCCCTTCGGAAAGCTTTTGTATTAAGAATCCTGAGTTTTTTAACGCTTGGGCCGCCATGGGAAACATAGCAGTAGCTTCGGTGCCACCCGAATAACAGAACACATTTTTTATATTGAAGAACGCTGCGATGGTTTGTGCCCAAACTTGCGATAAGTGGCTTCGTCGCGAATTGTGCGTGCAAATAAAATTAATTCGGATGTCTTGTTGATTTGATACTTTTTCCTGAACAAACTCAATTAAAGGTTGTAAAGTTGCTTTTCGCTCTTCAGAAATGGTTTCTGGTTTTAGACTTTTTATGGTCCGTTCTATTTCGGTGAATAGTTGGGTTTGTGTTGATATCATTATTAATTGTGTTTGTTTTTAATTAGCAGCAGTTTCCTCCAGGCTCGCAACAAGGCTCATTGTTGAAATCTGATAATCTTACTTTTTGTTTTTCCGCAGGGATTCCACAGTTAGCTTTGGCCAAACAATCGGTTTGTTTGGTAGTGAGCAAGAAATTTTCACCGTTAAAGTCCAATCCAAACTTACCGATGGTTTCACCTTGGTATTCTACCTCAATGTCCAAATTGCCAATGCCCAAAGTTTTTTCAGAAAGCTCGATAATGTTCAGTAATTTTTCGGGATGCAAGCGGTGGTTGTAATCATCGGTACTCCAAAGTTGAAAGTTTACCACTTCCTCGTTACGAACGGTACCGCCGCAATCAATAAAGTGTTTGGTTATTTTGCCTATTTCTGTCACGTGAAAATGGCTCGGAACCAATTCTCCGTTGGGTAATTGAAATGCGATGTTGCTTTCTTTTGTTAAAATGCTTTTTATTTCTGAAAGTTTCATATTGATTGTTTTATTGCGATTTTACGATTAATAATTTTAAATTTTTTTAGCAACAACTTTGCTTGTTGAGGTCTTGGTCTAAAAACTGGAACATTACATTTTTCATTTTAGTCCAGTTTTCGGAGTCGATGCAATAGCAAACACTAGTGCCTTCCACGCTGCCTTTAATCAATCCTAATTGCTTGAGTTCTTTTAGGTGCTGCGAAATAGTGGGTTGGGCCAAGCCGATTTCATCAACCAAATCGCCACAAACACAAGTGTCTATTTTAAATAAATGCTGTAAAATGGCGACTCTGGCCGGGTGGCCAAATACTTTGGCGAAAACAGCGATTTCGTTTTGCTGTTCGGTAAATATTTCAGTTTTGGATATTCCCATCTTTGTTTATTTGTATATTGCAATATTACGATTAATAGTTTGTATCACAAAAAAAACTGTCTAAAAAATATTAAACGTCATTGCGAGAAATTCCATTTCGAAGCAATCCTACAATCAGTAACTTGATTTAAAAGATTCCTTCACTTTGTTCGGAATGACGACTTTTTAGACAGCTTTTTTGATGGAATTACCCGTTCATTGAAATCAAAAACTCTTCGTTATTACGGGTTTGCTTGATGCGGTCGTTAATAAATTCCATGGCCTCGATTGGATTCATGTCGGCCAAGTATTTACGCATTACCCACATACGTTGTATGGTATTGTCGTCCAATAATAAATCGTCGCGACGGGTGCTCGAAGACGTCAGGTCGATGGCAGGGAAAATTCTACGGTTGGAAATTTTTCTATCCAATTGAAGTTCCATATTACCCGTTCCTTTAAATTCTTCAAAAATCACCTCGTCCATTTTAGAACCGGTTTCGGTAAGCGCTGTGGCGATAATAGTTAGTGAACCACCGTTCTCAATATTTCTAGCCGCACCAAAGAATCTTTTAGGCCTGTGCAACGCATTGGCGTCAACACCACCACTTAGTATTTTTCCAGATGCCGGTTGAACCGTGTTGTAGGCTCTGGCCAAACGGGTAATGGAATCTAAAAGAATCACCACATCGTGGCCGCATTCTACCAAACGCTTTGCTTTTTCAAGCACGATATCGGCAATTTTCACGTGTTCGTGAGCCTCTTTATCAAACGTAGAAGCGATTACCTCACCTCGAACGTGGCGTTGCATATCGGTTACTTCTTCCGGGCGTTCATCAATCAATAAAATCATTTGGTACACTTCGGGGTGGTTGGCAGCAATGGCATTGGCTACATCCTTAAGTAGCATCGTTTTACCTGTTTTAGGTTGAGAAACGATCATACCACGTTGGCCTTTTCCGATAGGAGAAAACAGATCCATAATTCTAGTAGAAATGGTGCTCTGTCTTTCGGCTATATTAAATTTTTCCTGCGGAAACAACGGCGTTAAATGCTCGAACGATACACGGTCGCGCACCACTTCCGGTTTTTGTCCGTTAATTCTGTTGACTTTAATTAACGGGAAATATTTTTCGCCTTCTTTTGGTGGGCGTACATTCCCTAAAACGGTATCCCCTTTTTTAAGTCCGAATAAACGAATTTGCGATTGCGATACATAAATATCGTCTGGAGATGACAAATAATTGTAGTCTGAAGAGCGTAAAAAGCCATAGCCATCCTGCATAATATCCAACACGCCTTCACTTTCAATAATGGCGTCAAATTCAAAATCGGGCTCGCGGTAGCGATTTCTGTTGTCCTTATTGCCTTTATCTACGTTAGTATTCTTTTGGTTTTTATTTTGACCTTTGTTGTTATGGGGTCTTTTGTTTTGCTTGGGCTGGTTGTCGTTTTGAGTCTTTTGTTTAGAGGTGTTATCGGTTTTTTGCTCTTCTACTTTTTGTTTAGGAGCATTTTCCTCTTTTTTAGGGGCATCGCTGCTTTTTTCAGCAGCCGGTTTATTATCGGTCTTTGCGGGGGCATTGCGCTGTACCCTTTGTCTTGGCTTTCTTGTCGGCTTATTATCTTTAACCTCTGTTTTTTGCGTTGTTGCTTCTGGTGCAACCGCCTCTTGTACTGCTGTTGGGTCGGCAGCTTGTTGGTCTAGTATTTGGTAAACTAGATCCAGTTTTTTTAATGAACGGTATTTAGGTACGTTCAATTTTTTTGCAATCTCCTGTAATTCAGCGAGCTTCTTTGCTTTTAATTGTGAAATTTCAAACATCTATGTTAATTGAAGATTTTATTTGCGAATACAAACTATAGTTATATTCTGAAAAATGATTTTTATTTTCTGAAGAAATAACCGCTTGTAAATGCGGTCGTTGAGAATTAATACTGCAATTATACAACTTTATTTTATTTTTTACCGCTAATTCTTTTATTTTTGCGGTCTAGTTTTAAAAAAAGTATGCTACAGCGTATCCAAACCGTTTATCTTTTAATAGCTGCCGGAATTTCAGGCGGGTTGATTTTCGTGTTTGAATTGTGGCAAACCGACGATGCCGAAAAAGTATTTGCAGCCGATGTGCCCATCGTTTTGGCGGGGTTTTTGTTGTCGGTTTTGTTATCGTTTATAGCTATAATGAGTTACAAAAATAGGAAGTCTCAGTTTGTTTTGGGGCGACTTAACATCATATTAAACTTTATTTTACTAGGATTTTTCGTGTACCGATCGCTAAATTTATCTGGAGAAACGGCGGTTTCTGAGAAAGGTATTGGGATGCTTCTCCCTATTGTTTCTATCGTGTTTTTGGCTTTGGCCAATAAAGCCATCAAGAAGGATGAGGATCTTGTAAAATCTGTTGATCGATTGCGTTAAACCTAACATCTTAGTAGTATTAGTGCGTTAAGAACCCAAAGTGAAAACTTTGGGTTTTTTTAATGAACCCCCAGCCATAGCCCTTCCCATAGGGAAGGAGAAACTCAACTCTAAAAAAAGCTTTTCTAGTATCGTTTGTCAAACTCAATAACTTCCAAATTCTCAATCTTTTTTCCATCAATGGTAAAGCGCAACATGGTACGCACTTTATGGAAGCCATGTTTGCCCACAGCGCCGGGGTTCATGTGGATTAAGTTCAATTTTTTATCGGGCATCACCTTTAAAATATGCGAATGCCCACAAATGAAAATTCGTGGCGGATTTTGTTTGATTTCACTGTAAACACGGGCGTTGTATTTTGGCGGATAACCACCAATGTGAGTCATCCAAACATCAACGTTTTCACACATAAACCGAATATGCTCCGGGAATTCGCCTCTAGCTTTGGCATCGTCAATATTTCCATAAACCGCTTTTAGTGGTTTTAAAACCTTGATGGCATCGGTCACCTTTAAATCGCCAATATCTCCCGCATGCCAAACTTCATCGGCCTGCTTAACGTATTTTAAAATGTCGTCGTCAATATATCCATGGGTGTCAGAAAGCAGTAATATTTTTGTCATTTCATTAAACTATTCTTAAAACTTCAGGCTTCCGTCTTCAAGCTTCGGTCTTTGTGTTATCTTTGTGCAGCTACAAAAGTATTAAAACACATTGAGGTATTTTTTAGAACTTTCGTATAACGGAACAGCTTACCACGGTTGGCAAAATCAGCCCAATGCCATTTCGGTGCAAGAAGTTTTGGAAAAGGGATTGTCAACGCTTTTGGCCGAAAACACCGCCATAGTTGGTGCTGGGCGTACCGATGCCGGCGTGCATGCCAGCCAAATGTTTGCGCATTTCGATACGGAAAAAGAGATAAATGAAACCGATTTAGCCTATAAACTCAATTCCTTTTTGCCAAAAGATATCGCCATTCATGATATTTTTAAAGTGAAGCCCGAAGCGCATTCCCGCTTTGATGCCTTGAGCCGTACGTATTTGTACCGCATCACATTGAGTAAAAATGTGTTTAATTTCGATTCGGCCTATTACGTGAAACAGCCTTTAGATGTTGAAAACATGAACGAAGCATCAAAAATCTTGTTACACTATAAAGATTTTCAATGCTTTTCAAAAAGTAAAACCGATGTAAAAACGTATTATTGTGATGTGGTGCAGGCCGATTGGTTTTTTAAGGATGGCGAGCTGCATTTCGTGGTAAAGGCCAACCGATTTTTAAGAAACATGGTGCGGGCTATTGTGGGCACTATGGTGAACATTGGTTTAGGCAAGATTAAGGTGGACGATTTGCATCAAATCATCCAATCGAAAAATAGGAGCGAGGCCGGGTTTTCGGTACCGGCGCATGCCTTATATTTAACAAAAATTGAATATCCGGAGGATATAAAATTATAAATGAGCAAGACAAAGGAAAGTATTTTCGATTACCAACTGTTCAAACGCCTTTTTGAATACATCAAACCATATAAAGGTATTTTTGTTGGGCTTATCGTTTTGGTGGTGCTTTTGGCTATTTTTAGTTCGGCCACGCCATACATTACCAAAGACGCCATTGATGATAGCATCACCAACAAAGACACCAAAAACTTTTTGTTTTATATCGTGTTGATGTTGGCCGTTTTGGTGTTACAAACCGTGTTTCAATTACTGTTCATTTACTATGCGGCTTGGTTGGGACAGAATTTAGTGATGGACGTTCGTGTAAAACTCTTCGATCATCTGCTGAAGTTCAAAATGAAATATTACGATAATTCCTCAGTGGGCGTGCTCATTACCCGTGCCGTAACCGATATGGAACGTATTGCCGATATTTTTGGGCAGGGCTTGTTTATGATTGTACGCGATTTGCTTACCATGGCAGTGGTTTTCGCCGTAATGGTTTACATCAATGTGAAGCTGTCACTTATCGTTTTTGCCATGTTGCCCATTTTGCTTTACGCGACGCGGGTATTCCAAAAATACATGAAAAAGGCTTTTGAGGAAGTGCGTACCGAGGTTTCCAACCTAAACTCTTTTGTTCAGGAACGTCTTACGGGAATGAAAATTTTACAATTATTTACCCGAGAAGCTGTTGAATACGAAAAATTCAAAGCCATAAACGAGCGCCATAAAAAGGGGTGGCTGAAAACGGTTTGGTACAACTCTATATTTTTTCCAATTGCCGATTTGGCTTCGTCCGTTACTATTGGTTTGGTGGCTTGGTACGGCGGGCTCAATGTGGTTTTTGATGGTACTAACGTATCGCAGGGCGATTTGGTGGCATTCATCATGTTTGTGCCTATGTTGTTTAGGCCCTTGCGCCAAATAGCCGATAAATTCAATACCCTCCAAATGGGTATGGTGGCCGCTACACGTGTGTTTAAGGTGCTCGATACGACTTCACAAATTGATGACCATGGCCTTATTGAAGCCGATGGGTTTAAAGGTGAAATAAAATTCAACAATGTCTATTTTAATTATGTTGAGGACGAAGACGTATTGAAGGGTATTTCATTTAATGTGAATGTTGGAGAAACCGTTGCCATAGTTGGGGCTACTGGAGCCGGAAAATCGACCATCATCAATTTATTGAACCGCTTTTACGAAATAAAAGGCGGCACTATTTCCATTGACGGTATTGATATAAAGGATGTGACATTGGCGTCGTTACGGACCCAAATTGCTGTTGTACTGCAGGATGTGTTTTTATTTGCCGATACCATTATGAGCAATATTACTCTTAACCATCCAGAGATTTCTGAAGAGCAGGTGTACCAAGCAGCAAAAGATATTGGTATTCACGATTTTATTATGAGCTTGCCCAATGGTTACCATTACAACGTTAAGGAGCGTGGGGCAATGTTGTCTTCAGGGCAGCGTCAGCTTATTTCGTTCTTGAGGGCTTATGTGACCAACCCTAGCATTTTGGTGTTGGATGAAGCGACGAGTTCGGTCGATTCGTATTCGGAACAACTCATTCAAAATGCCACCGATAAAATTACCAAAGGCCGTACATCTATTGTGATTGCCCACCGATTGGCAACCGTGAAAAAAGCCGATAATATTATTGTGATGGATTCGGGTGAAATTGTGGAGCAAGGTACTCATGACGAATTGTTGGCCAAAGAGAATGGTTACTACAAAAACCTTTACGAAGTGCAGTTTTTACAGGAAGAGGCGGTTTAACCCAAATCCTTTTTTATCATGGAGCTGAGTTCTGAAGTGTCTTCAAAAACTACAAACTCCCCATCTTTGAAATAGGAAATATGCCCGGTTTCCTCGCTTACGGCCAATGCCACGGCATCGGTTTTTTCGGTAACGCCAATGGCCGCACGGTGACGTAAACCAAAGCGCTGCGGAATGTTTTTGTCGTTATTTACGGGTAAAATAACCCTTGTGGCTTTTACCACATTATTACTAATGATAATGGCGCCATCGTGCAACGGGCTGTTCTTGAAAAAGATACTTTCAATAATAGGTTGGGTGACTTTTATATTCATCTCGTCGCCCGATTCCGATAGGAAATCCAGATTGTTGTTGCGTTCAAAAACAATAAGCGCTCCCGTTTTAGACATGCTCATTTTGTTACAGGCCGAAACTACGGCATCAACATCGGTTTCAATATCTTGCTCAGTTTTTAAAAACTTGAACTGCTGCATGAATTTTTTCCGACGGTTAAAATTGGTCGAACCCACCATGAGCAAAAACTTTCGTATTTCGGGCTGAAATACCACAATCAAGGCGATAATCCCCACTTGCATAAAACCGCCAAAAATGCCCGTGAGCAGTTCCATTTCAAGAAAATCAGTCAGTTTCCAAACCAGATAAATAATGATGATGCCTATAAAAATGTTTATGGCCACAGTGCCCTTTACCAGTTTGTAAACATAGTAGAGCAGAAGGGCCACTAAAATAACATCGATGATGTCTACGACAGAAAGGTCAAGAATATCTTTAAAAATTTCCAAGGGCAATGGGTTTTGGTAAATTTAGTGATTTATGGTTAATAAATGAATTCGTCTTTTGATATCTCTATTGAATTAATATTTAGGTTAAGAATATCCGTTTTGTGTGAAATGTAATCTTGAAATTTAAGATTTTCATCAAATATCAAATAAACTAAGGCAGAGTCATTTTCTGTTAAATTCGATTTTATTCCTTCAAATAAATTATTTCTATGGATAAGGTTAAACTTTGTGTTGTCAACTTTTGAAACGGAAAGGGTTAAAGAATCTGAAGAAAAAGCTGTGACACAAATATATTGGTCGTAAAAATCTTGTTCTGGTGTAAAATCCTTTAGATGAAAGCTGATGTCCGTAAACTCAATAAACCCTAAATTGTTTCGACTGGTATCGCTGCATGTAAAATAGTTTTTGGCGTTTTCGTTTTTGTGCATTTGTGCGTTTCGCCTTTTGTCCTGTAAATATTTTATGTGTGGAATGGCCTGTTTTAAAGTCAGTCGTTTATCAACATTCACCAACCAATTGGTGGTGCCAATCAGGTTTTTTCGGTTGAACTCTACACTGTCTTTTTGGGTTTCGTCATAAAACAAATAGGCTGCCGATACGTCGTGTATTTCGGTGATTTCAGAATGGTCGATTTCTGGTAATTGGATGGTTTTTTCATTTCCACAGGAAACCATCAGGAAACCGATAAAAACTAAAAGGATGTATTTCATAAAGGTTTGGAAAGTTTGATGTTTCGAGAACTAATATTGTATGGAAAATATTTTATTATCGTCTGTTAATCAGTTTTTTAATTTCGTATATTTGTTATATCTCCCATAATAATAATAATTAATAGTGGCGATTCCGAAAAGCCATCAAAAAAGTAGGTAAACTAAATCAATTATTATTATGAAAACAAATTTAGCATTAATTTTTAAACTAGTCTTGCTGTTCCTGTTTCTGCAAGGGTGTTGTACCCCCAGTAATTTAGTAGGTAGTGTTAATAACACGCTTAGGCCACAAGAAACGAACAACTGGTGTTGGGCAGCCACCACGCAGATGATTGCACAGAACGAAGGCAAATCGGTTACGCAATGCGATTTGGCCAACCACCGATTCAGTAAAACGAATTGTTGCGATTTTCAAAACGCTGGGAGTAGTTGCCCCAAAACCAACGATTGTAATACCCCTGGTTGGTTGGAGTTGGATTTTGCCGGGTTGAAATTTTCCGAATCGGCCACCGCATTAAGCTGGGATAAACTAAAAAGGAGCATTTACTGCTCTAAAGATGTACTGGGTTATGCCTACGGAACATCGGGGGTTGTTGGGCATGTAGTGGTAATAAAGGGTTACATTACTATTGACGGAACCAATTACGTAATACTTAACGACCCGTGGTCGCCTTGTATGGGTTCCGAACGCATGATAACTTACGAGACCTACGTCGATCCCGCAGGAACGAGCACCCATTGGAATACATGGTATGCCGTAAGCGTAAAATAATCAATCAGTAAAATTTAAACGTATGAAAAATTATAACTATTACATAAGTGCATTCCTTTTGTTTTGTATTGGTTTTGTAAATGCACAAAATGCTGAAATAAAACGCGCCGCCGAAAAAGGTAAAAGTGATTTGATGAAAATTTTGGAGCAGACTAAAGGTCAGTTTGATTTTGGTATTTCGGCCGAATTGATTGCCGAGTCCGAACCCGGAGAAGCGATTCCGTATAAAGAAGTGAATTTTGAAAGACTCTTAAAATATAATGAACGGCAAACAGAAGATCTCTTTTCAAAAGACATAAAAATGGTTGTGCCGTTAATTACTGGACAAGAGGTTGTGGCCACAGTTACGGCTTTACCGAATGGCACGGCATCCGAGTTGATTAACCACAGGTACAGACACGAGTTGAATAAATTGCCACGGGAAGCCAGAGGCGACCATTTTTCTGGAGTAAGTATTGTGTATGTGCCCAATTTAACGGCTATTGTTTATCTAGCTGGCGATATGGCCTATACCTCGTATAACAATCGCGAAGTATCCCAGGGAGTTCCAACCAATGAATTGATGAAG
This sequence comes from Bacteroidia bacterium, assembly GCA_030430535.1. GTDB lineage: Bacteria > Bacteroidota > Bacteroidia > Flavobacteriales > Flavobacteriaceae > Flavisericum. The sequence goes on from JAUIKY010000001.1 coordinate 27,050, forward strand.
GAACTAAAAGTTGAAGCAGCTAAATTCCAGCGTGAATTTGGCGATAAACTAAAAGAAGGCAGGCTTTTGAATTAACCGCCGAATTCAGAATTGTGTAAATGAGGCTGGCTAAAAACACGTCATTCCGAGCGACTGCGCTCAGTATAGTCGCTCGGAATAACGTGTTTTCTTTATTATACGGCCTCATTTTTGTTTTTTAACGCATGTGTTAGCTTGATACATTCCACAGCCTCTTTTACATCATGCACCCTTAAAATGGAAGCGCCTTTCTGCAGCGCAACGGTATTTAAAACCGATGTGCCATTTAACGCTTCATTGGCCGTTGTGCCAAGGGTTTTATAAATCATCGACTTTCTTGAAATACCCACAAGCAAAGGTTTTTCAGTGATCTTGAACAATTCCAACTGATTCATCAGGTCGAAATTCTGCTCTAAAGTTTTGGCGAATCCAAAACCGGGATCTACAATAATATCTTTTATACCCAAAGCCTTTGCGGTGTGTATTCTTTCAGAAAAATAAAAGAGGATGTCTTTGGTGAGGTTGCTGTATTCCGTTTGCTGTTGCATGGTTTTTGGTGTGCCGCGCATGTGCATCATAATGTATGGCACCTGCAAATTGGCCACTGTTGTAAGCATCTGTTCGTCCATTTTTCCAGCTGAAATATCATTAACCAAAGCAGCTCCTGCATCAACACATGGCTTGGCTACTGTGCTTCTAAACGTGTCGATAGAGAGCAGTGTTTCCGGAAATTCCTTTAAAATAACCGCGATAATGGGGAGGATGCGTTTCAGTTCGGTGGCTTCATCCACATAATCGGCATTGGGGCGCGAGCTGTAAGCACCAACATCAATAAACGTAGCACCTTCGGTAAGCATGCGTTCCACATGGCTTAAAATATCGTTTTCATTTTTATGTTTTCCGCCGTCGTAAAAGGAATCGGGTGTGAGGTTTAAAACCCCCATCACTTTTGGCGATGACAAATCAATGAGCTGTCCTTTGCAGTTTATGGTCATGTTTTGGTTTCGAGTTTCAAGTTTCTGGTTCAGAATTCAAAGTTTCGGGTTTTAGGTTTCTAATCTTTGAAATTTCCGCCTCAAAGGTATTAACATAATCTTAAACTCTGGTTTGGGTTTTGAACTTTAAACTATTTAAGCGAAATTTACGCAAAATTCAACTGATACATGCAAAATACCTCACAACAGTACGATGCCGTAATCGATACTTGTAAAAGTTTATTTGAAAAGAAAATGAGCGATTATGGCAGTGCTTGGCGCATATTGCGATTACCCTCGTTAACCGACCAAATTTTCATAAAAGCACAGCGTATTAGAAGCCTTCAGGAAAATGAGGTGAGAAAAGTAGATGAAGGCGAGGCAAGTGAGTTTATTGGTATTATCAACTACTGCATTATGGCTCTAATTCAGTTAGAGAAGGGCGTGGCAGAACAGCCTGATATGACCACCGAGGAAGCCGTTGAGCTGTACACTGAAAAGATAGCCGAAACCAAACAGCTTATGGAGAACAAAAACCACGATTATGGTGAAGCTTGGCGTGATATGCGGGTAAGCAGTTTAACCGATTTGATTTTGCAAAAACTACTCCGGGTAAAATCCATTGAAAACAACAAAGGAAAAACCCAAGTAAGCGAAGGCGTTGATGCCAATTATCAGGATATGATTAATTACTCGGTTTTTGCGTTGATTCATTTGAATGAAAAATAGCTAGGATTAAGTAGTGTCACACTGAGCGCAGTCGAAGTGTAAAGTGGCATTTAGCAACAAAAATTTAGCAATAATTTAAAAGGTTCTTTTCCTTCCAAGAATATTAAAAAAACATGAAAGTACTCGTAAGCCTGAGCAGAATACTAGTCGGAATCCTATTCATCATTTCTGGGTTTATAAAACTGAACGACCCACTCGGTTTTTCATATAAATTACAGGAATATTTTAGTTCAGATGTTTTAAACCTTCCGTTTTTAGAACCCTATGCACTGATTATTTCGGTGTTGGTGGTAGTGTTCGAAGTGGTTTTGGGGGTGTTTTTAATCATTGGCTACAAACCCAAATTTACTGTTTGGAGTCTGTTGGCTATGATTGTGTTTTTTACGTTTTTAACCTTCTATTCGGCCTATTTCGATAAGGTAAAAGATTGCGGTTGCTTTGGCGATGCCCTTAAGCTCACCCCTTGGGAAAGCTTCACAAAAGACGTGGTGCTGCTCATTTTTATCCTCATTTTGTTTTTCGGCGTAAAGCACATAAAGCCTGTTTTTGGAAGATTGCAAACCACCGTTTTGGCGCTGTTGAGTTTTATTTTGAGCTTGTGGTTTGCCTACCACGTGTTGATGCACTTGCCGGTCATCGATTTCCGTGCTTATAAAATCGGCAATAATATAAAGGAAGGCATGGTCGTTCCGGAAGATGCCCCAAAACCCGTTATTGAATACACTTGGAAATTCAACATAAACGGTGAAGAACAAACTTTTGTCACTAACGGGTCATACCCTTCGGTAGAAGGCGATTTTATTGGTGTGGATACCAAAGTGATTGAGGAAGGTTACACGCCGCCGGTGGTCGATTTTTCAATTGAAAGTGAAAATGAAGATTTAACCGAACACTTTTTAAACGAAGAAAACCTGATTGTGGTCATCTCGTATAGTTTGGAAAAGATAGAACGCGATGGTGCTTTAAAGCTGAAAGCCTTACAGGATAAAGCAATGGAGAATGGCTATACTATTATCGGGCTTACGGCTTCGGGCGAAGATGCCAAAGCGTACATTAACAAAACCTACAAATTGAATTTTGAGTGGTATTTATGTGACGAAAAAGCACTGAAAACCGTGGTGCGCTCCAATCCGGGTATTTTGGAACTGGATGCCGGAACGGTAAAGCAAAAAGTACATTGGAATGATTTGGAGGATTTAAAGTTGCCAAAGGTTGAGGCATTCAAATCTATCTCAAAAAAGAAGGAAATCATGAAATCTAAAGTTGAAGAAAACCTATCTTTTGATGATGAGTTTTTATATAAGACTGATTATGAAAAAAATTTATATAGAGCCTCAGAATATTATTTAAAGAATAGAGAAATACCCGATTCTATCTTGATAACATTGGTTCCAAAAAATGATGAAGATTTTAGGGTTTTTTATGACACAACTGGTTCAAATAGTAAATTGAGTTCGACAGATTTTTTTTATGATACTACTGAACAAGTTTTTGATAATGTAAAATCTAAAAACAAAGACGAATTTTACTTGCCTAGCCTTAAGTTAGCTAGTTTTGCTGATGGTGAGTATGCTGAAGCCTTTGTAGAAAATTTAGAAGTAATTATTAGCATGGATACTTTGAAATTTTGTGAATCGATAAGAGGGAAAGAGTATTCTAAATATAATCCAATCAAATTCTATTCTGAACTGCATGGTTGTAGGTGAGAAATATTAACCTCAATAAAAATTAGCCACTGATTAGTTATTTCCTAAATAAAACCTTTTACGCACTGCTCACTTTGTTTGGAGTGGTAACGGTGATATTCTTTTTGTTCAGTGTGCTTCCGGGCGATCCCGCACAAATGATGATGGGACAAAACGAAGACAGCGAGCAATTGGCGGCCGTAAAACAAAAATACGGATTCGATAAGCCCATCGGTACGCAATACTTTTATTATTTAAACGATTTGTCGCCCGTTTCCTTCCATTCAAAAAACGAAGACGATTACACTTTTTTAAGAAAAGGGAAATACAGTGCTACCAAATTGTTTTCCATAGGGAATACCACTACGGTGATAAAATGGCCCTACTTGCGTGAATCGTTTACCAAACAGGGCAAACGGGTGAGCGAAGTTTTGGGGGAGACGTTGCCCAATACTTTTGTTTTAGCAGTTTCGGCCATAACCATAGCCATGATTTTGGGAGTGTTTCTCGGTATAGTTTCGGCGTTGTATAAAGATAAATGGCTCGATAAAGCCATACAAGTGTTGAGCACCTTGGGCATGAGCGTGCCGTCCTTTTTCAGTGCCATTTTATTTGCTTGGTTTTTTGGGTTCATTTTGCATGAATACACCAATTTGGAAATGACGGGCAGCCTTTACGAGCTCGACGATTTTGGTGAGGCCATGCATATAAAATGGAAAAACCTGATTTTGCCCGCCGTGGTTTTGGGTATCCGTCCGTTGGCGGTGGTTATCCAATTGATGCGAAATTCGTTGCTGGAAGTGTTCAATCAAGATTATATCCGTACCGCACGGGCCAAAGGTTTGAGCGAGTTCCAAATCATAAAAAATCATGCGGTTAAAAATGCATTAAACCCGGTAGTAACGGCTATTTCGGGGTGGTTTGCCTCCATGTTGGCGGGAGCCGTTTTTGTGGAGTATATTTTTGGGTGGAACGGCCTCGGAAAAGAAATCGTAAACGCCCTAAACACTTTAGATTTGCCCGTGATTATGGGTTCGGTGTTAATTATCGCGGTATTGTTTATAATAATCAATATTTTTGTGGACGTTATTTACGTTTGGCTGGATCCAAAAGTAAAATTAGAGTAGAAGATGATTCCGCGGAAGCGATAAAAAATAAAATAAAAAAAGAATGAAGAAGTTAATTGGTTTGGTGTTGTTGTTCACGGTTTTAAGCTGTAAAACTGAAGTTCCCACGCAGTTTTCAGAAGCAGCGTTAAATGATAACATGATTACTTTAGGTGGCAGCCCCATCGCTTTTAAGGATATATTGAAACAATATGAAGGTAAAACCATTTTTGTTGATATTTGGGCCTCGTGGTGTGGAGATTGCATAAAAAACATGCCTAAAGTAAAAGCTTTGCAAAGCGAATATAAAGATGTGGTTTTCCTATTTTTGTCGTTGGATAGAGGGCAGGAATCGTGGAAAAAAGGCATAGAAAAATACAATGTGCAGGGCGAGCATTATTTTATCCCTTCGGCCGATGACAGTGCTTTTACCGATTTCGCCGATGTGGGTTGGATTCCGCGATACATGGTGTTGGGCCCACAAGGAAATATAAAGTTGTTTGAGGCTGTTGAGGCCGACGACGAGCGTATAAAAGAGAACTTAAATTAATAACTAAAATAAAAATTCCTTTTTTTGAAAAGGTTAATAAGGCAATGAGAAAACAAATAGTAGCCGGAAACTGGAAAATGAACAACGATTTGGCACAAACCGAAACGTTGATTACCGCTTTAAAGTCACAAAAAAACACATCGAACGCTGAGGTTATGATAGCGCCAACGGCAACCAATTTGTGGCAGGCATACAACAGTTTGAAAAACTCAAATATTGAAGTAATAGCGCAAAACATGCACTTTGCGGAGAATGGTGCCTATACAGGAGAAATCAGTGCCAACATGTTAAAAAGTATTGGGATTAACACCGTTATTTTAGGGCATAGCGAGCGTCGTGAATATTTTAACGAAACCGATGAGATTTTGGCCAAAAAAGTAGATGCCGCTTTGGCAAAAGGTATGAATGTTATTTTCTGTTTTGGAGAGGAGTTGGCCGATAGAAAAGCTGGAAACCAAGAAAAAGTGGTGGAAAGCCAAATTAAAAACGCCCTGTTCCATTTGGATGGTTCAGCGTTCAGAAATATTATTTTAGCCTACGAACCCGTTTGGGCTATTGGCACAGGTGAAACGGCTAGCCCAGACCAAGCACAGGAAATGCATGCGTTTATTAGAAAAACTTTGGCCGATAAATACGGAAGTGATATTGCCGAGTCTGTATCCATCCTTTACGGTGGAAGTGTAAAACCTAACAATGCTGAAGAAATTTTTTCGAAAACCGATGTTGACGGAGGTTTAATAGGTGGCGCTTCATTAAATGCTGAAGACTTTTTCGCTATTGTAAACGCGTTTTAAATAAACGCCATTGCGAGCGTAGCGCAGCAATCATATTAAAGATACCTTTTAAGGGTATTCCCTGATTTTTAATAAATCAAGGAATGCCCTTAATTTTTTCCGAATGTTTGAAAGTAACTTGTAAAAGTCTATTAACCAATAAAACTTTTAATCATGAAGCTTTCTAACAAACACCGTAAATTGGTCAACACCCATCTTTTTGACCTTAAAAAATGTATAATAACATTTACTTTCCTTTTGGGACTATGCTGTATTCTTCCCGCCCAATCGGTTTACGTGGTAGATAATAACCAAGGCTCTGGAGCGGAATTCACGAGTTTACAGGCCGCTATTGATGCGGCATCTGCCAACGACATTATTTATGTTCAACCGTCACCGAACGGTTATGGAAACATAAATATTACTAAACCTATTACCATTTATGGGCAGGGGCACATTCCAGAATTAAATGCGGGGCAGTATGCCAGTGTTTCTAACATTTTTTTTAGGAGTGCCAATGCCTCTGGGTCAAAATTATCAGGGCTTTACATCAACAATATTTATTTGGATAACACTACGTACACCAATCACGATGTAGTCATTACAAACAATAGGGTGGCTTATATAGGTGGAAATAGTACCACCACTCAAGCCAATAACGTGGTAATCTCTGGAAACTATATTAGAAATGCGAATTTTAATGCTATTGATCCATACAACTCCCAAAACTGGATCATTTCAAATAACATTATCGAGCAACCGCAAACAAGTGCTACTTGGGGGTCTTTCAGCCGATTCAATTCGTCGATAATTTTTAATAATAATATCGTATTGACGCGGCAAAACGGTAACGGCAGCGGGGCTATACAATTGTTCGCAAATTGCAGCGGAACGCAAATTACTAATAACATTTTCCTTTTTAAGGGAACAAGTGTTTCAAATTTTAGTTTGGGGTCAAACAACGCTTTAAGTTTTCAGAATAATTTAACGTACAATTACAATGGTACTTTAGATGCGCTTTCAGGCTCAGGCAATATTGATAATACCGATCCACAATTCGTGGCCTTTAACTCAAATGCCTCGTTAAATACCACAACTAACGATTATCGAATTCAATCGGGCTCGCCCGCGGAAAACGCAGGAACAGATGGTAACGATTTAGGGGTTTATAATGGTGGCTTTCCTTTTAGTCCGAGAGGTTATCCAACCGAACTACCCTATTTAACCGATTTTGTAATATTCAATAATATTATTACTCCCGGAAGCACCTTGAATATTAATATTAAGGCCAATGCCAATCTTAATAATTAAACAAGGAATTATGAAAAGGTTTATTTTAATATTAACAGCTCTAGCGACTTTTACTGGGCTAAAGGCGCAAATAAGTGCAGGAGAGTATTTTTTCGATATCGACCCAGGTATAGGTAACGGAACAGCATTAGCACTTTCGGGTGCTGAATTGGATGCCAGTTTAAATATTCCGACCACGGGACTTTCTAAGGGCTTGCATAATTTGTATGTGCGGGTTTTAGATCAATCTGGAAACTGGAGCTTGTACGATAAAAACGTGTTTTATGTGAGTCCGGATAATGATAATTCAGCAAATATCGCTTCCGCGGAATATTTTTTTGATACCGATCCCGGTGTTGGCAACGGTAACGCAATGTCGGTTTCTGGGAATATGGTTGACCAAGATTTTAGCTTGCCAACAACCGGACTTTCAAGTGGCGTGCATAAATTGTATGTTAGGTTAGTCAATACTGATGGCACATGGAGTTTGTACGACAAAAATGTGTTTTATGTGAGTCCGGATAATGAAAATTCAGCAAGTATCGCTTCTGCGGAATACTTTTTTGATACCGATCCGGGTGTCGGTAACGGAACAGCTTTAAAGGTATCGGGCAATGCGATTGATCAAAATTTTGGCGTTCCAACTACTGGACTTTCAAACGGCATTCATAAATTACATGTTAGGCTTGTCAATACCAATGGCACGTGGAGCCTTTATGATAAGCATGTGTTTTATGTAGATCAAGGGAATTCGAATACGGCATTGATTACGGCGGCAGAATATTTTTTTGATATCGACCCTGGAATTGGAAATGCCACAGCAATTGATTTGGACGATCAAGAAACGATTGATATGGACATGGCTATTGACGTACCTAGTGATCTGCCAGCGGGCGATCACTTTTTGTATATGCGCGTTCAAAATACCAATGGACAATGGAGTTTGTATGCTTTAGGGGAACTGCAAGGCCCATTGTCGGTTATTGAAGAGGAAAAAGTACAGTTTAAATTTTACCCAAACCCGGTAAAGGATTTGGTACATTTTCAGTTGCAAAATCAAGGAACTATCAACTTAAAAGTCATTAATTTGAAGGGAGAAATAGTGCTCGAAAACCAATTGGAAAATAACCAAGCAGACCTTAGTTTTTTAACCTCGGGGGTATATCTATTTTATTTAAAAACCGAAAACGCCCAACTTTCAAGGAAATTTATAAAACATTGATTATCAAATAAAATGCTTAATTTATTGGCACATGTTAAGAAATGGACGGTGATTTTATTAAATTTAATCTGAAAAAAATAAGACGTTGAAATCGATACTATTAATAGTGGGGCTGTGGTTTGTTTTGGCTAGTGCTGGTGCGCAAAACGAATCAACCATTGATAGTTTAAAATTCGAATTAACCAAGAATCAGCCCGATAGTGTTCAGGTTAAAATTTTAAACGAGTTGGCCTATTACTTCTCGTACCAAAATATTGACACCTCTTTTACATACGCGAGGCAGGCCTTAAAAGAAGCTGAGCAAATGGGATACCATGCCGGTAATGCAAAGGCCCATTTATACATAGGCAATGCCTTTATGTTCACCAATCAATACGATTCGGCGCGATATTATTTTAATGAGGCATCCAAAATTTGCGATCGGTACAACGTAAAAAAATCGGCGGTTTATAGCTCATTGGGAATACTTTATAAAGCTGAGGGGAACTACGAAAAAGCCATTGACACTTATTTTAAGGGTATAGCCTATGATGAAAGAACCAATAACCACTATGGTAAATTCATTAAGCTGATCAACCTAGGGAATGTTTATTCCAAAATGGGGAATTTAAACAAAAGTGTAGAGTACGAGTTGCAAGCGTTAAAGCTGGCCAATACATCAAAAAACCAAAACATGCAATTTGCACTAGGCACTTTGTTAAATAACATTGGAGGGAGTTATGCGCAATTGAAGGATTTCGATAAAGCCTTACAGTATTTTAAAGAGTCGCTAGCGGTAAATACCAAAAACCAAAATACCAAGGAGATAGCCCGAAACTACAATAATTTAGGGGTTGTTTATCATGAAAAGGGCGATTTGGAAAAAGCGTTGGAATTCCTTAAAAAAGCATTAAAGATCAGGGAAGACTTAAAGGATGAAGACGAGCAAATTGAAACCCAAATGGTTTTGGGAACGGTTTACGGAAAAATGAAAAACGAAACCTTATCGGAGTTTCATTTTTCAAAAGCATTGCAAATCGCCCAAAAAATAAACGATAAATCACTGATGTCAGAAGTGTATTTGGCCATGAGCGATAGCTATACACTTCAGAACAAGCATTCAAGGGCGCTTCAAAATTTTAAAAACCACGCCCAGTTTAAAGATAGTGTGCTGCTAGAGAATAATTTAAAGAACATCAACGAAATTGAAATTAAATATCAAACCGAGAAAAAAGACAGAGCAATTGTTGAACAACAATTAAAACTGCAAAAACAGAAAGCCCAAAACAGTTACATGCTTGGCACACTTATCTTTTTGCTGTTCATGGCAATCTTACTATTTTTTCTATTTAAACAGCGCCAAAAACGCAAAAACCAAGAAATATTAACTTTAAAACGCGAGTTCCAAATAAAAACTTTGGAGTCGTTGATTGAAGGAGAGGAAAAGGAGCGGTTGCGTATAGCTAAAGAATTGCACGATGGGGTAAACGGCGATTTATCGGCCATAAAATATAAATTGTCTTCCCTTATGGAAATGAACAATGCGGTGATTAAGGAAGCCATTGCTATGATTGACGATTCTTGTAAACAGGTTCGTGCCATTTCGCATAATTTGGTGCCACCTTCGTTGGAAAGTTTTAATTTAGTGGAGGCCACTCAGGTGTATTGCGATAATTTAAACGATTTGCACCCAGAAATAAACATCGTTTTTCAGCATTTGGGCGATGCGGTTAACATGCACAAAAAAGCCGAGATAAATGCCTATCGAATCATTCAGGAGTTGGTGGGCAACAGCATAAAACATGCCGAGGCTACCACCATAAACGTGCAGATCAGCTCTTATGGCGATAACGTTCAAATTACTGTTGAAGACGACGGAAAGGGATTTGATAAAAATCAAGGGGGGGCATCGGGAATTGGGTTGAGCAATGTGCAATCTAGAGTAAACTATTTAAAGGCTGAAATTGATTTTATTTCAAACGAAAAAGGCACGTCCTATACCATAGATATTGATAAAAACGAATTCAATGATGATTAAAATAGCCATAACAGACGATCATCCTTTGGTGCTTAAAGGTATTGCGTCGATGCTTGAAGGTACCCCCAATATTCAGGTGGTGGCTGCTTATGAAAACGCCAGTCAAACATTGGAAAGCATCGAAAAGGATTCGCTCGATATTTTGCTGTTGGATATCAATCTACCTGATATCAATGGAATTGATTTAAGCAAAAGATTACTGAAAAAATACCCCGAACTAAAAATTATTGCACTGACCAATTTTGAGGATTTGTCGTATGTAAAACGGATGCTTAAAAATGGGGTGCATGGCTATTTATTAAAAAACACCGATAAGCTTGAATTAATTAAGGCCATGAAAACCGTGCTGTCGGGTGAGTTGTTTTTACCCGAAGATATCCGAGCACGTTTATTGAGTCAAGCTCCTAAAAAATTGACAGACAATGGGTTGAAACCCAATTTAACCCGTCGTGAGCATGAGGTTCTTGTGGCTATTTCAGAAGAACTTACCACCCAAGAGATTTCAGAAAAACTCTTCATTAGCCCTAAAACGGTTGAGACCCACCGTATGAATATAATGAGCAAACTCGGCGCAAAAAATAGCGTGGGCATTATTAAAATCGCCATTGAAAAGCAGCTACTTTAACATTTAAGGCTATCTTTGTGCTTTCAAAAAAGCAACCATGTCGAACACCATTTATTTAGGATATTATTTTAAGGTTGAGCCTTTGCAACCCGCAGTTGAAATTTTGATTGCCGAACTCGGTTTCGCTGGTTTTGAAAGTTTTGTTGAGACCGAAGATGGCGTTACGGCCTACATTCAAAAGGAAGAGTGGCATGAAGGTATCTTGGGCGATATTCAAATTGTGAATTCAGAGGAATTTAAAATCAGTTACACTTTCGAAGAAATAGAGCAGACCAACTGGAACGAAGAATGGGAGAAAAATTTTAACCCCATAGAAGTGGATGGTATGGTGACGGTTCGTGCGCCGTTTCACGAAAAAACCAATACGGAATTCGATATTGTTATAGAGCCCAAAATGAGTTTCGGCACGGGACACCACGAAACCACGCACATGATGATCCAACACATTTTGAAAAACGATTTTAAAGATAAATCGGTGCTCGATATGGGCTGCGGAACGGGTGTTTTGGCCATTCTCGCCGAAATGAAAGGCGCTAAACCCATTGATGCGGTCGATTACGATAATTGGTGCTACCTAAATAGTTTGGAAAATGTGGAGCGTAATAATTGTGAACATATCACCGTAATTGAAGGCGATGCTTCGGTGTTAAAAAACAAAAAATACGACATCATTATAGCCAACATTAACCGTAATATTCTGTTGCAGGATATGGCCATATATACCTCGTGCTTGAATAAAAATGGTGTGCTGTTTTTAAGTGGTTTTTATAATGATGATATCCCAATTATTCGGCAAGCCTGTGAAAATCAGATGTTAAAATTTGAGGAAAAATTAGAAAGAAACCAGTGGGTTGCTTTAAAATTTTTAAATTAGTGGCATAAAATTACCCCAAAAACGAGTATTATGAGTTCCCAAGAAAAAGTATCAGAGGAATTATTACTGGAAGAAGAGGTTATTACCCAAAACGAAATTGTATTGTACAATGACGATGTGAATACGTTCGATCATGTTATTGAAACACTCATTTACGCCTGCGACCACACACCCGAACAAGCCGAACAATGTTCATTGATTGTGCACTACAAAGGGAAGTGCACGGTTAAAACTGGGGCGTATGACGATTTGAAGCCTCGATGCTCTATTCTGCTGGAGGCTGGGTTGAGTGCTGAAATTGTTTAATGCCGTCTTTTCAAAAAAAAATCAAAATAAATTTCTTGTTGACGCATTTTTGATGTTAATTTTCGGTTTTTTTATTACACGTTGATATATCAAAAAGGGAGTATAAAGGACAAAAGCTAATAAATCCAGTAAATAAGCCCAATATTGCAATTACCATTAAAATATAACCTAGAGCACCATCAATAACACCTACGCAGTAAAGTATTACTGTGATTATTGAGAGGGTAATCCTGAGGGTTTTATCTAGAGTGCCTAGATTTTTTTCCAACATAACTTCGAATTAATCAAGGCAAAAGTAAGATTATTAATGAGTTAAGTGGTTTTATTTGGTTGAAACACAGGTTTTTTGCTGGTTTCGGAATTTAACTACCGGTGTTTTGAATAGTTCGTTTTTTTAACATTATAAAGTTGACGGACAGACAAAATCTGTGGTAGGTAAATCGGTTTCCTTTATCGCTCCAAATCCGCCAGAAATGTCTATTAACTTATCAAAACCTCGCGCTTTTAATATTGAAGTCGCAATTAACGAACGATAACCCCCAGCGCAATGTAGATAATAGGTGTTGTTTTTGTCAATGGTATTCATGTTATCATTTATAAAGTCTAGGGCAAAATGCTGTACTTGCTCGCCTTTTAAGTGTTCAGATTTATACTCACCATCCTTTCTAACATCCAGCACATTTACCTTTTTGGTTTTAAAATCTTTGGCAAAATCATCGGCCGTAATGGAGGTGACGGTTTCAACATCTTTTCCGGAGGCTTCCCAGGCTTCCATGCCGCCTTCCAAATAACCAAGCGCGTTGTCGTAACCCACACGCGAAAGTCGGGTAACGGCTTCTTCTTCCTTTCCTTTGGGTGTCACCAACAAAATGGGTTGCTTTAAATCGGTAATCAAAGCCCCGACCCATGGCGCAAAAGAACCATGCAGACCTATAAAAATAGAGTTGGGAATGTGGGCTTTTATAAAATCTTTTTCACTTCTCACATCAAGTACTAACGCACCGTATTGGTTGGCTACGTTTTCAAAGGTTTCTGGGCTTAAAGGCGTGTTTCCTTTTTCTAGAACAGACTCAAAATTATCGTAGCCTAATTTGTTCATCATGGCATTTTTTTCAAAATACTGCGGAGGAGGGGCAATGCCAGAAAGAACTTCCTTGATAAATTCTTCTTTGGTCATATCTGCCCTAAGGGCGTAATTTGTTTTTTTCTGTTCTCCTAAAATGCCAACAGTTTCTTTACTGAGGTTTTTGCCACAGGCCGAACCGGCGCCGTGTGCTGGATATACTATGACATCATCGGGCAAGGGCATAATTTTGTTACGTAGCGAATCGAACAGCATTCCGGCCAAATCTTCTTTGGTTAAATCGGATTTTATGGCTAAATCGGGTCGCCCCACATCACCCAAAAATAAGGTGTCACCCGAAAAAATAGCGTGTTCCTTACCATTTTCATCCAGCAAAAGGTAGGTTGAAGATTCTAGGGTATGCCCTGGGGTATGAAGTACTTTTATGGTGACATCACCCAGTTTGAAAGTCTCATTATCCTTAGCGGAATAAATATCGTATTCGGTTTCTGCACCTGGTCCATAAACAATGGTAGCTCCGGTCTTTTTAGCCAAATCGATGTGGCCCGAAACGAAATCGGCATGAAAATGCGTTTCAAAAATGTACTTTATTTTGGCGTTTTCCTTTTTTGCCTTATCCACATATTGTTGGGTTTCGCGCAAGGGATCAATAATGGCTACTTCTCCATTGGATTCTATGTAATAGGCACCCTGTGCCAAACAACCGGTATATATTTGTTCAATCTTCATCTTTGCTCAAATTTAAACAAAGATACAAAAGGCCTACTGTTAAGTTTGTAACATGTATTACATACCGAATCAATTCAGTTCTTTGTTTATGATGTAAATGGCCATAATTAAAATGAAAAAACCGAACCCCTTTTTTAGTTTTTGACTACTGATATATTTTGAAAGGAACACGCCCAAAAGAATCCCCAAAATGGCAATGGCGGTAAATGACAATAAAAAAGCCCAATTGATTTCAAGAGTTTGAACATCGCCCAAAAAGCCAATCAAAGAGTTGATGGTAATAATGATTAACGATGTGCCTACGGCTTTTTTCATAGGTATTCTGGCCCAAAGGACCAAAGCAGGCACATATAGAAAACCACCGCCAGCACCTATTAAACCAGTAATGCTTCCAATGATTAACCCTTGTAAAAATGTTTTGTAATACGATTGGTTTTCGGACGTGAGGTTTTTCGATTTTTGCTTTTTTATCATCGAAACCGAAGCCAATAACATGATAATGGCAAAGAAGATCATGATGGCGACGTCCTTAGTTAAAACAGTACTTCCGATGGAAAAAATAGTGTCGGGAATATTGGGCACCAAATAACGACGGGTAGCATACACAGCCACAAACGAAGGAAACGAAAAAGCCAATCCGATTTTAAAATCGACCAGTCCTTTTTTGTGTTTTTGAACCGTACCCACCATAGACGAAACACCTACTACAAACAAGGAATACGCAGTGGCAACAATGGGGTTTAGCCCTAAAACATAAACCATTACCGGCACGGTTAAAATAGAGCCGCCACCGCCAATAAGTCCTAAAACCAAACCAATAAGAAGCGCACCAACGTATCCTAAAATTTGGATATAATCCATCGTTTAGTGAGGTAGTTTGTCCTTTAAAATTCCGTAAATGAATGTGCCCACAATGGCAGCGGCTATAACAATAAGCATCGTGTAAACCCCGGTGCCGAGTAGAATGTACATGGGCCCGGGACAGGCTCCTATAAGCGCCCATCCTAAACCAAAAATGGAGCCGCCAATAATATATCTCACTGTACCGTTATCTTTTTTGGGAACAAAAATATGGGCGCCGCTAAAACTCTTAATAAGGCCCTTTTTTGAAATTTGTAAAAACAGTACACCGCAAGCAATGGCCGTACCGATAATACCGTACATGTGGAAAGATTGAAACCTGAACATTTCGTAAATACGGTACCACGAAACGGCTTCGGATTTTACCAAAACAATACCGAAAAATATACCAACCAACAAAAATTTTATAAATTTCATCATAATTAAAAGATTAAGGGAAGAATTAAATTGGCCATGATCAATCCGCCAATAAAAAATCCAATCACAGCGATTAACGAGGGTTTTTGTAAACTACTTAGTCCGGTAATGGCATGGCCTGAGGTACAGCCTCCAGCATATCGGGTGCCAAAACCAACCAATAAGCCGCCAATAATTAAAATGAGTAATGCTTTTGGCGAATTGATGGCTTCGAGGCTAAATATTTCGTTGGGGACAAGCGTGTTTCCCGCGTCTTCAAAACCCATGGTTTGGAGTTCTGCAATGGTTTTGGGGTTGAGGTCTGTTTTGCTATCGTTTGATAAATATTGTGTAGCGATATATCCGCCGATAATAGCCCCCAAAACCACAGTGAGGTTCCAGAGTTGGCTTTTCCAATTGAATTTAAAAAAGTCTGAAAACTTGCCTGCGCCGCCAATAGCACAGAGTGTCCTAAGGTTGGACGACATGCCAAAGGTTTTTCCGAAGTAAAGCAACAGCGCCATAACTAAGGCTATTAATGGGCCCGAAACGTACCAGGGCCAAGGGTTTAAAATATGTTCCATAATTAAGAATTTATACAAAATTAAATTTAAGGTTTTTAAATTTTGTAATAAATGTTACTTAGGGAAGCAGGGCATTTTATTTTTACCAATGTAGTAGGAAGCCCGTCCATGAGGTGGATGCAGCTGTTGGGCTGGGGGAGCGCCCAAATGAATTAAAGAATTTCGATTTTACTGCGGCTTAGTTTTATTTTGCCGTCGTTTTCCAATTGCTTTAAAAGTCTTGAAACTACCACGCGCGAGGTATGGAGGTCTTCAGCGATGTCTTGGTGTTTTACAATAAGGGTTTTGGTGCCGTGCAGTTGGCTTTTGTTATTGAGGTATTTAAACAGCCGCTCGTCCATTTTCATAAAGGCGAGGTTGTCTATGGCCTGAAGCATTTCGTCGAACCGGGCTTGGTAGCTTTGTAGGATGAAATTTTGCCAACTGCTATTACTGTTGAACCATTTTTGCATGTGTTGAACAGGGATTAAAATAAGTTGGGAATCTTGCTCGGCAACGGCACGGATTTTACTCTTTGCCGTGCCCATGCAACAGGTAAGCGACATGGTACAGGTTTCTCCGGCTTCCAGAAAATAGATTAACAGTTCGTGGCCATCGGCATCTTCGCGAAGAATTTTTATGTTGCCGCTAAGTAAAAGCGGAATGTGGCTGAGGGGTTGGTTGATGTCGATGATGATATCGTCCTTTTTGAACGTTTTGGAAATGCCAATGTGTTCGATTTCCTTAATTAAGTTGTCGTCAAAAACGTTTCCGAATTTTTGGTTTAACAGTAGGTTTGCCATGCCCAAAAATAAAGAATAATAATTTTGGAATAAAAATTTGTTTATGTTTTAATAAAAGGTGTATATTTGCAACCGCAAAAACGGCCACGTGGCGCAACTGAATAGCGCACTTGATTACGGCTCAAGAGGTTCCAGGTTTGAATCCTGGCGTGGTCACTAGTAGAAATACCAAATTATTACAAATCCTTGCAAACCCTATGGTTTTCAAGGATTTGTCGTTTTTGGGAATTCATAAAATTTGAACTGATTTGAATATATTGGTTCACAATTCGGTTAGCACTTTTTCTGCTGGTTCACAGTGTTGATACTAGTAGTATTTGGATTACAGTTTATTCGGCTTTCGTCTTGAACAATGTTTAACAATTAAAGACGACAATTATGAGTAGAGAATCATCATTCTCAATTTTATTTTGGATTTACACCAAAAGGCCATTAGTAACCTAGGAGATTTTTACACCCGAATTACTGTCGATGGTAAACTTGCATGAACCTGCGACTAGTTTAGATCTATAAGAAAAAATGGTCTTACTATATACGAATATTTTCAAAAGCTTGAATAAGTTTTTCCGAATCATTTGTTTTATCAAAAAATGCATCGGCTCCCCATCTAAGACAAGCGTTTTTCAGGCCAATATTTATGGTAAAGACAAATGTTTTAATTGGTAATTTGTCTTCCATTATTTTTTTCAAGATTTCAATACCGTTTCCGTCAGGGAGCTGTAAATCTAAAATAATATAGTCTGGCTGAGTCAATTTTAGTACTTCAAATGCATCATTAATGCTTGTTGCCCACGTAAAAGTACTGAGAGTATCTAGCTTTTCTACTTTGTTTTTGATCCAGTTCCCGATTCCAATATCGTCCTCTACCATTAAAATGTTCAATCCTGAAACCATAATTTTAATGTTTTTTTGTCCAATCAGGGTAAACGCTTTAATCGAGACTAATTCTTTTGTTAAAAAGTAAACGTATTGATTATAAAACGGCGTATCTGATGAATTTTATAGTGTTTTCCAAATATGTTTTTCAACCATAAACAATAATGCCTCTTTTGATGTTGGTTTCGCTAAATAGTCCGAACAACCAGCTTCAATAGACTTTTGCTTCTCGCCGTTTAATACATCGGCGGAACATGCAATGATTGGTGTTTTTGGCAAGCGTTCTTTTATTTTTTTAGTTGCCGTATAACCATCCATTTTTGGCATTCTTAAATCCATTATAACAAGGTCTGGGCAGTACCCATCAAGGCATTTTTTTAAAGCTTCAACACCATTTTTGGCATGCACTAATTGAATACCCGATAATACTTTGGAGCTTAAAAGATTGCGGAAAGCCCTTAATAAAAAAGGAGCTTGAACTTGAAATGCCTGTACTGAGCGCAGCCGAAGTATTAAAAAAAGCCGTGCACATCTTTTAGTTCATTATTTTATTTTTTCCATTTAGGTATTCATGAATGCTATGCATTTTCAAGAGCGATGGGAAATACCTGACCACTATTATTGACCTGTTCGACAGAATAGGTTGCTCGTTGGGCACAAGCCTGCATACAGGGCAAACTGTTGTTCCGGCATGAAAAATGGCCACTGGCAAACGAAACATACGCAACAATTTAATCTTTCATTCAGACCGTGGGATACAGTACGCCTGAAAAGCATTTAGGGTATTTGTTAAATCCTACCCGTTGGTGGCCCAATCCATGAGCAGAAAGGAAAATTATCGGGGTAATTCAGTTGCTGAATCCTTCATCAAAACATTAAAGGTTGAACTTATTTGTAATAGTGATTTTAAAGCTATAGAGCAGTCCAAGACGGCTGTTTTTTGATATGGTACAAGAGGAAACGGTTACACTCGTATTTGGGATCAAAAACCCCTTGCGAAGCAGGGCAAGGATTTTATCAATTTAAAAATGTGGCATAGGTCTTAAAAAAAATGTCTGACTTTTTGTTGCAATTCCAAGTAGCAACTCCAAAAAAATAGGACACGAAAAAGGAAACTAATAGTATAAATTGGGCACAAAAAAACCAGAAAAATGTATTTTACTGGTTTTTCATTAGATTAAATGTCAAGTAATTCTCCTTAACACCTATTTCGTCGGGATGACAGGATTTGAACCTGCGACCACACGGCCCCCAGCCGTGTACGCTAACCGGACTGCGCCACATCCCGATTTTTTTAATTGGAGCGCAAAGAAAACAATTTTTAAATTATTTTAAAAGTTTTAGCTGCAATTTATCATAAATTAACTTTTAATATAAGCTTGTGCCAAAATAAAAACAACCACTCTAAAATTTTAGAGTGGTTGTTTTTTGAGTTAGTCTGTCAAAAATATCAAAGTTGAATACGCTTAATCTACAGCGTCTTCAACTTCATCGGCCGCATCCTCTATTCCATCACCTACATCTTCAACGGCTTCTTCTACTTTATTATCTTCTTTTACTTCTCTACAGCTTGTTACAACAGTTGAGAGGGTAAAAAGTATTAAAAATAATTTCGCTACAGTTTTCATAAATATTAATTTTTAATGGTTATTTGGATTTTAAATTTATTTCTTTATCACCCCTCTTAAAAGGGACAGAAGAAATAACACTATAAAAATAAAGAATAAGATTTTCGCAATTCCAGCTGAAGCACCGGCAATGCCGCCAAAACCTAAAATTCCGGCTATTAATGCAATCACTACAAATATTATTGTCCAACGTAACATAATTTTCTGGTTTTTAATTAGTATCGATTGTCTTTCAATCGCTTGTATGCAAGATATGTAACATGTATGGCAATTGTTAATCGCATTGATTTACTTGTTAACTCATTCAGTATTCAATTACAAAAAAGCTACACGAATTATAGTAAGCTTAAATTTAAATTTTCAACCAACACCTTACTATTATTAACACAATTCTTCTAAGGTCCTGAATCCGGATAGGCCTTTAATTATTTTGTTTTTTTGCGACTCCACGACCACTTTAGTGCTTAGTGGCAGTTTTTTATGATTTAATATTTTATTGTATTCGTTAATCGCTGCTTTTTCTCCTTTTATGGCCTCCTCCAACATTGATTCTTCTTCATTAAGGAAAACAATTGCACTCACATCCATCCAGGCCTTATCGACATCTTCAGTCTGCTGGGAATTTATTGTGTGACTGTATCTCTTTAATTCTGCAGCTAGTTCATCACCAAAATCATGGCGCTCTTGTGCTTTCAGCTTGAAATAAGATTTTAAAGCATCATTATCTACGTACTTTGCCGCCATTTTAAATCCCTTTTGGGTATGATATGTTTTTTGAAGTAATTCATTTAATTGTTTTCCAACTTCTTCGGTGTAGGTATTCATAACAATTCTTTCTGTTTACAGTAGTTGATTTTAAGATTCTTACCGATTTAATGAAAGTTGAAGAAGAAAGGAATTGGGTTTTTTAAAACTATTCACTTTATATATGCTCTTCCATATAGCCAACATAGCTTTTGGCCAAACTTTCCTTTTGATTTTCAGAGAATACTTTTCCTGCCAATTGAAAAAAAGTATGCTCTTCGTCTTCTAAATGGTGTTCTACCTTTTCTTTTAAATCTTTAGCTATTTTTAACCATGCTGAAGAATGGTATTCGGTATTTTCCAATTGCTCGATCAATTCATCGATTTCGTGGTGCTCTGCAATACCGTGCCTAGCTTTTTCTTGCATCATTTCACTACTTATCAAAGGTTTGTAAAAATGCCTCTCTTCTGCATTGGCATGAACCTCCAATTCCTTTTTAATGGCTTTAAAAATTGTATCGCGTTTTTTGGTATCGCCCGATGTTTCTACCAATTGATTCAGTAAATCCCTCTGCGTATCATGGTCTTTTCTAATAGCTTCAAAAATATTCATGGTTAAGGTTTTAAGTGTTTTTTATAAAATTACTCCATTACCATTAGTTCTATTTGTTGAATCGAATTAAGAATTAACTCAAATGATTTTTTAAATCTTTACCTTTTAATAACTCTTAAAGCCTAAAATAATGTTAACTTTAAGTGTTTTGATGTTAAACTACCATCTAAACAAATAACTTGCTCGTAAATTATATATAACTATTTAACTCCAACCTCTAAAAATGATGATAGAAATTGAAATTATTGCAGACAACACCAAAGAAGTTCTACAAGAAATACAAAAGCACATTGGAGGCACAGTTGAAGAAAAATGGAGTGAGTGCTGTTTAACGGTAAACAATAATAATGCTACTGGAACCATTCGTTTTATACCTTTTGATTGGGGCGTTAGCTTATTGGACTACAACATCACTTTTAACAATGATGTACAGCTAAAAATACATGCCTCTTGCTTTAACCCCATTCGATTTGTTTATCCACTTAGCGGCCATTTCACCCATAAGTTTGATGTGGACAAACAGGGTGAAGACATTGAGCAATTCCAGTCTTTAATCTATACTAACAAAACTGGAGGAATAAATTATTTGGAATTTCCAAAAGGTGTTAACCTGAAAGTTAACGTTATTCAAATTGTAAGAAAGCAGTTTTTAAAAAAACGCACAACCAATATATCTACCTTGAACAAAAAGCTTTACGAAATTTTTGTTGATACCGACCATGAAAACAGATACAGGCACTACGGCACTTTGAATTTAAAGATGGCCGACCATGTAAAAAGACTTTGGAACATTAAAACCAAAGGTATGGTTAGGATTTTAAATATTGAAGCCATTGTTTACGAAATTTTAACCCTTCACATTCAACAACACAATAAATTACAACAAGGCATCCCTTTACCTACATCACTTATAAAAAGCGAGCTTGTTACCATCAGGAAATTGGCACAGACTATATTAAAAAACCCATCGAAAGATTACTCGTTGGAATATTTAGCAACCGAATCTGGTTTATCGCAAGCCAAGCTTCAAGATGGATTTAAGTTTCTTTTCAAAAGAACTGTAACCGAATATATTAGGCACGTCAGACTAGAAGTTGCCCGTGATTTAATAACTACAACAGATCTTAATATCTCACAAATTGTTTATACCATTGGTTTTACCAGCCGAAGTTATTTTTCGAAAATCTTTAAGGAGAAATATGGCATCACACCAAATGAATTTAAGAAACAACTTGTGGTACCCGTTGCAGTTTAAGTATAATATAAAAAATATACCCCATAAAAAACCCGAAGCAATTGCTTCGGGTTTTATTTTATTTACGCTCTACTAATTAATTATAAGTAGATGTAGACACCTCAAAAGTGGAGTCTTTTGCTGCCAAATAACGTTCGGCATCTAAAGCGGCCATACAACCTGTTCCGGCCGCAGTAACGGCTTGTCGGTACACATGATCGGCTGCATCACCAGAAACAAAAACTCCTTCAACATTGGTTTTTGATGTGCCAGGCTCATTGATAATGTAACCTGTTTCATCTAAATCCAAATAATCCTTAAAGATATCGGTATTTGGTTTGTGTCCAATGGCCACGAAAAAGCCTGTAGCAGGAATTTCATGTTTTTCATTGGTTTTGTTGTTAAATACGCGCACTCCGGTAACCACTTGTCCATCTCCCAAAACTTCATCGGTTTCTGTGTTGAACAAAATCTCGATGTTCTCGGTATTTCGTACACGAGCTTCCATAATTTTTGAGGCTCTAAACTCATCACGTCTCACCAACATGGTTACTTTTTTACAAAGTTTTGATAGGTAGTGTGCTTCTTCGCAAGCCGAATCGCCAGCGCCTACAATTACCACCTCTTGGTTTCTATAGAAAAACCCGTCACAAACGGCACAAGCAGAAACGCCTCCACCCAACTTCAAATATTTCTGTTCAGAATCCAAACCTAAATATTTGGCTGATGCCCCGGTTGAAATAATAACCGTATCAGCATGAATTTCCTTCACATCGTTAACCCAAACTTTGTGAACCTCACCAGAAAAATCAACTTTAGTAACCCAACCGTCACGCACATCGGTTTCAAAACGTTGTGCTTGCGCTTGTAGCTGCATCATCATTTCTGGTCCGGTAATACCCTCAGGATATCCTGGGAAATTCTCGACTTCATTAGTAGTTGTTAATTGCCCTCCAGGTTGCGTACCTTGGTACAACACCGGATTCATGTTTGCTCTCGCCGCATAAATGGCCGCTGTATAGCCTGCAGGTCCTGAGCCTATAATCAAGCATTTTACTCTTTCTATTTCCTCTGCCATATCGAATTCATTTTAGGACAACAAATGTAGAATTTTTGATGCAAAATAAGCATATAAGTTATTAACACTTTCCTATAACCTCATATTTAAAATCTATTGCAACCCTTAGCAGTGTCATTTTTTTTTGTAAATTTAAGTGTAACTAAGTAAACTGACACGACATGAAAAAACATCTGACCCTTTTACTCATCCTGATTTTTGCCGTATTTAGTTGTAAAGACAATAACGAAACATCCATGGCCGAAACTACCGAAGAAACCAATAAAGAATACTCCCTTGAAGGTGCATGGGAATTGGACAGTTTTTTAAACTATAGTGGTGATGGCACAGCAGATACCATAAAATCTTCAAATTCGTTTAAACAGATGAAAATGTTCTCGAAAACCAAAATCATGTGGAGCAGATTGCGCATGGGAGATTCGTTAGAGTGGTTCGGCGTAGGCGATTATACCTTTAATGACGGCATTTTAACCGAAGATTTAGAATACGGATCTAAAGCCATGATGCAACGCATAAACTCTAATAAAGTTTGGGAATGGGAAATAATCATTGATGAAAACACTTTTACCCAAATAACTAGAGACAGCTTAGGAAGCCCTATCTATGCCGAAATGTACCACCGTGTAAAATAATTAGCCATAAATAGACATATTGTTTATACAACTCTTATATTTAAAAAATAATTTTTTTATGAGAGTAGTTGTATTAGATGGATTTACATTAAACCCAGGCGATTTAAACTGGGATGGTATAAAACAATTTGGAGAATTAACCGTTTTTGACCGAACACCATATAACGATGAGAATATCATCAATAATATTGGTGATGCCGAAATTATATTCACCAATAAAACCCCTATCAACCGCTCGGTTATTGATAGTTGCCCAAACCTTGAATATATTGGTGTGCTAGCTACCGGTTTCAATATTATAGATATTGAACATGCTAACCAAAAAGGTATTACTGTTACCAATGTTCCCGATTACAGTTCAACCGCCGTAGCGCAATTTACTATGGCTTTATTGCTCGAAATTTGCCACCATATAGGAGAGCACAACAAAGCCGTTAAAAATGGTGATTGGATAAACAGCAAAGATTTTTCTTTTTGGAATTATCCGCTCATTGAATTGGCCGGAAAGACCATGGGCATTATAGGTTTTGGAAAAATTGGCAAGGCTACCGCTAAATTGGCCTTGGCTTTTGGACTAAAAATTAAGGTTTACAACCGAACGGTTTACAGTGAATTTGAAAATGACCATTTGAAGTTTGTTTCATTGGACGAATTGCTTAACTCCTCTGATATTGTTAGTCTGCACTGCCCATTAACCCCAGAAACCGAAATGATAATAAACCAAAATAGCATCGCCAAAATGAAAGATGGCGCCATGTTGATAAACACTTCTCGCGGACCGCTTATTAATGAAGATGATTTGGTAATTGCCCTAAACAACGGAAAACTAGCTGCTGCAGCACTCGACGTGATTTCGAGCGAGCCTATGAAAAAAAACAACCCATTGCTTAAAGCTGAAAATTGCATTATCACACCACATATTGCTTGGGCCCCTAAAGAAGCCCGAACCCGCTTGATGCAAACCACCGTTGAAAACTTGATGGCTTATATTAATGGTTCTCCACAAAATGTAGTAAATCAATAATTTTCTTAAAGATTAGAATTCAATAAAAATATACCGATTATAAATATATTTCCAAAAATTCTGCTTTATCCGATTCAATCTTAACATCGTTTAAAAACGCCGGCAACAAAATGGTTTCTCCCATTTTTAGGGAATAGGATTTACCGCCGTTCTGCAGTTCCAATGCGCCGTCCACGCACATATAGATTACAAAGGAATCCAAACTTGAATAGTCTTTTTCCAACGTGCCATCAACTTTAATAAAATTGGTTTTGAAGTATGGCGAATGTACCAACATGTTGCTGGTATTGGTTTCTGTTTTATAATCAGTTTTAAAATTACTGTAGTATGTAAAATCGATGGCATCCAAGGCCAAATCGTTGTGCAGTTCGCGTTCCTTTCCGGTTACGGCATCCACGCGCTTGTAATCATAAATTCTATAGGTAACATCTGATGTTTGCTGGATTTCGGCCAACAGCACCCCGGCCCCAATCGCGTGAATCCTTCCGGTGGGAATGTAAAACGTATCTCCTTTTTTTACTGTTTCGTGGTGCATCACTTCCAAAATAGTATCGTCCTCCAAATGCTTTTGGTATTCGGCTTTGTCTATTTCCTTTTCAAATCCCACGATAAGCTCAGCATCTTTATCGGCTCCCATAACGTACCACATTTCATTTTTACCAAAAGAATTATGCCGTTCTTTGGCCAGTTCGTTACTGGGGTGCACTTGTATGGACAACGGCGTTTTCGCATCGATGAACTTTATCAGCAACGGAAAGTCTTCACCAAACGTTTTGTAAACCGATGAGCCAACAAAATCGCCCTTATATTCCTGGATAAGCTCTTTCAGGGTCTTTCCAGCCAAAGGGCCGTTCGCTACTTTGGTCTCATCGCCCTTAACATCTGAAATTTCCCAAGATTCACCTATGTTATTTTCATCATAATCCTTGTTAAGTTGGGTCTTCAACTTTTCGCCGCCCCAAAGTCGGTATTTATAGAGCGGAGTAAATTTTACTGGGTATAGTTCCATGTTATGCTTATTTTTTTGATGAATGTCGTTCTATTAATTTTGAATTTAATATGATTGTCTGTCCTTCTGAGGGGATTTCTTTTTTCGATATGTATTTCAACAATAATTCGGTTGCCGTTTTCCCAATTTCAGAGCCCGATTGGTCGATGGTAGTCAACGAAGGCTCAATAACCCTCGAAATAGGCTCGTTGCTAAACCCTACTATAGCGATATCTTCCGGTATCTTCAAACCTCTTTCCTTTATACATTTCATCGCGCCAATTGCTGCCACATCATTAGCCGAAAAAATGCCATCAACCTTCTGCCCAGAATTCAATAAATTTTGCATGCTAAGATAACCATCCTGTTCCATTAATCTGGAATTGATAACATATTCATTCTTAAAAGTAACATTATGTATTGCCAATGCCGCTTTATACCCATTAAATCGGTTTTTATATATCTCCAGTTGCTGCGGTCCAGAAAAATGGGCAATATGCTTGCAGCCTTTTAATATTAAATGCTCGGTTGCATCAAATCCGCATTTAAAATCATCAACCAACACACTACTGTAACCCGAAATGCCACAGTGCCTATCGAAAAAAACTAAAGGAATATTATTGTTTTTGGCAACTTCTAAATGTTCATAATTTATGGTTTCCATCGACACCGAAACCAAAAGCCCATCAACCCTGTTGGCTATCAAACCTTCTATAAGCTTCTTTTCCCTTTCAAACTGTTCCAGCGATTGGCTAATAATTACATTATAACCGGCCAAATAAGCAGTTTCCTCAATACCCTGAATAGCTGATGAAAAAAAATGGCGCGATATCCTTGGCACCACCACCCCTATGGTATTCGTTATATTTTTCCGTAAATTAGAGGCCAGCATGTTACGCTGGTAACCCAACTCTGCTGCTTTGGCCAGAACCCTTACCTTTGTAGCCTTAGTAACTCGTGCACTATCGTTTAATGCCCTCGAAACAGTAGAACTGTCAATCCCCAAAGCTTTGGCTATATCGTGTATGGTAGGTTTGTTGTTCAAAATTTAAAATTGAAGAATTAGCTTCGCTTATTGCAAATATACCAAAATCCAATCGATTGTATTCTGGTATATTTTTAGTACTTTTACGGAGTTTTTCGAAAAAGAAACAATTTATAAATCATAAAAATCCGATTAATATGAAAACCAATTATGAAGTAAGATATGCTGCATCTCCTCAAGATGTTAAATCATACGACACCACACGATTAAGAGAGGAATTCTTAATTGACAACCTCATGGAGCCAGGCCAAGTAAATTTAGTGTATTCCCATTATGATAGATTTATTTCTGGTAGTGCCGTTCCTACAAAGTCAGCTTTAAAACTGGAAGCTATCGACCCGTTAAAGGCCGAATACTTTCTTGAAAGACGCGAATTGGGCATCATCAATATCGGAGGTTCTGGCTCTGTAAATGTCGACGGTACCAAATACGAATTGAATAACCGAGAGGCTTTATATGTCGGTAGGGGAAATAAAGAAGTGACCTTTAGCAGTAAATCGGCTGATGAACCGGCATTGTTTTACCTAAACTCAACTCCTGCCCATAAAGAATATCCTAACAAAAAAATTGGGATAAACGATGTAGAGGTTGTAGAATTGGGTGCTCCTGAAACCGCTAACGCCAGAACATTGAGAAAATACATTGTAAACAGTGTTGTTGATGTTTGCCAATTGCAAATGGGAATGACCGAGTTAAAAACCGGTAGCGTTTGGAACACCATGCCAGCACACGTTCACGACAGAAGAATGGAAGTCTATTTCTATTTTGATGTACCGGAAGACCAAGCCGTGTGCCACTTTATGGGTCAGCCACAGGAAACTCGTCACATTTGGATGCAAAACCACCAGGCTGTAATTTCTCCTGCATGGTCTATCCACTCGGGATCAGGAACAAGCAACTACACCTTTATTTGGGGTATGGCCGGTGAAAACTTAGATTACGGCGATATGGACCATTGTAAAATTAACGAACTAAAATAAGATAAACATGTCTATTAATTTATTCGATTTAACAGGTAAAGTCGCTTTAGTAACCGGAGGTACGCACGGTTTAGGACAAGCCATGGCCACTGGTTTAGGTAAAGCCGGAGCCACTTTGGTAATAAACGGAGCGTCTTCTCAAGAGAAACTTGATAAGGCCGTTGAATATTACAAATCTCAAGGGATTAATGCACACGGATATCTTTTTGATGTTACCAATGAAGACTTGGTAATCAAAAACATAGCTGCTATTGAAAAAGAAGTTGGCAACATCGATATTCTGGTAAACAACGCCGGAATCATCAAAAGAACGCCGCTGGAAGACATGGAAGTTGAAGACTTCGAGCAAGTGATTAAAGTCGATTTAGTAAGTCCGTTTATCATGTCAAAGCACGTTGTAAAAGGCATGATAAAAAGAAAAGCGGGTAAAATCATCAACATTTGTTCTATGATGAGTGAATTGGGAAGAAATACGGTTGGAGCCTATGCGGCTGCTAAAGGCGGACTAAAAATGCTTACCCAAAACATGGCAACAGAATGGGCCAAGCACAACATACAAACAAATGGTATTGGCCCAGGCTATTTCGCTACAAGTCAAACCGCGCCTATCCGTGTAGACGGGCATCCGTTCAACGAGTTTATCATTAATAGAACGCCTGCAGCTCGTTGGGGCGATCCAGATGATTTACAAGGCGCTGCCATCTTTTTAAGCTCTAAAGCCAGTGATTTTGTAAACGGGCAAGTATTGTACGTTGATGGCGGTATTTTGGCTACTATCGGAAAGCCTTCAAACGAAGATTAAAAACTCTGGATGCAATGAGTAAAGCCACAATATGGGCAGGAGTTTTGTGCGCCGCCTTGTTTTCTTCTTGTAATCAAAAAGAGAACACAAAGTCAATTGTTGTGAAAAACACTTTGGATTTTGAAAGAACCTCGGAAACAGTAGAACTCAGTAAGGCGTTTTTAAAGGTTGAAGACCTAAACACTGTTGCCTTTAAAGATGCTGAAAGTGGCGAGTTACAAATCACCCAAACTGTAGATATTGACGGAGATGGCACTTTAGATGAAATTTTATTTCAACCAACAGTAGCTGCAAATTCCGAAAAAACTTTTGATATTGTTACGATTACTGAAGCTGAAAAACCGAAAGCGGAAATACTGTGCTATTCACGATTTGTACCAGAACGTACCGACGATTACACTTGGGAAAATAACAAAGTAGCCTTTCGCGTTTATGGTCCTGTTGCCCAAAAAATGGTTGAGGACGGTACACCGGGAGGCACACTTTCTAGTGGGGTTGATGCTTGGTTAAAAAAAGTGGAGTATCCCATTATCAATAATTGGTATAAGAAAAACGCCGAGAAACCGGGCGCTTACCACGAGCCTTCTCCAGAAGGGTTGGACAACTTTCATGTTGGTGTGAGTCGTGGAGTTGGTGGCATTGCCATTAAGCAGGATACCACGTATTATTTTTCTAAAAACTACACCCAATGGCGTACCATTACTACGGGGCCAATTCGAACCAGTTTCCATTTGGAATATGAAACTTGGGATGCCGGAGGAAATCAAATTAAGGAGTCAAAAACCATTAGCTTGGATTTGGGCAGTAACCTATCGAAGTTCGTTGTCCATATTGAAGGTACCGATTCTATTTCCGCTGGTTTAACATTACACGAAAAAGATGGAGAAGTTACTGGTAACGATGAAAATGGTTGGGTAAGCTATTGGCAGCCACATGCCGATTCTGAAATTGGTATGGCCATCGTGGCAAAAAAAGAAACCTTTTTAGGTTTTGAAAAATATGACACCGAAGCCATAGACCTTAGTAATGCCTACGCCCATTTAAAAGTAAACAATAATGAAGTAACATATTACGCTGGCTTTACTTGGAAAGAAGCAGAACAATATGCTGCTCCTTCAGAATGGGAAAATTATTTGAATCAGTTTTCAAAACAAATTAACACGCCTTTAGAGGTGAGTTGGGCTGAGTAGTTTATTAACTTTAATTGATTAAAAAAAACCAAGGTTGGAAACTTTCTACCTTGGTTTTTTTTAGAGTTTGGCCCATAAAATTTTGCCGTTAACTTTTTGAGTCAATTGCATTAAATAATGATGGTTGTTCCAATAGATGCCTAAGTAGATAAAACTCAAAAGATAACTTATAAAAACGGGAGCAATAGGGAACAATCCTTCAAAAGAAGTGTTTTCTGTTGCTTTTCATTTCCAAAACCATAATGGTTATAACAATGGTTAACAGGCCGTCACTAAAAGCTTCAAGTCAACCTGTCTTCATAGTTTTTATGTTGATTCTACTTTTACTTCTCCGGGAATCATTTTTTTAAATAGGATATTTTGAGCCCATTTATAAGATTTTTCAGCATCTTCATTGTCAAGGTTGCAATGAGTTCAACCTCCTTTTTAAAAGTTACGGCCTGTGTGGTAATATTGCGTTTAAAACCAACATTAACAATAACTTGCTGTAAATCCCATGCTTTTCTGTTGGCATACATCCTGATAGTCATCGCAGAACACGCAGCCAATGAAGACTCTAACAATTCGGTTGGTGTTAAGCCTAAATTTTGTCCACCAACCGATTCGGGTTCATCGGCAGTAATAATGTGGTTTTTAGCTTGAATTTCGGTTTTGTATAGTTGTGTGCCAATCGTTGCTGATATGGTTTTCATATAAAAATACTGATTGTTATGAGTTAATATTTATCCTCCAAAACGTTTTGGCTCTGGTAAAGGAATACGAACGGTTTCGGTTGGTACGTTTGGGAATTTATTGCCCTGCCAATCTTTTTTAGCTTTTTCAATCAGAGCTTTGTCTGAAGCCACAAAGTTCCATTCAATAAAACGTTCTTCAGGGAAGGCGTCTCCTCCAAAAATATATACGGTTGAGTTGGCTTCAATTTCAAAAGAACAAAGTGTTGCATCCTTAGCCACCAAAAGTTGTTTAGGTCCATAAGTATGACCATCGCTAGTAATGCTGCCTTCTAAAATGTAAAGTGCACTTTCACCAAATAAATGTTCACCTATTGAAATGGTTTGGTTTTCGGTTGCTTTAATTTCAATAAATTACAACGGACTATATACGGGCACTGGTGATTGCTTGCCAAAGGCGTGCCCAGCAAGGAGTTTAAATTGCACATTATTGTCTGTCCAACTAGGAATTTCGTTTGCTGAAACATGTGTAAACGACGGTTCGCATTGCTCATCGGCTTTTGGTAAAGCCACCCAAATTTGTAAGCCATGAAGCATTTTTTTGGAATCTCGTAAACGATCGGGTGTACGTTCGGTATGCACAACGCCTTTACCTGCTGTCATCCAGTTAACAGCACCTGGGGTAATTTCCATAGCTGTTCCCAAACTATCGCGGTGCATTACAACACCTTCAAACAAAAAGGTTAAGGTAGATAAGCCAATATGTGGATGCATGGCGATATCCATATTGTCTTGGTCGCTCATGCAAACAGGCCCCATGTGGTCAATAAAAATGAAAGGGCCAACCATCCGTTTTTGACGAAAAGGCAACAATCTGCCTACCATAAAATTGCCAATGTTGGCGGCACGTTCTTCAATAATCAATTTGGTGTTAGACATATTTCTATTTTCTGTTTAAAGTTTATCGTAACCTTTAAATTTGGGGCTTACTAGGCGCTTCCATTCAGGGTGCTTTTTGATATAAGCGAATACATACGGACAAAAAGGTAAAAGCGATTTATCCTGTTCATCGAGATAATTTAAGGTTTTCTCTACCAAAGCAGATGCAACACCTCGACCACCCAAGACTTCCGGGACTTCGGTATGCACTAATGCGATTTGGCTACCAAATTCGTTGTAATCTATAAACGCAAAATGATGATCGATTTCTATTTCAAAGCGTTTTTTTGCTTCGTTTTTTACTAATAGAATATTTTTAAATTCGTCTTTCATTTCCTTAAAGATATGAAAAAAGCAGTCCATTTCTGAACTGCCTTTGTGTTAAACTACTTAATCTTCCAAATACCCAAACTTGCCCATATTAAAATCTTGAAAAGCTTCAATCAATTCTTCTTTGGTGTTCATTACAAATGGCCCGTGGGCTGCAATGGGTTCATTTAGAGGTTCGCCGCTTAATACCAAAATTATGGTATCGGTGCTGGCTTCCATTGTAAAACTTTCTCCATCGTTGCCGAACATTACAAAATGGTCTTGCGGTGCTTCGGTTTCACCATTTATTTTAGCGTCACCCTCTACCATCAACAACGCCGTTGTGTAAGTTGACGGAAATGATAATTTGGTTTTTGCACCTTTTTTCAATCTCACATTGAACATATTCACCGGTGAAAATGTGGATGCAGGCCCTTTGTTACCATTGTAATCTCCGGCAATAATCTCAATTTCGCCATCGCCATTTGGTAATGGTACTTTTTTCATTTCGGCATTGGAAATGGCTTGATATTTGGGTGGACTCATTTTATCCTTTGCAGGTAGATTCACCCATAATTGAACCATTTGGAACTCACCACCGGTTTTGCTCCATTCGGTTTCGTGGAATTCTTTGTGCAGCACGCCACTGGCTGCCGTCATCCACTGCACATCGCCTTCGCCAATAACACCACCGCCACCAGAGCTGTCTGCGTGTTCAACCTTTCCCTTGTAGGCAATGGTTACGGTTTCAAAACCTCTGTGCGGATGCACGCCAACGCCTTTGGGCTTGTCGGTTGGAGGGAAGTTATATTTGCTGTTATAGTCCATCATTATAAATGGATCCATACGTTGCATGGTAGATGTGCCCGGTATAAAGTTGTGAACTCTAAAACCGTCGCCAACAAAGTGTGGCATTCCTGGTTTGGTTACTTTTTCTATGCTTCGTGTTTTCATTTTATTTTTCCTTTCTTTAAGTTATAATTCACTATTAGTTCGAGCCTTTCGACTTCGCTCAAGATAAACTTAAGTAGAGAACTCTTTACAGTCAAAATCTGGCTTCGACTCCGCTCAGCGGTCAAGAACTTCACTTGAACTTGCGTTTTAATTCATGTTCAATTTACAAGCCAATTCCATTTCAAAAGCGTTATCTAAATAGTTGTGATTTAGAAATGCCATTTTTTGGATTCTGAAAGCTCCTTTAATGTTAATTTCCAATTCTTTTTCGGTTGAAAAGTGGACTATCGAAACACTTTCATTAAAAAGTTTAGCGATAGATTCCAATTTTTGTTTTTCTGAATCTTCTATGGCAACATCAACTGCGATTATCCGATAATCCTGCCGTTGAAGAATGGCTAAAGCGTCTTCAACCGAATATGCCGACTCTAAAGTCCAGTTTAGAATTTTAACCGAAATGTTTCGGTTTGAAACCACCAATGCTTTTAATTGATTTTTCATTGTAATACTCCTTTCTTTTTTACAGTGTAAATTTACTTTAACAAAAAAGGATGTACATTGATGTATGTTAAGAAAGAATAAGCTTGGTGGGGCGAAGTGGAAATGGCGTTAGAATTCCTTTAAATTTCAATTTGAATTTGAAAAATGAAATCAATACGGTTTAAAGTTTTCCTTGGCCAGTGATTTCCTTACGCGGCTTAAACTTTCGGGTGTAACGCCTAAATAGGAAGCAATCATCCATTGGGGAACACGCAAGGTAACATCTGGGTAGGTTTTTATAAAATCCAGGTAGCGTGTTTTGGCAGAAGCGCCGAGCAATAAACTCACCCGTTTGTACAAACTGCGGATGTGGTTTTGTAGCAAACGTTCGTTGTGCGCCCTAAAATTGGGATTGATGTTAGCTACTTGATTGATGAAATCTTCACTTATTAAAACTACGGTGGTAGGTTCTATGGCATCGATATAGTAGGTGGATGGCTGTTGAAAATAGGCACTTCCGCGGTCGCTGACTATCCAATTTTCAGAGGCAAATTGTAAAATACTTTCCTTGCCTTCTTCATTTAAAGCATAAAACCGCAACAAGCCTTTTTCAACAAAAAACGAATGATTGCACACTTCGCCCTGTTTTAATAGAAATTCGCCCTTGGAAACCGTTTTAGTGATTATCAAATGGTCTATTTGTTCAATTTCATCTTTTGAGAGTTCGCATTGCTCCAAAAAATAGGTTTTAAAATTAGCTAACTCCATGGTTAATATCTCTTACTGATATCTATACTATTTTTTGTGGCTTTTATATTTTCCTGGGCTAATGCCAATACGTTGGGAAAACGTAGAAGTAAAGTGCTGTAGTGAAGAAAAGCCACAAGCATAAGCAATATCAGACATATTGGATTCCTCATTCATAATCATATCGATGGCTTTTTCAATTTTTAGATTAATGATAAAACTATTTGGAGGGTAGCCGGTTAGGTTTTTAACCTCGTAAGTAAACTTGGTTTTTCCCATTCCAAAGCGGTAGGCCAAGTCGTCAATGATCCACTTCTTGTTCAGATCTTGCATTACGAGATTGGTAAGGTTTTCAATAAAGTTGTTCTCTTCATGAATTTTTTGCTTTCTAAAAGCCAGATTTCTGTGGAGGTCTATAAAAAAGTTTTCAATAATATTGCCCACCATAATTTCAAAACCAGGATCTTGGGTGGTAAGTTCTCTTTCAAGTTCAACAAAGTACTTTTTAAAGAGTTTTGCTTTTTCAATAACTAAATTGTTATCATCGGCAATCATGGCGCCTAAACTCTCTTGGAACTTAGTGGATAGTTTGGTCCAATTCCCCAAGTTTAACGGTGAATTTTTTGAATATTTTTTTGGTTTAATAACCATCCAATTTATTTGCCCGATGTCCATTTTTCCCGTAGGGCTTCCGTTTAATTGCCATGGGGCGGTTATGCACAGGTTATCGGGCAGAAGCTCAATTTCTTTATCGTCAACCACCCATTTGTATTTTCCGCTATTAACAAAATGAATTTCAATACCATCGTTTAAATGCGGGCGCATGCTTTCATCCAGTCGCACCTTAGAAAATTTCATACTACCAAATTGAACGATAAATGGTAATTTTTCTAATGGGCCAGGATTCTCTTTATGCCACCAAATGCCAGGGTTGCTCATGTAATTTTAGATTTAGAGGTGCCACGTTAAGTGGGTTTTTCTGGTTAAAATTATAAACGGATTGTTTGAATAATTTCTGCGCGATTTTAAAAAAAAATATCTAATTGGCAAAAGGGAAATTTATAAAATTGACCATCGATTAAAATTAATATAATTTTATTGTAAAAGTGTTAATTTTATGTTTAAATTAAATTACATGTTGCATTTAGGTAATAAGGCAACTAAATCTTCTTTGTTTAAAATTATAACTTATGTTGAATATAGCGATACTAGGCCTTGGCGAAGGGCGTAGTACCATGTCGGCTGCTCTGGAGAGCCAGAAAATAAAATTGGTGAAAGTGTGCGATTTAAATGAAGAACTTTGCAAATTGAGGGCAAAGGAGTTCGATTTTGATAAATGGACTACGAATTACCAAGAGGTTTTGGAGGATACTTCTATTGATATCGTGGCAATTTACACACCGGACCATTTACATGCCACCCACGTTAAACAAGCTTTATTACATGGCAAACATGTGGTTTGCACCAAACCTTTTATAGATGATTTGGCCGATGCCAAAGAATTGCTTGAATTGGGTAAAAAAACAGGAAAAAAGGTGTTTATTGGGCAAAGTTCCCGTTTTTCTGAGCCCATGGTGAGGCAAAAGAAGGATTTCGATAAGGGGTTAATAGGAAACCTAATCACGGTCGAGGCTCATTATCATGCCGATAACCGCTGGTTTTTAAAGAAAGATTGGTCGCTGCTCAACTCCTTTAAATGGCTTTATGGCGGTTTAAGCCACCCGGTTGATTTTGTGCGTTGGTATTTAAAAGATATTGAGGAGGTGATGGGTTATGGTATGATAAGCGAAAATGGATATTCGGCTGGACTTAAAAATGAAGATGCCATGCACTTTATTTTTAAGGCTAAAAACGGACATATTGCTCGCGTTAGTGGGGTGTATTCTTCGCCAACACAACCCACAAAACGCGATAGTACGTTAACGTGCATTTTGCGCGGTACTTTAGGGGCTAGTCAAGGCGATTACCACGAGCTGCGCTATTCAATTACTTCAAAAGACGGCGAAGAAAAAGTGGTGTATTGGGGCGATGAAAAACTTAAATATTATTACCGCTTTGAAGGGCAATCGCACCACGCCGGAGAATATCAAAACTACTTGGAATATTTTGCCGATAGCATAGAAAATAATTTCACCGCTTACCCCAACATGGAAGAAGGTATTGGTACAGTGGCTTTGTTGCAGGCAATGGACCGAAGTTTGCAAACCGGAAAGCCAATAAAAATAGCTGAAATAAAAGCAGAGTACGGTATTGGTTGATTATCTTTATAAAATTGACCAACGCTTAAAAGTTACATTGTTTTTGGCTTAAATTATAAATATTAGCTATTTGTAAAAAGTAGCATGATGTTTAGTGCTATTTTTTCATTAAAAATCAGCCTCAAAGTTTCGTGATTTCATTATTGAATAAGCAATTTTTGTTGTTTTATATGGTCACCAATTGGCATGTATTTGCAAAACCAACTAACTAAGTTTTTTTAGATATTAAATTAAAAATGAAGATTAATTATAGGTTTAGTCCAAAAATATATCTACTCTTTTTATTGACAGTTTGTTCTGTTGATGCTCAAGAAATATGGGTGAGCAACAAAGGTGCCGATGCCAATTTGGGAACAAAGGAAAGTCCGTTGGCAACCGTTAATATGGCTTTAAGAAAAGTGCGTAACATGCGTAGGCTGAACGATCCCGCTGTAAAATCGGGAGTACGCATACTATTAGCAGGCGGAACTTATAATCTTAACGAGCCTATTTTTATAAGACCTGAAGATTCTGGAACGGCCGAAAGTCCAAC
Organism: Bacteroidia bacterium; assembly: GCA_030430535.1. Lineage (GTDB taxonomy): Bacteria > Bacteroidota > Bacteroidia > Flavobacteriales > Flavobacteriaceae > Flavisericum. The sequence continues at coordinate 63,379 of JAUIKY010000001.1, forward strand.
AACTATTGAAGCGGCCGATAATGGAACGCCAATTTTGAGCGGAGGAGTTGAAATCAATAAATGGAAAAGAGCAGGAAAAATTAACGGCTTGAAATCTGGCGACGTTTGGGTTGCCGATGCACCAAAAAAGGCAGGGGCCATTTTAGATTTTAGACAGCTTTGGGTGAACGGAAAAAAAGCTGTTAGGGCAAAAAGTACCTCTGGCGATAAAATGGAAAGAATTTTGTCGTGGGACAAAGCCTCTGAAACTTGTTGGATTCCATTTAAAGACAAATCGGTTCAGTTCGAGCCAGGCATGGAGATGTTTATCCAGCAGTGGTGGGCCATTGCCAATCTCCGTATTAAAAAAATGGAAGTGAAGGGCGATAGTGCCAAGTTGTATTTCCATCAGCCCGAAAGCCGTATTCAAAGTGAGCACCCTTGGCCAGCGCCGTGGATTTCAGAAAAAACGGGAAATTCGGCCTTCTTTTTAAACAACGCTAAATCACTGTTAAACGAACCTGGTGAGTGGTATTTGGATAAGACAAACGCCAAAATTTATTACTACCCCAAAAAAGGGGAGCGTTTAAATTCATCCACTGTAATAGCTCCTGTTTTAGAAAACTTGGTTGAAATTAAAGGAACGGTTGATTACCCAGTTAGCCATGTGTATTTTAAAGGTATTTCGTTTCAGTACAGCAATTGGTTGCGCCCATCTCAACAAGGGCACGTGCCCATTCAAGCGGGAATGTATCTCTTGGACGCCTATAAATTAAAGGAACCGGGAACACCCGATAAAGCCGGATTGGAAAATCAAGCATGGATTGGCAGGCCCCGTTCGGCTGTTGAAGTCAATTTTTCCAACCATATTAAGTTTCAAGAATGCTCGTTTCAGCATTTAGCGTCAACCGGGTTGGATTTGCATAAAGGCAATAGTAACAATTTGGTTCAAGGCAACTTGTTCAAGGATATTGGCGGAAGTGCTATAAACGTGGGCGTGTTTTCAGATGAAGCCTTTGAAACGCATTTGCCATACAATCCAAAAGACGTGCGTGAGGTTTCAACCAACGAAACTATCGTAGATAATTTGATTACCGATGTGACTAACGAAGATTGGGGATGCGTAGGCATTAGCGCCGGTTTTGTAAAAAACATTACGATTGCGCACAACGAGATTTCAGAAGTATCTTATACTGGTATTGGTTTGGGCTGGGGCTGGACCAAAACCATCAATGCCATGTCGGGTAACAAAGTTATAGCCAATAACATTCATCACTACGGAAAACATTTGTACGATACCGCTGGTATTTACACGCTTTCTGCCCAACCGGGAAGTGTGATAAAGGAAAATGTAATTGATAGTATCTACTTCAATCCGTATGCCCACGATCCATACCATTGGTTTTATTTGTACACCGACGAAGGTTCGGCGTATTTTACGGTAAAAGATAATTGGGTGCCTGCTGAAAAGTTCCTTCAAAATGCAAACGGCCCCAACAATTTATGGACTAATAACAATGCTTTTGTTAGTGAAACTATTAAGGAAAATGCAGGAATCCGGAGTCCTTATAAATCATTGTTAAGTGAAGTTGTTGTAGATAAAAATTGGCCATTACAGGAAGTGCCACACTTTGCAGCGGTTGAATTGATTGGACAAGATTTCGATGCTACCAAAATCAAAAAAATAGCCAAAACCAATGGTGTGATTGACGCACAGTTATATCAATGGAAAAACCACACGGTACTGTATGCCAAATTAAATCATATTGAGCATTTAAAAAATGAATTGGCTTTGGAATATCCTAATGCCACCATACAAACATACAACACACCGGTATATAATTTTAACAAGTTTGAGCATTGCAAAGACAATCAGTTGGCTGATGAGTGGGAACATGTACTGCTTACCGCCAATTTAGTAGAAGACGAGAAACTTCAACAGGAATATTTGCAATATCACGACACCCAATTTGAAGAATGGCCAGAAGTAGCCCAAGGTTTCTGTAATGCCAATTTTCAACAGTTGCAAGTGTTTAAAAATGGGCGTCAGCTCATGTTGGTCATCAGTATTCCAAAGGGGTCGAGTTTAGACGAATTGAATCCTAAAACAAAAGAAAATAATCCGCGTGTAAACGATTGGAACGATATAATGAAAAAATACCAAACAGGAATTGAAGGTACAAATCCAGATGAAACTTGGGTGTTTTTAGAGAAAATAGACTAAATAATTAATGAAGCAGACTAACCATCAGTTTTTCGACTTTCTGGATTTTGATACCGACCTCACCAAAGAGGAAGGGGTTTCAAAACTTTGGAAAGCCTGTAAGCCCACCAATATAGGTGAATCTGGCTTGGGTGTGGTATTAACCGTGCCTTTCCAATGCCAATTGTTATCAAACGAAATAGCACCCGATAAAGCCATTCCGCAAAAAGACTTTTACCTTTTTGTGAGAGCTTTTGGCGATAAAATTTTAAGAGTAAGTATTGGTTTCGAAAAAGATATTGACGAAACTTCGCCAATGATTGATATGGCTGATGATATTCAAGAAATGAAATTGAATATCGAAAAGTCAGAATTAAAATGGACGGTAAAAGATGTGAACGGAATTACCCGTGCGTTTTTCGATTTGTCGGATCCTGAAATTGACCATTGGAGCGATTTATTGCCATGCCCCGAGGAGTCTATGCAAGCCACATTTTTCCCCGATGGTAAAAAAGCGATAACGGTGAGTGCGTACGACCAGTTTTTTCCTGGCAGGATGGATGCGATGTGTTTGTCGTTTATCGAACAAAATGGTGCGCCGGGCAAGGCTTCCATTTCGTTCCATGCCAAGCCCGACGAAAAGTTTGTTGGCACGGGAGAACGCTTCAGCAAGATGGACTTATCAGGAAACACCTTCCAAATGAAAAACCAAGATGGGCAAGGGGTTAACAATAAACGTACTTATAAAAACATTCCGTTTTACTTATCTAGTGAAATGTACGGTCTGTTTTTACACACATCAACCTATTGTAAGTTTTCAATGGCTGATTTTTCGACCCGATCGGTACAATTGTTGGCAGAAGAACCCATTTTGGACCTCTTTTTAATAGGCGCTGATACTCCCGAAAAAATCATCCATCAATATAAAAAAATAACTGGTTTTCCAACGGTGCCACCACTGTGGAGTTATGGTGTTTGGATGAGTAGAATGACCTATTTTTCAGAAGAAGAAGTCAATACCATTTGCAACAGATTGAGGGACGAAGATTATCCTTGTGACGTGATTCATTTGGATACTGGCTGGTTCAAAACCGATTGGTTGTGCGAATGGAAATTCAACGCAGAGCGTTTTCCAGACCCGAAGCGTTTTGTTTCAAATTTAAAGAAAAACGGTTACCGCGTTAGTTTGTGGCAAATGCCATATATATCGGAAGATGCCGAGCAATACGAAGAGGCAAAAGCTAATAATTATATAGGAAAGTTAAATGCTGAAGTAATGCGTGGCGGGTCCAATTTTAGTAACCTCGACTATGCCGGAAGTATTGATTTTACGTACCCTAAGGCGGTAGAATGGTATAAAAATTTGTTACGTGAACTTTTAGAAATGGGCGTAACCTGTATTAAAACAGATTTTGGTGAAGAAATCCATTTAGATGCCAGTTACCATAATATGTCGCCCGAAAAACTCAATAACCTTTACGCTTTATTATACCAAAAGGCAGCCTTTGAGGTAACTAAAGAAGTTACAGGTGATGGTGTTGTATGGGCCCGTGCCGGATGGAGCGGTTGCCAGCGTTACCCCATACATTGGGGCGGCGATGCAGCAGCCTCGTGGGATGGCATGGCGGGCTCGCTTAAAGGAGGCTTGCACTTAGGTTTGTCCGGGTTTGGGTTCTGGAGCCACGATGTACCTGGATTCCACGGTGTGCCCAATTTTATGAATTCGGTGATTCCGGACGATTTATATGTGCGTTGGACGCAGTTTGGCGTGTTCACTTCCCATATCCGTTACCATGGTACATCAAAACGTGAGCCATATTATTACCCGAAAATTTCGAACATTGTCCGTAACTGGTGGAAGTTAAGGTATGCGCTGTTGCCGTACATTTTGCAGGAAAGTGAAAAAACCACTAATTCGGGGTTTCCGGTTATCAGAGCGTTGTTAATGCACCACCCCAACGATAAGATGGTTTGGCATATTGATGACCAATATTATTTTGGAGATGACTTTTTGGTAGCGCCAATGATGAATTCAGAAAATAAGAGAGATGTTTACTTGCCCGAAGGTAATTGGGTTAACTTCTTCACCGGAGAAAAAAGTAAAGGAGGCCGTTGGCTGAATGATTTTGAATCACCCATGGAAAACATGCCAGTTTGGGTAGTTGAAGGTGCCAAGATTCCTTTGTATCCAGAGCATGTAAATTGTACCGACGATATGGATTTAAACAAAACAGTTAAACTAAACATAGATGGTAATTTCAAAGGTATTTGGAGACATCTTGATTTCATATAATGAACTCATCTTGGCTTTTTGATTGAAGTGAAAATTAGCCATTTTGAGTCTGATTGAAGGTGTTTTTGAGTTGCATAGCAGGGCTACGGAAAGAAAAAATAACGAAGAGCAGGCTCAAAAAGAGCAATTTTTTAACCAATTGAAAAAGTAAAGAGGAGTTCAATAAACCAATTAAGTAAAACAATTAAAAACTAATAAAATGAGTGCAGTTATAACCGATGAGCAATTAGCCCAGTTTAAGGAAGATGGGTTTTGCATTGTAAAAAACGTGATTCCGCAAGAACTTATCGAGCGTTTGCGTGACGAGTGCCAAAGATTCATAAAAGAGAAAGATGATGAAATGGATAGAAAAGGCGTTGAGGTTGACGAAATAAACCATAAAGGAAAACGCTATTTTATTGCCCTTCGTTATAAAGACAGCGAAACCATGCAAGACCTTATTTTTGGTAAGGAAATGGAAGAAATTACCCGAAAAATATTAGGAGAGGAAGTATATTTGTTTTTAGAGCAGTTTGTGGTTAAAGCGGCCGATAAAGGTATGACGTTTTCTTGGCACCAAGATTCAGGTTATTTAGATTTTGACCATAAGCCTTATTTATCGGTTTGGTGCCCATTAGACGATGTTACCGAAGAAAACGGAACAGTTTATCTGTTGCCTTACAAAGATGCCGGAACGGAAAAGCGAATAGACCATGTTTTACAGGAAGGCACTAACGATAAAATAGGATACTTTGGAGACAACCCAGGAGTGCCGGCGGTTTTAAATGCTGGTGATGTGGCTTTGTTTTCAAGTACGTGTTTCCACCGCAGTGGATCGAACACCACAAATAAATCCAGACGTGTATTGTTGATTCAGTATTCGGCCGAGCCTATTTTAAAAAATGGAAATGAGCCACTTTATTGGGCCGAGCCTTTTCTAAAAAAGGGTGAAAAAATAAGTGCATACTAAACTTTTTCTTTATGAAAATTGAATTGCTCAGAGTGTTTTAATACGCTCTGGGTAATTCTGTTTTTATGAAGCATGCAACTTTAAAGTTGTAAACCAACCAACATTAAGCTATAAAAATGAACATTTACGACCAACTAAACTTTCTCGATTTTGCCGTAGTAGGCCTGTATTTAATCGTACTGGTGGGACTAGGGGCTTGGTTCAGTTTAAGAAACAAAAGAAGAGACGATGAAAACTATTTCTTGGCAGGAAACTCCCTGAGTTGGAAAAGTATTGGGTTTAACATGTGGGGTACCAATGTGGGGCCGTCCATGTTAATTGCAAATGCCAGTATTGGCTATACAACAGGCATTGTAGCTGGAAACTTTTCGTGGTACGCTTTTATTTTTATCTTTTTATTAGCGATAGTTTTTGCGCCAAGATATTTAGGAGCAAGGGTTCAAACCTTACCGGAATTTATGGGGAAGCGCTTCGGAAATTCTACCCAAAACATTTTGGCGTGGTACACTATAGTTACGGTACTATTGAGTTGGTTGTCGTTGACATTATTTGCGGGAGGTATTTTGATTCAGCAGATATTGAATTTACCCATGTGGCTGTCTGTAATAGTGCTGTTGCTTATTGCAGCATTTTTTACTTTGGCAGGAGGGTTGAAAACCATAGTTTACACCAACGTCATCCAAATGGTACTATTGATTATTGTATCGTTTGTATTGATGTGGGTAGGTTTGGATAAAGTAGGCGGATTTGGCCAATTGGTAAGCGAAACGCCATCCAATTACTGGAATTTATTTTTACCAGCCGATGATGCCAGTTACCCATGGATAGCCATTTTATTGGGTTATCCTGTTATGGGCGTTTGGTTTTGGTGTACAGATCAATCGATGGTACAATCGGTTTTGGGCGCCAAAAGTGTAAAAGAAGGTCAGTTGGGTGCGAACTTTACGGCTTGGTTGAAAATTATTGATGTGCCATTGTTTATCCTTCCGGGGATTATGTGCTTTGTATTGTTTCCAACGTTGGAAAATCCAGATGCCGCTTACATGACTATGGTTACCGAACTCTTTCCAACGGGAATGAAGGGCTTGGTTATGGCCGTTTTGATAGCGGCTCTAGTGAGTACTATCGATTCTTCATTAAACGCATTAAGCACTGTTTTTACAATGGATGTTTATGTGAAAAAATTTAATCCGAAGGCAAGTCAAAAACGCATTGTTAAAGTGGGACATATCGTAACGGTTGTTGGGGCTATTATTTCCATTTTTATCACCCTCGCCATCGATAGTATAAAAGGTTTAAATCTGTTTGATGTATTTCAATCGGTGTTAGGGTTTATTGCACCGCCTATGTCGGTGGTGTTTTTATTCGGTGTACTTTGGAAAAAAACCACGGCCAAAGCCGCCAATAGTATTTTGGTTTTCGGAACCTTGTTCAGCTTAACCGTTGGAATCCTTTACTTGTGGGTATTTCCGAACGACCCCGAAAGTGCCGTAAAAATATGGCCGCACTTTTTACTACTGTCGTTTTACATTTTTGTGATTTTATCTGTAGCCATTGTAGTGGTATCGCTGCTAGATAAAAGAAGTGAGTCATTTAAAAGCACCTTAGATTTTAGTGGATTGACCAAAGTGGCGCCAAAAGTGAAATTGTTGTGGGCAACACTATTTGTAACCATGATATGCTTGTACTTGTATTTTAATGGAAATTAATTAGAAAATATATTTTAAAATGATAAAAAACACAAACGATGGTACTAATAATCCACCATCATTGCGTATCGATATAAACTACGGAACATGCGAAGACTTACCAGCGTTTTCAACGGGGCCAAAAGGAAATGACCGTGAAAAGCATGAAGCCATTGCGAAGGCTGGTTTTAAAGGAATTCAAGATGGCGACCCAAATCTATGTGAAGAATTCAATTTGGAATTAACGGCACACGCCCGTATCAACAAAGTAGGCGATTTGGATAACCTAATGCCCGTTTGGAAAAGTGGAAACTATAATTGTGCTTCCATCCATTTAGGTTGGGGCATGGAAAGTGATGCCGAAATGGATGCTTTGGTGCAATATGTGATGGAAACTTCAGAAAATTTCGATTTTCCTATTTACATTGAAACCCATCGTGCCACGATAACGCAAGATTTGTTCAGAACGGTGGAATTGACCAAGCGTTTCCCCGAAGTGCGGTTCAATGGCGATTTTTCACATTGGTACACGGGGCAGGAAATGGTGTATGGTGGTATTGAAAACAAGTTGGAATTCATTCAACCCGTGTTCGATAGGGTGCGTTTTATGCACGGAAGAATCGGTAACCCGGGCTGCATCCAAGTGGATGTAAAGGATAAAAATGCAGATTACGTTCAGCATTTTAAGGAAATGTGGAAACGTTCGTTTTTAGGCTTTTTAAAATCGGCAGAACCGGGCGATTACATCTGTTTTACGGTAGAGCTGCTTAAAGCCGAAATATTTTATGAAAGAACCATCGTTTCAGATAACGGTTCAGAAATTGAGGAAGGCGACCGTTGGCAACAAGCTTTGTTATACAAAGAAATTATTGAGGAGTGCTGGGAAGCAGCTCAAAAGGAAATAGGTAAATAGTTTCAAAACGAATTTGATAAAACAATCATATAGCTGTGAAAAAGCGTATTCATAATTAAGAAAAATGGAACAAAAAAAAGGAAGTTTAAAAAGTACGATAACGGTATCGCTTACTAATTATTTAGATGCAGGCGCGATTGTAGCTGGGGCAAGTGGATTAACGCTTTGGCAAAATTATCTTGGACTTACAGAAGGGCATCTTGGTTGGCTAAATGCCATTAGTGCCAACGCTTTTGGAGCTGCCATAGGTGCGATTATTGGCGGTTTTCTTGCCGATAAATATGGGAGAAAAAAGATTTATACCTACAACATGTTGGTATACATGTTGGGCGTGGCCATTATCATATTCACTGTAAACTTCCCGATGTTGTTGTCAGGGTTTTTAATTACCGGAATATCCGTAGGGATTGGTGTTCCGGCGTCATGGACCTATATTTCCGAAAATTCCGAGGTTAGAAATCGCGGCCGTAACATGGGTATTTCGCAATTTGCATGGGGTGTAGGGCCAACCATCATTTTAATTTTAGGCATGTTGCTCGCTCCGGGTATAGATGATGCTTCAGCGGGTGTTTTATTCAAATATGTAAAAGATATTGCTGCATTGTTCATAGGAAGTGATGCGAGTATTGAGGCTGTTAACGTATTCAGTAGCCGCCTTATTTTTGGTTCGTTGTTCATTGTAGCTTTTATAGCTTGGAACCTTCAGCGTAAGCTCGAAGAATCTAAAGAATGGTTAGAGGCCAAAGAAAAGCAAAAGCAAAGCAAAGAAAAAGTGCCCAGTGTTTTTGCGTCTTTTGGAACACTGCTCACCAACAAAGTAAATATTAGAACCATGCTTTTTTTAGCAGGAATTTATGTCACTTGGAATATGGTGGCTTCCGTAATGGGCTTTTTTCAACAACACATTTATGAAACGGCAGGTGGACTTTCCAATGAAGATGCCAATATGGTATCGGCCATTCAATGGCTCATCATTATTGCAGTGACGTATTTTGGTTTTTCAATGCTTATCGATAAAGTCAATCAACGTATGTTATATTTTATCGGTACGGGAATAGGGATTGTAGCATGGGGCATCCTTATTTTTATAGGTATCAAAAATTACATTGCTTTGTGGGCCTTTACTATTTTGTGGGGCGTACATGCAGGAATAAGCGTTCAGGCTTTTTATGCTCTGTGGGCTTCAGAACTGTTCCCAGCCAAATACCGTGCTGCAGCTCAAGGAATCATGTTTTTTGCGGTTAGGGCTATAGCCGCCATCTGGGGATTTGGCTTTGTCTTCATTTATGGGGAACACGGCGAAGGGTTCCACACAGCAGCTTATGTTATGATTGGCTTGCTCATTGTGGCTTTAATAATAGGAACGATTTGGACGCCAAAAACACAAGGAAAAACATTAGAGCAAATTACAGAAGAACGTTACGGAGACGATATTTAAAACAATATTCATATAATTAAAAAAAGAAATTGAAACAGATGGAAAAATCAAAATTACCGCATACCGATTCTAATGCAACATGGATTTGGTATCCGGGCGATTTCGAAATTTGGTTGAGTAATAAAATGCAAGTACGGCGTACCGAGCGTGAAGCGGTTTTTCCACCGCTTTGGCGTTATTATAGTCCGTACCCTTTAGTAACTTTTCAAACAGAGGTGGATTTGCCCGAGGAAGACGATGTGAAAATACATTCCGAAGGGCCTTTTCAATTATTGATTGATGATGTTCAGATTTATGGACAACCCAAATCGATTAAAATTTCTGCCGGAAAACATAAAATTTCCTTTAAAGTATATAACCAAGAAGTGTTACCAGCCATTTATATCGATGGCAAATACGTGAAATCGAATGCGTCTTGGAACGTAACTAACGAAGATAAACTTTGGATTGACGAAGAAGGTAAAGCGCAACAATCTGGTACACCATGGGTGCCAGTTGGGTCGTGGAACTTTGATGAACCAGAAGCCAAACCTTCCGAATTTCAACTGGCTACAGAACCTTGGGAAGCCAAGAGTACTGAAAAAACCGAAGGTGGTGAACTGATTGATTTTGGAAAAGAAACCTTCGGCTACATCAAATTACACGGATTAAAAGGCAAGGGTAAATTAACATTGTATTACGGCGAATCTCGCGAAGAAGCTTTGAGCACTGATAAATGCGAAACTTTAGACAATTTGTATTTTGACGGTAGCCAGTCCGAAACCTATATATTAGATAATTCAAAAGCATTTCGTTACGTGCAGGTACAAAAAGATGCTTCGGTGGAGTACGATTCCATTTCCATGTTATACGAATACCTGCCGTTGGAGTACCGTGGCAGTTTTAAATCTTCTGATGATTTATTGAACCAAATCTGGGATGTTTCAGCATACACCATGCACCTCACCACGCGTGAATTTTTTATCGATGGCATAAAACGCGACCGATGGATTTGGGCTGGCGATGCCTACCAAAGTTATTTGATGAACTATTACTTGTTCTTCGATTCGCCTTCGGTAGAGCGCACAATAGCAGCCCTTCGTGGAAAAGAACCGGTTACGGCACACATCAACATCATTATGGATTATTCGTTGTATTGGTTTATTGGCATTTACGATTACTACTTGTACACTGGCGACACCAAGTTTATCAAAACGTACTATCCGCGCATGAAAACCTTAATGGATTATTGTCTGGGAAGACGAAACGAAAACGGGTTTTTAGAGCCTTTGGAAGGCGACTGGGTATTTATCGATTGGGCCGACGGTTTACCAAAAACGGGCGAAGTAAGTTTTGAACAGTTGTTATTGGCTAAAAGTTTAGAGGCCATGGCGGTAAGCGCAAAAATTGCTGGTGAGATTGAAGATGAGAAGGGATACGAGCAGTTGGCAGCCGATTTAAAAGCAAAACTCTTCGATGTGTTTTGGGATGAAGATAATCAAGTGATGAAGCACCAACGCATCGGTGGTGAAATTCAAGATATCGTTACTCGCTACGCTAATATGTTTGGTATCTTTTTTGATTATTTCAACGAAGCCCAAAAGCAAAGTGTAAAAGATAAAGTGTTGCTAAATGATGATATTTTAGAAATCACAACCCCATATATGCGGTTTTACGAATTGGAAGCCCTTTGTGCCATGGGCGAACAAGCGTTTGTTTTAGGTGAAATCCGTGATTATTGGGGTGGTATGTTAGATTTGGGAGCGACTTCATTTTGGGAAAAGTACGACCCTAAACAAAAGGGCACCGAGCATTTGGAAATGTATGGAAGACCTTACGGAAAAAGCCTTTGCCATGCTTGGGGGGCAAGCCCAATTTATTTATTCGGTAGGTACTATTTAGGTGTTGAGCCAACCGCGCCAGGCTATTCAGAATATACCGTTAAACCCAATTTAGGCGGATTGGAATGGATAGAAGGACAAGTGCCAACACCAAATGGAACGGTAGAATTATACATAAACACAAGCGAAATAAAAGTAAAGGCCTCAGAAGGTGAGGGCACGCTAATTTTCAACAGTGAAACTCAGCCTTCTACAAATCACGGAACGGTATCGGCATGTGGTGAAAATAAATATCAACTCACCATTAAACCAAACACCGAATATGCAATCAAATATAAAGCACTATAAATTTTTATAATGAATACGTTTTTAAAAAAGTTATCTTTTCTATTAGTTTTTACGGGGGTGACCGCATTAGCGCAAAACACCGAAATTCAATACTTATCGGGTACGGGATACCAAGACACCAAAGAGTGGGAGTTTAAAGTGTCTGACGGACGAAAAAGTGGTGAGTGGTCAACCATCAATGTGCCATCAGTTTGGGAGCAAGAAGGTTTCGGAACATATCAATACGGTATCCGTTTTTACGGAAAGCCGTTTCCCGATGGTATTGCCGACGAGGTAGGCTATTACAAATACACTTTTGAAGTGCCTAAAGCATGGGAAAACAAACGCGTTAACATTGTCTTCGATGGGTCGATGACCGATACCGAGGTGCGAATCAACGACCGCTCGGTTACAGGAGACATACACCAAGGTGCCTTTTACCGATTTCAATACGAAATTACCGATTTATTAAAGTACGGTAAAGAAAACTTGCTTGAAGTTACAGTAAGTAAGGAATCTAAAAATGCCAGTGTTAATCTAGCTGAACGCCGAGCCGATTATTGGAATTTTGGCGGTATTTTCCGTCCGGTATTTTTAGAAGCGCTTCCTGCAACACATATTGATTATGCGGCTTTAAAGGCTGAAGCTGATGGTGCTTTTGAAGCTAACTTATTTTTAGGAAGTGGAGCAAAAAACATTTCAGCTGAAATCACAATTACTGACGAAAATGGAAAAAAATTAGGAGCAACCGTAAAAGCTAAAGGTGTTGATGGTGCCGATAAAATTCATTTAGAGGAAAGCTTTAAAAATGTTAAGCAGTGGACGGCTGAAACACCTAATTTATATAAAGCAGAAATTAAACTTCTGAAAGATGGCGAAGTCGTTCATCAAATTACCGAAACCATCGGGTTTAGAACTATTGAAATCCGTAAAGGTGATGGCATTTATGTAAACGGTCAGCGTGTATTGATGAAAGGCATTAACCGCCACAGTTTTTGGCCAGAATCCGGTAGAACGTTAAACAAAGAGTTGAATTATGCCGATGTGCGTTTAATCAAAGAAATGAACATGAATGCGGTACGTCTATCGCATTATCCGCCAGACCCGGAATTTCTGCAAGCTTGCGACGAGTTGGGCTTGTATGTGATGAATGAATTGGCCGGATGGCACGGACATTACGATGATGCCGTTGGAAAAAAACTAGTAAAGGAAATGGTAACGCGCGATTTAAACCATCCGAGTATCATTTTCTGGTCTAACGGAAATGAAGGTGGTTGGAATACCAATTTAGATGATCAATTCGATATTTGGGATTTACAAAAGCGTCCGGTTTTACATCCACAACAAGAACACAATGGCGTGGAAACCATGCACTACCGTTCGTATGGCGAAACCTTGGAATATTTTAGAGACGATAATATATTTATGCCTACCGAGTACCTTCACGGGCTTTACGATGGCGGGCACGGTGCTGGTTTTGACGATTACTGGGAGGTAATGCGCAAGCACCCACGTAGCGGTGGCGGTTATCTTTGGGTGTTCGCTGATGAAGGTATAGCACGTACCGACCAAGATGGGCGCATCGACAACCAAGGAAACTATGGAGCCGATGGCATCGTTGGCCCACATCACGAAAAGGAAGGCAGTTTCTTTACCGTAAAAGAAGTATGGTCGCCCGTAATGATTATGGAAAAACCAGAATTGCCAAACGATTTTGAAGGTACCTTCACCATCGAAAACCGCTACGATTTTACCAATACCAATACTTGTACTTTTGAATGGGAATTAGTGAATTTTGCTTCTCCACTAGACGGAAAAGAAGGCAGAAAATCCTTTAGAAAAGGAACGGTAAAAGCGCCAAATATAGAACCGCACGGCAAAGGCAAGTTAAAACTGGATTTACCAAACAGTTGGCAAGATGCCGATGTGCTTTACGTAAAAGTTACGGATAAAAACGGCCACGAATTATGGACTTGGGATTTCACTTGGGATAAAAAAGTAGGAAGAAAATTAAATTCTGGTAAAGTGAAATTGGAAGAAACCGATGAAGCCTACACCGTATCAGCGGCAAAAACTGAAGTGAAATTTGATAAAGCTTCCGGAAAATTAGTTGAAGTTAAACAAAATGGAAACACTATCAGTTTAACTAATGGACCAAAAATCATCATGGCACGTCGTGGCGATAGAACATTGGACGGAACGGTTAACCCTGATTTCCTAAAAGGTGAAGACCGTATTTATAAGGAATTCGATTGTTGGGATGAAGAGGTAAACTGTTCAGAAAATTTATTGAATATTTCTGCAAAAGAGGAAAAAGGTAAAGTAGTGGTTGAAGCTAACTATCACGGCATTCTTCAAAAAGTGGTTTGGACGATTGATGCTGAAGGTTTAATCCAGCTAGATTATGAATACGAATACAACGGTGTGGTAGATTTGGCCGGTGTATATTTCGATTATCCCGAAGAAAAAATGCAGTCTAAAAAATGGTTAGGAGACGGACCATACCGTGTGTGGCAAAACCGTTTGAAAGGCACCACTTTAGATATTTGGGAGAATGATTATAATGACCCGATTCCTGGAGAGTCATTTAATTACCCGGAGTTTAAAGGCTATTTCAATAACTGGCAATGGGCAGAATTCACCACTGAAGAAGGACAGATTTACATTGAAAATAAAGGAACGGATACCTACTTAGGGGTGTATTCGCCTCGTGATGGCCGTGATGCTCTGTTGTACACCATTCCAAATACAGGAATTGCAGTATTGGATGTTATTCCGCCAGCTAGAAATAAGGTAAATGCTACCGATTTAGTGGGACCATCATCGCAACCAAAATGGCTAAACGGATTGCAAAAACGTACGGTGTATTTAAAGTTTGATAAATGACTTTTGTCAACCTGAAATGTCACACTGAGCGGAGCCGAAGTGTTTTTCAGGTTCTCATTAAGTTTATAGGATTGAGTATTATGAGATTCCGAAATAAATTTGGAATGACATAAAAAAATAGAATTTTAAAATGAAAACGAAAAACATAATACAATTTGTTGCTGTAATCGGGCTTTTAGCTTCAGTAATTGGATGCGCTTCAAAAACTGAAAAGTTAAAGAAACGTGAGATTACCGATGCCGTAATGCAAGAAATCTACGAAGAGATTAAAACGCCGTATAAGTATGGATTGGTCATGGTGCCTACCGACAATTCATATAAAATGGATTGTCCGAGTATCTTCCGAAAAGATGGAAAATGGTATATGACATATTTGATTTTTGAGGGGCGCGGTTACGAAACTTGGTTGGCCGAAAGTGATGATTTGTTAAACTGGAATCACTTAGGAAAAGTGATGTCATTTTCAAAAGACACCACTGAGTGGGACGTCAACCAAAAAGCGGGATATATTGCTTTGCAGGACCCGACTTGGGGCGGTTCGTACAAATGGAACACGTACGACGATAAATATTGGATGAGTTATTTTGGTGGAAATACCACGGGCTATGAGGCTGGAATTTTATCCATGGGCATGGCTTACACTGAAAAGTCGCCAACCGAACCACACGAATTTAAAAGACTACCAGAACCGGTTTTAAGACCAAATGACGATAAGGCCAAATGGTGGGATAACAGCACAATGTACAAAAGTTCTGTAATTCGTGATGTTGAAAATGAAACCGGTCATGAATTCATCATGTATTACAACGCCCGTGGCGATAGTATCAATCCAGCTAAAGGAGCAGAGCGCATTGCTATGGCGGTATCAAACGATATGAAAAACTGGAAACGTTACGGCGACGCCCCGTTAATCAATCATCATCGAGGCATTTCGGGTGATGCGTATATCCAACGTATCAACGATACTTGGGTGATGTTCTATTTTGGAGCGTTTTGGACGGGTTGGGACCAAGGGGCTTTCAATCGCTTTGCCGTTTCTAACGATTTAATCCATTGGAAAGACTGGGAAGGCGATAATTTAATTGAGTCTTCTGAGCCTTTTGATGAGCAATTTGCACATAAATCCTTTGTAGTGAAACATGATGGCATCGTGTATCATTATTATTGTGCCGTAAATAAAGCTGGGCAACGCGGTATAGCATTGGCGACCTCAAAAGACATAGGAAAAAGCGATTTGCATTTTGTGGCAATCGAATCGGATAAAAAATAGAAGAAAAGATTGTCACCTAGGCATGACAATAACTCAATATTTTAAAATAGATTGATGAATAAAAACATTAGTTTTATATTATTTTTTTGGTGTAGCATTTGGTTTGCTCAAGCGCAAACCGTTACAGGAGAACCTGCTGGAATTCCTGAAGTACCTAAAAAGTATAGCTATGCACCTTGGGAAGACCCCTTGGTAACAAGTATCAACCGGCAGCCAGCACGAGCAACAGTCTATTCTTATAAAACGGTTGAAGATGCTTTGGAAGGCAACCGCGAAAAAAGCCGTTTTTTGTCATTAAATGGTGTATGGGATTTTAAATATTCGGTGAATTTAGACCAAGCGCCTAAAGATTTTTATAAAACAGAAGTGGAGGGTTGGGATAAAATAGAAGTGCCTTCTAACTGGGAGTTGAAAGGTTACGATATTCCTATTTACAAAAGCGCCGTGTATCCATTCCGACCCATCAATCCGCCTTATGTACCTAAAGATACCAATGGCATTGGTTCGTATCAAACCAAATTTAAAATTCCAAAAGAATGGAATAGGCAGATGACGGTAACGCTTCATTTTGGGGCGGTAAGTTCGGTATTTCAGGTGTGGCTGAATGGTGAGTTTTTAGGTTATGGCGAAGACAGTTTTTTGCCTTCAGAATTTAACATTTCCCCCTATTTAAAGGAAGGCGAAAATGTATTGTCGGTGCAGGTAATGCGTTACAGCGATGGTGCGTATTTAGAAGACCAAGACCACTGGCGGATGAGCGGTATTCAGCGTGAAGTGTTTGTTATGGCAGAACCTAAATTGCGTATTCAGGATTTTTTCTATCAAACTAAATTGGATAACGATTATCAAGATGCGGTGTTTCAGTTACGTCCGAAATTGGAAAATTTAACAGGAGATTCCATCCGAAATGCATCGTTCGAGTTTCAATTATACAACGACAAAAAGGAAGCATTGTTTGAAAAACCTGTCGATACTTTGGCCAAAGCCATTGTTAATGAAAGTTATCCGCGGTTGGATAATGTGCGCTTTGGTTTCTTCGAAAAGAAAATTGAAAATCCAAAAAAGTGGAGCAGTGAAGCACCAAATCTTTACACTTTGGTGATGACTTTAAAGGATGAAAGCGGAAACATTTCCGAAGTAAAATCCTGTAAGGTCGGTTTCCGTTCCATTGAGTTTTCAGAGGATAACGGAAAACTATTGATTAACGGAAAAGAAACCTACATCTATGGGGTGAACCGTCACGATCATCATCCGGTTCGGGGCAAAGCATTAACAAGAGAAGATATTGCGAAAGATGTAAAAACCATCAAGCAGTTCAATTTTAACACGATTAGAACGAGTCATTATCCAAACGATCCGTATTTCTATGATTTATGTGACGAATATGGTATTATGGTTATGGACGAGGCGAACTTAGAAACCCACGGTTTAGGGGGAAAATTAAGCAACGACCCGAGTTGGACGCATGCTTATGTAGAACGCATGAACCGCATGGTGGAACGCGATAAAAACCACCCCAGTGTGATTATGTGGAGTTTAGGTAACGAAGCTGGAAAAGGACCAAATCATGCGGCGATGGCAGCGTGGACCGATAATTTTGATATTACCCGACCGATTCATTACGAACCCGCGCAAGGAAATCCGAGGTTAGAAGGCTATATCGATGAACGTGACCCAAGGTACCCATCAACGGGCGACCATTCGCATCGTTTTGAAAATCCGCAAGATGAACCATATGTGGATATGGTAAGTCGTTTTTACCCAGGGGTGTTTACCCCACAGTTTTTATTGGATAATAAAGCTGATACGCGCCCAATTTTATTCGTGGAATATTCACATTCTATGGGGAATTCAACTGGAAATATGAAAGAGTTTTGGGATGAATTCCGTTCGCTACCACGAATGATTGGTGGCTGTATTTGGGATTACAAAGACCAAGGTTTGTTAAAAACTGACGAAGAAACAGGACAGCAATTTTATGCTTATGGTGGTGATTTTGGAGAAGTGCGTCACGATGGGAATTTCTGTATCAACGGTATTGTAGCTTCTGACGGACGCCCGAAAGCAGCGATGTACGAAAATAAATGGGTTTATCAACCAGCGACTTCTTCTTTAAAGGGAAATCAGTTAACGATTAAAAATCGTCAGGCGACACAGTCTTTGTCGGTTTATATTCCTGTTATCAAAATTTTGGAGAATGGAAAACTTATTAAAACCCATGAGTTAAAACCATTAAACATAAAAGCAGGGGGAGAAACCGGGATTGATATTGAAAAGTATCTGCCTAAAATGAAATCAGATGCCGAATATTTCTTAAATATCGAATTCCAATTATCGGAGGGTAAAAAATGGGCAAACAAAGGTTTTGTAGTAGCAACCGACCAATTTTTAATAAAAGAAAAAGGTGAGCTTACATACCATTCGAAAGCAAAAAATACATTAAGGTTAGAAGAATCTACTACCAATTACCAAGTAAAAGGTGTAGGTTTCAACATCAAATTCAATAAAGAAAATGGAGCCTTAAATTCTTTCGTGTTTAATGGAGAAGAACAAGTGTTTGCACCGTTGTTACCAAATTTTACGCGTCCGTTAACCGATAACGATAGTAAGGGTTGGAAACCACATAAGAAGCTAAAACAGTGGTACGATAACGAACCAAAATTGCTTTCGGTAAGTAGTAAAACCACGGGCAATGATGTGGTTGTGGTTTCAGAATACGAAATGATAAAAGATAGTGCGAATGTAACAGTCACATACAATATCAAACCCGATGGAGTTATAAAAGTCGATTACAAATTAAAAGCCTCAAACGATTTACCGAACATTCCGAAAGTGGGGATGCACATGGGAATAAAGAACGATTTCAGACAAATGTCTTGGTACGGAAAAGGGGAGTTGGAAAACTATGTTGATAGAAGTTTCGGCTTTCCAATAGCCCGTTACAGTTTGCCATTGGAGGACTTCGTTGAACCTTATGTACGACCACAGGAAAATGGAAACCGAACGGAAGTGCGTTGGTTGGCAAGCACAACAGAAAATAAAAATGAAGGTGTTTTGATGGTGGGAAATGAACCGTTGAGCATGAGCGTTTGGCCTTATACAGAGGAAAATATCAATGAAGCTAAACATACTTATGATTTGAAAAATCCAGGTTATTTAACACTTAATATCGATTTAAAACAAATGGGAGTTGGTGGTAACGACAGTTGGTCCCCAGTAAGTGCGCCTTTGGAAAAGTATCAAATTCCATCAAAAAATTACGAGTACAGTTTTTATATCTCACCGTTCAATTTAAGCAAGTCAGGCTTAGAGAAAACTTTAGAAAAATTTAACTATTAATGCGTTTCAAAATAAAATATTTCAGCCTGTTTTTTGTGTTATTCTTGGTCATGTCTTGTAAGGAAGAACAAAAGGAAACAACTGCATTTTTTCAGCCCACGGAAGACAGTGCCAAGCCATGGGTTTACTGGTATTGGATGAAAAGTGCCTATTCCAAGGAAGGCATTACGGCCGATTTGGAAGCGATGAAACAAGCAGGCATTCGTGGGGCATATTTAATGACCATTAAAGGGCCGGGTGAAGAACCATTAATGAACCCACCAGTGATTCAATTAAGTAAAGAGTTTTGGGAATTGGTGCGATGGGCATTGCTGGAAGCCGACCGATTAGGCTTGAAAATTGCGTTCCATCCTGCTGATGGGTTTGCAGTAGCTGGTGGGCCTTGGATTACCCCAGAATTATCCATGCAAAAAGTGGTTTGGGCCGATACCGTGGTGAATTCATCTGAAGTGAAGGACTTAAAATTACCCGTTCCTGAGCATTATAAAGATTATTATAATGACATTGCTACATTTGCGATTCCTGTTGAAAAAGCGTTTAAAACTTCAGTGGAAGTGCAACCAAAAGTGACTGCTTCAAACCATGAAAAAGCCGATTTTTTAACGGACAATTCAACACACAATACACAGTTTAGAATGCGAGAAGCAGGTTATATTCAGTATGAATTTAATAAAGCTTTTGATTGTAAATCCATTCAAATTGAAACCCAAGGGAATAATTATCAAGCCCACCGATTATTAATTGAAGTGAGCGATGATGGCGAAAACTTTAAAAGTTTAGGACGATTGGAAACCCCACGTTCTGGGTGGCAAGATACAGACGTAAACTATACGCATAGCGTTTCAGCGAAAGCGAAATATTTCCGATTTATTTACAACCCAGAAGGCTCTGAGCCTGGTGCCGAAGATTTGGATATGGCGAAATGGAATTCGTATTTAAAAGTCACTAAAATCATCCTTTCCGAAGAACCGCTTATAGATAACTACCAAGGGAAATCTGGGGCAGTTTGGCGCATTAGTTCAAGAAATACCGAAAAACAAATTCCAGATGCCGATTGTATAAATACCGAACAAATGGTGAATGTGTCGCAATTTGTTGATGAAAGTGGTGTTTTGAATTGGGAAGCTCCGCAAGGGCAATGGCGTATTTTACGCTTCGGTCATACCTCTACAGGGCATGAAAATGCCACTGCTGGTGGTGGCCGTGGTTTGGAAGTCGATAAATTTAATGCCGAAGCCGTGCGCTTTCAACTAGACCATTGGTATGGCAAAATGCGACGTGTGGCGGGCGAAGATTTGGCGAGTAAAGTGGTGGAGATTTTGCACATGGATAGTTGGGAATGCGGTAGCCAAAATTGGTCGCCCGTGTTTCGTGAAGCTTTTAAAATGCGACGTGGTTACGATATTATTGATTATTTGCCTGTGATGGCTGGAATTCCATTGGATTCTGCGGCAAAGACGGAACAGATTTTATACGATGTTAGAAAAACCATCACCGAATTAACAGCCGAAAATTTCTTCGGAACTTTAAAAGAAGAAGCCGAAAGAACAGGGGTGAAATTCAGTACCGAAAATGTCGCCCCAACCATGACCAGTGATGGGTTGCTGCATTTTAAATATGTGGATTATCCTAGTGGCGAATTTTGGTTTAGAAGTCCCACACACGACAAACCTAACGATATGTTGGATGCCATTAACGGCGGACATATTTACGGTCGAGATATTATTCAAGCCGAAGCGTTTACACAACTTCGAATGGATTGGGACGAGCATCCGGGGAATTTAAAAACCATGGCAGATAGAAATTATGCTTTGGGCATTAATCGTTTTTTCTATCATGTGTTTATGCACAATCCGTGGTTGGATAGAAAACCGGGAATGACTTTAGACCCAATTGGAACGTTTTTTCAACGTGACCAAACGTGGTGGGAGCCTGGGCGAGCGTTTTTTGAATATTGTAAAAACATCCAGTTTCAGTTACAAAAAGGACAACCGGTTATCGATTTTGCAGTGTTCACTGGGGAAGATATCCCGTCGCGTTCGGTGTTGCCCGACAGATTATTGCCGTTTATACCAAATGTGTTTGGGGCAGAGCGTGTGGCTTCAGAAAACATCCGATTAGCCAACGAAGGACAACCCTCGGCCCGTATGCCTAAAGAAGTGAAATACACTAAAAACAGCACTGATTTATCGGAGTGGGTGAATGCCCTGAACGGATATAAATACGATTCGTTTAACAGCGATGTGTTGTTAAATGCCGAAGTAAAGAATGGGAAAGTGGTGTTTAAGGATGCCTTGGCTTACAATTTTTTGGTGTTCCCGGATGCCAGAAAAATGATGCCAACTAATATTTTATCTCTGGAAGTAGCAGAAAAAATGGTGGATTTGGTAAAAGCTGGAGCAACCATTTTTGTGGGTGAAAAACCGACAAGCATAGCCAATTTAAAAACCGATAAAGCCAAATGGCAACATTTGGTAGATGAATTATGGGCTGGAGCTAATCAAAAGCAATGGACTTTAGGAAAAGGGAAAGTCATCCAATTACCATATTTAGGCAATGATTTTTCAGAATTGGGCGTAGAACCCAATGTGTTGGTCGATGAAAATATCGCTTGGACGCAACGTGAATCAGCCGATGAAAGCATTTACTTTTTATCCAATCAAAAAGAAGAAAAGCGGATTTTAGACGTGTCGTTTAGAGTTTCTGGCAAACAACCCGTCTTGTATCATCCCGTTTCAAATGAAACTACAGTTATAGAAAACTGGAAAGTTGAAAATGGACGAATCATTATGCCGTTGCAGTTTCTGCCAAACGAAGCCTTTTTCATCATTTTTAAAGATGGGATTGATGAAAATATTTCTGAAGGTGCATTAAACTGGTCAACTTTTAAAACTGAAAAAGTATTGGATGAAAGTTGGGCACTTGAGTTCGATGCAGCTTATCATGGACCTTCCAAAGCGATGAAAATTAGTAAACTTTTTGATTGGACAACTTCAGAAAATGATAGTATAAAATACTATTCGGGAACAGCGAGTTACACCAAAATTTTTCAGTGGGATTCTCAAGAAACAGATGATTTATATCTGGATTTTGAGGAAGTGAACTGCATTGCTGAAGTATTTGTAAATGGAATAAACTGCGGTGTGGTTTGGACCTATCCGTATCACGTAAACATTTCCGAAGCTATAAAAGAAGGAGAGAATACAATAGAAATAAAAGTCACTAACACTTGGGCAAATCGTTTGATTGGCGATGAAAAATTGCCTCAGGAAGACCGCTTAACTTGGACTACCGCTCCGTTTAGGTTAGACGATACTATGATGGTGAAATCTGGGCTTTTAGGAAGCATTCAAATTAAAAAGAAAATAAATGAAAAATAGAATTTTATTAGCGATAGTCTGTGTTTTTAGTGTGTTAAATTTACATGCCGAAATTAAATTACCGGCATTGTTTGGAGATAACATGCTACTGCAACAAAACATGGAAGCACCCATTTGGGGTTGGGCTTCTAAAAATGAAACTTTGACCATTTCCACCTCTTGGGATAATAGAACTTATAGCGTAAAAGCCGATAAACAGGGGCAATGGAAAACAAAGCTGCAAACACCATCTGCAGGTGGGCCTTACAGTATTTCGGTTTCAAATGGAGGTGAAACCAAAGCCATAAAGAATGTTTTGATTGGTGAAGTTTGGCTGTGTTCTGGGCAATCGAATATGGAAATGCCGTTAAAAGGATTTCCTGGGCAACCGGTTAAAGGCGGAAACGATGCCATAGTGCGCTCAGCAAACAATCACATTCGTTTTATAAGTGTGCCCCGTGCTACGGTTTTAGAACCCAAAACCGATTTTGAAGGCCAATGGGAAATCGCTTCACCAAAAACAACCGGAAATTTTAGTGCAACGGCTTGGTATTTCGGTTCGTTATTGCAAGAGGTTTTAAACGTTCCTGTGGGATTAATTGAAGTGTCGTATGGCGGTTCGAATGTGGAAGCTTGGATGAACGAAGAAATGTTAAAGGATTTCGATTTAGAATTGAAATTACCGAAAACCGAAGCCGATTTAAAGAGTAGTCCAAACCGCGTGCCGACCACTTTGTTTAAAGGGATGTTGTCACCAGTGATTGGTTACGGAATTAAAGGCGCCATCTGGTATCAAGGGGAATCAAATTACGAACGCCCGTTTCAGTATGATGATTTATTCAAAAAAATGGTGACCTCTTGGAGAACGTTATGGAATCAAGGCGAGTTTCCATTCTATTTTGCACAAATCGCTCCGTTCGATTATGCCCGTTTTCACCCAAACGATAACAAACCTGAATATAATTCGGCCTATTTAAGAGAAGCCCAATTAAAAGCTTCCAAAGCAATTCCTAATGCAGGAATGGCAGTGCTACTGGATGTAGGTGAATTTGGAAATATCCATCCTGCCGATAAAGAAAAAGGTGGGGAGCGTTTAGCATATCAAGCATTGGCAAAAACTTACGGTATTGATGGTTTTGAATATGAGAGTCCGGAGTTTAATGCCATGGAAATTAAGGGCAGTACGGTTACAGTGTCGTTCAATAATGTACCGAACGGCATTACAGCATACGACAAAGAAGTGACTGGATTTGAAATTGCAGGAGAAAATAAAGTGTTTTATCCAGCCCAAGTACAATTGAGAAGAAAGTCGGTAGTATTATCGGCGCCTCAAGTTGAAAAGCCCGTGGCGGTACGTTATTTATTTAAAGATTTTACCAAAGCGGAAATTTTTAGTACTGGAGGTTTACCGATGTCGTCGTTTAGAACGGATGATTGGTAAGTTTTTGTGACAGCAATAAAAGGGTTATTGTCACCCTGAATTTATTTCAGGGTCACAGATAGCTTGTTCAGAAATAAAAAGATGCCGAAACAAGTTCGGCATGAAAAAAAACAGTTAATAAGAAAATTGAAAAATTTAATATCTAATATATTTCTTTTAGTAGCGTTTTTCTCTGTAAAAGCACAAATCCCTACGCTCAAAAATTACAATCAAATTTGGACGACCCAAAGCAAAAACGCTTCAGAATCCATGCCCTTAGGTGGTGGTGATATGGGTTGTAATGTGTGGGTTGAAGAAGGGAGCTTATATTTCTATTTTTCAAAAAGTGGTACGTTCGATGAGCACAATACCTTGTTGAAATTAGGACGTGTAAAAGTAGAATTGACGCCCAATCCGTTTAGAGATAACGAAGGCTTTAAACAGGAATTGCATTTGGAAGATGGCTATATTTTAGTATCGCAAAACCATACAGAACTTAAACTGTGGGTCGATGTGTTTCACCCGGTAATTCATATTGATGTAAAAAGCAAAGAGGCTTTAGAATTAAAAGCGTCTTATGAAAGTTGGCGCTATAAAAACCGAAAAGTAGAAGGGCGAGCCAATAATGCCAATTCTTATAAATGGGCGCCACAAGGTGATATTATTACTTATCAAGACTCTATTTCCTTTAAAGATAACGCAGTTGAATTCTATCATCAAAATCGAGAACATACCGTGTTTGATGTAGTGGTAAAACAACAGCAAATGGAATCGGTAAAGGAGCAAATGATGAATCCCTTAAAACACCTCACTTTTGGAGGTGTCATGCAAGGAAAAAACTTGATTTCAGATGGAACGTATCAAGGTATTTATCAAGATACCGATTTTAAAGGTTTTAGTTTAAAGAGTAAAAAACGGAGTAAACATCACAGTGTAGAATTGTATTTGCACACGGTTCAAAATGAAAATATTGCCGTTTGGGAAAAAGGCTTACAAAACTTGATGTCGTCTTACAAACCAAAGGAAAAGAACACTAAAGATTGGTGGAATAATTTTTGGAAACGCAGTTTTATTTTTACGAAAGCTGAAAACGATTCGGTCAATCAAATTGGGCAAAACTATCAACTGTTCCGATATATGCTAGGGGCAAATGCCTACGGAAAATACCCAACAAAATTCAATGGCGGTTTGTTTACAGTTGACCCTGTTTACACCAAAGAAGACCACAGATTCACTCCTGATTTTAGAAATTGGGGTGGTGGAACCATGACCCAACAAAATCAACGTTTGGTCTATTTTCCCATGTTTAAAAGTGGCGATTTCGATATGTTGCCATCGCAATTGGATTATTATTTAACGCTTCAAAAAAATGCGGAGTTGCGTAGCCAAGTATATTGGAATCATACGGGGGCCGCTTTTACAGAGCAATTGGAAAATTTCGGTTTACCTAATCCCGCCGAATATAGTTGGAAACGCCCAAAAGATTACGACCCAGGCATGCAATACAATGCTTGGCTGGAGTACCAATGGGACACCGTTTTCGAGTTCTGTAAAATGATGCTGGAGCAACAGGAATATGCCAACATAGACGTTAAAAAATACAATGGCTTTATTTTAAGTTGTTTACGTTTTTTTGACGAACACTACCAATATTTAGCTAAAAAACGCGGCCGAAAAGCATTGGATGCCAACGGTCATTTGGTGTTGTATCCGGGTTCGGCGGTGGAAACATATAAAATGGCATATAATGCCAATAGCACCATTTCAGCATTAAAAGTAATTAGCGAAAAATTATTGAAAGTGTCTTCAGATGATTTAAGAGAAGAAGAAGTAGAATATTTGAAAGGTTTTCAAAAACGCATTCCGCCGTTAAACTTTAGGGAAATAGACAATCAAAAGGTATTATCTCCTGCAAAATCGTGGGAACGCATCAACAACACCGAAGCGGCTCAATTGTATCCAGTTTATCCGTGGAAATTATATGGTTTGGGCAAACCCGATTTAAAAGTGGCTCAAAACACTTATTTTTTAGATGAAGATTTGCTGAAATTTAGAAGTCACGTAGGGTGGAAGCAAGCTAACATTATGGCGGCTCGATTGGGCTTAACCGAAGAAGCGGCAAAATATACTTTGTTGAAAATGTCAAATTCCGAAAGGCGCTTCCCGGCCTTTTGGGGACCTGGTTTTGATTGGGTGCCCGACCATAACTGGGGCGGTTCCGGTATGATAGGCATGCAGGAAATGTTGCTGCAAGAAGTTGATGGGAAATTATTGTTGTTTCCGGCATGGCCAAAACATTGGGATGTTCATTTTAAATTACATGCCAAGCAAAACACTACTGTTGAAGCGAAACTTGAAAACGGAAAAGTAGAGATTATAAAAGTATCACCAGAACACAGAAAAGAGCATATTCTAAATCTGTTGGAATATTCGTTAAACGATAAATTAAATTTGAATTAAATGAGAGTTATAAAGCGTTCATTAGGTTGTTTGTTGTTATCAGCCGTAACTTTTTTAAATGTGCAATGCCAGGGCAACGAGCAAACAGAAAAGCAAACCCTAAAAGTGGATTTCGATTTTTCGGGAAGACGATTGTCCGAAGTACACGACCCACTTTACCAATCTTGGGTGATTAATGAAGGCATGGAAGACGAAAAAGCCTTTGAAGATGTTACCGTAAAAGTTAAAGGAAATTTCAATTCCAGTTGGGTGAAAATAGGTATGAGCGCTCCACATTACGCGCAATTGATAAGTGATGGTTTGGTAAGCCAAGAACCTTTGGAGTTTGTGATTAGCGGACTAAAACCCGGCGAACATTCGTTGTTGACATTTCACAACACGTTCAGTAATTTAAGAGAGCGCACCGTAACGCCTATTAAAATTTATGTGAATGATGAATTGGTTGAAACTTTAAGCCAAAGCAACAGAGCCTTTGCTAAAATTGATGCCGCCACGGCTTATTTAACATTTAAAGCTGAAGCGAATAAAGAGGTTATCATTCGTTTTGAAGGTGAAACAGGTTATGATATTTCGGAATTTGTTATCAACGGATTTGAAATTGATACCCCCGATTTAAAGAAGCAAGCCCATTCGCCTCTCCCAGAAAATGCCGATGAACATGTGGTAGTTGAAGAAGATTTGAATTTGAAATGGGAATCGCCAAAAGGGACTTCAGCATATCATGTGTATTTTGGTGAAGATAAAGAAGCTGTAAAAAATGCCAGTGCTTCAAGTGAATTATACAAAGGCAAGCAAACGGAAAACCAATTTTCGGTGAACGATTTATATAGTATGAATACCTACTATTGGCGCGTGGATGCCGAAGATGCCAACGGAAAAATAACCCAAGGCAATGTATGGTCGTTTAGGCCAGCGCAATTGGCATTTCCCGGCGCTGAAGGCTATGGGCGTTTCGCTATTGGTGGACGTGGTGGAAAAGTAGTAGAGGTTACCAATTTGAATGATGATGGCCCAGGAAGTTTTCGTGAGGCGGTTACCAAAGATATCGGTCCAAGAACGGTTGTATTCAACGTTTCTGGTAATATCGAATTAAAGTCGAGGTTGGTTATAGGTCACCCTTACATCACTGTTGCAGGTCAAACAGCTCCCGGCGATGGTATTACGATAACCCGAGCTCCCGTGGGCTTAACGGGCGATGATGGTATTGTTCGTTTCTTAAGGGTAAGAATTGGCTCAGGAACCACTTTTGATGGCATGGGCCTTACAGGGGCGAATTTCAGTATTATCGACCATTGTTCCATCAGTTGGACCATTGATGAATCGTTCAGTTCACGAGGGGCGCATCATATTACCTTACAGCGCACCTTAATTTCCGAAGCCTTAAATGTGGCTGGTCACGATAAATATGAAGGCGGAAAAATGCACGGTTATGCCGCGACCATTGGGGGTGACATTGGTAGTTTCCATCATAATCTTTTGGCGCACAACTATGGAAGAAACTGGAGTATGGGTGGCGGATTAAACGGAGACGGATACTACTCTGGTCGATTGGATATTCGAAATAATGTGGTTTATAATTGGGGTCACCGCACTACCGACGGCGGGGCGCACGAGGTAAATTTTGTAAACAATTATTACAAACCAGGTGGCGCTTCCGATATTTTTGTCGCCCTTACAGCTGACCACGAAGGGGTTGGAAAAGGAAGCCAACGTTATTTTTTTGAAGGTAATGTGATGCCCGGTTATTTCGATGTCGATACACAGGAAAAAGGAAGACGTTCAAAAATTAAAAATAACGAAATCGTAGATTACGAAACCTTTGTTGACGAACCGTTTTTTGAATCGTATGTTGAAACGCAATCGGCCGTTGGTGCATACAAGAATGTGTTGAGCGATGTCGGGGCGAACCAACCTAAATTGGACGACCACGATAAAAGAATTATTGACGAAACCCTAAAGGGTACCTACTCCCGAAAAGGTAAAAGAAGTAAGCTTCCCGGAATGATTGATACCGAAATGGATTCAGGCGGATTTCCAGAATACACTAGCGAAACCAGACCAACCAATTGGGATACCGACCATGACGGATTGCCTAATTGGTGGGAAGAAGCCCATGGCTTAAACATAAGTTCTTCAAATGGTGATTTTTCAGATGCTAATAAAGACGATGACAAAGATGGCTTTACGCAATTGGAAGATTATTTAAACTGGATGGCACAACCGCATTATTTTGTTTCCGCAGGAGAACCATTGACGTTAAACGTTGCTCAATATTTTAAAGGCTACGAAAAGAATCCAGTTTACAGCCTTTCAGAAATTAAAAATGGCGAAGCTAAATTGAATGGAAATGATGTTGAGTTTAAAGCTTCGGAAAAAGGGTTGGCATCATTCAAAATATCTGTAAAAGATGCAGACGGCGATAGTATGACAAGGTTGATAAATGTATTTGTAAAATAGAGCAGTTATGTGGTTCTGAATATCAGAACCACATAACTGCTCGTCACCCTGAACTCGTTTCAGGGTCTCATCTGGAAATATGATATGTAAATATTTGTGACGCTGAAATAATCCCGATAACCATAAGGGCAGCATGACGAATTAGGCACCATAACTGAAAGAGACAAACAATTATTAAAAAAATAAACACATGAAAAATAAAATTCTAATTTCAATTTTTAGCCTCTTTGGCGTTGTGATATTCGCACAAAACAAAGGACTTACTGCTAATTCAGATAGTCCGCATGCCAAACTAAAAAGTTTGGATTTACACGATGTGGTTTGGACCGATGGCTTTTGGAAAGAACAGTTTGATGTAGAAACTCAAAACACATTGCCTTACATGTGGGAGCTCTATCATAACGATAGCGTGAGCCACGCTTATGCTAACTTTAAGATTGCAGCAGGTTTGGAAAAAGGCAAACATGCCGGACCTTCTTTTCATGATGGTGATTTTTATAAAATTATGGAAGGTATGGCTTCGGCGTATGCCATAACCAAAGACCCAAAATTGGACAAACAAATGGATGAGGCCATTGCGATGTTCGATAAAGTTCAGCGTGCCGATGGCTACATCAATACCCCTGTTTTAATTGAAGAACGCTGGGGGACTTTAGGACCCGAAGAATTAAAAAAACAATTGGGCTTTGAAAAATACAACATGGGTCATTTAATGACGGCAGCCTGCGTACACCACCGTGCTACGGGAAAAGATAATTTTTTAAACGTAGCTAAAGGTGTTGCCGAATTTTTATACGATTTTTATAAAAAAGCTTCACCAGAGCTGGCCAGAAATGCCATTTGTCCTTCGCATTATATGGGCATTGTAGAAATGTACCGCACGGTAAACGACCCGAGATATTTGGAATTGGCGAACAATTTAATCGATATCCGTGGAACCACAAATGATGGCACCGACGATAACCAAGACCGCATTCCGTTTAGGCAACAAACCACAGCCATGGGGCATGCCGTTCGCGCTAATTACTTATATGCGGGCATAGCCGATTTATATGCCGAAACAGGAGAGGAAAAACTCATGGAAAATCTCAAATTGATTTGGGAAGACGTGGTTTATCGTAAAATGTATATCACCGGCGGTTGTGGTGCTCTGTATGATGGTGTGTCGCCTGATGGCACGGTTTACGACCCGTCTATTGTTCAAAAAATACATCAGGCTTATGGACGTCCGTATCAATTGCCAAACGCCACGGCACACACTGAAACTTGTGCCAACATCGGTAACGTTCTTTGGAACTGGCGTATGCTCCAACTTACGGGCGATGCCAAATATACCGATGTGATGGAGTTGGCTTTTTATAATAGTGTACTTTCGGGCGTGAGTTTACAGGGTACGGAGTTTTGTTATAATAATCCGCTAAACGTTTCTGATGATTTGCCTTTCGAGCAACGCTGGGGACATGAACGGGAAGGCTACATTGCTTGGTCCAACTGCTGTGCGCCTAACGTTACCCGAACTTTGGCCCAGGTGAATAATTATGCCTATAATATTTCAGAAGCAGGTTTGCATGTAAACCTTTACGGTAGCAACCTTTTAAAAACGGAAACTTTAAATGGGGACAAATTAGAAATTGAACAAAAAACAAATTACCCTTGGGAAGGCCATGTAGCGCTTAATATTAAAAAAGCTCCAAAGAAAGAATTTTCAATTTTTGTAAGAATTCCGGGGTGGAGTGAAGGAGCAACCATTAAAATAAATGGAGAGGCTTATGCTGAAAAAATAGTATCGGGAAGTTATGTTGAATTGAACAGAAAATGGAAAAAACGAGATGTTATTGAAATTGACATGCCTATGCCAGTAAAGTTGATGCAAGCCAATCCTTTGGTAGAGGAAACCAAAAGCCAGGTGGCTGTAAAACGTGGACCGATAGTGTATTGTTTGGAAACTGCCGACCTTCCGGTTGAAGCTAATATCAATAACGTCGCATTGGATGTCAATTCAGAATTTTCTACCGAAAAATTCAACCTAAAAGGCAAAGAAGTCATAGCGGTAAAAGGCAAAGCATTTGTGGAAGATACAAACTGGGAAAAAGCCCTTTACAAACCTTTAAATCAAGATAAGAAACAAATAGACATTCAACTGGTGCCATATTTCACTTGGGGAAATAGAACCGATGGCGAAATGACCGTTTGGATGCCGTACTAAACTAAAAAATCAAAATAAATGAAATTCAAAACATTAATTGGCGAACTGCCCAAAATAGGAATCCGTCCCGTAATTGATGGCCGTTTGGATGGTGTTCGCGAATCGTTGGAAGATACTACGATGAATATGGCCAAAAACGCCGCCAAATTTTTAACCGAAAATTTACGTCACGCCGATGGTAGCCCGGTGGAATGCGTTATTTCAGACACCTGCATTGGTGGAGTGGCCGAGGCTGCGGCTTCAGCTGACAAATTTTCAAGAGAAGGCGTTGGTGTTAGTTTAACCGTTACGCCATGTTGGTGTTATGGTACGGAAACCATCGATATGGACCCTACCATGCCTAAAGCCATTTGGGGATTTAATGGTACTGAACGTCCGGGAGCGGTGTATTTAATGGCGGCATTGGCGGGCCATAACCAAAAAGGTATTCCGGCGTTTAGTATTTACGGAAAGGATGTTCAAGATAGTGACGATACCACCATTCCTGAAGACGTTCAGGAAAAACTATTGCTTTTCGGAAAAGCGGGATTGGCCGTGGCCACTATGAAAGGCAAATCGTATCTCTCGATGGGCTCGGTATCTATGGGAATTGCAGGTTCCATTATTGACGCCGATTTCTTCGAAAGTTATTTAGGCATGCGTTGCGAAAACGTCGATATGTCTGAATTCATAAGAAGAATTGAACAAGAAATTTACGATAAAGACGAATACGAAAAAGCCTTAGCTTGGACGAAAGAAAAATGCAAGGAAGGCAAAAACTATAACCCTTCAGAAAAAGTAAAATCACGGGAAGAATTAGATAAAGACTGGGAGTTTGTTGTGAAAATGGCCTTGATTGGTCGCGATTTAATGATAGGCAATCCCAAGTTAAAGGAAATTGGTTACGCCGAAGAAGCACAAGGTAAAAACGCCATTTCAGCCGGATTCCAAGGGCAGCGCCAATGGACCGATTATTTCCCCAATGGCGATTTTATGGAAGCCATTTTAACCTCGTCTTTCGATTGGAACGGCATCCGCCAACCGTTTATGTTAGCTACCGAAAATGACAGTCTTAACGGTATTTCCATGTTGTTTGGGCATTTGCTAACGGGTGCGGCACAAATCTTTAGCGATGTACGTACCTATTGGAGCCCAGAGGCAGTAAAACGAGTAACCGGCCATACCTTAACCGGTGACGCCGCTCATGGATTTATTCATTTGATTAATTCTGGAGCGTCGGCTTTAGATGGTACTGGCCAGCAAACCATCGACGGTAAACCAGTCATGAAACCTTGGTGGGACATTACGGAAAACGAAGTAGAAAAATGTCTGGAACACACCACTTGGGGACCCGGTATGCGGGAGTATTTTAGAGGCGGAGGTTATTCGTCAACCTTTAAAACCAAAGGTGGCATGCCCATTACCATGTGCCGTATCAATTTAGTGAAAGGCATTGGTCCGGTGTTGCAAATCGCCGAAGGGCAAACCATCGAGTTGCCAGAAGAGGTACATAATACATTAAACGAACGTACCAACCCGACTTGGCCGACCACTTGGTTCGTGCCTAATTTAACGGGCAATGGACCGTTTAAGGATGTGTACAGCGTCATGGCCAATTGGGGCGCCAATCACGGTGCGTTTACTTATGGGCATATTGGGGCCGATTTAATCACTTTAGCATCCATGTTGCGTATTCCTGTGAATATGCATAACGTTTCGGAAGATAAAATTTTTAGGCCAAGTGCTTGGGCATCCTTCGGAATGGATAAGGAAGGTGCCGATTATCGCGCCTGTGCGACTTATAAAGCGCTTTATGGGTAAAATTATCTGTGGGACGTTGTGGGCGTTACCAAAAGTGTCGGGTTTTTCCACTGCAATTCCTAACGCAAAAAAAGAGGTTTTCAATTATTTTGAAAGCCTCTTTTTTAATTGTCACTCATAGGTATTTTAAAAATGTAAAGAATCAATTTACTTGTTCATGTCGTAAGCTTGTCGTAAAAGTGACATGCATAGAAAACAATAACTTAATGTATCTTTATATTGAAATTAAAAATAAGTATGGAAAACAAAGAGTTCAGTAGAAAACTGAAAAAACTTAGAGAAAGGAAGGGTTTGTCTCAAGAAGAATTAGCTAATCTTTCTGGCTTAAGTTTAAGGACAATTCAACGTATGGAAAAAGGTGAAACAAAACCACATGGTGATACGAAAAGAAAAGTTGTTGAAATTCTAGAGTCGCATCCAGATATAGACATAGATAATGAATTGAAGACAGATAAAGAGAAAGACATTTTTCAAAAAATGATTATAAAATTTGAATATCCTTTTATCCTTTATATCTTATCATTATTTCTATTTTTTATAGGGGTATCAGGAATTAAAGGAATGATTTATTTTGGCTTAATAATTGGATTTCTGTCTATTATATTTCTTGTTATTTCTACCAAATACCAATTAAAAAATAAGGGTTTTAAAAAGGGGGGTAAATATTTAGTGACAGCTTTTTTCTCTGCTTTTATTTATCTTTTTTTAATAATCTTATTTATTCCAGGAAAAAGGGTGAGTGTTAGAATAA
Organism: Bacteroidia bacterium; assembly: GCA_030430535.1. Classification (GTDB taxonomy): domain Bacteria; phylum Bacteroidota; class Bacteroidia; order Flavobacteriales; family Flavobacteriaceae; genus Flavisericum. The sequence goes on from JAUIKY010000001.1 coordinate 96,937, forward strand.
CTAATGGTATACCTACAAGGATTGAAACAAATTTTATCACAGGAAGATCAGATACAACAATTACCGTAAAAAAACTATACAAGCATGCTGATTAAATCCTTGCTTGAAATATTAGTCATTTTTTCGGTTTCATTAAAGAAGACACTAAAAATCCCACCAAGAAAATAGCAATCGTACCAAAAACAATGGTTAAATAGGTGTGAAACGAGGCACCAAGGCTATCGGGACCAAAAATGCGTTCGGAAACCGTTAACCAAAGAATGACTAAAATACCCGCTATCATACCAATAATGGCTCCTGTAGCATTTTTAGTTTTCGAGAACATTCCCAATAAAAACAGCCCCAGCATACCACCACTGAAAATGGAAGATAGCTTCCACCAAGCATCCAATGCACTTTTTACATTAATCATGGCAATGGCTATGCTAATCCCGATAATACTGATAATGATGGATGATATATAAAGCACTTGCATACGCTTTTTATCCGAAGCATCCTGTTTAAAATATTTGTTGTAATAATCGGTTAAAAATACCGTGGCCGAACTGTTAAAACTGGTTGAAATGGTACTCATTCCGGCAGCAAAAATAGAGGCAATTAGCAACCCCGTAATTCCTGCAGGTAGGGCGTTTACAATAAAATGCGGAAAAACACGATCGGCTTTACTGATGTCCTGCAAAGCTTCAGGCAACACTTCAGCCGAATTATAATACGCGAAAAGTGAGGTGCCGATAAAAAGAAACAGGGCAGAAATGGGTAAGTAGATTAAACCACCAATTAATGCCGAACGTTGAGCTTCCTTATCCGATTTTAAAACCATATAGCGTTGCACATAGTTTTGATCGATACCGTAATTTTGAAGGTTAATAAAAACACCGTAAATTAATACCACCCAAAAGGTGGTTTTATCCCATTCTAAGCTAAAACTTCCTAAGCTGAACTTATTGTTTTCGGCAGCAATTTTAAAAATTTGTGATGGCCCTTCCGGCATACTAAAAAGCATAAAAACAATACAGGCCAAAGCACCAACTATTAGAATGATACCCTGAATGGCATCGGTCCATAGTACGGCCGAAATCCCGCCCAACATAGAATAGGCGGCCACCACCAAGCCTGTAAAAACAATAATGGTGGCGATATCCCATCCGGTTATGGCGTTCAGCGTAAGCGCCAATAAATATAAAATGGTGCCTATGCGCATCAATTGCGTCAATAAATAACAGAGCGACACATAAATGCGTGCCCACGACCCAAACCGTTGTTCCATGAATGTGTATGCCGACGGACTATTGATTTTTCGATACAGCGGTACAAAATATTTCACCGCAATAATGGTGGCTATGGGTAGCGACAAACTAAAAACGAGTGCATTCCAATTACTTTGAAAGGCATTTCCCGGTAAAGCCAAATAACTAATACTACTGACAAAAGTGGCGAAAATGGACATAGTGACCACCCAGCTGGGTATGTCTTTATTTCCTAAGGTGTAAGATGATGATGTTTTGTTTTTTTTGAAGAAAGAACCGCCAAAAAGGGCAATGCCTCCTATGTAAACAAAAAACACTATAATGTCAAGAGTATTCATTAATAATGGGCGTTTAGTTTAGTTGGTAAATTGTAACAAAGAGTGGTGGTGGCACTCTATAGCACTTCTGCTATTTGAGCTTCAATGTCTTTAATATTTTGTTTTACGGCATTGAATTCCTTTTCGTCAAAGCAATGGAAGGGCGGGGCAATATGCTGGTCAATAATCCCCAAAGCTGAAAGTCCGGCTTTCATACCTTTTAGGTAGCTTGAACCAAAAGCTCCTAAGCTGTAAATCTTTGTTGATACTTCCATAACTAAGTGCTGAAGCTTGGCGATGCGCTCAAAATCTTTAGCGATAGTGGCATTGTAAAGTTCTACGTAAAGTTTAGGGAACATATTGGCTCCTCCGTTTACGCCACCATGCCCGCCCATTAAAACGGTTTGGGCGGTGACTTCTTCTGGTCCCACCAAGAGCGTGAAATCTTTGTGCTTTAATAAATGACACAGTTTTTGAAAATATACAATATTGGCCGAACTGTCTTTTAAGCCTATAATATTGGGGTGCTCGGCAAGTTTAACGGCAGTATCAATTTCTATGTTTATTTTAGTGTGCGAGGGCATGTTATAAAGGAAAAGGGGGAGTGGTAGTTGGTCGGCCAAACTCCAATAATATTTGTGAAGTTCTATTTGCCCCATGCCGTAATAAAAAGGAGGCGCTGCAACTACAGCAGAAGCTCCGGCTTCTTTAGCAATATTTGCCAGATTTAAGCTCTCTTCAATCGAGGTGTCTGAAATACCCACAAATAGCGGTACCCTTCCCTCAACAATTTTGGCACTTTCTACAATAAATTGCGCTCTGGTTTTATAGCTCAAACTAGTAGCTTCACCAGTTGTGCCCAGAATAAAAAGACCGTGAACGGCGCCTGAAATAATGTGGTTTATTAAATTGTGAACACCCTTTACATCCAGTGAAAGATTGTCTTGTAACAAAGGTGTTACCATTGGTGGAATAATTCCGTTTACCATGCTCAAATTTTATTAGATAGTGAATAGTTGAAATGTACAGACGGTAACTGATTTATAATTAGGCGTTGCCGTGTTTTTCCAAATTTCAATAATTAAACAAAAAGGACTTTATAAAATTGATCGGCGTTCAAAAATTACATTGGATAATTGCTAATTTCTTGATATTAGCTTAATATTAACTTTTCGTTAAGAAAGGTTTTGGTTAATACCATTGCTAAAAATTAATTAAACTAAATAAAAACGTATGAAAAAAGCAATTTCCAATGCTTTATTTTTGCTGCTTTTCGGTGTGTTTGCACTTTCGGGCTTCTCTCAAACAGGCGGTAAAAAGGTGGTTTCAGGTACAGTGTTAGATAATTCTAGTGTGCCGTTGCCAGGTGTAAATGTTATTGAAAAGGGAACTAATAATGGTGCGGTAACCGATTTTGACGGTAATTACAGTATCAGTGTCAATGAAGGGAGCACAATAGTGTTTACCTTTATTGGTATGAAAACTGCCGAAAAGGTAGTGGGTGATAAAAGTACTATAAATGTAACGCTACAAGAAGATACAGAATCTTTAAGTGAAGTGATTGTAGTGGGGTATGGTGCTCAAAAGCGTGAAGCTGTTACTGGTGCCGTTGAAAGTATAAAGGGGGAGGAAATTGAAGACTTACCTGTTGGAAATTTAGCCTCAGCCCTTGTAGGCCGAGTTCTGGGGGTTAGTGTTTCTGGAGGTCAATCTAGACCTGGTGCTCCCGCACAGATAACTATTCGTAACCCGGTTTCGGGTAATAATATTAGAGCCAAGGACATGTTTGCTACAGATCCACTTTATGTTATTGATGGTGTTGTTCAGATTGACCCTAATACAGGTCAAAGTGACCCCACAAGATTTAATAATTTAGATGCTTCGGAGGTAGAAAGTATATCTTTCCTTAAAGATGCCTCGGCAGCTATTTATGGCTCAAGAGCAGCACAAGGTGTGGTTTTAGTTACAACTAAACAAGGAAAAAAGGGGCCAGCTAAATTTTCCTATTCTGGGAACTTTTCGGTTTCAGATGAAACTTATCGTCATGAGATGTTGAACGCTTATGATTTTGCTCGTGTAACTAATATTATTAACGGACCTAATGGTTTGGGAGCAACTTACGACCCTGCAGACCCCAACCCTGGGGCTACTAATGATGGTGTTTTTTTCTCACCTGCTGAACTTGAGTTTTTTAAAACGAATAGTTATAATGCTTTAGATCAATATTGGTCTTCAGCCAGTACGCAGCGACACAACTTGAATGTTAGCGGAGGTAGTGAAGATGCCACATATTTTGGAGGTATTTCCTATTACACCCAAGATGGTAACTTAGGAACGTTAAACTACGATAGGTGGTCGTTTAGAGCAGGTTCAAATATTAACTTGGCAAAAGGCTTTAAGGCTGATTTTCAGGTGTCTGGGTATTTTACTGATGAAAGCAAAACAACCAGTAAAGTTGGAAGTGAAAATGTAGAGAACGATTTCAGACAACTTCAAAATAGAGCGCCCTATTTACCGATGTATATTAATGGGTTACCGGCTGTACAAAATGGATCGTTAGCTGCAGACCTTAGTGGATATCATTATGGTGAAATACAACGCTTGCAAAATTTAGCTGTTAATACCGATCATAATGTAGCGGTAAACTTAAACGTAGAGTATGAGGTGCCCTTTATAAAAGGGTTAAAATTAAAAGCTAATTATGCTCGTCAAATGGCAGCTGGTGGAGGAAACCAAATAGGAGGGAAGTTTTATTTGTATGACTTCTATGGAGCGAATCCAGATGCTGATACAAGTGGTCCAAACAACGGATTCGGACAAACCTATATCTATTACAGAGATGGTAGCGGTCCTTTGGGAGTAAATGATGTAAAGAGTGAATATTTGGTAGAAAATGGTGATAGATTATTGTTGGATAACACTAGAAGCCAAAATGAACAAATACGTTTTCAAACCTCATTCGATAGAGATTTTGGTAAACACAGTGTTTCTGCATTGTTTGCTGTGGAAAGGGCTGAAAGATACCAAACCAAAGAGCGCATTATTAAATCTGGTGTTCCAGATTGGGCAGATGGAATGCTTTGGCAAGCTACAGGAACACTTGATGAACAGAATACATACAATTGGAAATATGAATCTGGGGACTTAGGGCTTATAGGTAGACTTAATTATAATTATGATGGTAAATATTATGCAGAGCTCTTATTTAGAAGTGATGTTTCTGCCAAATTTGCGCCAGAAAACTATTGGGGAAATTTTTACTCCATTTCAGGAGGTTGGATTATCTCTAAAGAAGATTTCTTTAAGTCCAATACTATTGATTTTTTAAAGTTTAGAGGTTCGGTTGGTTTTGTAGGTAAGGACGATACTAGAGCATGGCAATGGCGACAAAGTTTTGAATATGATCCTTTGGATTTTAATGGAGCGGTTTTTGGAGGTAATGGTTCATTGTCTGGAGGTTTGGAGCCATCTAGAGCAGCAAATCCAGATATTCGTTGGGGAAAGGAGCTTAAAACCAATTTTGGACTTGAAGCCCGCTTTTTGGATAACAGGCTATCAGCAAGTGCTGAAACTTTTTATAACATCGGTACAGAATTACTCGTAAATGTGAATTCAGGAGTGCCTTTTACAGTAGGAGGATCTTCGGCAGCCTCTAATTCTGGTCGTGCAGATACTTGGGGTACAGAGATATCTTTAGGTTGGGACGATTCAGTTGGTGACGATTTTAGTTATGGTGTTAATTTTAATATAGGTTGGTACCAAAATAATATTATTGAAGGTAATTTTTCAAATGAAGCAAACTGGTATCCTTGGCAATCTAATAAGCCCGGTCCTTCAGATATTGGTAAATGGGGTTACGATTACTTAGGCATGTTTAGAACGCAAGGCGATATAGACAGTTATATTGCTGAAACAGGTGTTACTGAAATTTTGGGTATTGCAGCCGCAGATTTAAAACCAGGTATGTTGTATTATCGAGATGTTCGTGGGGCTTGGGATCCTGAAACCAGAACGTTTGCACCAAAGGATGGAATTATAAACCAATTTGATCAAATTCAATTACAAAAGCGGGCTAAGGGGCCACAAGGTTTTGATTCAAGCATTCGTTTACGATACAAACAGTTGAGCTTAAACACTGTTTTAAGCGTTGGTTGGGGCGGTTACCGAGAAGTAGGTAGTGCTAAAACACCATTTATAAGCAGTAATATTATTTCAAATTATGAGAATAGGCCAGCATTTTGGGCAAATATGTATGACCCAGAACAAAACCCTACAGGAACTATACCTAACCTTCAAAGAGCTATAAACCAGGGGTCTCCAGATAGTGATGGTGGAATAAACACTGTGAGTTCTAGTTTTTGGCAAGTTAGTAGCTTTAGTATGATGATGAGGAATATAAATTTAAGTTATAGTTTGCCTAAAACACTAACGGACAAAGTAGGTGTAGGAAACTTTAGATTGAATTTGGTAGCAATGAATCCATTCATTTTGTTTAACCCATATAAAAAGTATGGATTAAGCCCTTACGGTTCATATAACAGCTATCCGGTATTGAGAACCTATTCCTTGGGTGTTAACATAGGGTTTTAAATTTAAAAAAGATTTAGCATGAAAAATATAAAAATAAATAACCTGTTTTTACTTTTAAGCTTGGTGTTTTTAAGTAGTTGCAGTACAGATTTTATTGAAGAGAAGAAAAATTATCAACAAGTTGAAGCAGAGATTTACCAAGATGAATTTTTAGCCAACTTGTATGTGAATAATTTATATTACCTGTTTTTGCCAGATGGAGATACCAACATGACCATGTGGTCTAAATCTGCGGATGATAATTCTGATATTGCAGGTAGAGGAGATGTGACATTGTTTGCCAAAGCTACTGATGAAGTGGCAGGAAGGGTTGATATTAACAGAGAGTGGGCTACTATTTCTCCTGTAAATGCTCATTGTTTGTTGAGTTTAGGTCAACCAATTGAAACAAATCCGCAGAATGATGCTTGGACAAGAATAAGATATTGCAATATATATATCAATAATGTTGACAAGTACGATGGTCTAGAAGAAGATTTTAAAAACCAAGTTAAAGGACAACTTTATTTTTGGAGAGCATGGCAATATTTTGAATTGTTGAGATTATATGGAGGGATTCCAATTGTTTTAGAAGAACAACCATTAACGGCAAATTCTTCAGTAAACCAAACACCAAGAAGTTCAGCAGCAGATGTAGTAAATCAAATTGCAGCTGATTTAGATATGTCCAAAAACTTGTTGGAAAACGCAAGGCCTTATACAGCTGATGAAGCTGGTAAAATAACAGCTGCTGCTGCAGCTGCTCTTAAGGGGCGTGTATTGCTAACATGGGCGAGTCCGCAATTTAATAGAAATGATGATCAATCGAGGTGGCAAAGGGCTTATGATGCTAATTTAGAGGCTTACAACTTTTGTTTAGCAAACGGAAAAGGCTTAGACCCAGATTGGCAAAACATGTGGTTTAATGATAATGGAATGGAATCCATTTTTGCTTTTGGGTTTAATAATTATAACGATAATGTTGGAGGCATTTCTAAAAATAATAATACAGAGTTCCAATCAAGACCAGAAGAGCAGGGAGGAAATGCTACTATTTCACCTACAAAAAGTATTGTAGATGCTTTCCCAATGGCAGATGGAACTCCTTATAATCCGAATGGAAATTTAAATCACTTTTATAGAAATAGAGATCCTCGTTTCTATCATACATTTGCTTATAATGGTAGCATATGGCCTTACAGGCAAAATCCGAATTATAAATTTTGGACTTATAGGTGGTATCCATTAACAGCAGGTGAAGGTAGGCCAGTACTAAGAACAAATAATAGAAACACCAATAATAGGTCGGGTATTTTCTTGAAAAAATTTACTAACGATAATTCAAGTAATGTGAATAACTTTACTGATAGTGGAGCTGACTACATGGAAATCCGTTTTGCAGAAGTTGTACTTAATTTAGCCGAATCAGCCATTGGTATTAATAATTTATCCGAAGGAAAGAGCTATATTCAAGAGGTGAGAGAAAGAGCAGGTATCCAAAATTTAGATGGGCAATATGGTTTATCTTCAGTGAATACTAGGGATGAACATTTTGAAGTAGTTATTAACGAAAGAAAAGTCGAATTTGCTTATGAGAATAAACGTTTTCACGATTTAAGACGCTGGTTACTCTATAATGATTCTTTTGGTACTTGTACTCGTTTAAACCAGACTCCAATCGAGGGTATGAGAAGAAAAGGCTTCTTCATTTTTGCTAAGTCAGATGCGGATACTTATTATGAAAACGGGAGAGCTGTCGATCCATTTTTAGGTAGTGATGCACCAATAATAAACAGAGATACCACATCATACCCATCAGGAGTGAATAGTTATGAAGAGTTTGTTGATTATTTGTACGATAACCATTTTGAAGTTGTTGTTAGAGATAACGTTGAATCTCAAGATGATTTTACTTTTAAATGGTACAATGAGTATTATTTCTTTGGTGTTTATCAAGATTTGGTTGAATCAGCACCTTATTTACAACAAACACAGGGTTGGGGCGGTTCATTTGTGCCTTATAACTAGTAGATAATTACATATATGAAAATACCTGTGTTTATTATAAACACAGGTATTTTTTTTAAAATTTTATTAAACTATCTAGGGATTTTACAGTCTAAATAATAAGTGTTAAAAAAACATTTATTTCAAAATATTTTGTTTTAGGCAAGGTATTTGTAATCATTATGCCCTCTGAGATATTTCATGGGGGAAACAACAAAAAAATTACGAAAACAACATGAAAAAGTTAAGTTTATCTATTTTCTTTCTAACCATTTTAGGTATGTGCAATGCTTTTGCACAATACCCATCGTTAACAGATGAAGATAGAGCTAAAGAAAAAGCTATAAAGGAAGAGGCCTACAAGCACTCTGACGAAGCTTGGGAAAAAGCTAAAATCATAGTTGATCAGGAAGCTAGAGAAGGTAAGCCCTATATTCCTTGGGCTGGACGTCCAACAGATTTACCTCAAGCAGAAATACCATCTTTTCCTGGAGCTGAAGGTGGCGGCATGTATTCCTACGGAGGTCGTGGCGGTAAAGTAATCACCGTAACTAGTTTAGAAGACGACGGCCCCGGAACTTTACGTGAGGCTTGCGAAACTGGTGGGGCAAGAATAATTGTATTCAACGTTGCCGGTATTATAAGGTTAAAAACGCCATTAATTATACGAGCGCCTTATGTTACCATAGCTGGGCAAACAGCACCCGGAAATGGAGTTTGCATTGCAGGCGAATCTGTTTGGATCGATACACATGATGTTGTGATTCGCCACATGCGTTTTAGAAGGGGCGAAACATTTGTCGGTCGTCGGGATGACGCCATAGGTGGTAATCCAGTGGGGAATATTATGCTCGATCACATTTCTGCCACTTGGGGCTTGGATGAAAACATGTCCATTTACCGTCACATGTACAGCCCAGGAGCCAATTATAAAGACAAAAAACTACCAACAGTTAACATCACAATTCAAAATAGTTTGTTTGGAGAAGCTCTAGATACATACAACCATGCATTTGGTAGCACTTTAGGTGGAGAAAATTGTTCGTTTATGAGAAATATGTGGGCCAACAATGCCGGTAGAAACCCATCTATTGGATGGAACGGTATTTTTAATTTTGTTAATAATGTGATGTTCAACTGGGTACATCGTTCAATTGATGGTGGTGATTACACTGCCAAATACAACATCATTAACAATTATTTTAAGCCAGGCCCGTTAACTCCACTTGATCAACCGGTAAGTTACCGTATTTTAAAGCCTGAAGCTGGTAGAAGTAAACTCGATACCATGGTTTATGGTCGTGCTTATGTTAAAGGAAATATTGTTCATAAAAACCCGAAAATCACGCAGGATAACTGGGCAGGTGGTGTTCAAATTGAAGGAAAAGATGGTGAGTTGCTGGATTTTGATGACGCTAAGCCCTATTTCTATTACATGAACTCCAACAGACCTTTCCCTATGCCACATATCGGAAAAATAATGCCTGCCGAAGAAGCTTTCGATTATGTTGTAAAAAATGTGGGGGCCACTTTACCAGTTAGAGACGCCGTTGACGAACGTATTGTAAGAACTGTAAAAACTGGTCAGCCAGAATATGTTGAAGGATTAGACCCGGAGTCGTTCTATCATTTCAAGCATAGACGTTTACCGCGAGATTCATACAAAAAAGGCATCATTACCGATATCGCTCAAGTAGGCGGTTATCCAGAATACAAAGGCAAATCTTACAAAGATTCAGATAACGATGGTATGCCAGACAGTTATGAAAAGAAACATGGTTTCGACCCAAAAGATCCTTCCGATGCCAATGAAGATTCAAACAACGATGGCTACACCAATATTGAAGGTTACATCAATGGTATTGATCCGTCTAAAACCATCGATTGGAAAGATCTTTCAAACAACAAGGAAACGCTTACCGAACCATTGTTGAAGTAAACAAAAATCAAATTAAAAAAGACACAACTATGTTTTCAAAGAAAATAACCTTGGGTTTATTGTTATTAATATCCATTGTGGCCAACATTAACGCGCAACAGCATTTAGACCCTGAATACATAAAAGTGACGGAGCAAAGAGCTTCTAAAATTGTAGACCAAATTGAAATTTCAGATTCTGGAAAAGCCAATGTGGTCACCCAAATTATAGCCAAGCAATACCAAAATCTAAGCAGATTGCATGACGAAAGAGATGCAAGCGTTGATGCCATAAAGGCAAAAGGTTTTGAAGATGCCAAAGAAGAAAGAAAAATAGCCAAGGCAAAACAGAAGTCTGTAAAAAAAATCAGTAAATTACATAAAGCTTATCTAAACCAATTGGATAAGCATTTAACTGAGCAGCAAATTGATGCCGTAAAAGATGGCATGACCTATGGCGTTTTGCCTAAAACCTATGCGGCTCATTTAGAGATGATTCCAAGCTTAACCGAGCCCCAAAAACAATATATTTACAATAACCTGAAAGAAGCACGTGAGCGTGCTATGGATGCAGGTTCTTCAAAAGAAAAGCATGCTTGGTTTGGTAAATATAAAGGGCGAATCAATAACTATCTTTCAGCCGAAGGTTATGACCTTCAAAAAGAAAGGGAAGGTTGGTACAAGCGCATCGAAGAAGAAAAAAAACAAGCTAAAGAATAGACTGCCTTATTCAAATTAAAAACTTCAATTTCATAATATGCAATTTTCAAAAGTGAGTTTATTAAAGAAATCCATCGTGCTTGCTGCTTTAGTGGGAAGCTTTCAAACGGCATGGGCACAATACCCCGAAATTCCAAAAGAGTTACAGGACAAAACCGATGCGTTTTTGGCTGAAGAAGACGCCCGACTACAAAAAATCTGGGACGAGAATTACCATATTATTCAAGCTGAGGCTAAAGAAGGTAAACCCTATATTCCATGGGCAGCATATCCAGCCGATTTAATAAAAGCTGATATTCCCGCTTTTCCAGGTGCCGAAGGTGGTGGAGCATTTACTCCCGGCGGAAGAGGCGGAAAAATATTCGTAGTAACCAGTTTGGAAGACAGTGGCGAGGGCACTTTAAGGCAAGCTTTGGAGGCTGTTGGAGCGCGTACCATTGTGTTCAACGTTGCCGGAATTATTCAACTGGAAAAACCAATCAGTATCCGTGCGCCTTATGTTACCATCGCCGGACAAACCGCTCCGGGTGATGGCGTTTGCGTAGCTGGCGAATCTATTTTAATCGATACGCATGATGTCATCATTCGCCACATGCGTTTCCGTAGGGGAGCGACAGATGTTACCCGTAGAGACGATGCCCTTGGCGGAAACGCCGTGGGAAACATTATTATAGATCATTGTTCGGTGAGTTGGGGGTTGGATGAAAATATTTCGCTTTACCGACACATGTTCCAAGCCAATGAAAGGTCTAAAAGAGAAAAATTACCAACGGTAAATATTACGATTCAAAATACCATTTCTTCTGAAGGCTTAGATACTTATAACCACGCTTTTGGAAGTACCATAGGGGGTTTAAATAGTACGTTTGCTAGAAACCTTTGGGCCAATAATATTTCCAGAAATCCATCAATTGGGATGTACGGCAGTTTCAATTTTGTGAATAATGTATTATTCAATTGGTGGAACCGCTCTATCGATGGAGGCGATTACCGTTCCATGTTCAATATTATCAACAATTATTTTAAACCCGGCCCAATGACCCCTGCCGATAAGCCAATAAGCTACCGTATTTTAAAACCGGAAACGGGCTATTTGGAGCCGAAAAGTTATGGTCGTGCTTATGTATCAGGAAACATTACCGAGGCCAACTCCGATGTGACTGCCGATAACTGGAATGGCGGTGTGCAAATTGGAGAAGAAGAAAAGTTGGTTTACATTAAACAGGACAAACCGTTCGAAATGGCTCCTGTTAGTATTATGGATGCCCAGAAAGCTTACGATTTTGTATTACAAAATGTAGGCGCTACTTTGCCCAAACGTGATGATGTTGATAAGCGTGTAATCAAGCAAGTAAGAACTGGTGAAATTAATTATCCGGATGGATTGGAAAATACTATCGGACAAGAGTTTATAAACAGAAGACTTCCAATAGATTCTTATAAAAAAGGAATTTTAACACACCCAGACCAAGCGGGTGGTTATCCGGAATATAAAGGGAAGCCATATAAAGATTCTGATGGCGATGGTATTCCAAACAAATGGGAGAAAAAATATGGGTTAAACCCTAAAGATGCTTCAGATGCCAACCAAGATTTAAATGGCGATGGCTATACGAATATTGAAGCGTATTTCAACAATATTGACCCGACAAAAAAAGTTGATTGGACCAATCTTGAAAACAACACCGATACTTTAGCGGAATTGGAAAGCGGATTGTTGCAATAGTCAAAACCAAAAAATAAACCACGTTGAATTTAGTAGCAGTAAAAAATAACGTTCGTCGAGTAGCCGATAAATTTTTTTTGTCGGGTTTAGCATTTTTTTTGTTCGTTTTAAGCGGCGTTTCACAAACTAATTATCCAGATATTAAGAAAAATAAGCACGGAAAAATTGAGCGTGTTGCCGACAATTTAGGAAACCTCATCCCTGATTTTTCTTATGCCGGATATAAGGCTTCAGAAAAAGCCATTCCCAATGTGGAGGCCAAAATATTTGTGCCAAAACAAGATGGGGATGCTACCGAAACCATACAAAAAGCTATAGACTATGTCGGTCAACTTAAGCCCGATAAAAACGGATTTAGGGGGGCTGTTCTTTTGGATAAAGGGACTTTCGAAATCAACGGAACGCTTTACCTAGAAAATTCGGGTGTGGTGCTTCGAGGAAGCGGAAACGCTGAAAACGAAACACTTATTTTAGGAACGGGAATAAAGCGTGAAGCGATAATTCGTGTTTTAGGAAAAAACGACATAACATACTCTGATACTTTGGCATTACGAGATGAATATGTTCCATTAGGTACGAAAACTCTTTATTTGGAAAGTGCCGCACAGTTACAGGTTTCCGATGAAATTATCATCAAAAAACCATTAACAAAAAAATGGTTGGAAACTCTAAATACTGAATATTTTGGTGGGGAAAGTGGTTGGATTGGTTGGAAAACCCGTGATTGGGACATTCGAGCCAATCGTGTTGTTTCCAATATTGAAGGCAATACTATTACTTTGAACGCCCCGTTGACGTTTGTGTCCGACGATTACAGCCAAATTGAAGTTATAAAATATAGTTGGGAAGGCAGAATCAATCAGGTCGGCATCGAAAATTTAAGTATTCAATCTACTTTTGATGCTGCAAATGAGAAAGACGAACAGCACCGCTGGTTTGGTATTACCATGCAAAATGTTAAGGATGCTTGGGTGCGCCAAATTAACTTTAAACATCTGGCTGGCGGAGCAGTTTCACTTCTAAAAACTGCTCAACAAATTACGGTTGAAGATTGTATTTCAACAGAGCCCGTTTCAGAAATTGCTGCACACCGAAGACAAACCTTTTATACTGAAGGTCAACAAACCTTATTTCAGCGCTGTTATTCCGAATTTGGGTATAACGATTTTACCATAGGAGGTTACGGTACTGCTGGACCCAATGCGTTTGTTCAATGCGAATCTTATTCATCCTATAACAGTAGTGGGGCCATAGGAAGTTGGGCAACGGGTGTGTTGTTTGATGTGGCTTATATTGATGGAGCCAGCATCAATTACAACAATAGAGAACAAGCTGGAAGAGGTGCAGGATGGACCGCAGCGAATAGCGTTATTTGGGAGTCATCGGCTTCAAAAATTGCGTGCTATAATCCGCCAACAGCTCAAAATTGGGCGTTCGGCGTTTGGGGAGGTATCATGACGGGTAATGGCCATTGGAAAGATGTAAATAACCACATCACACCAAGGAGTTTGTTTTATGCGCTTTTGGAAAACCGATTGGAAAAATTACCATTTAATCCATTTGTGTACGATATGGGATCCGAGCCAACCTCTAGCCCAACGGTTGAGCAAGCCCAGCAATTAACACAGGAGGCGATGGCACCTAAAACAACCACAAAAGATTGGATTCATGAGGTTTCAAAAGAAAATAAAATTCCTGTTGATGTAAAAAAAATAAAATCCATTCACGAATTAAAAGATAAATCATTCCGCGGAAGCGAAAGCAAAAAACAATCGAAAGTTGAAATCACAAACGGTTGGTTAACCTTTAACGGAAAAGTGATAACAGGTAAAAAAGCCCCGGTTATGTGGTGGCGTGGCAGTTTGCGCGATCACGATGTAAACCGTGCTTCGGCTCACGTTACACGATTTGTTCCCGGAAAAACAGGGAAGGGATATACCGATAATTTAAATGAAGTAGTAGCAGAATTTAAGGAAAATAATGTAGCGGCTTTAGACCATAATTATGGTTTATGGTACGAGCGCAGAATGGACGACCACGAGCGTGTTAGAAGAATTGATGCCGATGTTTGGGCGCCATTTTACGAACAGCCTTTTGCACGAACAGGAACCGATTTGGCATGGGACCATTTAAGCAAATACGACTTGACAAAACCCAACCAATGGTATTGGCAACGCTTGGGAGCATTTGCCGATTTGGCCGAAAAAGAAGGTCAACTACTCATCCAACAGCAGTATTTTCAGCATAATATTTTAGAGGCCGGAGCACATTGGTCGAGTTCGCCTTGGCGCTCGGCAAATAATGTAAACGCTACCGATTTCCCCGAACCAGTTCCGTATGCGGGTGACAAGCGTATTTTTATGGCCGAACAGTTTTACGATGTTACCCATCAGCATAGAAGAAAATTGCACCAACAATTCATAAGGCTGTCCTTAGAAAATTTTAAAAACAACAGTAATGTTGTTCATTTCACCAGTGAAGAATACACCGGACCACTTCATTTTATGGAATTTTGGCTGGATGAAGTTAAAAAGTATAAAGACGAAACTTCAGCAAATGGCATTATTGGTTTAGGAGCAACAAAAGACGTGCAAGATGCTATTTTGAATGATAATAAAAGAGAAGCTGTTGTTGATTTGATTGATATCAAGTACTGGCATTACAGGGAAGACGGGTCGGTTTACGCTCCTGAGGGCGGAAAAAACTTAGCGCCAAGGCAGCATGCCCGTAAAATGGAAACAGGTAAAGAAACCGAAGAACAGATTTATCGTGCCGTTCGGGAATACCGTCAAAAATTTCCAGAAAAAGTTGTATTTTATTCTACCCATGCGGCGCCACGCTTTGGTTGGTCTATTTTAATGGCGGGAGGGTCTTTGGCTAATATTCCGGAAATTGATATTTCTGGATTTTACGAGGCCTTAACTTCCATGGAAATGGATAAAAACGAAACCCACAAAAGTGCGCGTTGGACTTTAAAAAACGATGGTAATTCATATTTGATTTACCTAAAGAACACTGATGCTGTTACCCTGGATTTATCAAACTACAACGGTAAGTTTGACGCTTACTGGATAAAACCAAGCGATGGAAAAGTAATAACGACGGACACCCTAAGCGGAAAATCTAAACACACGCTTTCGAGCCCAAATGGTAACAAAGCGATTCTATTTATACAAAAGAAAAATTAAGCAAACATGATTAAAACCAATCAAATTTTAAGTGTTTTAGCATCATTATCTCTTTTAGTGGGTGTGGTGTCTTGTAAGGAATCAAAAAAAGAACAGGTACAAGAAGAACGTATCGATAAGGCCGGAATGCCAAAGATTGAAGTCTCTGAAAACGGACATTATTTCCAAACGGATGACGGAAAACCGTTCTTTTGGTTGGCCGATACGGGTTGGTTGGCCTTCAACAAATTAAACAGAGATGAAATAAAAACCTATTTTAAAGACAGGAAAGAGAAGGAATATAACATCATTCAAATCATGACGGTGCACTCGTTGGGTGTGGCAAACGTTTACGGCGATTCGGCTTTGGTTGCTAAAGATTTATCGAAACCATTGGTAACCGAAGGCAACGATTTTAATGACGAAGAGGCCTACGATTTTTGGGACCATGTAGATTACGCTTTAGATGTAGCCGAGGAGGAAGGACTGTTTTTGGCCATGGTGCCTGTTTGGGGCTCACCCGTAAGTGCTGGCGAAGTAACTTTAGAGCAAGCAAAAGCTTATGCTAATTTTTTAGCAGAGCGCTATAAAGACCGTGAAAATATTATTTGGCTTAATGGTGGTGATACCTTCGGAAACGAAAATACCGAAATATGGAAGGCCATTGGTAGTATTTTAAAAACAGCCAACCCAGAACGAATGGTCACATTCCACCCAAGGGGTAGAACCGATTCATCTGATGATTTCCATAATGAAACTTGGTTGGATTTCAACATGTTCCAATCTGGCCACCGTCGTTACGACCAAGACGACACCGAGCGTGCTTACGGTCAAGATAATTACAAGTATGTGCAAGTCGATTTTGATTTAAAACCAACAAAGCCAACGGTTGATGGCGAGCCGTCTTATGAAGGTATTCCACAAGGATTGCATGATACCTTACAACCCCTTTGGAATGACGATGATTTACGTCGCTACGCCTATTGGTCGGTTTTTGCAGGGGCGGCTGGTTTTACATACGGTAACAACCACATTATGCAAATGCATGAAAATCATAATAAACCGGAGGCTTACGGAAGTAAAAAATATTGGGTTGAGGCTTTGGACGACCCTGGAGCGGGACAAATGAAGCATTTAAAAAACTTGATTTTGGAGTTCCCTTATTTTGAGCGCATTCCAGACGAAAGTTTGGTCGCCAATCAAGGTGAAAAATACGATTACAAAGCAGCCACACGAGGCGAAAACTATGCCTTGATTTACGTTTACAACGGAAAACCTGTATCCGTAAATATGGGTAAAATAAAAGGCGATGAAGTAGATGCAACTTGGTTTAACCCGAGAAACGGTGAGAAAACCAAAATAGGCGCATTCAAAAACGAAGGGGTTCAGGATTTTAAACCTTCAGGCGAGGAAGTTGACGGTAACGATTGGGTATTGATTTTAACATCTAAATAAGTTGTGATAATTATGAAAAAGATAAATTTATTATTGTTTTTAGGTCTGTTTTCAGCATTTGTTTCTACCAGTTCAGCAAACAATGGTTGGTTTAATGTTTTGGAGCATGGCGGAAACAACAAAGGAAAGTTGTGTACAGAGTCGATTCAGGGGACTATCGATAAGGCTGCCAAACAAGGCGGAGGCACTATTTATTTTCCAGCAGGTGAATATTTAACGGGGGCCTTAGAATTGAAAAACAATATTGTTTTACATATTGAAGCGGGAGCGCTTTTAAAATTTTCAACAAATTTCGACCATTATTTACCATTTACCGAAGTGCGTTGGGAAGGTACGGTTATTCAAACCTTTAAACCTTTATTGCATGCCCGTGATGCTGAAAATATTACCATTACCGGAAGAGGTACTATTGACGGTCAAGGTGAAGCTTGGTGGAAGGAAATTTGGAGAATAGAATCGGCTAAGGAAAAATTGGAACTCACGAAGTACCAAAAAATGACACAAGAGGCCAATAAAGATGTAAAAACCGCCGATTATTACAAGCGAACCAGAAGTTATCTATTCCACAGGCCGCCATTGTTCCAAGCTTTTAAGTGTAAAAATATAACCATTGAAGGCGTTACGATTCAAAATTCACCATTTTGGACAATCAATCCAGCATTCTGTGATAACATCACCGTGGATAATGTGACGATTTTTAATCCGTATTCACCAAATACCGATGGTATAAATCCAACGTCATGCAAAAACGTGCATATTTCAAATTGCCACATCAGCGTGGGTGATGATTGTATTACCATTAAATCGGGTCGTGATGCCGATGGTAGAAAATGGGCTACGCCAACCGAAAACGTTACCATTACCAACTGTACTATGTTAAGTGGTCACGGCGGTGTGGTTATTGGTAGTGAAATGTCTGGAAGCATAAAAAAAATTACCATTGCCAATTGCGTTTTCGATGGCACCGATAGAGGCATTCGCTTAAAAGCGGCCCGTGGTCGAGGTGGAGTGGTTGAAGATATTCGTGTAAGCAATGTAGTGATGAACAACATTCAAAAGGAAGCCTTTATGATGAATTTGTTTTACGACAAAAACACGGTTGAAGGCCCTGTTACCGAAGAAACACCTATTTTCAGAAACATCCATATCAGCAATGTAACGGCAACCAACGTAAACACAGCCGGACGTATTTTGGGAATTCCAGAAATGCCTATTCACGATATCACCTTTTCAGATGTAGATATTGATGCCAAAGAAGGATTTTCAGTACATACGGCAAAAAACATTGAATTTCACGATGTAAAAATCAATACGACTTTAGGTTCCGCCTTTAAAGTGGAAGATACCGAGCAAATTATTTTAGATAACGTGGGCACCTCAAAACCAATTGATGGAAAAGCCGTAGTGCATTTTAAAAATGTAAAAACAGCTTTGTTGAGCAACAATTTCCCTATGGTTCCAACCGATACATTTTTGCATGTTGAAGGTGATGAAACCGAAAATGTCTATTTGAAAAATAACGTGTTTAAGCACGTTACGTTCCATGTAAAATCTACAAGCGCCATTCAAGGTAAAATAACCGAAGAATAATGATGAAGCTAAAAAACGTATTGGCTATAGCTATTTTGGTGGTTATATTCAGTTGCGCTCCAAAAAAAGAGGCGTATTTGTTTACGTCGTTTAGGGAGCCCGCAACAGATGGTCTGTATTTAGCATACAGCGAAGACGGCTACCATTGGAAAGATTTAAAAGGCCCGTATTTAAAACCCGAGGCGGGAGCGAGCAAAATTATGCGCGACCCTTCCATTGTTCGGGGTAAAGACGATACCTACCACATGGTTTGGACCACCGATTGGCGTGGTGGCAACGGGTTTGGTTATGCAAGTTCCAAAGATTTAATTAACTGGAGTGAGCAACAGTTTATTCCCGTAATGGCACACGAGCCAGATGTGGTCAATGTTTGGGCACCGGAGATTTTTTATGATGAAGATAAAGACCGATACATCATTATTTGGGCATCTACCATTCCTTTTCGATATGAAAAAGGGGAGGAAGACGAGAAAAATAACCACCGGATGTATTATACAACCACAAAGGATTTTAAAACTTTCAGCGATACGAAATTGTTTTTAGAACCTGGTTTTAGTGTTATTGATTGTGTTATTGTAAAGCGGGGTGAAGACGATTATGCTCTAATTATTAAGGATAACACCCGCCCGAATAGAAATTTAAAAGTCGGTTTTGGAACATCACCATTAGGGCCTTTTAAAAATATATCAGAACCTTATACCGGGTTTCTTTCCGAAGGACCAACGGTAATAGAAAATGATGGGAAGTATGTTATCTATTACGATAATTACGGTGAGAAAAACTACAAAGCGGTTCGTACTTCAGACTTTAAAAATTTTGAAGATGTATCAGATGAAATTTCACTTCCCGAAGGACATAAGCACGGTACAATAACCACCATTTCACAAGATGTTTTGAATGGTTTAATTGAAAAAAGTAAAGAAAAATAAAAGATAAAAATATGAAGCTAGGTTTCAAATCATTAATAATAACAGCCTCTTTCTGTGTGGTTTCAGTTTTGAATGCACAACAGGATACCATAAAGTATGTCGGTAAAACTTTATCGAACATCGACTACCACCACGGTATGCTGGCACCAGCCGTTGGGGTACATGCCACACAAATTATGCGGGCTAGCCGTGAGCATCCTAATAAATCCGATGGATATGGGTGGACTTACAACCACGCACCCAACATCGCGTATTGGAACGATACTTTTTTTGTTCAGTATTTAAGCGACCCTGTTGGGGAGCATATTCCGCCTAGCCAAACCTTTATGTTAACTTCAAAAGATGGTGAAAACTGGAGCTTTCCGCAGGTTAGTTTTCCTATTTACAGCATCCCGGATGGCTATCAAAAAGAAGGCGTTGAAGGCGTTGCCAAAAACTTAAAGGCCACCATGCACCAACGTATGGGCTTTTTCACGTCTTCTGACAATCGCTTTTTTACTTTGGCCTTTTATGGCATTTCGATGAACGAAAAGGATAGCCCCAACGACGGAAACGGCATTGGCCGCGTTATTCGCGAAATTTATAAAGATGGCAGTTTAGGACCTATTTATTTTATTCGTTATAACCACGGTTGGAATGAAAAAAACACCAATTACCCATTCTATAAAAGCAGCAAGGATAGAGGCTTTAAAAAGGCTTGTGAAGAATTGATGTCGCAACCATTGTTGATGCAACAATGGGTTGAGGAAGCCGATAGAGACGACCCGTTAATTCCGTTGAAAAAACAATACAAAGCGTTTAGTTATTACGAAATTCCTGGTGGCCGAACCGTGGGTTTATGGAAACATGCGTTGACTTCAATAAGTAACGATGGCGGAAAAACATGGGAATACGACCCATTGAGAGCGCCCGGTTTTGTAAACAGCAATGCCAAAATTTGGGGACAAAAAACTTCCGATGGTCGTTATGCCACGGTTTATAATCCTTCGGAATTCCGTTGGCCATTGGCTGTTTCAACGAGTGAAGACGGGTTGGTTTATGATAATCTGTTTTTGGTACACGGCGAGCTTTCACGAATTCGTTATGGTGGTAATTATAAATCGCACGGACCGCAGTATGTGCGCGGCATTATTCCGGGCAATGGCACGCCTCCAGATGGCAACATGTGGTTGACTTACAGTGTGAATAAGGAAGATATTTGGGTGGCTTCGGTACCTGTTCCAGTAAAAAGCACCGTAGAAGAGGATGTAAACGATGTGTTCAACAATTTACCTGATGGTGAAGAATTAAAACTATGGAACACCTACGATTTGCAGTGGGCCACAGCCAATATCGAAAAGAAAGACGGCGAAAAATGGTTAACGTTGCGAGACCAAGACCCTTACGATTATCCTCGTGTGGAGCGTGTAACGCCATTTGCCGAAAAAATGGAAGTAACCTTTACGGTAAAACCTGAGCAAAACGACCATGGGATGCTTCAAATTGAATTGCAAAATGCACAAGGTTTACCTTCCCTAAGGTTGATTTTTGATGAAGAAGGTAATTTGAAGCAAAAAATGGGCTACCGATTAAGAAATATTATGCCGTACGAAGCCGGGAAAGAATATACCATCAAACTAACGGTGGATGCCAGTACGCGTTTATATGATATAAACATAAACGATGAAAAAGAAACTAGAGGTATCTTCTTTATGCCCACTGACGGTATTTCTCGTGTGATGTTCCGTACCGGAGAGCAACGCCATTACCCGAACGTAGATACACCGGTAGATACACCCAATTATGACGATGTGCCGTTTACGGGAAAACCCATTCCAGAGGCGGTATTTCATATAAAATCATTGATTACAAAAAAACTTTAAATTGAAAATTCTAAAAAGTATATTCATTTTTGTTTTGGTGTTTTCGGCGTGTCAATCTGCTGAAAATACTAATACTGTTTCGGTATCCAGCCTAACGTGCAACATGGCAACTAATCCGTTGGCCGTTCATGAAGCGCCGCGTTTTAGCTGGAAAATACAATCGGACGGATTTAATATTTCGCAAAATGCCTATCAAATTTTGGTGGCTTCTTCCGAAGAAAAGTTAAAAAACAATGAAGGCGATATTTGGGATAGTGGAAAGGTAGATTCCAGCCAAAGTCATTTAGTAAATTATGGCGGTTCCGATTTAAAAAGTGAAACCAAATATTTCTGGAAGGCTAAAATTTGGAACCAAAATAATACGGCATCGAACTGGAGTGAGACGGCTTTTTTTAGAGTTAAACCAAAGACAGAAAGTTTAAATCCTACTTGGATTGGTGCCATTACCAAAGCCGAGAGTAATTTGCCCGAGGGCAGACATTACCACACGGCATCGTTTAAAAAATCGAGACGACAGGAAATTATTGACGCTTCGCATCCGTTATCGCGCCAAAGTATTATGCTTCGTAAACCGTTTTCGGTTGGCAAACCTATAAAGGAAGCTGTGGTTTATATTTCTGGATTGGGACATTACGAACTCACCATTAACGGTGAAAAAATAGGAAACAGTGAATTTGCACCACTGTGGACCGATTATGATAAATCGGTAAACTTTAACACTTACGAAATTCCCGAGGACCTTTTGAATGAAGGCGACAACGCCGTTGGTGTTATGCTGGGTAACGGTATGTACAATACGGTTCAGGGGCGTTACACCAAATTTTTCGTGAGTTTTGGTCCGCCAACATTGTTTTTCAAAATGAAACTGACTTTTGAAGATGGTTCGGAAGAAATTGTGCAATCTGACGATTCATGGACGTACAGCGAAAGCCCAATTACCTACAATGGGATGTTTGGTGGTGAGGATTACGATGCCAGTTTAGAACAGCCCGGTTGGAATACCCCTTATTTCATTGAAGAAAATTGGAAATCCGTTGTAGTTCAAGAAGCTCCAAAAGGCGCTTTAAAGGCACAATCGGCACCGCCTGTTACTATTCAAAAGAAGTATGAGGTTAAGGAAGTGACCAAACCCAATGAAAACACTTATGTGTTCAATATGGGTCAAAATTTATCAGGTTTTCCAACGATAAAAGTAAAAGGCGAAAAAGGACAAAAAATTAAACTTTGGACGGCCGAAAGTTTAAAAGAAGATGGTACCATTCGCCAAGGCCGCTCTGGAAAACCTTATTATTTTGAATATACTTTGAAAGGCGATGGGGTTGAGGAATGGCAGCCAAAATTCAGTTTTTACGGTTACCAATATATTCAAGTGGATAGCATCAACTATAAAGAAGTAAAGAACGCTAAGTTTCCAACACTTTTGGAGGTGACTTCAAATTTTGTTTATAATTCAGCGGGAGAGGCCGGTTCTTTTGAAAGCTCAAACGAGATTTTCAATAAAGCCCACGAGTTGATTAATAATGCGATAAAAAGTAATTTTCAAGCGGTATTGACCGATTGTCCACATCGTGAAAAATTAGGTTGGCTGGAAGAAGCCCATTTAAATGGTCCGGGGTTGATGTTCAATTATAACATGCAAACCTTTATCCCCAGCATCATGGAAAACATAGAGGACGCCCAGCGCGACAATGGTATGATTCCAACTATTGCTCCCGAGTATGTGGTGTTCGGAGGCGATTTTACCGATTCACCGGAATGGGGAGTTTCAGGCGTTATATTGCCATGGATGTATTATAAATATTATGGTGATGATACCTTGATTTCAGAGTATTATTCCGTAATGAAACGCTATGTGGATTACCTCACTTCAAAATCCGATAATTATATTGTATCTTATGGTTTGGGTGATTGGTACGATTACGGCGAGCATGCAGCAGGTTATTCAAAAAATAGCCCGATAGCCCTTTCTGCAACCAGTCACTATTATTTTGCAGCCAAATTATTCGCAAAGGCAGCCGAGCATTTGGGCAAAACCGAAGACATTTCAACGTACAATGCGTTGGTTTCAAACATAAAAAAAGCGTTTAACGACGAATTTTTTAATGCAGACACCAAACAATACGGTACCAATAGTCAGTTTAGTAATGCCGTTGCCGTTTTTATGGATATTGTTGAGCCAGAGCATAAAGCGGCGGTGATGCAAAACCTGTTGGACGACATTAAAAATAGGGGATACCGATTAACCACGGGTGATGTGGGCAACCGCTACTTGTTCCAAACTTTAGCTAGAAACGGTGAGAATGAGGTGATGTACAGAATGAACAACCATTACGATACGCCGGGGTACGGCTTTCAAATTAAATTCGGATTGACCACACTAACTGAGCAGTGGGACCCCAGAAAAGGAAACTCTTGGAACCATTTTATGATGGGGCAAATAGAGGAGTGGTTTTACAGAAGTTTAGCGGGAATAGTGCCCGATACGGAGAACCCGGGGTTCAAGCACTTTTATATTCAACCAGAGGTGGTGGGCGATTTATCGTTTGTTAAGGCTGATTACGAATCGGTTTACGGCACCATCGTTTCGCATTGGGAAAGAAAAGAAGATACATTCGTTTTAAAGATTGAAATTCCTGCCAATACAACGGCTACTGTAAAACTTCCAACGGATAAAGCTGAAAGCATTTCGGTAAATGGTTCAGCTTTTAATGATGTTACTTTAGAATCAGGGAAATCATCGTTCAGTCTCGGCTCAGGAGTTTATACGATTGAGTGTTCTCTATAAATGAAAAATTATGGGAAGAATAAAGATGAACATAAAATTCGGTTTGTTGCTTTTAGTGTTTTCGATTGCAAAACTAGGGGCTCAAACTTCAGATACCAATTTTACCGTTCCGGTTACGGAAACCATCAAAAAAATTGAAACCATCTTTAATATAAAAGTTAAGGATAACGACCAACTGCTTAAAGATAAAGTTTTGGAATACGGCGATTGGCGCATTCAGCAAAGTAGTTTGGAGGTGAGCCTAGCCAATGTGTTGGCACCTTTCAATCTAGTGGCATTTAATGATGGTGATGGGGTTTATGAAATTAGAAAATTCCAAGTCCACCGGGTTTCGGAAGACGTGGCCGAAGAACGATTATCATATTTATCGCATTTGTACCACGACAAGGAAGAATGGGAAGCCCGTAAAACCGAACTCAAACAGTGCATGATAAGTGCCTTTGGTTTGGATAAAGCTCCTCCTGCACCGAATTCAGACCCTATATTAACGGAAAAGAGAATTTATGACGGCTATAGTGTTGAAAACATAGGTTTGGAAATTCTTCCGGGCGTTTACACCACGGGTTCTATTTATAAACCTTATCCGCAGATTGAAAAATCAGCTATTGTGATTACTCCGAACGGACATTTTGGAAATGGACGTTACCGGGATAGCCAGCAAATACGCTGTGCGATGTTGGCCAAAATGGGTGCCATTGTGATTAATTACGACTTGTTTGCTTGGGGCGAATCGAGGTTGCAGTTTCCGTCGTGGGCGCATCGAAACAGTATTGCGTCAACAGTTCAGGTGTTGAGCGGTATGCGTTTATTGGATTATGCTACAACATTAGAACTTGCCGATAGTACACGAGTAGGCGTTACCGGAGGTTCTGGAGGTGGTTCGCAAACCATGTTTTTATCGGCCTTGGATGATAGGGTTTCCGTTTCGGTGCCCGTAGTTATGGTGTCGGCTAATCATTCGGGCGGGTGCCCTTGTGAAAGCGGGCGTGGTATTCATTTATGTGGAAACGGAACCAATAATGCCGAAGTGGCTGCCATGGCCGCACCAAAGCCCCAATTGATTGTTTCCGACGGAAAAGATTGGACAAAAAACGTACCCAAGGTAGAGTTTCCTTTTATTGAAAGAATTTATGAGTTTTACAATAAAAAGAAGGTTTTAAAAAATGCCCATTTTAAAAATGAAGGTCATGATTACGGCCTTTCAAAACGTATGGTCATGTATTATTTTATGGCCGAACATTTGAAATTGGATTTACATGAAATTAAAAACGAACAGGGTAAAATTGATGAATCAACTTGTGTGATTGAGCCTTATGAAAACCTATATGTTTTTGGGAATAAAGAAGAAAATCTGCCTAAAAACGCCATAAAAGACATTGATAAATTATACACGCTATTTGGAGAGAAAAATTTACGAGAACATGACAAAAAGGACTAAGCTATTTTTTTATTTATTCATATTCACTTTAGGAATCCACACGGTTTCCGCACAGTTATCTAAAGATTTAAAACTTTGGTACGACGAGCCGGCCGAAATTTGGAATGAAGCCCTGCCATTAGGTAACGGTCGATTGGGAGCCATGGTTTTCGGAGACCCGGCGATAGAACGATTACAGCTCAACGAAGAAACTATTTGGGCGGGTTCGCCAAACAGTAACGCACACGAAAAAGCTTTGGTGGCGCTCCCTAAAGTGCGCCAATTAATTTTTGATGGAAAATACGCCGAAGCACAGGCCTTGGCCACTTCCGATATTCGTTCGCAAACCAACAACGGGATGCCCTACCAAACCTTTGGCAGTGTGTTTATTTCCTTCCCGGGGCATCAAGATTATACCAATTATTATCGCGATTTAAATATTGAAAATGCCACAGCCAAAGTAAAATACACCGTTGATGGTGTTACGTTTACACGCGAAATTTTAACGGCTTTTGAGGATGACGTGGTTGTGGTTAGATTGAGTGCCGATAAACCCGGACAGATTACCTTCAATACCTTTATGAATAGTCCGTTTGATAAAACCTTAACCACCACCGAAGACAATCAAATTACCCTTTCGGGCGTTAGCAGCACTGTTGAAGGTCAAAAAGGACGTGTTAAGTTTCAGGGGCGTATGACTGCCAAAAACAAAGGCGGCAAAATGGCGGTTAGAAACGGTATTTTAAGTGTTGAAAACGCAGATGAAGTCACGTTATATATTTCAATCGCCACCAATTTTGTAAACTACAAAGACATATCAGCAGATTATGTGGCTAAAAGCAAATCGATTTTAGATAAAGCCATTAAGAACGATTTTGAAAGTATAAAAAAGGCGCATGTAAGTTATTATCAAAAATTCTTCAATCGCGTAACGCTGGATTTAGGAATTACAGAAGTTTCAAAAGAAACGACCGATAAGCGCATCAAAAAATTCGATAGACAATTCGACCCACATTTGGCGGCGGTGTATTTCCAATTTGGACGTTATTTATTGATATCTTGTTCGCAACCCGGCGGGCAACCCGCCAATTTACAGGGTATTTGGAATGATATGTTGTTTCCGCCATGGGAAAGCAAATACACGATGAATATTAATGCTGAAATGAATTATTGGCCAGCGGAATTGACCAACTTAACCGAAATGCACGAGCCGTTTATTCAATTGGCACGCGAAGTGGCCGAAACAGGAAAAGAAACGGCAAGAATTATGTATGATGCCGATGGTTGGGTATTGCATCACAATACCGATATTTGGCGAATTACGGGACCGATTGACATGGCAGCATCGGGCATGTGGCCAACAGGAGGCGCGTGGTTATGCCAAGATTTATGGGAGCGTTATTTGTACACCGGAAATAAAGATTATTTAAAAGAGATATTTCCCATTTTAAAAGGTGCGGCTGAGTTCTTTTTGGATTTTATGATTGAAGACCCCAATTCAGGGTATTTGGTGATTGTGCCTTCTAATTCTCCGGAGAATACCCATGCTGGCGAGGACGGAAAATCCACTATTGCAGCTGGAACCACTATGGACAATCAGTTGGTTTTTGATTTGTTTACGAATATTATGAAGGCCACTGAAATTCTGGATGAAGATAAAGATTTCACCAAAAAACTTCAGAATGCCTTAGATAATATGGCGCCTATGCAAATTGGTAAACACGGTCAGTTACAAGAGTGGCTCATCGATTGGGACGACCCCAAAGATAATCACCGCCACATTTCGCATTTGTACGGTTTGTTTCCGAGCAATCAAATCTCACCGTTTAAATCTCCAGAATTGTTTCAGGCAGCTAAAACCTCTTTAATGTTTAGAGGTGACGAATCCACAGGCTGGTCTATGGGCTGGAAAGTAAATCTTTGGGCACGTTTATTGGATGGCGACCATGCCTACAAACTGCTTCAGGATCAGTTGCATTTGGTTACTGCTGACCAGCGAAAGGGTGGAGGTACCTATCCAAACATGCTCGATGCACACCAACCATTTCAAATTGATGGCAACTTTGGTTGCACGGCTGGCATCGCCGAAATGTTGATGCAAAGCCATGAAGATGCCATCCATTTATTGCCCGCTTTACCGAGCGTTTGGAGCGAGGGCGAAATTACGGGCTTAAAAGCACGCGGTGGTTATGAGTTGGATTTATCATGGAAAAAGAATAAAGTTTCAGTGTTGAAAATCACCTCGAAATTTGACGGTAATTGCCGTTTGCGTTCTGAAAATCCGTTGATATTTTCAAACGGAAAATCGTTGAAACGCGCCAAAGGAAAAAATCCGAATCCATTGTTTTTTGAAATTGAGGTAAAAAAGCCAATCGTTTCAGAACAAGCCGATATCGAAAAACTAAAATTACCGAAATACTATGAGTACGACGTGCCTATGAAGGCAGGTGAAACGTACACATTTTACGGAAAATAAATTTTTAAAAAAGCTATGACGTTTAATTCTATTTATACCAAATTATCATTTTTAATTTTTACAATCGCTTTGGTGGGTTGTGGTTCAACTTCAACAAAAAATGACCACTCCGCACAAATTCTTAACGTTGAAGATTACAAGCATTACGTGGATTATTTCAACCGAATGGAAGACGAAAACATCGCTAAAGCCGTGCCAAATGATAGTGCTTGGAGTTGGATGAAGAAAAACATTCCGCTGTTTGAATGTCCACAGGATAATTTCGAGGAAATGTACTATTTCCGTTGGTGGAGTTTGCGTAAGCATATTACCGATACGCCGCAGGGTTACGCCATTACCGAGTTTTTGGTAGAGCGTTCGTATGCCGATAAATACAACCTGATTGCCTGTGCTTTGGGGCATCATATTTATGAATTCCGATGGGTGCACAATCCAGAATATATTGAGCAAAATGTGCACTTGTGGTATCGCGGAAACGACGGTGGCCCCATGGAGCGTTTGCACAAATTCAGTAGCTGGACACCCGATGCCCTTTATAACCGGTATTTGGTAAATAAAGACGAAGATTATTTGCTGGATATGTATCCCGATTTGGTTGAAGATTATGCTAAATGGGAAGAAGAACGCCAACGACCCGATGGATTGTTTTGGCAGCACGATGTTAAGGATGGGATGGAAGAATCCTTAAGTGGTGGTCGTCACGTAAAAAATGCACGACCCACCATTAACAGTTATATGTTCGCCAATGCCGAAGCTTTATCAACAATGGCTGAAATGAAAGGTGATGCCGATAAAGCAGCCTATTTTGATGCCAAAGCCGATACGCTTAAAACCTTAGTAGAAACGAAATTATGGAATAAAGGTGATGCTTTTTTCGAAACACTCACCGAAAAGGATACCTCGGCCAATGTACGTGAAGCGATTGGCTTTATTCCTTGGTATTTTAATTTGCCCTCTGAAGATAAAGGTTTTGAAAAAGCTTGGGAGCAGTACAAAGACGAAGAGGGTTTTGCAGCACCTTTTGGTCTAACTACAGCTGAAAGGAGAAGTCCAAGATTTAGAAGTCACGGTACCGGAACCTGCGAGTGGGATGGTGCGGTTTGGCCTTTTGCCTCCTCACAAACCTTAACCGCTTTGGCCAATCTTATAAATAATTACGACCAAGATATTGTTGGAAAAGACGATTATTTCAAACAAATGAATCTGTACGTGGAGTCGCAATATTACCGTGGTCGTCCATATATCGGTGAGTATTTGGATGAAACCACAGGATACTGGCTTATGGGCGACAGGGAGCGCAGCCGATACTATAACCACTCAACGTTCAACGATTTAATAATTACAGGTCTGGTTGGTTTACGTCCGCGTGCCGATGAAAAAATAGAAGTAAACCCGCTTATTCCAGAAGATAAATGGGATTGGTTCTGTTTGGATAACGTACTCTATCACGGCGACATTATTACCATTTTATGGGACAAAACAGGTAAAAAATACAATCGCGGACAAGGTTTGCGCGTGTTTAGAAATGGAGAGGAAATCGCGTCTTCTTCAAAATTAGAAAAGTTAATTTCAGAATAGTATGCAAAAGATCATTTCAATAGCATTTACATTTTTAATCTCACTTTCGGCTTTGGCCCAAAATGACATTAAGTTGAACGACCTTCAATGCGAAATGTTGACCAATCCCTTGGGAATCGATGTGTTAAACCCAAGATTAAGTTGGCAATTTGACACCAACCAATCTGAAGTGGAACAAACCGCTTACCATATTTTGGTGGCGTCTTCCGCAGAAAATTTAAAAAAGAATAAAGCTGATTTATGGGATTCGGGCAAAGTAGAAAGTAATGCTTCCATCAACGTAGTTTACAACGGAAAAAAATTAGACAGCCGGGATGAAGCCTATTGGAAAGTAAAAGTTTGGACGAACAAAGGTGAAACCCATTGGAGCGAAACAGCATTTTGGACGATGGGTATTTTAAGCTATGCGGAATGGAAATCCACCCGATGGATTGGTAATAATCACTTATTTGAAGGCGATAGCATCGGTCAGTTTGCGCGACTTTCGGCGCGTTATGTTCGTAAGCAAATCAGTTTGGAAAAAAGGGTAAAGGAAGCTAAAGTCTATTTGATGGGCATGGGGCTTTACGAACTCTACATTAACGGCGAAAAAATAGGAGACCAAGTATTGGCGCCTGTGCCTACCGATTATACCAAAAACGTTAAGTACAATGTTTTTGATGTAACGTCGCAACTTCAAAAAGGAG
Organism: Bacteroidia bacterium; assembly: GCA_030430535.1. Lineage (GTDB taxonomy): Bacteria > Bacteroidota > Bacteroidia > Flavobacteriales > Flavobacteriaceae > Flavisericum. Next base: position 127,385 of record JAUIKY010000001.1, read on the forward strand.
AAAACGTCATCGGTACTATTTTGGGCAACGGGCGTTATTTCGCCATGCGACAAGAGTACAAACCTTATAAAATTAAGACCTTCGGTTTTCCAAAAATGGCCATGCAGTTGTTTGTGGAATATGAAGACGGTTCGAAAGAGCGCATAAAAACCGATGAGAGTTGGAAGTTTACGCCTTACGGTCCCATTCGTGCCAATAACGAATATGATGGTGAGGTTTACGATGCCCGCATGGAAATGCCTAACTGGAACAAAGTGGGCTTTGACGATAGCGATTGGATGAATATGATGTGGGTGCAAGAACCCGGCGGTTTTCAAGAAGCCCAGATGACGCCCAATATGAAGGTAATGGATACGGTAATGCCCATTTCAATTACCAAAACACCAAAGGGCACTTATATTTTGGATATGGGGCAAAACATGGTGGGGTGGCTGCAAATAAAAGTGAAAGGCAACCGTGGCGATAAAATTACGATGAAATTTGCCGAATCATTAAAGGAAGATGGAACGCTTTACACAGCCAATTTACGTGATGCCCGTGTTACCGATGAGTATATTTTAAATGGGGAAGGCGAAGAAGTTTGGGAACCCAAATTTGTATATCACGGTTTTCGTTTTGTGGAAATTTTTGGGTATGACTATAAACCCAGTTTAGGCGATTTCAAAGGAAAAGTGGTTTACGATAATTTAAAAACTACCGGTTCATTTGAATGCTCCAACGAAACGATGAACCAAATTTTTAAAAATGCGTTTTGGGGCATCAACGGAAATTACAAAGGCATGCCCATTGATTGTCCGCAGCGTAACGAGCGTCAGCCTTGGTTGGGCGACCGTACTACTGGTGCGTATGGAGAAAGTTTCCTTTTCGATAACCAAACGCTTTACGCCAAATGGCTGGACGATATTAAATTTTCGCAGACCCTAGACGGCGGAATTCCCGATGTAGCACCGGCATTTTGGCGCTATTACGGCGATGGCGTAACCTGGCAAGGGGCGTACATTAAAGTAGCCGATATGTTGCACCAGCAATATGGCGATAAAAGAGGTATTATCCACCATTATCCGTTTATGAAAAAATGGGTGCTGTATATGGAACGCCAATACCTAAAAAATGATTTAATGACTAAGGATAAATATGGCGATTGGTGCGTGCCGCCCGAATCATTGGAAATTATCCGTTCCAAAGACCCATCGAGATTGACCGATGGTGAGGTGTTGTCCAGTGCATTTTATTACCATTTGCTTCAATTGATGAAGAAATTTGCTGAAATCGCTGATGCCAGTCCAAAGGACATCATCTATTACAACGATTTGGCCGAACGCGTAAAAGCAGCATTCAACAATAAATATTTAAACAAGGAAACTTTTAGTTATGCGAACAACACGGTAACGGCCAACGTGTTGCCTTTGGCCTTTGGCATGGTGCCAAAAGAGTTGGAGCAAAAAGTTTTTGAAAATATGGCGTACCAAGTGGAAGTGGTTAAAAATGGCCATGTCAGTACGGGCGTTGTAGGCATTCAGTTTTTAATGCGCACCTTAACCGAGTTTGGTCGTGGCGATCTGGCTTTCAAATTGGCATCAAACAAAACCTACCCCAGTTGGGGCTATATGGTTGAAAACGGTGCCACCACCATTTGGGAATTGTGGAACGGCAACACGGCCAACCCCGAAATGAACTCGCAAAACCATGTGATGCTTTTGGGCGATTTAATGATTTGGTATTACGAAAATATGGCTGGGATTAAAAGCAATTCGGACCATCCAGGTTTTAAGGAAATTATTATGAAGCCAGATTTTGATGCAGGGCTTTCTTTTGTAAACGCATCCTACGAATCGAGTCACGGCACCATAAAGAGCCATTGGAAAAAGAAGAGAAACAAATTGGATTGGGATGTTACCATTCCGCCAAATACAACCGCTAAAGTGTATTTACCAACTGGTTCAGCTTCAAAAGTTAAAGTGAATAAATCGAAATTGGAAAAAACTGGATTTAATTTCGAAATTGAAACGGGAAATGTGGTTTTGGAATTGAAATCTGGGAACTATTCAATTGATGTGAATTAAACAATGAATAAGCAAAGCTGCTTATAGTATTGTTCGTCACCCTGAACTTGTTTCAGGGTCACATTATTAAATATTGATTTATAAAATAGGAGATGCTGAAACAATCCCGATAGCTATCGGGACAGCATGACAAAATGAGGTTGTTTCCGAAGGCGGAAAATTGAGATTAAAAATTAGAATCAAACTAACAAATCATATAACATGAAATTATTTCGAACAACTTTAATATTTTTTAGCGTTGTTTTTTTGGCAAGCTGCAAACAAGAAGCTAAACAAGAAACAGCACAAATCGCTTTAGAAGATAAAACTTGGCGCGAGGGCATTGTAGTGGATGAGTTTATTTACGACAAAGCGCCTTATCCATCGTGCCACGCAGCAACTATTGCCGAAACCACATCAGGAGATTTAATTGCCTCGTGGTTTGGTGGCACGCACGAACGTAATCCCGATGTTTGCATTTATGTAAGTAAGCGCAAAAACGGGGAATGGACCGAGCCCGTTGAAGTGGCCAATGGGGTTCAAAACGATACTTTGCGTTACCCCACTTGGAACCCCGTTTTATATCAAGTTCCTGATGGAGATTTGTTGTTGTATTATAAAGTTGGGCCACATCCTTCAACCTGGTGGGGTATGTTAAAACGTTCTTCCGATGGCGGGGAAACGTGGTCGGAAGCCGAAAAATTACCTGACGGATTTTTGGGCCCTATAAAAAATAAACCTGAATTATTGGATGACGGTACTTTGCTGTTACCATCGAGTGTTGAGGAAAACGGTTGGAATCTTCGTATGGAATCCACTTCCGATTTTGGAAAAACACACTATATGCAGGACACTTTGCCGAAAGGCGAAAACGAAATTCATGCCATTCAGCCGAGTATTTTATTCCATGGTAATGGAAAATTACAACAAATCGGCAGAACCAGAAACCGCCATTTATTCACCACTTGGTCTGAAGATAACGGAAAAACATGGTCGCCTTTAGAGTTGCTGAATATGCCCAACAACAGTTCGGGTACCGATGCCGTTACCATGGAAAATGGTAAACACGTATTGATTTACAATCACGTTTGGCCCAATGAAGATATGAACAAAAGTTATCGTAGCCCTTTAAATATTGCTGTTTCAGACGATGGTATCAACTGGAATGCGGCTTTGGTGTTGGAAGATTCTCGAATCAGTCAGTATTCATATCCATCAATCATTCAAGGCTCCGATGGGATGCTGCACTGTGTTTACACGTGGAGACGCCAAAAAATTAAATACGTAAAAATAGACCCTTCAAAATTAGTGACTTTCCCTATTAAAGATGGCGTTTGGCCGGGACCACAAAAGGAGCGCTACAAAGTGGCGGTTTGCGATTGGATGATATTAAAACGTCAAAAATTAGGGGCTTTTGAACGTGCCAAGGAAATCGGTGCCGATGGTATTGAAATGGATATGGGAGGATTGGGCGACCGTGAAACTTTCGATAGTAAGTTCGTCAATGGCGATACGGCTAGTATCCGTGTGTTTAAACAAAAGATGGACGAAACTGGAGTAGGAATCAGTTCTATTGCCATGTCTGGTTTTTACGCCCAATCGTTTGCCAAACGAGAAACTGTAAAGCAAATGGTTAACGATTGCATTGAAGTGATGAAGATTTTTGATGTTGAAGTGGCCTATTTACCTTTGGGCACTCAAGGCGATTTGGTGAAAAATCCAGAGTTGCGCCCGGCCATTGTAGAGCGTTTACGTTGGGCAGGCGAGCAGGTGGATAAAATCAACGGCATTATTGCGGTGGAGACCTCGCTTTCAGCTGCTGAAGAGAAAAAATTATTGGAAGAAGTTGGCAACCGAAACATCAAAATAGCATTCAACTTTGCCAATGCCATTAAAAACGGACGAGACATTTCAAAAGAATTGAAAACTTTAGGTCGTGATAACATTGGAGAAATCCATGCGTCGAATACCGATGGTCATTGGATTGAAAACGACCCCGCCATCGATTTGCCAAAAATCAAGAAAACCTTAGACAATATGCACTGGAAAGGCTGGTTGATTGTAGAGCGTTCGCGCGATACCACCGATGTGCATAACGTCGTGAAAAATTATGGGGCTAATGTAAAATATTTAAAACAAGTTTTTAAAGGCGAGTAATGAGGTATTTATTTTTGGTATTATCAGCGGTTTTACTGTTTTCATGTTCAAGAAATAAAACAGTGGTTATTGTTGGCGATGATGGGGTTTCCCGAATTGGTTTTGCAAAACAGAAACTTTATGAAACACTTTCGGAATTAAATTTTGAAGTATCGTTAACTTCAACCCCACCTGAACATTCCGAAGGAAACATCATCGTTATTTCAGAAAAAAATGATGAAAACAATAAAGAAGGTTTCAAAATAAACACTTCAGGAAAAACCATTTCCATTGACGGCGCCGATGCCACTGGAGCCTTATATGGTGCTTTGGAACTTTCCGATAGAATAAAAAAATCTGGAGACATCCCTTCAGAATTAAACATTCAGGATAAACCCGAAATGGTGTTGCGCGGTACGGTAATCGGACTTCAAAAAACCGAATATCTACCAGGGCGGACGGTTTACGAGTATCCATATACCCCGGAGAGTTTTCCGTGGTTTTACGATAAAGCACACTGGATTGAGTACCTCGACATGATGGTTGAAAACCGCTACAATTCTTTGTATTTATGGAACGGCCATCCTTTTGCATCACTGGTAAAATTAGATGATTATCCGTATGCGGTTGAGGTGGATGAGGAAACGTTCAAAAAGAACGAGGAAATTTTCAACTTCATTACCGAAGAAGCCGATAAACGTGGTATTTGGGTCATCCAAATGTTTTACAATATATTGGTTTCAAAACCTTTTGCCGAAAAACACGGTATAAAGACACAAGAACGTAGCCGACCGATAACCCCATTAATTGCCGATTACACACAAAAATCGATTACCGAATTCATCAAAAAATATCCGAATGTTGGATTTTTGGTAACTTTGGGAGAAGCCATGCACACTATTGACGATGATGTGCAATGGTTTACCGAAACCATTATTCCTGGTGTAAAAGATGGTTTGGAACAGTTGGGCATTACTAACGAGCCGCCTATTGTGTTACGTGGCCACGATACCGATGCCGAGCGCGTTATGGAAGCCGCGCTGCCCATTTACAAAAATTTATATACCACGTTTAAATATAATGGTGAGTCGCTCACAACCTATGAACCTCGCGATGCTTGGCAAGACATTCCGAAAGCCTTGAGCGAATTGGGTTCGGTACATATTTCGAACGTGCATGTACTGGCCAATTTGGAGCCATTTCGTTACAGTTCGCCAGATTTCATTCAGAAAAGTGTCAAGGCGATGCACAATATTCAAGGGGCTAACGGACTTCATTTATATCCACAGTCATCTTATTGGGATTGGCCATATACCGCCGATAAAGCACCAGAACGACTAAAGCAAATAGACCGAGATTGGATGTGGTACGAAGCTTGGGCCAGATATGCGTGGGATTCGAATCGCGATAGAAATGAAGAAATCGCGTATTGGTCTGAGGTTTTGGGTGAAGTTTATGATTGTGGTGAAAGCGGAAAAGATATTTTGGAAGCTTACGAACAAACGGGGGAAATTGCGCCCAAACTGCTCCGTACTTTTGGTATTTCCGATGGAAACCGCCAAACCTTACTGCTCGGCATGTTTATGGGGCAGTTGGTCAATCCGTTTAAATACCATGTTTACAAAAACTTTTTGTCGTCCAACGGTCCTGTGGGTGAAATTCTTATCGAATACGCCGAAAAAGAATGGAAGGGCGAGCCGCATGTTGGCGAAACGCCGCCACAAATTATAGACGAAGTGGTTGCCCACGGAAAACGTGCCGTGGCAGCTATCGATAAAGCTTCGGCTTCAATTAATAAAAACCAGGAGGAATTTCAACGTTTAAAAAACGACGTGTATTGTTACGATGCCTTTGCCAATTATTTTGCCGAAAAGGTGAAAGCGGCCATGTTGGTATTGAGGTATAAATACTCGAATGACATCGCCGACCTCGAAAAAGCCATTCCGCATCTCGAAAAAAGCGTAGCGTATTTTACTGAATTAACCAAGCTTACCAAAGATACTTATTTGTATGCCAACAGTATGCAAACAGCGCAACGCCGCATCCCGATTACGGGACGCGACGGCAAAAACAAAACTTGGGAGGAGCTATTACCGCATTACCAAAATGAATTGGACGTTTTTAAACGCAATGTCGAAATGTTAAAATCCGAAGGCAATGAAGGCAAAACGTCTAAAGCATTTAAGGTTTTTGAGCCTGTTGAGGTTACCGTTATTAATAAGGGCATCAAGCGTTTCCCGCTGAAAAAAGGAGAGAACGTTTATACCGATAATGACGCTAAAATTGAAGAGGTTGCTGACGAATTGAAAAACCTGTCGGGTGTGCAGTTTTCTGATAAAAAACAACAAGAAGAAGGCACGGTTCTGCATTTTAAAACCGAAAAACCCGTAAAGATTTTGGTGGGTTATTTTAACACGAACAGTTACACGGTTTTAGAGCCACCCACTTTGGAAACCAACGCCTACGCCAACGATAGGGGGCAGGCCGATATAAAAATCGCCAATGCCATGTTAGTTCCTGGATTGTATCCGGTAAATGTTTACAGTTACCGCTACGAGCCCGGTGAGCACAAATTGGTACTGGGCAAAGGGCGTGTTTTAATTTTAGGGTTTATCGATGGCGAAGAAGATATCGTCATTCACGATGCGGGCATTACCAACACCGAAGATGGTATGGCTGTTGATTGGTTGTTTTATTGATTTTGTCATGCTGAACTGTCATCCTGAGCGCAGTCGAAGGGTCGTTTCAGGGTCTCAATGAAGAATTTTTATTTTAATGAAATTAGATTTTAAATACATAGTTTTTATAGCCATTTTAGGCTTGATGTCCTGCAAAACCAATTCCGATATTGATGCAGTCCGAAAAGAAATGTCTCTAAACGATAATTGGGAAACGGTTCATTTAGATAGTTTAAATCAACCCGAAGCCGATTTTGTAAAAAACTTACAGACCGATAGTGTTTGGAAATCGGTTTCCGTGCCACATAATTGGGATCAATATTACGGTTACCGACGTATGAAACACGGTAATTTGCACGGCACGGCTTGGTATAAAAAATCGTTGTTGTTGGATAAAGCGAATTTCGATAAACAACACTTTTTGTTTTTTGAAGGCGTGGGGAGCTATGCTACCGTTTGGGTGAACGGACAAAAGGTAGGCAGCCATAAAGGCGGAAGAACTACATTTACTTTAAATATTTCTGAAGCTGTTGATTTTGATGCTGAAAATACCATTGTGGTAAAAGCGGAACATCCTGCCTTTATTGCCGATTTGCCTTGGGTTTGTGGTGGCTGTTCGGGCGAATGGGGCTTTTCGGAAGGCTCTCAGCCCATGGGCATTTTTAGACCTGTATCGTTAATTGTAACTAACGATATTCGGGTTGAGCCATTTGGCGTCCATATTTGGAACGACGATTCAACTTCAAAAGAAAAAGCTCTGCTTCACGTTACCACCGAGTTGAAAAATTACAGTAATTCAGCAAAAAATATCACGGTTAAAAACACGCTTGTGAATCGTGATGGAGATGAAATTACTTCAGTAGAAACGAAAGTTGAAAATATTTCTGGTTTAAAAGAAATCAAACAAACCTTGCCCGAGTTTTCCAATCCGGAATTATGGTCGCCCGAAAATCCGTATCTGTATCAGCTTTCAACAACCATTTACGAAAATGGAAAATTGGTTGATGCCTTAACCACGCCTTATGGCATCCGTTGGGCGAGTTGGCCAGTGACCCGAGAGGGAGATGACAACCGATTCTTTTTAAACGACGAACCTATTTTTATAAACGGAACCTGCGAGTACGAACATTTAATAGGAAAGAGCCATTCCTTTTCAGATAAAGAAGTTAAAACTCGCGTAGAACAGATTAAAGCAGCAGGATATAATTCGTTTAGAGAAGGTCATCAACCGCACAATTTACGCTATCAGGAACATTTAGACGAAGAAGGTATTCTGTTTTGGAGTCAGTTTTCCGCACATATTTGGTACGATACACCCGAGTTTAAGGAAAATTTTAAAACGCTTTTAAAGGAGTGGATTAAAGAACGGCGAAACAATCCGTCTGTCGTGATGTGGGGCTTGCAAAATGAAAGCACCATCCCAAAGGAGTTTGCTGAAGAATGCACACAAATTATTCGTGAGCTCGACCCAACATCGGCTAAACAACGCATTGTAACAACTTGCAATGGTGGACAGGGCACCGATTGGAACGTGATCCAAAACTGGTCGGGAACCTATGGAGGCGATCCGTACAATTACGGCGAGGAAATGACCGAACATTTATTAAATGGTGAATACGGCGCATGGCGAACGGCCGATTTACATACCGAAGGCGAATTCAACCAAAAAGGAGCATACAGCGAAAACCGTTTTGCCCAGTTGATGGAAATCAAAGTGCGGGAAGCCGAATCGGTGAGCGATAAAATTGTGGGGCAGTACCATTGGTTGTTGTATTCGCACGAAAATCCGGGACGTTCACAAAACGGCGAAGGCTATCGAGATATTGATAAGGTTGGCCCCGTAAATTACAAAGGCCTGTTTACCATTTGGGGCGAGCCCACCGATGCCTTTTATATGTATCGCGCCAATTATGTGGATAAAGAAAAAGAGCCGATGGTGTATATTGTGTCGCATTCTTGGCCAAACCGTTGGTCTGAAACAGGCGTGAAAAATGGCATCGATGTGTATTCGAATTGTGATGAGGTGGAACTGTTTAATGATGTGGACAATGCCTCATTAGGAAAGCTGAAAAACCCTGGTTTAGGAGAGCATTTCCAATGGAATGATGTGGAAATTAAACATAACGTATTGTATGCCGTAGGTTACGTAAACGGAAAGGTGGTAGCCAAAGATTATATCGTTTTGGATAATTTGCCTGAAGCACCCAGCTTTCAAAAATTAGTGAGTGAATCGAACGCTATTTTAAAAGCAGAAAATGATGCTAATTATTTGTACCGCGTAAACTGTGGTGGTTCAGACTATACAGATACCAACGGAAACACTTGGTTGGCCGATGTGCATAAAACCGATGAAAAGACTTGGGGCTCGTTATCGTGGACAGATGATTTTAAAAACCTTCCAGAGTTTTACGCCAGCCAAAGAACCATTTACGACCCTATTGAAAACACCAAAGATTGGAAGTTGTTCCAAGATTTTCGATACGGTGCCGATAAATTGAAATATGAATTCCCTGCCCCGGAAGACGACTACCAAGTAGAACTATTTTTTGTAGAGCCGTGGTACGGCGCGGGTGGAGGCATGGATTGCAAGGAATGGCGCGTTTTTGATGTAGCGATAAATGGAAAAACGGTTGAAGAAAACATCGATATTTGGAGTGAAGTGGGGCACGATGCTGCATTAAAAAAGACTTACAACGTAAAAAGTAAAAACGGAAAAATAGTTATCAATTTTCCAAAACAGGCCTCCGGGCAAGCGGTGATTTCGGCCATTGCCATTTCAACTAAAAACCATGAGCTGAAGCCTGCAAATCCTTCACCGAAAAACATTTTGAATATATCTGCCAATGGAAAATACCAACTAGCATCGTGGTTAAATATCACCGATAAGCAATATGTGGATTCTGAAGTGAGTTTTACCCAGTTGCCACCAGAAGTTTATGGCGCTGATTATTTACGTTTTTCAAATTCAGAAAAGACGAGTTCGGGATCATTCACGTTAAAAGAAGATGCCAATGTTTATGTGTTTTCTGAAGCTTCATTGCCGTGGTTAAGTGGATTTGAAAAAACAGAAGATACAGTACAAAATTCGGCAAGCACCAATTTCAGCGTTTTCAAAAAAGAATTGAAAAAAGGCGAAACGGTAAATTTAGGAAGCAACGGAAACAATCAAATGTATTCGGTAGCCGTCGTACCAACCTATTCCATGGAAGAGGAGGACAACCGACCTATCGTAAAACTGGAGGCCGAAAACACCACCACAACCGGTAGCGGTGTGAAAAAGGCCTTTTTTAAGAAAAGCGATTACATTGAGTTTACCGAAAATACCGAGAACAGCATTACATTTACCGTCAATCCTGGGGTTGCCAATATTTATTTGATGCGCTACCATTATATGAATATGAACGACCACCCCGTAAAAGTGAGGCTTAAAATTGAAGATGCCAACGGCATTTTATTGCGAAATGACGATATTGAATTCCCCGTAAGGCAAGACAAATGGAAAATTTTAAATACCACTTCGGGCGGATTTATCAATGCTGGAACTTATAAAATTACTTTAGAATCTAATCAAATGAAAGGCTTGCGAATTGAATCGTTTGAATTTCAGTAAAACAAAAAAATGAAAGCACTAACCATGAAGCGTTTTGTTGTAATGAGCACATTATTGTGCCTGTTTTTAGCGTGTAATAATTCTTCCGAAGAGAAAGAAGTCAGAATTGTTGAAGATTTTAACTTCGATTGGCAATTTAGCATTGGCGATTTTCCCGAGGCCATCGATTCCACTTTCAATGCCGAAAATTGGCGTACCCTCAACTTGCCCCACGATTGGAGTATTGAAGGCGAATTTAGCGAAGACCATCCTGCAAAACCCGAAGGCGGCGCATTGCCAACGGGTGTTGCTTGGTACCGAAAAACATTTAAATTGCCCGCCGATTACAAAAACAAATCCATTTCCATTGAGTTTGATGGGATTTACCGAAAGAGTGAAGTGTGGATAAATGGTAAATATTTGGGCATCCGTCCCAATGGCTATATTTCGTTTGCTTACGATTTGTCGGAACATTTAAACTATGGTGAAACGGAAAATATTATTGCCGTTAAAGTGGATAATTCCGAGCAGCCCAATTCGCGCTGGTATTCCGGGTCGGGTATTTACAGAAATGTGCGCTTGGTGGTTGCTGAAAAACTGCACGTTGCGCATTGGGGCACTTACGCCACAACACCCGAAGTTTCAAAGGAAAAGGCTACTGTTAATTTGGAGGTAACGCTTCAAAATAATTTCGAAATCGATAAAACTTTCAAACTGAAAAGTGTCATTTTAAATCAAGAGAATTCAATAGTGGCCGAAGCCATTTCCGAAGGGAATATCGGTAAAAGTAAATCGGAAGCTACCATTCAAAATTTTGAAGTCTTGAACCCCAATTTATGGGACACCGAAAATCCGTATTTATATAAAATTGAAACCCAGGTTTACGAAAACGATAAGCTGGTTGACAATTACGAAACGCCATTGGGCTTCCGTTTCTTTAATTTCGACACTGAAGCAGGTTTTTCTTTAAACGGTGTGCCGACTAAAATCCACGGGGTGTGTTTGCATCACGACAATGGGGCTTTGGGGGCTGTGGCCAATTATGCAGCCATCAAACGAAAACTTCAAATGATGAAGGATATGGGCGCGAATGCCATTCGTGTGTCGCACAACCCGTCGTCGTTGGAAATGCTGGAATTGTGCGATGAAATGGGTTTTATCGTTCAGGTGGAAGCGTTTGACGTATGGAAAAAGAAAAAGGTAAAAGCCGATTACAATATGTATTGGGATGAGTGGCACGAGCAAGATTTAAAGGATTTTGTGAAGCGCGATAGAAATTACCCGTCGGTAATGATGTGGAGCATTGGTAACGAAATCCGTGAGCAGTTTGACAGCACTGGCATTGCCATGACCAAAAAATTGGTAAAGATTGTGAAGGATTTGGATAAAACCCGGCCGGTAACTTGCGCACTGACTGAAAACGTGGTGGAGAAAAATTTCATTTACCAATCGGGTGCGTTGGATTTATTGGGCTTCAATTATAAGCACAAAGATTATTACGATTTCCCCGAAAAGTTTAAAGACGAAAAAATATTGGCTTCCGAAAGTGTTTCAGCTTTAGCAACCCGTGGCCATTACGATTTGCCTTCTACCGAAATAAAACGTTGGCCACCGGCACACAACGAACCGTTTGATGGCAACGACGATTTAACCGTTTCGGCCTACGACCAAGTGTCGGCCTATTGGGGTGCTACCCACGAGGAAAGTTGGAAAACGGTTAAAGAACTCGATTATATGGCAGGAACATTTATCTGGACGGGCTTTGATTATATCGGCGAGCCCATTCCGTATCCGTATCCGGCGCGCAGTTCCTATTTTGGTATTGTAGATTTAGCCGGTTTCCCGAAAGATGTGTACTACATGTACCAAAGTGAGTGGAGCGACAAGGATGTGCTGCATATTTTCCCGCATTGGAATTGGGAGCAGGGTCAGGAAGTGGACGTTTGGGCCTATTACAACAATGCCGATGAGGTGGAATTATTTTTAAACGGAAAATCTTTAGGGACAAAATCGAAAGAAAACGACGATTTGCATGTGATGTGGCGCGTGCCGTTTGAAGCTGGAACGCTAAAGGCCATCTCTAAAAAAGACGGAAAGGTGGTTTTGGAAAAAGAAATCCACACAGCAGGAGCAGCTTCAAAATTAGAATTGAAAGCTGATAAGGAAAACGTAAAAAATGACCGTTACGATTTGGTGTATGTTACCGTAAGCGTATTGGATAACGAAGGAAATTTAGTGCCCAAAGCAGATAATCTCATTAATTTTGAAGTTTCTGGAGGCGGAAAAATAGTAGGTGTCGATAATGGTTACCAAGCTAGTTTGGAACCGTTTAAGGCCGATTACCGAAAAGCCTATAACGGAAAATGTTTGGTAATTATCCAATCTAACGGAATGGCAGAAAACATTAAATTAACAGCATCGTCCGAAGGTTTACCTTCTCAGAGCATCGATGTAACCGTATCTAATTAAAAATCAATGGAAAGAGTTTTTGCAGAATATTATATTGAAACCCCTTATGATGTTGAGCATGCGGCAGCGGTTTTGGCTGGCGAACAATCATCGGGTACTTTCGTGTCCGTTCCAGGTGAAACGGAAGAATTAAAACAGCGTTTTGCTGCTCGTGTGGAAGATTTACAATTACTTGATGTAGCCGATAATCCCTCCATCCCCGGAAATAGTATTCCAGGAAAAAAATACCAACGGGCCAAAGTTAGAGTGAGCTGGTCTATTGAAAATTTTGGTTACAATTTACCTGTTATGGTGAGTACCTTACAGGGTAATTTGTATGAAATCAGTCAGTTTACAGGATTAAAATTGATGGATTTGGAGGTTCCCGATTCATTTAAAAATCATTATTCAGGGCCTAAATTCGGAATAAAAGGTTCAAAAGCATCCTGTGGTGTGGGCGATAGGCCCATGATAGGTACAATCATAAAACCCAGTATTGGTATGTCGGTTGACGAAACTGCCAACTTGGTAGCTTCGCTTATTGAATCCGGCATCGATTTTATAAAAGATGATGAGTTAATGGGCTCGGCGGCCAATTCGCCTTTCGAGGAACGCGTAAAAGGTATCATGAAAGTGATTCGTGATAACGAACAAAAAACCGGAAAAAAGGTGATGTATGCCTTTAATATTTCTGATGAAATCGACCAAATGCAACGCAACTATGATACTATTGTAAAAGAAGGAGGCAGTTGCGCGATGATAAGTGTAAATAGTGTTGGTTTAGCAGGAACTAAGAAAATCTGCGATAGAGGAGAGCTCGCCATCCACGGACACCGTAATGGTTGGGGGATGCTCAACAGGCATCCGTTGTTGGGTATTGAGTTTCCGGCCTACCAAAAAATTCAACGTTTGGCAGGGGTAGACCAACTGCACGTTAACGGTATTCAGAATAAATTTTGGGAATCAGACGACTCGGTGGTGACCTCCATAAAATCATGCTTAACCCCGATGTTTGGTGATGATGAAATTTTGCCAGTCGTTTCTTCTGGACAGTGGGGAGGACAAGCTTTTGAAACCTATAGAAGAACAAAAACCACCGATTTACTGTACATGGCAGGCGGTGGCATTTTAGCGCATCCTACGGGACCCAAAGCAGGAGTTACAGCTTTACAGCAAGCTTGGAAAGGTGCAGTTGATGGTTTGACTTTGGAAGAGACTGCAAAAAAGCATGAAGAATTTGCGGCCTCGGTAAAGAAATTTTCAAAATAATGACTAGCGAAAACAAATTGCTATTAGCCTATTATGGCGACGACTTTACAGGTTCTACCGATGCTTTGGAATTCTTGACTTTAGCTGGAATAAAAACGGTTTTGTTCTTAAAAAAACCGTCGCAAAAAGATTTGGAAAAGTTCCCCGATATTCAAGCGGTGGGTGTGGCTGGAAAAAGCCGTTCTATGTCGCCAAAAGCCATGGAGGAAGAGCTATTTCCTGTTTTTAAGACTTTAAAAGATTTCGGTCCCAAGCACTTTCATTATAAAGTGTGTTCTACGTTCGATTCTGCGCCACACGTGGGCAATATAGGAAAAGCCATAGAAATAGGCAGCGCCGTATTTCAGCAGAAAACGGTTTTCGTATCACCATCAGCACCACACTTGGGACGCTATTGTGTTTTCGGAAATTTGTTTGCGAAAATGGGAACCTCGGGCGATGGTGAAATATTCAGAATAGACCGTCATCCATCCATGAGTAAACACCCTGTAACCCCTGCTTTGGAAGGCGATTTACGGTTGCATTTGGCGAAGCAGACTTCAAAATCTATCGGTTTGGTTGATGTTACGAAGATTGAAGCGGGAAAGGAAACCATTATTTCAGAAGTGAAAGAAAAGAACGCTGATATTTTGTTTTTCGATGGTTTAAATACAGAACATTTAGAAACGATTGGCGGCGTTTTTAATGCATTTGCAAAAGAAAAGACTTTGTTTTCGGTGGGGTCCTCCGGAATAGCCATGGCACTTGGCTTAGCATGGAAGAAGGAAGGCATTATTGACGGCAAAAAGCAATTTGATGACCAGGGTGAAAACGGCCCTATTTTAGTGCTTTCGGGCAGTTGTTCGCCTGTTACCCAAGGGCAAATTGAATATGCAGTTGATGCAGGTTTTGAAGAGATAGCCTTGTCGAGTGAAGCCGTTAGCAAACCTGTTCAAAGCAAAATAATAGAAGAGACGGTCAGCAAAATAGAAGCGTGCATCAATAACGGAAAAAGTGTGGTGCTGCACACCAGTAAAGGCCCTGACGACCCTAGAATTTTAGAAACAGAAGAAATTTTTAAAGCCCAAAATGTGCCTTCCGAAGACATTCAAAACGCCTGTAGCTCAACCTATGGTTATGTTTTAGGGCAAATTACCAAGCAGGTTTTAAAGCAAGTTTCGCTAAAACGCGTTCTGTTTGCCGGCGGTGATACCTCAAGCTATGCAGCTTCAGAATTGAACATTACGGCATTACAAATGATAGCACCATTGGCGCCTGGTGCGCCGCTTTGCGAAGCCATTTCGGATGACGAATTGGTAAACGGACTCGAACTTAATTTTAAGGGCGGACAAGTAGGAACAAAAGATTATTTTATAAAAGTATTAAAAGGAGAAAAATTATGAAGGGAAAAACATTAGGTTTTGTGCATACATCGGCAACGTTAGTGCCTTTGTTTCAGCAATTAACCAACGACTATTTAATAAACGTCGATACGTTTAATATTGTTGATGACAGTTTGATTAAGGATGTCATTAAAAAAGGCGAATTAAAACCCAACACGGCGGCTCGTGTGGTACAGCATATCCAAGCGGCCGAAGATGCTGGTGCCGACGTAATTTTGGTAACCTGCTCATCTATTGGCGTGGCCATTGAAACAGCGGCTACTTTAAGTACAGTGCCTGTAATTCGTGTGGACCAAGCCATGGCTGATGAAGCTGTAAAAACCAGTAATAAAATAGGGGTGATTGCAACATTGCCAACCACTTTAGAGCCGACCACCGATTTGGTAAAACGCAGAGCAGAATTGGCTGGGAAGAACGTTAACATCACTTCAAAATTATGCGAAGGAGCGTTTGAAGCCTTGATGAGCGGCGATGGTGCCAAACACGATGAAATGGTAGCCTCGGCTTTAAAAGAATTGATGAAAGAGGTAGAAGTGATTGTTTTGGCTCAAGCCTCGATGTCTCGCGTGGTTGATGGCCTAAGCGACGATGAAAAAGTCGTGCCTATTTTGGCTAGCCCAGCCATTGCCATGAAAAAACTGGCGGAAGATTATTTTTGAGAGTCTATGTGAGAAGTATAAATGAACGTCATTGCGAGAAATTTTTATTTCGAAGCAATCTTATAATCAGTAGCTTGATTTCTAAAGATTCCTTCACTTTGTTCGGAATGACGACTTTTTAGAGCGCCTCGTCTCAATAAAACTAAACCAACCAACTAAACTAAACCAAAAAGTATGCGTAAATACGTCCTTTATTTTGCTATTCTTCTAATTATTTCTTCAGGTATTGGATGGCTTCTGGACATCATTTGGCTCAGTAAACTGGGCTTGGTTTTAGGATTAGCCTGTCTTTCAGTTGGTGTTGGTGCCCTAAAGTCGCTTTCTGGTTATCAATACACTTTTTGGATTGTTACTGCTGTGGCGGCAGGACTGGTTTATCCCAACACCTTTTTAAATATTGGCGGCGTAGATTTACGGAATAAATGGCTCATTCTGATCATCATTCAATTGGTCATGTTTGGCATGGGCACCCAAATGAGCATCAAAGATTTTGTGGGTATAAAAAAGTCGGGCCGAGGGGTTTTGGTCGGACTTTTGTGCCAGTTTACCATCATGCCCATCGTTGGATTTTTGATTGCAAAAACGTTTGCTTTTGAACCAGAAATAGCCGCCGGCATTGTGCTTATTGGCTCGTGCAGTAGCGGATTGGCTTCAAACGTGATGACTTATATTGCCAAAGGGGATTTGGTGTTGTCAGTTACGGTTACCGCCATTTCAACCTTAACGGCTCCACTCATGACCACCTTTTTGATGAAAATGTTCGCCGGAACATTCATCGAAATCGAGTTTTTCAGTATGATGATGAATATCATTAAAATCGTTTTAGTGCCGTTAACCGCTGCCATGATTCATGATGCTTTAAAAATTTATGGACCCAAGGTTCGTAATACCATTAAAACCATTGCATTTTGTTGTGGTTTACTGCTATTGGCAATGGCATTCTTCGGGAGAGGAATAATAAGTGAACCCAACGCAGGTATTGAAATTTTGAACTTCGTTTGCGCTGCCTTTGTAGTGGGCGTGTTATACTATTATTTATACAGAGTGCAGCCCAAGGTTGACGATTTTATGCCGTTGTTCTCTATGTTCGGTATTGTATATTTTACGTTGGTCACCACTGCTGCCGGTCGTGATAATTTAATAGAAATCGGCGTTTTATTGTTTTTTGCGGCCATATTACACAATTCTGCTGGTTACGTGTTTGGCTATTGGCTGAGCAGAGCCGGAGGATTGAATAAAAAACAAAGTCAGACTATTGCTTTTGAAGTCGGTTTGCAAAACGGTGGCATGGCTTCAGGACTAGCTGGCGCTATGGGTAAACTGGCTACTTTAGGCTTGGCTGCAGCTGTGTTTAGCCCATGGATGAATATTTCTGGATCTGTATTGGCGAATTATTGGCGGAAGCAACGTGAAAAAAGCACGTCAGAATAAAAAGTTTTAAATTTGCGTTTGTTTTCATTTATTTTTGTTTATTTGTGTTTATGTAAGTGTGTGATTTGCTTGCTGATACCAATAAACTAAACAAAATGAATCATTTTATTAAGCAACAATCCTTTCGGATTGTGGTTTTGGTTTTCTTCGGAATGCTGTATGGCTGTGGGGAAACTCAACCTAAAAAAACTCAACCTCGAATCTTAATCAGTACCGATATTGGGGGCACCGACCCTGACGACAATCAGTCGATGATTCATCTATTGATGTACGCCAATGAATTTCAAATTGAGGGCTTAGTGTCCACTTCTTTCCAAACGGGCACTACTGATAATATTTTTGAAATGATTGATCTTTATGAAAAAGATCTTCCGAAGTTAAGAGCACATGCTCCTGATTTGCCCAATCCAGACGGTTTGAGGGCTGTGACCAAGCAAGGTACTACCAAAGAAGCACCGTATAAAGGGTATCGTGAATCTTCCGAAGGATCGGATTGGATCATTAAATGCGCGAAAAAGCAAAGCGACCAACCGTTGTGGGTGCTGGTTTGGGGCGGTATTGAAGATGTGGCCCAAGCGCTACATGACGCTCCGGAAATTGAAGATAAAATAAGGGTGTATTGGATTGGCGGCCCCAATAAAAAATGGGGGCCTAATGCCTATGCTTATATCGCCGAAAACCATCCTGATCTTTGGATCATTGAAAACAATGCGACCTACCGGGGCTGGTTTATGGATTCTGAAGCTTCAGAAGATTTAAAGGCCAAAGCCTTTTTTGAAAACCATATTAAAAATGTGGGCCACATGGGCACCGATTTTATAAACTACTACGAGGGGCGAATTAAAATGGGCGACACCCCATCTTTGGCCTATGTTATGAACGGAAACCCCGATGACCCGACTACTGAAAGTTGGGGTGGAGAATTTGTGAAAATTAAGCACAGTTCGCGTACCATATTTCAGGGCAATAGTACCATCGCAGATACCGTAAAAGCTTACGGCATTCAGGAATGGCGTTTTAAAGGCCCAGAATTGGATATTCCGCAAGATTCGGTGTGTTTTACCATGGAAATTTCCAAACAAGTTTGGCCGGGTTATTATTTGGGCAACGGTATTTATGCTACCCGATATTCTTCCAAAAAACCGGAAACAGCTAGTTATAAAACGTCGAGTGCTATTCCCGAACTGGATGGGCATACCGGGCAGTATGTCAGTATTAAGCCATGGCCTGGCAAAAAAGATAAAGACGATTATGTTTTGGGTGAAAATTGGTACGGCGACCGCCCAGATGAAGATTTGTTCTTAAAAGACCAACAAGGGGCAAAAACCGTTTCGAAACATCGCGAAGCCTTTTTAATGGATTGGGCCAAAAGATGGGCGTGGCTCAACAACTAAACAACAATCAAATGAGACTATTTAAACTAACATTGTTACTGGTATTTACAGCAATATTTAATTTTTCCTATGCGCAGGAAAAAGGCAGGGTTTTTGTGCTCACCGATATTGAAAACGAACCGGATGATGCCATGTCTTTGGTAAGATTTTTAGTGTATGCCAATCAGTTCGATATTGAAGGGTTGGCAGCAACCACTTCCATTCACCAAAAAAATAAAGTGGCGACATGGCGAGTAAAAGAGATTGTAGAGGCTTACGGAAAAGTGAGAAACAATCTTGAAAAACATGAATCCGGATTTCCAACTGGGGAATGTGTAGAGTCGGTTATTTGTGAAGGGCTTCCCGAATACGGGATGCAAGCGGTTGGCAAGGGGAAAGATTCTCAAGCTTCCGATCAGCTTATCCGTGCTGTTGATAAAAATGATGACCGCCCATTATGGGTAACCGTGTGGGGTGGGCCCAATGTGTTGGCACAAGCGTTGTGGAAAGTGCGTGAAACCCGTTCTAAAAAAGACCTGGAGAAATTCGTTAATAAGCTGAGGGTTTATACCATTTCAGACCAAGATAATAGTGGGCCATGGATAAGGAAAGAATTTCCGAACTTGTTTTACATCACAAGCCCTGGTTTTAACGCAGGTGGAGGTTATCATCATGCCACTTGGAGTGGAATTAGTGGCGACTATTTTCATGCGCGCTGCGATGGTGCCGATTTTACTCTAGTTTCAAACGAATGGCTGGATAAAAATATTAGAAAAAAAGGCCCTTTGGGGGCGGAATATCCACATTGGGATTATTTAATGGAGGGTGATACACCTTCGTTTTTGTCGTTAATCAATAACGGATTGAGTAATCCTGAACATCCTGAGTGGGGTGGCTGGGGAGGTCGATACGAGCTTTATACGCCACGAACTCAAAAATGGTTTTTGTATCCAGAAAGCCGACCATTTTATTCTGATGCCAAGGATGAAGTTATGGGTGTTGATGGGCGTTGGCATTCCGGCAATCATGAAACCATTTGGCGCTGGCGCGAAGCATATCAAAACGATTTTGCAGCCCGAATGGATTGGACCATAAAAGATTATGAAAAAGCTAATCATCCGCCAATTCCTAAGTTGGCCAACGAAAAAATAATAACGGCTAAGAAGGGAGATAAAATTTTGTTGAATGCCGAAGCATCTTCCGACCCCGATGGAGATGCCTTGTCTTACCATTGGTTTTATTACGAAGAAGCCGGAACGTTTTCGGTTTCCGATTCTCGTAGCGGTCAACCATTACATATTCAAAATTTTGACCAACCCGAGGCATGGTTTACGGTGCCCAATAAACGTATAGGAGCTTTAGGTTCTACAGGAACTATGCATATTATTTTAGCTGTAACGGACCACGGTTCACCGCGTTTAACGCGTTACGAACGTGTTATTATTGATGTAATTGAATAGTAAAACGATGATGATAAAAAAGAAGTTATCCTTAATTATGTTTGTGCTTTTTAGTCTGGTTCAAACAATTTTTTATGGTCAAAACTTAAAACCGAGAGTTATTGTAACTTCCGACGGTGAGATTGATGATGAGTGTTCCATGGTGCGATTTTTATTGTACACTAACGAATGGGATGTTGAGGGCATCATTACTTCGAGTTCGCAATACCATTGGCGGGGCCATAAATGGGCTGGTGATGATTGGGTAGAACCATATTTAGATGCCTACGCCCAAGTTTATTCCAATTTGGTTAAGCACGATAAAGCGTATCCATCGCCAGAATATTTAAAATCGATTGCTTTCTTGGGTAATGTAGATGCAGAGGGGGAAATGGAAATTGTCACTCCGGGTTCAGAGCATATAGTTAAGGTGCTTTTGGATGAATCCGATAATCGTCCTGTTTGGATTCAGGCATGGGGTGGCACCAACACTATTGCAAGGGTGCTTAAAACTATTGAAGAAAATCATCCTGAAAAAATGGAATACGTAGCCAGTAAACTACGCTTTTTCTTTATCTGGGAACAGGACAATACCTATCAAACCTATATCCGTCCTGTCTGGGGGAAATTCAATATTCAAACCATAATTTGTGATCAATTTTGGGCTATAGCCTACCAATGGGATAAAGTTATGCCTGAAGATAAATTAGGTTACTTCAGCAATGACTGGATGAAATCGAATATATTGGAAGGTCATGGAGCATTATGTTCACTATATGAAGCTTACAAGGGCGGGAGTGATAATGAAGGCTGGAGAGCGGGAAGCCCTAAGCAAAAAGGAGCTTTTCGTTCAGAGGGCGATTCGCCAGCTTTTATTTATACCATTCCCACGGGTTTACGCTCTTTAGAATCACCGGATTTTGGAGGTTGGGGAGGTCGTTATATAAAAGTTAGGGAAGATACTTGGTTGGATCCAGTGCCAGAGGCAAATTATACTTATCCAGAGGGCCGATGGTATACACAATCGGCTTGGGGTAGAAATTATATGCGGAATACCTACCCTGAAAATCAAGATTTGATGAATGCCTATTTTAATCCCCTAACACGTTGGGCTGACGCATTTCAAAATGATTTTGCAGCACGAGCCGATTGGTGTGTAAAGTCTTTTGAAGAAGCTAACCATGCACCTGTGGTACTTGTCAATGCTTTGGATATTGAAGCCAAAGCTGGTGATAAAATAAAGTTGTCGGCCAAGGGGACACTTGATCCCGATGGTGATAAATTAATTTACAAGTGGTGGCAATATGATGAGGTTGATAGCTACAATGGAAAAGTAGAAATTCTAAAACCTAATAAAATCAGTGTTGGGTTTATGGTGCCAAAAGATGTCAAAGAGGGAGATACTATACATCTTATTTGTGAGGTAACGGATGCAGGAAAACCAGCATTAACTCGATACAAAAGGATAATTATAAAAATTAAATAAGTTGAATATGAAAAATAGTGTCCTATTAATAGCTTTACTTGTATTGTGTAATCCCAGAATTATTGCCCAGCAAAACATTGATGGCAGGATTCCAGAATATAAAATCCCGTACGAATTACCTTCCGTAGAAAACATAAAGGACATTTTGAAACGGATTAGGGTGTATTATGAAGAATCGAGCAATCAAAGTATTGTTGACTCCAAAACGGGAGAGCCAATAACCGATTTTAAATCGTTCAATATCGACGCTGTACCCTCAAAAGGTTTTTCAAGTGAGTGGTCTTACACCCATGGCGTAGTGCTTTCGGCTTTTGAATATATTGATGATGTGCTTGACGACGATGCGTTCTTCAGCAACAATGTCAAGTTTTATGATTATGTGGTAAAGAACTTGTCTTATTTTCAAAATAATAAAGATAAAATTCACAAAGAAAAAATAGGGGGCTGGGGTCGTATTTTGAATTTCCATGCTTTGGACGATTGTGGCTCCATTTCGGCAGCCATGATAAAAACCTATTTAAAGAATAAGAATAGTGACTATTTGCCTCTAATTAATCAAGCAGATGCGCATATTTCCAAAAATCAATACCGTTTAAATGATGGTACATTGGCACGAAATAGGCCGCAGTATCAATCGGTTTGGGCCGACGATATGTATATGAGCGTTCCGTTTTTAATCAACATGGGCGTGCTTACGCAAGACCATAAATATTTTGATGATGCCGTAAAACAAGTGCTGCAAATGGCCAGCTATTTATATGTTGAAAAAGAAGAACTGTTCGACCATGGTTGGAATGTCACTTCGGGCGATTACGACCCTCGTTTTTACTGGGGGCGAGCCAATGGTTGGGTGTTGATGTCGATGGCTGAGGTGCTCAGTATTTTACCCGAGAATTATAAGGGAAGAGCGGAAATTTTGCATTTATACCGATCCATGATACGAAGTTTGGCAAACCTTCAGGATGGTTCTGGCTTTTGGTATAATTTATTGGATAAGAACAATACTTATACCGAAACGTCTTGTACCGCCATGTTCACTTTTGCCATTGCGAAGGGCATCAACGAAGGTTGGATAAGTCATGTTTACGGGCCTGTGGCGCTTACCGGGTGGAATGCTACCCAAACTAGGGTGCTGGAAAACGGAGCTATTGATGGTACTTGTGAAGGCACCACCTTTGCGCACGATAACACTTATTATTATCACCGTGGAAAAAGTATTTACGCTACCCATGGTTACGGACCGGTGCTGTATGCTGGTGCCGAAATCATCCGATTACTTCAGAACGACAAAATAGAAATCAAGCCTACTAAGAAAAACGCACGTAATAGCACGTTCCATTTTCTTTTAAAAAGTGAATGGCCGAAAAATTAGTGTAATTTAAATCATAAAGAATGAAATCATCTTTTTTTTGCATGATACTCTGTTTGATAATAGTGTCATGTCATTCAAATAAGAAAAACGAAAACATTGGAACTGTAGATTTAGCCATGGCTGTTGAGAGTAAAGATTCCCGGTTAGCTTTTCCAACCGCAGAAGGCTATGGAAAATATACCAAAGGTGGCCGTGGTGGCCAAGTTTTCGAAGTCACCAATCTAAATGACAGCGGCGAGGGCAGCTTACGAGCAGCTGTTGATGCAAAAGGGCCAAGAACGGTAGTTTTTAGGGTGTCTGGGAATATTGAGTTGGAAAGTCCAATCCGCATTAAAAACCCTTATATCACCATTGCAGGACAAACTGCGCCGGGCGATGGTATTTGTCTTAAAAACCACCCTTTAAATATCGGCGCTGATGAAGTGATTATCCGTTACATAAGGGTAAGGCCGGGTGATGTGTCTGGTAAGGATTACGATGCAATCTCATCGAGGTATGTAAAGAATATCGTCTTAGACCATGTTTCGACCAGTTGGAGCGTTGATGAAACTATGTCGATATACCATTGCGATAGTATTACCGTACAGTGGAGTATTATTTCTGAAAGTATGTTTAAGTCGAACCATGCCAAAGGAACACACGGATTTGGTGGTATTTGGGGGAGTAATTATAGTTCCTACCATCATAATTTGTTGGCGCATCACACCAGTAGAAACCCACGCATGGCATCGGGTTCTGGTTATACAGATTATAGGAATAATGTCATTTATAATTGGGGCTACCAAAACCTGTATGGTGGAGAAAAACAGCAAAAAGGAAATGATAAATTCAATTTTTCAAATTTCAACATAGTCGGAAATTATTATAAACCGGGGCCTGCAACCCAACCGGGAGAGGTGTCTTATCGAATTGCTAACCCTTCTTTTAGAAGTGAAGAAGATCACGGTAAATGGTATATCGCCGATAATGTTATTGAAGGTAACGAAAAGGTTTCTAAAAATAATTGGAACGGTGGTGTACAAACAAAAATGGCTTTAGAAAAGTTAAAGATGGATGAACCTTGGCCGTCAATGCCCATAAATGAACAGCCCGCCGAAGTGGCTTTTCAGGTGGTTCTAAATCAGGCAGGGGCAAATTTGCCTAAAAGAGATGAAATAGATACGAGAATAGTTAAGGAAACGCTTGGCGGATATGCTACCCATGAGGGAGAAGCTTATAAAAAGCTAAAAAAAGTTGCTGATGAATCTAAAATATGCGGAATTATTGATTCACAAAATGATGTTGGTGGATGGCCTGAATTAAAATCGCTTCCAGCCCCAAAAGATTCAGACCACGATGGTATGCCCGATTATTGGGAAGCAAAAAATGGCCTGAACCCAAATGATACTTCAGACGGCAATTCAGATAGGAATAATGATGGGTATACCAATTTAGAAGACTATTTAAATGAATTGGTTGCTGAAGGTAATGCGAAAATTGCGGCGCAATCCCCATCAAAAAAGGCCATTGTTTTAGAAGAGTTTGTGTTTACCGAACAGCCCACTCGTGATTGTCATGCTTCTTCGATTTTAGAATTGGAAAATGGTGATTTGCTTTGTGTGTGGTTTGGAGGAACAAGAGAGCGTCACCCCGATGTGAACCTTTGGATTTCCAGAAAACCAAAAGGTGGAAACTGGCAAACACCAGAGGTGGTTTATGATGGCGATGGAAAAACACTATTCAACCCTGTGTTGGTTCAATTAAAAGGTGGCGATATCCAAATTTATTTCTTAAGCCCTGAAATTGACGACGGGCAAGTCACCACTTCAACAGATAACGGGCACGCTTGGAGTAAGCCCCAAAAATTACCTAAAGGATTTACGGGGCCTCTTGTAAACAAACCGATTTATATGGATGATGGAACTATTATCGCAGGAGCCAGTTTGCAGGGTGACCCCGGAAAGCGTGTTCACGTGGAGCGTAGTACCGATAATGGCAAAACGTGGACACGAACGGAATCCATAAGTGACCCTGTAAACAGTAAATATCAAATTATACAGCCTACTTTTTTGGTGCATTCACAGAAAAAAATACAAATGTTGGCACGGCCTAATGGTAAAGGTGAGGAGACCAAAATAGCACAGTCGTGGTCAAATGATGGTGGGTTAACTTGGTCGCCCGTTACCGATACCAATTTGCCCAATAATAATTCTGCCATAGATGCCGTAACTTTAAAAGATGGCAGGCACTTGCTGGTTTATAACCACTCTACACGAGAAGATCCAATTGGAGGGCGTAAAGGGCGTGGCATCCTTACGGTGGCTATTTCTAAAGACGGTATCAACTGGGAGGCAGCTACTGTTTTAGAATACAGAACAGGTGCGGTGCAGTATTCATATCCGGCCGTAATCCAAACAGAAGATGGTTTGGTGCACATTACCTATTCGTGGCATCGCAAACGCATAAAGCACGTGGTTTTAGATCCCGCTAAATTGGAAACTTTCCCTATTGTAAATGGCCAATGGCCAAAAGATGAAATGCCTTGGATTATGAGTCAGGAAAGTGAAAATGCGAGTGTAAAATCGGAGGTTTTAGACTAGAAATTAAATCGGTTCAAAATGAAAAAAATAAAATTTACAGTGCTCGCTTTGTGTTTTGGATTAAATACAATAGTGGCGCAGCAATTGGCTTTTCCAACGGCAGAGGGCTTTGGTGCTTATGCTAAAGGCGGTCGGGGCGGAAAAGTGTTGTATGTCACCAATTTAAATGATGCTGGGGAAGGCAGTTTACGTTGGGCGGTTGAGCAAGAAGGAGCACGGACAGTGGTGTTTGCCGTTTCGGGAACTATTGATTTGAAAAGCAGATTGGATATCGAAAACCCTTATATAACCATTGCAGGGCAAACCGCTCCGGGAGATGGCATTTGTTTAAAGGGAGAAACGCTTCGTATTGCTGCAAACCATGTGGTTGTTAGGTACATTCGCGTTCGGTTGGGTGACGGCAAGCACGGCGTTGGCAGTAAGCAAGGCAAGGATGCAGTCAGTATTTCAAAAGGTGAAAATATTATCGTGGATCACTGTTCGGCCAGTTGGAGTTTGGACGAAATTTTATCTTCTTCATCATATAGGCCAAGCCTGAGTTTTGTTACGGTGCAATGGTGTTTTATTACGGAAGCACTGAATCCGGATAACCACGGATTTGGATCGTTAATTCGTGGTACAGGCGGAGCAAAGTATAGCTATTTGTACAATTTGTATGCCAGCAATAAAGGTCGTAATCCACGTCCGGGAAATTACAATTCAAACCCTTATACAGAAGATCCGGAAGGGCTTTTGTTGGATTTTAGAAACAACGTGCTTTACAATTGGGGAGGAAGCCATGCAGGCTATAACGCCGATAAGGTGAGTGTAACCAAACTTAATTATGTGGGTAATTATCTCATTCCGGGTAAAGATTCAAGAGCTAATGGAATCGCTTATTCAACAGGTTCTCCGTACAATAAAAGTTACTTTTCTGGTAATTATTACGATGGAAAGAGTCCGAAAAACCAATGGGAATTAGTGAATTTCAATAAAGCATGGAGCAAAGAACAGATTGAAGCTTACAAACAAACCAAGCCTTTTGAAACCGGATTGGTAAATACAAAACCTGCCGATGAAGCTTTTGTTAAAGTGTTGGAGCTTGGTGGCGCAGTGTTGCCCAAACGCGATGCTGTTGATGAACGTATCGTTAAAGGCATTAAAAACCGTTCGGGTAGCATCATAAAAAGTCAAGAAGAAGTGGGAGGTTGGCCACTACTTAAAAGTAAACCCGCTCCAAAGGATTCGGATCAAGATGGGATGCCCGACGATTGGGAAATAAAAAATGGACTCAACCCCAATGATGCTGAAGACAGAAATAATGTAGCAGAAGATGGCTATACCATGCTCGAAAAATACATTAATGGTTTATGTAAAAGCATTTAATAAGCTATCTTTGTTTTCGACTATTTTCGTTTATTTATTTTATGGCATTATTACCCAACAAAAGAAGAGAAAAAATAATTGAACTGCTAAAAGAAGACGGCTCTGCAAAAGTGGCCGACTTGGCTAAATTGTTTAAAGTTACAGAGGTTACTATCAGGCAGGATTTAGAGAAGCTTGAAGCTAAAGATTTAATAATACGTGAGCATGGTGGTGCTTTTCTTAAAAACATCGAAGACAACGTTAAGAACTTTTCGTTAGTACATCAGGAAAATTTAGAGCTCAAGGAAACCATTGCTTCGAAATGCTTGGACTTTATTGAAAGTGGCGATACTATTATTTTGGACTCAGGAAGTACAACCACCGAAATAGCCAAAAAACTAAAAGGCTACAGCAACCTAACCGTAATTACCAATGCATTAAATATTGCATTAATGTTGGGTACCGAACCGGGCATTGAAGTCATTATGACTGGAGGCGAATTTAAACCACCCACCTTATCGCTCACAGGGCAAAAGGCCGCCGATTTTTTTGAAGGATTGAACGTTCAAAAATTGTTTTTAGCCACAGCTGGTATTTCGTTAAAGTCGGGGTTGACTTACCCCAGTATCAGTGATTTAGTAGTGAAGAAAGCAATGATTAACGCGGCCGATATTACATATTTAGTGGCCGATAGCACCAAAATAGGAAAAACAGCATTGGCCAGTTTGGGCGCACTATCGTTAATTGATTTCTTGATAACCGATTCAGCAATAAAAGAAGACGACAAAAAAGTGTTTAAAAGGCACGAAATTGAAGTGATTATAGCGTAACGGCTTAGTTTTTACAAAATCGACCGCCGTTTAAAAAGTAATAGTAACTTATGTGATGTTTAATAATTTTATCATTTCATAAAAAAACCAAAAAAATCAAAATATAGAAGCATGCAAAAACAAGCATTGAGCATAGGAATAATTGTCGGAAACCGAGATTTTTTTCCCGATAGTTTAGTAGAAAAGGCAAGAACGGAGATTATTGATGTTTTTGCGAAAATGAACATAAAACCCATTCTTTTGGAAACTTCTGATACCAAGTTGGGTGGTGTTGAAACGTATAAAGATTCACAAAAATGTGCCGAACTTTTTAAAAAGCACAGTGAGGAATTGGCGGGTATTTTAGTGTTGTTGCCTAATTTTGGTGACGAACGCGGTGTGGCCGATACCTTAAAATTGGCCAACTTGAATGTGCCCGTTTTGATTCAGGCGTATCCTGATGAGCTTTCAAAAATGAATGTTGCCAACCGTCGCGATTCATGGTGTGGGAAAATTTCGGTGTGCAATAACTTATACCAATACGGCATCAAATATTCTTTGACGAGTCAACATGTGTCATTTCCTTCCGAGGCATCGTTTCAAAATGATTTAAAAGACTTTTTAGCGGTGTGCCGAGTGGTGAAAGGATTGAAAAATATCAGAATTGGCGCCATCGGAGCACGTCCGGGAGCGTTTAACACGGTGCGTTTTTCAGAAAAAATATTACAACGAAACGGTATTACGGTGGTTACCGCCGATTTGTCGGAAATTTTAGGTAAAGCCGAAAAATTAACAAAAGACGATGCTTCAGTAAAACAACACATTGAAGCCATTAATGCCTATGCGCCAAAGGGCAAAACGCCCGATGCAGCGATGATACAAATGGCGAAGCTCGATGTAGTTTTAAAGGAATATGTTGAGGAATATCAATTGGATGCCACGGCCATTCAGTGTTGGACGTCGCTTCAGCAAAACTACGGCTGCAACGTGTGTACCAGTATGAGCATCATGTCCGAAAATATGTTGCCTTCGGCTTGTGAGGTTGATGTTACCGGAACTTTGAGTATGTACGCCATGCAACTGGCTTCGGGTTCGCCGAGTGCTTTGGTAGATTGGAATAATAACTATGCAAACGACCCCGAAAAATGTGTGCTGTTCCACTGCGGAAACTGGGCCAAATCGTTCTTGCCGGATATTGAAATCAGTAACGCGCCTATTTTGGGAACTTCAGTGGGTGTTGAAAATACTTATGGTGCTTTGGACGGCCGTACGCCTGCCATGCCATTAACTTACGGAAGAATCAGTACCGACGACCCAAAAGGCATCATTAAAGCCTATTTTGGTGAAGGGGAATTGACTGACGACCCGTTGAATACTTTCGGAAATCGGGCCGTGGCACAAATCAACGATTTACAAGGTTTGATGAATCACGTTTGCAGAAACGGATTCGAGCACCACGTTGTGATGAACGCTTCAAAAACGGGAGCAATCCTTGAGGAAGCGTTAGGAAATTATATGGGTTGGGAAATTTACAACCACAAAGGATAATAGATTAATCATCTAAAAAATGACGAATAAAGAATTAAAATTGAAATCGGTTTTTCTTCGGAAAAGCCTTCTGAAATACATTTATAAAGCCAAAGCGGGACATACCGGCGGAAGCCTTTCGTGTGTTGATACGCTGAATGTGCTTTACAATCGTGTGTTGAATGTGGACCCGAACGACTTTAGAAACCCGAATCGCGACCGCTATATTCAAAGTAAGGGGCATTGCGTTGAAGCGCTTTTTGTAACCTTGGCGGACAGAGGTTTTTTCCCAATGTCTGATTTGGAAACCTTGTGCCAATACAAATCGCATTACATTGGCCATCCTACCAAAAAAGTCAACGGCGTGGAGCAAAATACTGGAGCACTTGGCCACGGACTACCTATTTGTGTGGGTGAGGCCATCGCAGCGAAACTGGATGATAAAGATTATCGTGTATTTACACTGTTGGGTGATGGCGAATTGCCCGAAGGCTCCAATTGGGAAGCTTTCCTATCGGCAGCGCACTATAAATTAGATAACCTTTACGCCATTTTGGATTATAACAAACAACAAATTACAGGCGATAATAGTGAGGTGATGAACACCGATTCGGTTCGTGAAAAATTGCAATCTTTCGGTTGGGCCGTAAAAGAAGTTGATGGCCATAATTTAGAAGAATTAGAGGAAGCTTTAAACAGCGGGCCATTGGAAAAAGGCAAACCCAATTTTATTATAGCGCACACCATCAAAGGAAAAGGCATCAGCTATATGGAACGCAACCTAAAATGGCACCACGGCGTGCCAAGCCCAGAACAATACGAATTGGCACTTTCAGAATTAAACGAAGCTGTAGCACAAATCTAAAGACTATGGAATTAGATAAAATTGAAGAAAAAGATTTAAAAATGGGCGAGGCCAACCAAGTGGTTTTTTCGGAAACGATGCAAGCCCTGGCCGAGACCGATAAAGATATTATTGCCGTAACCAGCGATTCTCGTGGTTCGGGGAAATTGGTGCCATTTGGGCAACAATTTCCAAAGCAAATTGTTGAGGTAGGTATTGCCGAACAGAATTTAGTGGGCGTAGCTGCCGGATTGGCTTCTGCGGGAAAAAAGACGTTTGCCGTTTCGCCAGCTTGCTTTTTGAGTGCCAGAGCGTTGGAGCAAATAAAAAACGATATATGCTATTCCGATAACCCGGTGACTTTAGTCGGAATTAGTTCCGGCGTAAGCTACGGTGCTTTGGGTACCACTCACCACAGTTTGCACGACTATGCAGTACTTCGGGCGATTAACAATATCACCATTGTGGCACCTGCCGATAATTTTGAAACCGAGCAAGCCGTTCGTTTGGCTGCGAAACACGACAAACCCATTTACATGCGCTTTGGAAAAAAAGCGATGCCATTTTTGAATGAAGAAAACAAAACCTTCGAATTCGGAAAAGGACGTGTGGTGCGCGAAGGCGAAGATTTAGCCATTATTGCCTGCGGAGAAACGGTGTATCCAGCTTGGACGGCAGCAAAAAAGTTGGAAGACGAGCATGGCATAAAAACCACCGTGGTGAGTATGCACACCATCAAGCCACTCGATGTAAAATTATTGGAAGCATTGGCTCAAAATGGCCGCCCGATAATTACCGTTGAAGAACACATGGTAAATGGTGGTTTGGGTGAAGCGTGTGCCTCTCATTTGTTTCAAAACGGCTATAAAAACCCATTTAAAATTATGGGCATTCCGGATGAATATACTGTAACAGGTTCTCAAGTCGAGATTTTTGACCATTATGGTATTTCAAAAGAAGGTATTTATGAAGAAGGAAAAAAGCTGGTGAAAATTTAAAACCTAGATTTTCATGAAGATACCAACTAAACTATTCAAACCACAAAATTTATTTTTTTTACTAGCCATTTTCACCACATTTGGCTGTAAGCCCAAAAGCCAAAACGACACCAAAAAAATTGCCGTTGTTATTTCAACGTTGAACAATCCTTGGTTTGTTGTTTTGGGTGAGTCGGCTGCGGAGCGCGCCCGTGAATTGGGTTATGAAGCTACTATTTTCGATTCGCAAAACAATACATCAAAAGAAGCCGAGCATTTCGAAAATTTGATTGCTGCGGGCTATAGTGCTATTTTGTTCAATCCTACCGATTCCGAAGGCTCGGTATCAAACGTTAAGCGGGCAAAACAGGCCAGTGTTCCCACGTTTTGTATGGATAGGGAAGTCAACTCTTT
Source organism: Bacteroidia bacterium (assembly GCA_030430535.1). Lineage (GTDB taxonomy): Bacteria > Bacteroidota > Bacteroidia > Flavobacteriales > Flavobacteriaceae > Flavisericum. The sequence continues at coordinate 159,183 of JAUIKY010000001.1, forward strand.
GGACGGCCCAGCTTCACAGATTATATCCGATAGTTTTTCCGGTTGTGTGGAATTGGGCGAATATTTCGTGCGTCAACTCAATAAAAAAGGAAAGTATGTGGAGTTGCTTGGTTTGGTTGGCGACAATAATACCTGGAACCGCTCAAAAGGTTTTCATAGTGTAGTGGACCATTTTCCGGAATTGGAAATGGTGGCCCAGCAAAGTGCCGATTTCGATAGAAGCAAAGCTATGGAAGTATTGGAATCGGTGATGCAATCCCACCCTGATATTAATGCGGTTTTCTGCGGAAATGATGCCATGGCCATGGGTGCTTACCAAGCCTTGGTGGCCACTGGAAAACAAGACAGTGTGATGGTTTTTGGCTTTGATGGTGCCGACGATGTCATGAATGCCATTGCCGATAACAAAATAAAAGCAACCGTAATGCAATCCCCAAAAGCGATGGCACGAACGGCTGCCGAGTTGGCCGACCAATACTTAAATGGCGAGCGTGATTTTGGAGCAAAAACGCCGTTGGCCGTTAAGGTAGTTACAAAAGAAAATATTAGTGAATTCGGTAATTACGGTGTAAAGAAATAATTGAAATGAACAAACCAATTAAATACACGATCATTGCTTTAGTCTTGGTTTTTTCGTTTTATAATGCCGTTTACATCAAAGATTTGGATGCGGTAAAAGCATTAAAAACCAAAGCTGTTTTTAATGCTAAAGATTATGCCGATGATTTTATTGAAAACAAAGTTCAGAATTTGTTGGCCATTGATGCTTCCAGTTTTTTAACGGGAATTTCAGAAGATGTCAAAAGCTATTCTGAATCCAAAGGCAATAAACTCGGTATTAGTGATGATTACTATTTTATTATTGATGGAAAAGCAACGGTCGAAAAGATAGAGGAAGAAAATGTACTGGTAACGCTTCAAGAAAATAAAAATCGAAAATTAAAAATCGCTACCGATTTTATCTTCGGAAATGCCATTCGTGAAGGCGCAAAAATGGCCAATATTGGCGATTATCAAAACACGATGGACTATAATAATATTTCGGTTGAGCTGAATAATATTGTCCGAGAAACCATAGTGTCGCCGTTCAAAAAATCAGTAAAGGAAAACGATAGCCTTTATTTTAAAGGCGCTGTAAAAGTGAATGTAAATAAACCACAATTGGATAATTTAAGAGTGATTCCCCTTATTCTTGATTTAAAAAAATAAACTGTGGAAAACCAACGCAATATTTTACTTGAGGCAAAAAATATCACCAAACGTTTTGGTGGCGTAACGGCTTTAGATAGCGTAAATCTTAACGTACACACGGGTAAGGTTAATGTTATTGTTGGGGAAAACGGCGCTGGAAAATCTACTTTAATGAAAATCCTTTCGGGGGTTTATCCCGATTATGAGGGGCAGTTGTTCCTAAATGGCGAGGAAGTCAGTTTCGGTAATCCGAAAGACGCCATGAAGAAAGGGATAGCGATTATGCATCAGGAATTGAATTTAATTCCGTACTTAAGCATTACCGAAAACATTTTTTTGGGTCGTGAAATTCATAATACATTTGGGATTTTGGACTCTAAGGAAATGTTGAAACAAACCAAATCTTTGCTCGAAAGATTGGATTGCCATTTAAATCCCAAAACTTTGATTTCAGATTTGAGGGTGGGCGAGCAGCAACTTGTTGAAATTGCCAAAGCCCTCTTGGAAGAGGCTAAAGTTGTAATTATGGACGAGCCTACATCGGCTATTTCAGACTCTGAGGTGGAATCGCTTTTCAGAATAATCGATTCACTTAAAAAACAAAACGTTTCCATTCTTTATATCTCACATAAACTGGATGAATTGTTTTTAATTGCCGACCGTTTTATTGGCCTGCGCGATGGAAAAACCGTGGGGACGATTGAAAATGTGGAAGGCGCTACCAAAGACGATTTAATCCGTTTGATGGTGGGGCGCGATATAAAAAACAAGTACGAAAAAGATGTTGTAAAATTAGGCGATGATGTTTTATCTGTTGAAAATATTAGCCTTCGGAATGTTGGTAGTAAGTTAAAGTACATTATAAAAGACATCAATTTCACTTTGAAAAAAGGAGAAGTTTTGGGCATTTTTGGGTTGATGGGCGCAGGACGTACCGAGTTGCTCGAAACCATTTTTGGGCTGCACTCCAAAGTAATGTCTGGTCGTATTGTTATCGATAATAAAGAAGTTAAGATAAAGTCGGTTGCAGATGCCATTAAAAACGGACTCGGGTTAGTACCGGAAGACCGCAAGGAAGACGGTTTGGTGCTTCAAATGGAAATCAGTAAAAACACAAGTATGGCCTCAATAAGTGGCGTAGTGAAAAACGGCTTTTTGAACCATAAATTGGAAACCGAACTTTCAAAAAAATATATTGAAGCGCTCAAAATAAAAACGCCTTCAGAAAAGCAATTGGCTAAAAACTTAAGTGGCGGAAACCAACAAAAAGTGGTTTTGGCCAAATGGTTGGCCACAAAACCTAAAGTGTTGTTTTTGGATGAACCCACTAGAGGCATCGATGTTAAAGCCAAAAACGAAATTTATCACCTCATTAATAATTTAGCAAAAGAAGGTTTGGGTATTGTGGTGGTTTCATCTGAATTGCCTGAAATCATGGCTATTTCCGATAGGATTTTGGTGCTGAGCAATTCGAAAATATCTGGAGAATTCAATCAAGAAAATGCTAGCGAAGAAAACATCATGCAAGCCGCAACTTTATAAAAACAACCAACTAAACGCTATCACCACAAAAAATGACCGATGTAAAATCTACTTTAGTAAAATTTCAATCCATAATAGCGCTTTTGGTGCTATGTATTGTGTTGACCATTTTGTCAGATAAATTCTTCACTTTGGAAAATGGCTGGAATATAGCCCGGCAAATTTCCATAAATGTATGTATTTCGGTGGGGATGACTTTGGTGATTTTAACAAAGGGTATCGATTTATCGGTGGGTTCCATGTTGGCGTTTAGTGGTGCCATTGTAGCAGGTTTGTTGAAATTCGGATTGGAATTTCCTTCCATAAACACTTTTGTGGGGTTTACCGTTTTTGGTGCTATATTGGCAGGGTTGGTTGTTGGTGGCGGTTTGGGTGTATTCAACGGCTGGATGATTACTAAATTTAAAGTGCCGCCGTTTGTCGCAACATTGGCTATGCTAACCATAGCCCGTGGGGCAACCATGCTTTGGACGGGCGGTTTCCCTATTACCGGGCTGGATGATAGTTTTGCCTTTATTGGTACGGGGTGGTTTTTAGGCATTCCTATGCCGGTTTGGATTACTGCTATTGTGGTAGTTTTGGCCATTATTTTAACGAAGAAAACAAAATTTGGTCGTCATATTTATGCCATTGGAGGTAACGAAAGTGCCGCACGTTTATCAGGCATTAATATCAATAAAGTAAAAATTTGGGTGTATGCGATAGCCGGTATTTTGTCGGCAGTGGGCGGTATCATTTTAACCTCACGTCTGGATTCGGCACAACCCAATGCAGGTATGAGTTATGAACTGGATTCCATTGCGGCGGTGGTTATTGGGGGCACATCGCTTTCCGGAGGGCGCGGTTCCATTATGGGAACAGTGCAGGGGGCACTCATTATTGGGGTACTAAACAGCGGTTTAGTTCTGTTGAATGTTTCGCCCTTTTGGCAACAAATTATCAAAGGTTTTGTGATACTGATAGCCGTTATTATGGACCGATTGAACCACCCAAACGAAAATTAAAATTTTAAAAATAGAGCATGTCAAAATCATATATATTATCCATAGACCAAGGTACGAGTGGCACAAAAGCCATCATTTTTGATGCAATGGGAAACATTGTTACCAAGGCTACTGCGCCGCTGAAATCGTACTATCCTGCACCTAGTTTTGTGGAACAAGACCCGCAAGAAATTTATAATTCGGTAATTGAAGCGGTAAAAAAATGCATCACTTTATTTAATGAAGAATTTCCTGGTGAAATAGATAACATCATATCGTGTGGTATTTCCAATCAACGTGAAACTTTTGTACTTTGGGATAATGATGGAAATCCGCTACACAGCGCCGTAGTTTGGCAGTGTAAACGCTCAAATGCTATTTGTGAAACGCTGAAAGAAAAGGATTTAGAATCGAAAATTGGCGCTAGCTCAGGGCTTACAATCGACCCTTATTTTTCTGCTACGAAAGTGATTTGGCTTAACGAAAATAATTCTAAAGTTAAAGAAGCTATTGAAGCAGGCGATGCCTATTTTGGAACGGTTGACACTTGGTTGCTTTACAAATTGACTAACGGGAAAAGTTATAAAACAGACCATACCAATGCGTCTCGAACGCTGTTTTACAATATTTATGATTTGGATTGGGACCAATCGCTTTTAAAGGATTTTAATCTTGAAAATCTGAATTTACCAGAAGTTACTTTTTCTTCAGACCATTTTGGTGATTCCAATTTTGAAGGTGTTTTTTCAAAACAATTGCCCATTACAGGCATGATTGGCGATTCGCAAGCTGCTTTTTTTGGAGAGGAATGCTTTGTGAATGGCATGGCGAAAGCTACTTTAGGCACGGGGTCATCGATTTTATGGAATGCCGAAAAATTGGAAAAACAGACCGAAAACGGCATGTTGACTACTATTGGTTGGAGCGTTGACGGACAGGTTAATTATGCTTTGGAAGGCGTCATTGTTAGTTGTGGCTCTACTTTAGAGTGGCTAAAAAATCAATTGGATATTTTTACTACACACGACCAAATTGAAGAGATGGCGACGTCGCTGCAAAATAACGAAGGCGTATATTTAATTCCCGCGTTTAGTGGTATGGGGGCACCTTACTGGCAGAAGGAATGGAAGGCATCCATTCACGGATTGACTTTCGGAACAAAAAAGGAGCATTTGGTACGTGCGGCGTTGGAATCTATTGCTTTTCAAATAAAAGATGTTATTGGTTCCATTGAAAAGGAAACCAAAACGTCATTAAAAGAATTAAAAGTGAACGGAGGGATTACGGCGAACGGATTTTTAATGCAGTTCATTTCAGACTTATTAAAAACGCCAATCACCAATATGGGCATCACCGATGTGTCGGCTTGGGGTGCCGCATTAATGGCTGGTTTGGGTGCTAAACTTTGGGTGGGTTTTGAAGATTTTCCAAAGCCGCCTTCCGAAGTTATAAAAAGCTATACGCCAAATGCCAATACCGAAGTTCATGGATTTTATGAAAACTGGGGGGCGATTTTAGCAGACAAAACCAGATAAATTAAATAAAAGTAGAATATATTTAGGGAGGTAGCAGAAAGAATTGAAGCAGTAGCTTTTATCGCTTTAAAACACAAAAGGGGAGAAATTTTATTTCACGAATGGGAGATAAAGACTTAAAAATACTTGAAAAACTAAAGCAAGGCCAGGCAGGAGCCTTTAGAGAGTTATTCGATTTGTATTATATTCCCCTCACTTCGTATGCCTTTAAATATTGCGATTCATTTACTTTGGCCGAAGATATTGTTCAGGATTTATTCGTTAAGTTTTGGGATGAACAATTATACATCAAATTGGACGATAATATTGGGGCATACCTTTTTAAGTCGGTTAAAAACAATGCACTTCAGGTTCTAAAAAAGAAATCAAAATATAGGTTTGAGGACATTGAAAGTCAAGTTTGCGATTTAATTGAAGAATTTGATTTTGATAAGTCGAATTTGGAAGAAGAAAAACGAAAACTTCACCAACACATTGAAGCTTTACCCCGGAAAAGTAAGGAAGTGTTTAAGGCTATCGTGCTCGATAACCTAAAATATAAGGAAGTTGCCCTGCAATTAGATATTAGCGTAAATACCGTTAAAACCCACTACTCACGGGCGCTAAAGCAACTTCGGGACACAGTGCCAGTCATCATTTGGTTGCTATTAAGTTAAAAAACTTCATTTTTTTGTCACCCATTTTCGGGTTTTTGTCATTATGTTAATATAGTGTATGTGTTAGTTAAAATAACACATGTTTTAATTTGTAATAATGAAAGGCAAAAACGAAATATCCAACCTTATTTCATCGTACTTAAACAAGAGCATTTCTGAAGATGAATTTAACCAATTACAGATTTGGATAAATAAATCTCCAGAAAACAAAAAGCGTTTTACGGAATATTTGAAGGTTTATAAAACATCAAGAAACATTGAGTTGCTTGAACGATTGGACAAGGATTTAGCCTGGAATAAAATTGTTTCAAAAATTAAAAGGCCGTTGAATAAAAACGAGCAAAGGCAGCCATCAAAAATCAAATATTTAAAGTTTCAGAATGCATTTTTCAAGTATGCTGCCATTATTGTCTTAATGGTTGGTGTTGGCTATTATTTGTCCCAAAAATATCTTTTTGTTAGCAATCAGCAGGTTATACCCCAAGGAAGTATTGTGCTTGAAATGGAAGATGGTACCCTGAAAATTTTGAGTGAAGACGGAAACGAGCAATTGGTAGATGGCAGTGGTAACACTATTGGCGAACAAAATGGGCAGCAGCTAAATTACAGCAAAGCACAAAAAAAAGCGGAGTTGGTATATAACACACTGACCATACCGTACGGTAAACGATTTAGTTTAAAATTATCGGATGGAACCACGGTTTACCTAAACTCAGGAACCTCATTAAAATATCCTATTAAATTTATTGAAGGGCACCACCGTAAAGTATTCTTAACGGGCGAGGCCTATTTTGATGTGGCTAAAGATGCAGAACATCCTTTTGTAGTGGCTTCAGAACATATAGATGTAAAAGTATTGGGTACGGTTTTTAACGTATCGGCCTATCCAGAGGATGCATCTGCCGATGTGGTTTTAATTGAAGGTTCGGTGCGGATGGCAGCCAATGGAACACCTTCAAATCAAGAGGCTACTTTAGTGCCCGGAACAAAAGGTTCATTGAATAAAACAAGTGAAAATATTTTAACCGAAAAAGTAGATACGGCCATTTACACTTCATGGATTCAAGGCGAACTGTTTTTTAGAAATATGCCTTTTGAAAACATTGTAAAAAAACTGGAACGGCATTACGATAGGAAAATTGTGATTCAAAATAAAGATTTGAAAAGTGAAATTTTCAACGCCAGTTTCAAAGAAGAGCCTATTGAAAATGTGCTAAGTTACTTTAAGGATAGTTTTAATATTAAATACCACACCGAAAATAATATCATTTATATCAACTAACTAAACTTTTTAAAAACTAAACAAATGAAACATTGAAACACCACACTAAGAAAATCACTTAATGGCAACATAAAAAAACCGGAAAATGCGCCAACATTTCCCGGCCAATATTAAGTGAAAAACTAAATTAAATCAGTCATTCACCATTTAACAACGTAAAAATATGAAAAAACTTCATGTCGAGGGAGGTATGTCATGCCCTTTCCTAAAATTTGACTTAAAGATGAAACTAACTACGCTTTTTCTCTTTGCTTCCATTTTCAGTATGCTAGCAAATACTGGTTATACCCAATCGGTATCCCTGAACATAGAGAACGAAACCGTTTCGAAAGTAATTGATAATATTGAAGCTACCACAGAGTATCGGTTTGTGTACAATACCAAGTTTGTGGATCTTAAGCGCAAAGTATCGATAAAAGTAAAGGATGAAAAAATAGAGAATGTATTGACAAACTTGTTTTACAATACTAATACTTCGTTTAAAATAAGGAACACACAAATCATTTTAAAGGAAAAGTCGATAGCAGAAACTGTTGAGCCACTTTCAACAACTGAAACTCTTGAAATAAATCAGGGATTTGGTGTTTCGGGTAAAGTAACCGATGCTAATGGTCAGCCCTTAATGGGAGCCAATATTTTGGAAAAAGGAACATCAAACGGAACACAATCCGATTTCGATGGAAACTTTTCATTAACCGTTAAAAATCCCAATGCTGTTTTGGTTATTTCGTATGTTGGGTTTGTTACTAATGAGGTTAATGTATCAAACCAACAGAACTTGACCATAATCTTAAAAGAAGACGCCGCTGCTTTAGATGAAGTGGTAGTTGTTGGCTATGGCTCGGTTAAAAAAAGGGATTTAACAGGATCGGTAATTTCTGTTAATGCTGAAAAAATAGAAGGTAGGTCGAATAGTAATGCGCTTCAGTCTCTTGCGGGGCAGGCTACAGGGGTTCAAATAACACAGTCACAGGGTGCGCCCGGTCTTGCTCCTACTATTAAGGTGCGTGGGGCATCGTCTATAAATGCGGGTACCACACCGCTTTATGTAATTGATGGCATTCCGTTGGAAGACAATACAACAAATTCAACCGACACAGGAATTAGTTCGGGGGGTAATTTAGGGTTTAACCGAAACCCATTGAATAATATTAACCCAAACGATATCGAGTCTATCGATATATTGAAAGATGCATCTTCTGCTGCTATTTATGGTTCAAGGGGAGCCAACGGTGTAGTTATCATTACTACCAAACAAGGTAAAGCAGGTAAAACCAAAATCAATGCTACTTTAGAGTCTAGCATATCGCATGTAAACAGAAAAACCGATATGATGAATGCCTCAGAATTTATCGCTTTTAATTCGGCAGCGAGAAACAATTCATGGGCCACGATAGTTGCCGAAAATCCATCGGCTACAAGAGGATTGAACATAACGGTTCCTTCTGAGTTCTCTGACCCAGAGTGGATAGAGCGTATTGGTAATGGAACCGATTGGCAGGATGTGGTGTTCAGGACTGCAAGAAGCAATAATTTCCAGTTATCGGCTTCTGGAGGTAGTGAGAACACACAATTTATGGCTTCGATAGGTTACTTGGATTCGGAAGGTGTTGTTGATAGAAATACTTATGATAGAATAAACCTAAGGTCTAACCTCAAACACCAGTTTAATGACCATGTGCGTATGGGGATAAATATAGGACTTAGCCGAATAAAAGAGGCTCCTTATGGTACAGGGGGGAAAAGTGATGTAGTGAGTTTAGCTTTACAGAGCAACCCATTTTTTCCGCTGTATGTTGAAACGGGAAGCCTTGGCTTTAAAGATCCCAATTCCATTTGGAATACATTTACAAAATACGGTTTCCAACTATGGCATCCATACTCTTTAACTAGGGAGGCGACTACCGAAAAGATTATGAATGTTTCAACCATCACCTCTTTTGTGGAATGGGATATTTTAGATGGGTTAACACTTAAAACGTCAGCCAGTTCCAATATTGAAAATACCGAACATAATTTTTACTGGAATGAGGGGCAAAATTGGGGCTACTCTGGTTGGGTTCCCGCACAGGCCACTTTTAAAACATTGCAGTCCAACAACTGGATTTCTGAAACCACACTAACGTACAATAAAACATTTAATGAAAACCACAATTTGAATGTGTTGGCAGGATACTCTGCGCAGGAGCAGCGTTTAGATACCAGTAGCATGACAGCTACCAATTTTCCAAATGATTTGGTGCAAACTTTAAATGCAGGTGTGGTAAATTCTGGTGAAACATTTTCCGAAGAATGGTCTTTAGTATCGTATTTAGCACGAGCCAACTATTCTTATAAAGGAAAATATTTGGCATCAGCAGCGATACGTGCAGATGGATCTTCTCGTTTTGGAGCCAATAGCAGATGGGGATATTTTCCATCAGGGTCTTTGGCTTGGCGTATTTCAGAAGAACCTTTTCTTCAAGATGTATCTTGGGTAAATAGCTTAAAAGCTAGGCTAAGTTACGGGGTAACCGGCAACAATCAAATTCCAAATTACGGATCAATCGGTATATTGGGTTACAACTCGTATGTAAGTTCAGGTACCGTAAACCAAGGTATTTACACCACAAATTTCGCCGACAAAAATTTAAAATGGGAAAAAACTGGGCAAACCAACTTTGGTGTAGATTTTACAACGCTTAATGGCCGTATAAGGTTTTCAGGAGATGTTTATTATTCAAAAACCAAAGATTTATTGCTTAATGTGCCCATTCCAATTCTTTCAGGATTTTCTTCTACTTTAACCAATATTGGTGAGCTTGAAAATAGAGGGTTTGAAATAAACCTTAGTTCAATTAATATTGACAGCGATTTTAAATGGAGTACCGACTTCAATATTTTTGCAAACCGCAATAAGGTTTTAAAACTGGGTGTTAACGATGCGCCTATAGATATTAATGTGAGCAGCATGACATCGCGCACAGCTGTAGGCAAACCCATTGGTATGTACTACGGTTATGTTATTGATGGTGTGATTATGTCGCAAGCCGAGTTGGATAGCAATGCCTACCCAGTGTGGCCAGGTAGTGAGCCGGGAGACCCAAGGGTAAGGGATGTTAATAATGATGGACAAATTGATTCGGACGATCGCACTTATCTTGGAAATAATCAGGCTGATTTTCAATGGGGCTTGACCAATAATTTTTCTTACTCTGGATTTGAGCTTTCAGTGTTATTGCGCGGTTCTCAAGGGGGAGAAATACTAAACCATAATGCCCGTTACCTTAAATCGGGTGTTGGTGGAGGTAACCGAAATATGTATTCGGTTGTAAATAACTATTGGAAATCTGAAGCAGAGCCAGGAAACGGAATGATTCCTAAACCCAGAATGTTGCCTACAACAGTTCGCGATTTTGGTTCAAGTTATTGGGTTGAAGATGGCTCGTTTGTTCGTATCCAGAATATTCGATTAGGGTATAATTTATCTGAAAAAATAGTGGAGAAAATGAAGCTGAGCAATGTAAAGCTGTATCTAAACATGGAAAACGTGCATGTGTTCTCTGATTATTTAGGGTTTGACCCTGAGGGCAGTACATATCAATCCGGTTTAATGGTTGGGTTCGACTATGGTGCGTATCCAAATCCGTTTACAGCCACTGCTGGAATAAATATTAGTTTCTAGAAACTTATAATCACTTAAAAATTAAAGAAAATGAAAAAAATATATATCATACTATTTTGTCATGTATTCCTGTTGGGGTGCAGTGCCGATTTTTTAGATAAAGCACCGCTATCTAATGCGAACGAGGAGAATTTCTATAAATCACAAGAAGATATTGAAGTTGCACTTTGGTCTGCCTACAACACGCTTTATACTCTGTATGGCCCAGAAAGTTTGCCTTCTTTTTTTGGTGAATTGATGTCTGACAACGCTTATAGTGATAATGCGGCTGGAAGGATTCAGGACTACGAAAGTTTTGAACTACATACCATGTCTGTCGATAATGAATTGGTACTGAATTTTTGGAACAATTACTATGAGGCCATTTATATTATAAACAATATTATTGCCAATGCCGAAAAGCTTGATTTTAGCGGTCGAGATGCATTGATAGGAGAGGCTAAATTTCTACGTGCTTTGTATTATTTTGATATGGTTCGTGCTTGGGGTGATGTACCGTTGGTAACCTCCCCCATGAGTATTGACGAAGCTTATGCACAAGCACGTACGCCTAAAGATCAGGTTTATGCCCAAATTATTGAGGATCTTGATTTTTCATCAGAAAAGCTTCCGGTAAAGACAAATCAACGTTTTGTAGGGGCCGCTAGCCAAGAAGCAGCAAATACTTTACTAGGCAAAGTTTATTTAACCTTGGGAGACAAAGCCAAGGCTGCCGAAACATTATTGAAAGTTTATGGTAAATTTAATTTGGTACCTTATGCCGATTTATGGGATTTAACGAAGAAAAATAATGCTTCTTCTATTTTTGAGATTCAATATAAAGGTGGCGTATCAAATCCTTACAGCCTCTATTGGGCTATGTTCTCACCAGTTGATAACCGCGTGGTTACAGCTTGGGGAGGAGGCTTCAATCAAATTACAGATGATTTATGGAATGCCTACGAAACGGGAGATCCAAGACGGGATATCTCCATTCAAGATGGGTATCAAACCCCAGGTGGAGCAACGGTTGATGTAAAATTTCCGGTTAAATGGAAAGACGCAGATGCCCCTGTCGCTGGGTTAAGGGAAGCTTCCGATAATAACTTTATTGTTCTGCGTTATGCAGATGTGCTTCTGATGCTTACTGAAGCTACCTCAGACCCCAAATACCTTAACGAAGTCCGTGCCCGTGTTGGCTTGCCCGCCTACGGAGCGACAGGTTATCCATCCCAATACAATACTCTAGGTCTTGCTTTAGAGCACGAAAGGCAAGTAGAATTTGCTAGCGAGTTTCACCGTTGGTTTGATTTAATAAGAACCGGTAGAGCTATTTCCGTGATTAAAAACAGCGATAAGGATATTACGATAACTGAAGACGAATTATTGTTGCCTATTCCGTTTTTGGTTATTAACCAAAACCCAAATGTGATCACTCAAAATGAAGCATACAAATAGTTTATATAGTGAATAGAAGTCCTTATTCTTAAATTTTAGTACAAAAAGAATACTGGATACAAAAAACTTTAGTAGTTAGTTAATTAGTTTTAGTTTTTTGAATAGGTTGTCTGCTAACCTGTTCAACATGAAATTGGGAGTGCTTTTTTTAATTAAAAAGTGTTCCCTTTTCGTGTTTTAATGGATAGCCTTTTCTACTGAGTTTGAAAATGTTTTAAAAAGAAAACCGTTGTAAATGTTCTCGATGTCGTCAAAAAGCGATGTTCAGCGAGTTGTTTGGAAACTGTTTTCTCAGACAAAAAAAAATCACTAAATTAATTGGTCAAAATATTGATTTCTAAATAATAGAGGTTAATGTGATTATAAAATTGACCATCGTTCAAAAATAATCATGAAATAAAACTAAAACCTCTAATTTTAAATATTATTTAGTAATCGATTGCCGATTATTTAACAACTAAAAACTATTTAAAATGAAAAAAAAATTACTATTTATTGTCCCAATTTTTCTTTTTGCGGTTACTCTTAGTGCCCAGATAAAGTATTGGGATTTTGGTGCTAAAGAATTAGGAGCAGGTTATGATAATATGATGCCCTTAGAGTATTTAAATGCTTTTGCAAATTATAATCGCCAGATTGAATTGACTTATGAAGATCAGGTGTATACACCTAATGAAGGGCACGCTAATGAAAGTGGACAAAGTACTGAGTCAATCCTTAATCATTATTACACGTTTTTTGAACCAGCTGATTTAAATACGTCTAACTATGAAGGTGTAAATTTTCAAGTAACATCAAAAGGTTCGGCTTCAGATCCAGGGGGTACATTGTTAAGTGGAGGTAGTGAATTTACGAAGCCAAAAAACTTACCAGACTTAGATGGAACTACTAATTTTATTTTTAAAAGAGACAGTAATAGTGACCGAATTTATACAGTGCGAAATGATATTACACGTTATGACGATCGTACAGAAATGTTAGACGATGTTAATCTTGATGAATTTCAAGGATGCTTACAATACACAACTCCCGGAGAAAAAAGATATAACAGGCAAGGAGGAAGAGGTTTTCAAATGCAGTTAGAGGCTGGTCAGTATGTTACCGTGGTGGGAGCTGGGCAATATACCGATATAGAAGGTGATGGATCGTTAGGGTTCAGTACTGGTTATTTTCAATTCATCTACCAAGGATCAGGAAGACCTGTTGATGAAATTGATGTAGGTGGGGGTACGGGTAGCCCTACAGGTCCAATAGATGGTCCAGACACAGGTGACGAGTCTGTTAGAGTTATGGAGTTTCAAGCTTTAGATGCAGGGCAATACAGCCTTATAAATAGAGGTGGGAAAATTCGAGTATATAGAGTTTATATAAGCAATACTCAAATAAGTACAGAAGTAGAAGCACTTTTGGGTGTTTATGATGTTGCTAAAACAGTATCAACCGATATTAAGGCTGTTGGAAACCAAGTGTACGTTTCTAACGTTAAGTCTAACACAGAAATCAACATTTACAGCATTACTGGTGCTTTGGTTAAGTCTTTAAAAACTGATGTTGATACAAACTTCGAGTTCAACTCTGGTTTATTTATTGCTACGATCAAAACAGCTGAAGGTCAAAAATCAGTTAAGTTTGTAACCAAATAATCTTATTCTAAATGAAGCAGCAGTCTTAAGATTGTGCTAATTTAGAACATGTAAAAACTCCCGAAGCATTTTAAAATGCTTCGGGAGTTTTTTCTTTATAACGTGAGTTCGATATAAGTTTTGTTTTACATTTCGTCACTTCGAGTGATTTTCCGTAGTAAAACGGAGGAAAATTGTATCGAGAAGTCTTTTATTTGGTTCTCGATACATTTTTTGTTCCATTGCATTCCACACAAAACACTCGAACTGACGTAGATTGATGATTTTTAGTTGTTTATAAACCGAACTCACGTTTATAGAAAGTTTCGTTTTTAAAGCGGGTTTGATATAGCCATATGGCCATTTTCCAAAGTTATTTTGCCCGTGAAATGAGAGCTGTTGCTTAATACTCAATTGTAGTTCTCATGCAGCTAAGCTTGTTGTTTTGCTTCGCAAGTTGTTTTCAAAGAAAATATTTTTTAGTCAGCAAAGTTCAGTATTACAAAAGTTCTTTTTTATAGAATTCATGGATAAAAAAAAAGCAGCCATTCGGCTGCCTTTAATATATTCAAAATGAATTTTTATTGATTTTGAATCTGTTCCATCATTTCTTGCGATTGCTGCATTAATTCGTCCCAACCTATGGTTGAAACCTGGTAAATGGTATAGACAAGGTAAAGAATATTTATGATGAGGATGATTAAAGCTACGGTTTTTGCAGTGCCCATAGCTTTTATGCTGTTTGCTTCGTAATTCTCAGGATTTAATTTTACAGCGTTTAATTTGCTGTTCGCAATAAAAAAGGCCACAGCAGCAAGAATAGCTCCGGCACCGCCAAAGCAACAGCATAAAAGGCCTGCAATTGCTAAAACATAGACTAAGGTTGGGTTGAGTTTTTGTTGTTCCATATTTAATTATTAATTGATTAATTTAACAATATAGCTCACCACAATAGTCGTTACTGTTATTATGGCTAATATTCCAATAATTTTATTGGAATGTCTAAATTTAAAGAAAATATTTACACCGATAATGGTAAATAATATTAATAAACTATAAACGGCTGGATACATTTTGAAAGCTGCCATAAACTCCCCTTGAAAAACAAGGGCGATAGCCCGTTGCAAACCACAGCCTAAGCATTCAATGCCAAACAATTTTTTGTTCAGACAAGGCAGCATATATTTTTCCATAGTTATAGTTTGAAGTGAAATACCTAAGCCAATTTAATAAAAAGAAAATATTTCAAGAAAGTTTATTTTGGAATATCATGAACAATCACCTTTTTGATAATCTTGTGATCATCCGAAGTTTCAATGTTTACCAAATAAGTGCCAGCGTTTAAAAATTTAGTTGATATGGAATACCTTTTTTCTGATGCCAGAGGCTTGCTGTTTGCAACCTCTTTGCCAGAAATATCAAAAAGCTTTACGGCTTTAAGTTCAACCTGTTCGGGGTTTAAAATGGTGATTTCAGAAGTAGATTTATTAAAGAAAATCTTAAAGTTGTTTTCAACACTATTAGGAACATTTAAGGTCTTTTTAGAAAAAGTAATTTCAAATCGGTCGTTATAAGTTCCTTGGTTAAGGGTGATTTCAAAAGTGCCGTTTTTTACGTTGGTATAGCTGTTGTTTTCACGATCATAAACATATATATTTATATGTTCGGGCACACTATTTAGTTTATGGATTTTTACGTTAAACAGACTGTTGTCCTTTCCTGCTTTTAAGCCAAGGGGGATTGTCACCGATTCGTCATATTTTATGGATTTTATAACTAGTTTTTCGTTTCCTGAAATCAAATAGGTATCAGAAGCTAAATCATTTATATTTCTGCCATCAAAAAACTTATTATAAGTGTTGTTGTTTGGGGTGCTTTCTCTGAACGCAATAACGTTTTCTTTGTAATAGGTATTGTTGATATGTGTGTGCAATCTAATCTCAGGAACAATGGTTGGATTTTCAAAAATGGTTTTGTAATCCACACCATTGTGTGAAATTGGATATTTTTTCTCTTCAGATTCAGTCTTTTTCTTTTTGCCTTTTGCAAATATCGACCCACTACCACTAGGGTCGGAATCTTCAGCAAAACCAACACGCATGTCGTTGTTAAAAGTGGCAAAACCTCCATTTACGTTACTAGCAACAACAAAACCTTGTCCAACTGCGGCAAAACGTCTTTGGTGGTTTCCACTATAATCGGTTCCATTTTCACCAGTTGTAGTATCTGTACTGCCGTCACCATTATAGTTTTCAAAGGCAGCGATAGTATAGGTGCCGTTGTCGTTTAAATCACCTGGAGGGCCTGGAGTGTAAACGCCATACCCGCCCTCGTAATCGGCTAAATGGTGCGAGTTTTTTTGTTTTTGTTCCCAAAAATAAATTTCACCGTTTAAATAAGTATCATTATCTGGGTGTATTAAAAACAGTTTTAAATCTAAAGCAGAGGGATATGGGTTTCCTGTTAAAGTCTCGGCATGATTACCTAAACCTGAAGGTTGGTTATCATCACCATCAAATGAACAGCTCACAAAAATAGTACCGTTGTTCGGACGACCTCTAAAATCTAAGACATTATTAAGAGTTGAGCTTCCTTTTAGAGTAAAACCGTAGCCTGTTTCAATAGTGCCCGTATCGAAAACTTGGCTCCAATCCCAATAGCCTTCAGCATCTTTCAGAGTGTAAATCCAATAGTTGGAAAGTTGGGTGGCTGTTCCATTATAGTCTGAAGTAAAACCATATAAAGTTGAATTAACATTTGTAACATCGGCGTCATCATCAGGGTCATAAATATTATTGCCCCCCAAAAAATCAGTATTGCCTTGAGTAGTACCATCTGCGCCAAGGCCCACAGGAGAACACCAGTAATTGTATTCGTAAACACCAGTAGTTTGGTTTTGGTAAATGGAAAGGCTACCGGCATCTGAGTTTTTCGTATCGGTATTTTGAATTAATTGGGCATCGCCTCTAAAATATAGATTTGATGTAGATGTTTCTAACCGAATATCATCATTTACAAATACAACGACATTATTAGCAAACAGATAGCTATTGTCGGCCACGTAAAGGTCTTGGCTAAAAGCGAGATTTAAGGGAAATAGGAAAAAAAACAAGAATTTGGAGTTCATAGCAAACGATTGTAGGTGTAACCAAATATACGAAATTTAGATTTTCTTACATAGAAGAAGAGATTGAAAAGGCTTCGGCAGAAGATCATAATCTTGAATATTGTTTTACACATAACCATTAAAAATGCTAAAATTAGTGTAATTTCGCTATAAAGATTTTACTGGTAAATAATGAAATATTTAAATTATATATTGATTATTGTTGGTGCCTTTGTGGCTATTTATGCCAAGGCAGGGGCAGATCAAAACCAACTTGTTTTGATATTGGGAATTGTGTTGCTCATGATTGGCGTTTACCGTATTTCAAAGACCATTCCCAGTAGAAAAAAGGAAGAGTACTCTGAAAATTCAGAAAAGGAAGACTGATGTTATTTGCACCTGGCGATTATGTTTTTGTGTTGGATGAAGAACTTTCCGGAACGGTAAAATCCGTAAAGGGAACAACGGTTTCCATTGAAACCGATGAAGGATTTATGTTGGAATTTGAAACACATGAATTGGTGAAAAAGCAAGCCAAGGAAACCATGAAGTCGCAGTGGTTGGCACATTCAGAGTTAGATTCTATAATTTCAGAAAAAGAACAACCCAAAAGAAAGCAGCAGCCCAAAAAGAAAGCGAAGGAACGTTTTGCTCCAGCAATGGAAGTCGATTTGCACATCCATCAATTAGTCAAGTCTACTCGGGGTATGAGCAACCACGATATGTTAACGCTTCAGTTGGATTCGGCGCGTCGAAAATTAGAATTTGCCATAGCCAACCGCATACAAAAAATAGTGTTCATCCACGGGGTAGGCGAGGGCGTTTTAAAGCTGGAACTGGAATATTTATTTGGTCGGTATAACAACGTAAAGTTTTACGATGCCAATTACCAAAAATATGGTTTGGGCGCTACCGAGGTATATATTTATCAAAATTTCTCCAGAAACTAATTAAAATCTGGAGTTATTTTACGGCTTTTTGAGGTGCTAGGTATAGCGCTACTTTCTAAAGTCCCGAAGTTTAAAACATCTAAAGATATCAAGGTTAAATCGAAGTTTTCAATAACCAAGGTCACGGTAAACGTTCTATTAATTGTGTGCTCTCTATATGCTGTTGCAGGAACCTGAGTGGAAACATCTGGGTTTAAATAATCGGCGCCTATCTCGCTGTTGGTAATATCGTTTGCTGGGTTGTTGTCTTGCGAATCGTTTTCTTCGTCACGGGTTAATACTTTATCGCCGTCATCGTCATCATCTAGATAATCAGGTATGCCGTCTTCATCGGTATCTTGAGCGTCGTCAAAAATGCCGTTGCCATCGGGGTCGGGGTTTTCGTCTTTGGTTAAAATATTGTCGCCATCGTCATCGGCGTCAAGGTAGTTTGGTATGCCGTCGCCGTCGGTATCGTCATTTTCTAAATTGCCATCGCCGTTTATGTCTTCAAGTTTTGCAGGAATGCCGTCGTTGTCGTCTTCAACCAATGCCGTTTTAAGGCGGGCGGTGCCGCTTGTACTTTCAATATCTTCAGTAATCTTTATGTCGGAACTCGGTATGGCGTTACAAAACAAGTCACCTGGCAATTCTGTGTTGCTATAAGTTCTATAATTAAAAGGGTTGTTGGCGTTTATAGTGATGTCTTTTTTGTATTCATTTTTTTCATCAACTTCCAAAATCTCTGGAATAGTTAGTCCGGTAACTTTAAGTGACAAAGATTCAGACGGATCGTTCTTTGTTTTGTAAAACACCAAATCGCCCCCGCTCTCGCAAACTTGAAAAGTATCATCAAAATCCAACTCAAAAGTAATGACATCTCCGTCGTCACATGAGTTAAGAGGGAGAATCATAAAGGTTGAAATGGCTAAAATTAACTTGCGCATGGGGGTGTGGTTTTTAGGCAAAAATAACAGAATTGTTATTTATAACGTAGCGTATTGAAAATAATTTTATTTCAAGTACTTTTGAAGCTTGAAAGCAGGATTTTAGTTAACAGGTATTTGGTTTAAATCATAAAATGAAACAGGTATATTTTGATAATGCGGCAACAACACCTATTCGTATAGAGGTAGTTAACGGAATGGTTGAAGTAATGAGTAATAATTATGGAAACCCTTCATCTTCACATGGTTTTGGTCGTTCATCAAAAGTGTTAATTGAAAAATCCAGAAAAGCAATTGCTAGTCATTTTAACGTATCTGCTGGTGAAATTATTTTTACTTCAGGGGGGACCGAAGCCGATAATTTGGTACTGAAAAGTGCAGTTAAGGATTTGGGGGTTCGGCATATCATCACTTCAAAAATAGAACACCATGCCGTTTTGCATACCGTTCAACAATTAGAAGTTGATTATAAAATTAACGTGAGTTATGTAAACCTTGATGAAAACGGGAATGTGGATTTCGAACATTTGGAAAATCTATTGAAAACCGACGATAAAACCTTGGTGAGCTTGATGCATATTAATAACGAAATTGGCAATATTTTAGATTTAAAACGAACCGCTGAACTGTGCAAGGAAAACGATGCGCTTTTCCATACCGATGCGGTGCAATCCGTAGGGCATTACCAATTGGACCTGCAGGATGTTCATGTCGATTTTTTGGCGGCTTCGGCACATAAATTTCATGGTCCAAAAGGTGTCGGGTTTGCCTTTATTAGAAAAAATACAGGATTGAAACCGATGATTACAGGAGGAGAACAGGAGCGTGGTATGCGGGCGGGAACCGAAAGTGTACATAATATTGTGGGCATGGAGTTGGCTTTAGAAACAGCGTATCAAAATCTCGAAAAAGAGCGGAAAACCGTATCTGGGCTGAAGCAATATTTTATTGATAAAATGAAATCTGAAATCCCGAATGCAACCTTCAACGGGGAATCTGAAAATACTGAAAACGGTACTTATACGCTCGTTAACGTGTGTTTGCCCGTGCCACCAAAAAAGTCTGCTATGCTCTTGTTTCAATTGGATTTAAAAGGGATTGCCTGTTCTAAGGGAAGCGCCTGCCAAAGTGGAAGTTCGAGGAATTCACATGTGCTTTCTGAAATTCTAAATGAAGATGATTTGCAGAAGCCTTCGCTGCGGTTTTCATTCAGTATTTATAATACGAAAGAAGAGGTGGATTATGTTGTTGGTGTTTTAAAAGAGTTTAGCAGGTAAAGCCATAGAGCTTCTCCTGTTTTCTTGTATTTTGTAGACTTGATTAAAAGGAACAATTTCTGTGTATCGATTGGCTTTTTCGGTGGAAGTTTTGGTAATAATAAAGCGAAATAGTTGAAGTTGGTTATGTTGAATAAATCATATAGTTTTTCAACTCTTGAATTTTCTAAATGGTTTGTTATTAGTTTTTTGTGTTTTTTTTAGTGCTGAATAGTTATACGTTTTTCAGCTTTCCTCATGATTTTTTGCTTAAATTTCGTACTTTTATAAAATAGAAATCCCAAATCTCTATAAATTGTATGAAAAAAGATAAACTCATCATTTCCGTGTTGTTTTTTCTGCTAACCTCGGCTTTGTCTGCTCAAATTGGAATTGGAACAACCAATCCTGATCCTTCTTCTGTTTTAGACATTGAATCCACAACGCAAGGTGTTTTAACTCCAAGAATGACCACAGCGCAGCGCACTGCCATTGCTAGTCCTGCAGAAGGCTTGTTGGTGTTTGATACCGATGAAACTACATTTTATTACTACGATGGTGCATCTTGGCTAGCTTTGGGTGAAAATGAGGAGCGAGAAAACTACAAACTGATAAAGAGTGAAGCCGATTTGGCCGACGAACTTACAGCGGGTGGTGGAGCCCTATATGAGTTAAACAGTAATACATTATATGAAATTAATGGCGAGATAACCTTGGCAGCACCAATCGACCTAAATAACGCTTATTTAATAGGTTTGGATACCAGTGAAGATAAACTTACCCGGGCCACAGGAGCGTTATTCTCTGGCTCTACAGGTGGTAGCATTAGGAATTTAACTTTAGAGGCCACAGGCGGCAGTGTTTTTAATTTATCGGGTGTTGCTACAGAAACTTTGGTAGTACAAAATTGTGAAATGGAAAGTTCATCAAGCATAGGGAGTATAGCTAATTTTGGGCTTGTGTTTTTTAATATTATTCAGTTTTCTGGTAATTCCGATGGCATTGATTTTTCTACCATAAATACACTGCTTTTAAATAATCTTGGTTGGTTGGGAAATAATGCAGGGACCTATGAAGCTTATACGGGCACGTTCGATAAAATACAAAAGGTAAGTGGGTTTAGTACTGTGCCTTCGGGGGCTGTTGGGGTGGATGTTAGTTCAAACCCTTCTGTAAATAATGGGGTGTTGTTGGGAACGGCGTTTTCTGGCGCGGGAACATATGTAAGTGGTTATACCACCGGAAGTTATTCTGGATACTCGTTTACAAACGATTGGTTTGTAAATGCACCTGGAATTCAGCTAGAAACGGATTGGGTGGCTTCTGGAAATTTTTATTTCGATGGTAGTTTAACTACAGGATTTACACAAACAATAACGAATAGTACAGCCACAGAGGTTCAGGGAAACGGTACTTTTACGGCAAACAGCTTATTTAGGTTTACGGTTGCAGGTGGCGGAAACAGGCTGGTATATGATGGGGTTAAAGAAAGGGAGTTTCAGGTTAACGCATCAATGTCTGTTCGTGTTAATAGTGCATCAGGTAATTTTTATGCGTTTATCATAGCTAAAAACGGGGCCATAATAACGGAATCAAATTCGGTCGTTTATATTGTTAATGATTCACAAATTCAAAATGTTTCCATTAATGCTAATGTGAATTTAGAAAACAGTGACTATATTGAAGTTTATGTGCAAAGGCTAACCGGTTCTGGAACAGATACCTTAGTCGTTTTTTCGGAAAACCTTAGCATTAAATAGGTCTCAAAATTTCATGGTAGTCCGTACATTAAAAACGCGAGGCGTTAAATAATTCGGAATGGCGAACTGGCGTTTGGTGTCTACATCACGAACCCAAGTGTTGGTAATGGAGTTCTGCACATCAAAAATGTTGAAAATTTCAAACCCGAACGATAATTCCTTAAACGGTTTTTTCCATCCGCTGTTGAATTGTTTTTTTCCGTCAACCAAAACAAATTGCAAACCTAAATCGGCACGTTTATAATCGGGCAATCGGTTTTGATAAACGTAAGGATTGGCATAGCTTGGCGAGCCTCCGGGCAGCCCCGTGTTGTAAACCAAATTTAGGTACATTTTTAAGTTCGGCACATTGGGCACATAATCTTGAAACAGTGCGGCAAACTTTAAGCGTTGGTCGGTGGGGCGCGAAATATAGCCTTGGTTATTGATGTTTTCTTCAGTCTTTAAATAACCGAAACTAAACCAAGATTCGGTACCGGGAACAAATTCGCCATTCAATCTCATATCCAAGCCGTAAGCATAAGCTTTGGCGCTGTTATTGGCCCGGTAGCGAATACGTACGTTTTCTAAAGTGTATGGGTTAACATCGCTCAAGTTTTTGTAATAAAGTTCAGAAGTAAGCTTAAAAGGGCGGTCCCACATTTTAAAGCTGTAATCGTTGCCTAATACCAAATGAATCGATTTTTGGGCTTTAACACTGGGTTGCACCACACCATTGGCATTGCGCAGTTCGCGATAAAACGGCGGTTGGTAATACATGCCTGTGGCCACTCTAAAAAGCATGTCTTTTTCCCAATCGGGTTTTATAGCAAATTGGGCGCGCGGACTGAAAACGGTTTGAGAAGATGTCGAAATGCCATCGCCGTTAACCGACCAATTATGGGCGCGAACGCCAGCATTGTACCAAACATCGCTATTGCCCCAGGTGCTGCGATTGCTCCATTGGGCGTAAGCCTGAAAACGGTTTATAGTTGTGTTATTCGTGGCTCTAACATTGTTGTATGGCTCTAAAGGGCCAGTAAATGGTACATAAGGCTGTTCGTTGGTGGTGGTTTTTGGCGGACGTAATGAAAAACCTGCCGAATCAATCACTTCCCATTCGACCAATCTGTCCCGGATATTTTCGTGGGTGTATTTTACAGACCATTCGATGCGGTTGTCGTCAATTTTAAAATCACCTTTGTGTTCAATGTTCGTAATTAAGGCATCTAAATCGTTTCGGCCGTGCGTAAGCTGGCTACCTATGCCTTCGCTAAATTCTACTTCACCTAAACTTTCATCGCCAATATTGTTGTTTACTTCACCTAGTCGGTACTGTGCAAAAATATCGAAATACTCTTCCTCTGTAGTATGGTAGCTCGATGTGATGAGTTGCAGTGTTAAGTCGTCATTTACAAAATACGAACCTTTAAAAGCCCCGAAAAGCGTTTGGTACCGGTCTTTTTCCTGCCCTTCATAAAACACGAGGAGTGCCACGGGATTGGCCAGGGTGCCAAAATTGGTCTGCCGCGTTTGTGGTTGGTAATTGTATGTGTTTAGTGAGGCGTTTCCCAAAAAACTTAAATGGAATTTATTGGTAAATTTATAGGTAAAATAGGCTTGGGCGTCTGTAAAAGAAGGTTGAAAATTGGTTTTGGTTTCTTTAGCATTAACGAGCAAACTGTTGTCGCGATAACGCAGCCCCACAATGCCAGATAATTTTGAATCTTTGCTGATGTTTTCAACCGAAAGGCTTCCACCGAGCAAACTCAAATCGGCATTTACCTCAAATTGATACGGGTTTTTATAGGTGATATCCAGTACTGAAGATAGTTTGTCGCCGTATTTCGCCTGAAACCCTCCAGCTGAAAAATCGACGTTTTGAACCAAATCGGTATTTACGAAACTCAACCCTTCCTGCTGTCCCGAGCGTACCAAAAATGGACGATACACTTCAATACCATTAACGTAAACCAGATTTTCATCGTAATTTCCACCACGAACGGAATATTGCGTGCTTAACTCGTTGTTATTGCTCACGCCCGGTAATGCCATCAATAAATTTTCAACACCGGCATTGGCACCCGGTATTTTTCTAATCGTTTCTGGCTTTAAGGTTACAACGCCTTCAACGTCTTTACGTCGGTCGCCACTAACCACAACTACTGCAATTTGTTCAACGGAATTGTTCATTACGGGGTTAAATTCGTAAACCTCGCCGTTTTTTAAATTGAATGTGCTTTCTACCTTTTTGTGTGAAATATGTGTGAAACTTAATGTGATATCTTGGTTTATTGGAATGTCGATGGTGTAAAAACCATTTTTATTGGTTTTGGTACCGCTATCTCTGTTGGTTTTAATGTTTACGTTTTCAATAGGTTGGTTGCTTTCGTCGAGAATGATGCCTTTTACGGTAGCTGTTTGCGAGAACCCAATGGTAATTAAAGAAAAAAGTAAACTGGTGGTTAGTAAGAGTTTTGCTTTCAAAGATGTAAAAAGTTTATTTACGGTAAAATAACGCTTCAAAAGTAGAATTATTTCCAACATTATCGGTTACAATTACCTTTAAATTGTTTTTGGTGTCGGTTACAATGCCATCGTTAAAATCGTGCGTTAGGGTTTTGGTTTTGTAATCGTATTCCATTAAAATCCATTTTCCATTCACCGTAGCCCTGTAATTTGAAATACCGGAGCCTTCGTCGTCAATTTTAATTTTTAAATAATGGTAATTGCTCATCCATTGGCCATCCTTAAAATTGGAGGCCGAAATAGTAGGCGCAATGGTATCCATAGCAAGTGTATATGTGCCCAGTTTTTTGGAAGTGGCTGTTAGGGTTTTACCATTTTTTTTGGTGTAAGTGTAAGATGGATATTGGTTGTAGCCTACCAAGCGAGCAATGTAAAGTTTGCTAATGTCTTCATCGGAATATTTACTGGCATCAAAAGTGATGTTGAAGTTTTTTTGACAGGCCATAACATCGTCATGCAATTTCAGGGTGTCGTTTTTCACTTCAAAATCCATGTAAAAATCGTCGTAAAAGGTGTCTTTATAAAAATCGACACTAACCGAACCTTGTTTTAAATTGGTGGTTTGGTTGGCCTTAATGAAATAAGGAGTTGTTTTAGGTTGCTCGGGTTCGGCGATGCTGTTTTTGGATCCTTTTATCTGCACGGTAACCCACGATTCGTTGTTTTTAAAATCGGAAACCCTAATTTTAAATACCGATTGGGTGCTGTCTTGCACAGAAAGCACACCGTTATTTATACTTGGTATGATAATGCTGAGCGGATTGTTTTTTTTGAACAGTTTTTGGATACGTTTATTTTCTGTACTGTAGTGTTCGTAATCAATCAACTCGTTAATGTGTTTCGTTTCATCAAATGAAAAACGGCTAAAGTCCAATTCGAAATTCTTACTGCCGTTAACAAACGATTGAATGTTGTAGACCCCGTTAGAGTTGGCTGCATAATCTTGCCTGTCGATGGTTTCTATGCCAAAACCTATATTGCCGATGGCATCAATATTTTCGGCAATGTAATCACCATTTTGCAAGGGGGTTAACCGCAGTTTCTGTTTGTTTTGGAATTTGTTGACAAATGAATTTCCGTCCAACGGATACACATATAATGAGTGTACAATTGGGTAAGAGGTATCTTTTATATCCATGCCAAACAGCATGGGGTTTATGGGGTGCTCTTGTTTGTCTCGGATCTCGTAATGCAGATGCGGACCGCCAGAACCACCTGAATTTCCGCTGTAGGCCACTAAGCTGTCTTTAATAACGGGCAGTGTTTCGGCACTGGGGAAGAGTTCAACTTCATACGATTCCTTTTCATATTGATGCTTTTTTACATAAGCTTCAATGTCTGGCGAAAACTTCTGTAAGTGGGCATAAACCGTGGTGTAACCGTTGGGGTGGGTAATGTAAAGTGCCTTGCCGTAACCAAAATGTGATACTTTTATACGGCTAACAAACCCGCTGGCCGATGCCTTTACCCTCAATCCTATACGCTGTTGGGTTTTGATGTCAATGCCGGAATGGAAGTGGTTGGAACGCAGTTCGGCAAAGGTGCCGGAAAGGATTAACGGAATTTCCAAAGGGCTGCTGAAAAAATCTTGCGGGTAGTTGTTTTGGGCATTTACAACTATCGAAAAAGCTAAAAATAATGTAGGTAAAAAGCGCATAAAAAAGTATTGTGCTAAAATATTAATTAGATGTTAAATCGCCAAGCTTTGCGCAAAATTCAAGCCAAAGATAAATAGGCAGGAGCAATAATGTTTCTTTAAAATTTTTGAAAAAACAATTGTTATTCTTAACGAGGTATGTTAACTTTGTGAGGTAAGTATTGGATTTTGCAAATGGGTAATATTGAGGATATTGTAGATTCTTTAGAAAACAAGATTAGTAAAGTATTACACAAACTAGAGCTTTTGAAGCTTGCTAATGCTAAATTAAAGGAAGAATTGGACGTTTCAAAGCAAGAAGTAAGCACCCAAAAAGAAACCATAGCCAATTGGGAAGAAAAATATGAAGCTTTAAAAATGGCAAACTCCATGCTTGGTAGTAACGATAATAAAAGAGAAACTAAGCTTAAAATAAACGCGCTAATCAGGGATATAGATCATTGTATCGCCCAATTGTCGGATTAGCACAACATCACGCTCAATGTCAGAAAAGCTTAAAATCAAACTGTCTATAGCTAATAGGGTGTACCCGTTAACTATCGAAGCCCAACAAGAAGAGGGTTTGCGGAGGGCGGCCAAAAACATTGAGGTTATGATAAAACAATTTGAGCAAAGTTATTCTGTTCGAGATAAACAAGACGTATTGGCCATGTGTGCCCTTCAGTTTGCCTCCCAGGTAGAACAGAAATCTATCGATAAGGCAAATGTAAATGAGCACGTAGAGAACAAACTCAATGCGCTCCATGACTTGTTGCAATCGCACTTAGTCTCTTAATCGTTCTTTAAAATAAGTAAAAGTTACTGCCTACATTGGTTATTTTTTTTGATAAACTCAACGTTAATTCTTTAAAAAGGGTGAGTTTAAGTTGTAAAAGCAAGCTGCATGTGCTGAATTCATTTTAGTACCCAGCAGATCCTTAATCAGCTTGTTAGCCCTAAACTTGTTTTTAAGGAGTTTATACAAAACTTTATGCTGGTGTAGGCTTTTTTTATATATGTAAATTAACTAAATTAAAGATGGACAACTCAATTATATTTGCAGTGGGTGGGGTTATTTTAGGTCTGATTATAGGCTTTATAATAGCTAAAATACTAGAGAAAAATAATGCTTCAAAACTGGTAAAGGAAGCTAAAAAAAATGCGGCTTTAATTCTTAAAGAGGCCAATAGTGAAGGCGAAAGCATTAAAAAAGACAAGATTCTTCAAGCCAAGGAAAAGTTTATTGAGCTAAAGGCTGAACATGAAAAGGTGATTTTAGCGCGTGACAAAAAAATGGATGAAGCTATTAAGCGTACGCGTGATAAAGAATCCCAAGTATCTAGTGAGCTTTCCAAAACGAAAAAGCTAAACGATAGTTTAGAAGGAAAAATAAATGATTACAATCACCGACTGGAAGTGCTTGATAAAAGACAAGAAGAACTGGATAGGTTGCACAAAAGCCAAGTACAGCAGTTGGAGGTTATTTCCAGTCTTTCGGCTGAAGAGGCTAAAGAGCAGTTGGTAGAGTCGCTAAAAGGTGAAGCAAAGAACGACGCCATGGCCTACATTCAAAGTACTTTGGAAGAGGCTAAATTGACTGCCGAGCAAGATGCTAAAAAAATCATAATCAATACTATACAACGTATTGGAACCGAGGAAGCGGTTGATAACTGTGTGTCGGTTTTCAATATTGAATCGGATGATGTTAAAGGCCGTATTATCGGTAGGGAAGGGAGAAACATCCGCGCCATTGAAGCGGCTACGGGAGTTGAGATTATTGTTGATGATACCCCTGAAGCGATTATTTTATCATGCTTTGACTCTGTTAGGAGAGAAGTGGCTAGATTATCGTTGCACAAATTGGTAACTGATGGGCGAATTCACCCTGCGAGAATTGAAGAAGTGGTTAAAAAGACCCAAAAGCAGATCGAGCAAGAAATTATTGAAGTTGGTAAGCGTACCGTTATCGATTTGGGTATTCACAATTTGAATCCTGAATTGATTAAAATGGTTGGTAGAATGAAATACCGTTCATCTTACGGACAAAACCTACTGCAGCACTCGCGTGAAGTGGCAAAACTTTGTGGTGTTATGGCTGCAGAATTGGGCCTTAATCCAAAATTAGCGAAGCGTGCTGGCTTATTGCACGATATAGGAAAAGTGCCAGATGCCGAAGCCGATATGGAAACGCCACACGCTATTTTAGGGATGCAATGGGCTGAAAAATACGGCGAGAAAGCTGAAGTTTGTAACGCGATTGGAGCGCACCACGACGAAGTTGAAATGAAATCGTTATTGGCGCCAATCATTCAAGTGTGTGATGCTATTTCTGGGGCAAGACCGGGAGCACGTCGTCAGGTGTTGGACAGCTACATTCAGCGTTTAAAAGATTTGGAAGATATTGCCTTTGGCTTTACAGGCGTGAAAAAGGCTTATGCCATTCAGGCGGGTAGAGAGCTTAGGGTGATTGTTGAAAGTGAAAAAGTGGATGACCAAAAAGCAGCCGATTTATCGTTTAATATTTCGCAAAAAGTACAAACAGACATGACTTATCCAGGTCAGGTTAAGGTTACTGTGATTAGGGAAACTAGGGCGGTTAACATCGCAAAATAAATTATTCCTACGAAGACAGGAATCTCCAATTAAATAATTATAAAAAGTCCAGTTCAAAAATGAGCTGGATTTTTTTTGTTTATCGACTTTTCCGAGGGTGGAATTTTTCTACCGTTTCTGTTAAATGCGTTTTGTCCATGTGTACATAAATTTCGGTCGTGGTGATGCTTTCATGGCCCAGCATGAGTTGGATAGAACGCAAATCAGCATTATTTTGCAATAAATGCGTAGCAAAAGAGTGTCTGAAGGTGTGTGGTGAAATACGCTTTTTCAATCCGATTTTTTCAGTCAATTGTTTGATAATGGTAAATACCATGGCACGGGTAAGTTGCTTCCCTCTTCGGTTTAAAAATAAGGTGTCCTCATGTCCCGCTTGTATGGAAAGGTGGGGTCTAACTTCGTTTTTGTAAATGTTGATATATTTTTGGGTCAGATCAACAATGGGTACAAAACGTTGTTTGTCACCCTTCCCCGTAACTTTTATAAAACCTTCGTCAAAAAACAGATCAGAAATTTTAAGGTTAATGAGTTCGCTAACCCGCAATCCGCAACCGTATAGGGTTTCCAACATGGCCCGGTTCCGTTCGCCTTCCAGTTTGCTCAAGTCGATAGCGCTGATAATATGGTCTATTTCTTCTTCAGATAGTGTGTCTGGTAACTTTCTGCCAATTTTCGGCGACTCAATCAATTCCAAAGGATTGCTTTCGCGGTAATCTTCAAAAACCAAATAATCGAAAAAGCTCCTCAGCCCAGAAATGAAACGCGATTGCGATCTGGCGTTCACTTTTTTAGCTGTTTCATAAATGCACTCTTGGATGGTTTTTGTAGATATATCGATGGGCGATGTGGTAACGTTATGCCTATCTAAAAAAGAAATCAGCTTTTTTACATCGAGTGCATAGTTGTTGATGGAGTTTTCCGAAAGTCCGCGTTCAATTTTTAAATAAAGTAGGTAATCCTTAAGTGCATTTTGCCATTTCATTGGTTAAAATTATGGAAATATTTAATAATCAAGGTGTTTTTGGGGTACGTATTTATACGTATTTTTTAGTGTTTGTGTTAATAACTTTTATTTTAAATAACATGAAAACAGTTAGTTGCGTTTTATTGTTGATAAAATTGTTAATAACTGAGTTTGCCTTGTAGTATTTTTCAAAAAAATAGCTTTAATTTGGAATTATCAAACTAAAAACATTTTTATTATGAAAAAATTACTTTTAATGTCAATTTTTGCGGTATTCGCAATTGGTAGTGTTAATGCACAAGGTGACTTAAATGCTGGTGTAAATTTGGGATTGCCAATCGGTGATGCTGGAGATGGCTGGACCTTTAATGTGGCTTTAGATTTAAATTATCTATGGGAAGTTAGTGATGGTTTTGATGCTGGTGTTGCTACGGGATATTCTCATTCATTTGGCGATTCAATGGATATTCCAGGTTTTGGCACTGTTGATATTGACGATGCTCAATTTTTGCCTGTAGCAGCAGCCGGTAGGTTTGCTGTGTCTGATAGCTTTACCCTTGGTGCTGATTTGGGGTATGCTATTGGAATTAGTGATGGTAATGATGGCGGATTTTACTATGCGCCTAGAGCACAATATGCTGTTTCAGAAGCATTGGATATTGTATTGGCTTATCGAGGTGTTAGTTTAGATGGAGGGTCGTTTGATGTTTTATCATTGGGTGTTGAATTTGGACTATAAAATAAAGTTGACTAACTCATAAAAAAGAAGCTATTCAGCTTCTTTTTTTTATGCTCAATTTTTAGCGCACTAACAAACAAATAAATCTGTTGCTTATTGGTTAATCGTTTCATATTTAGCACATTATTGTAAAAAAGCGTAAATTTAAAGGGTATAACCAATTAAAACTAAAGTGATTATGAGAAAACTATTACTTGTTTCAGTGTTTGCCCTGTTGACCTTTTCTAGCTGCATTTGCGCTAAGTATGTTGAAGCCGAAGATCAAAATGATTTAAGGTGGAATGCTGGTGATATTAATCTTGGGGGTAAGTTTGCCTATAGTTCTTCCTCGCAGGGCGACAGCAAAGATTCCGAATTGAAGTTGAGACCGTCAGTGGGTTTTTTACTCTCAGATAAAGTAGAGCTTGCAGGGAGTTTGGGGTTTAATTCGGGTAAAACTGAAAATGGCAGTTTTGAGGATAAATGGAACAGTATATCTGTTGGCCCATCTATTAGATATTTCCCCTGTAACGATTGGAGGTTGTTACCTTATGTAGAAGGTGGGGTGA
This sequence comes from Bacteroidia bacterium, assembly GCA_030430535.1. Classification (GTDB taxonomy): domain Bacteria; phylum Bacteroidota; class Bacteroidia; order Flavobacteriales; family Flavobacteriaceae; genus Flavisericum. The sequence continues at coordinate 190,101 of JAUIKY010000001.1, forward strand.
ATTACGAAAGCTACACTTACGACACGGCCGATTACAAACAGACCGGTTTTGGGGTCAATGCTGGCCTAGGAGTGGATTATTTCGTTACTAAAAACATTGCGCTTACAGCGGGCTGGACTGCAGCTTCTTATCAGAGTTTAAGTGATGATCGTGATGGTGTAGATGATATTAATACCTTTAACATCTCGGCCAATACAAACAGATTCCGTTTAGGCTTTGTGTGGAGGTTTTGAACGATTGTACATCGCTAAAATTATTTATTGGGGGCTTTTTTAAGCCTCCTTTTTTCTTGTTTATTTAATATATTTACCACATGAAAAAAATAATCATCATTAACGGGCCCAACTTAAATCTCTTAGGCAAACGAGAACCCAATATCTACGGAAGCTTAACGTTTACTGAATTTTTCGATACCATAAAAGATAAATACCCCAATGTGGAATTAAGCTATTATCAATCGAATATTGAAGGAGAAATTATTGATAAGTTACATGAGGTTGGGTTTAGTTATGATGGTGTGGTTTTAAATGCGGGTGCTTATACCCATACTTCTATTGGGATTGGTGATGCCATAAAAGGTATAGAAACGCCCGTTGTTGAAGTACATATCTCCAACACGTTTGGCCGGGAAGAGTTTAGGCACCAATCGTATATTTCGCCGAATGCGAAAGGTGTTATTTTAGGCTTCGGGTTGCAAAGTTATGAGTTGGCCATTCAAAGTTTTTAGAAAGCCCCGCCTAACCTCCCCAAAGGGGAGGAACACTGTAGGAATAAAAAATGCTGTTGAACAAATTTGTTCAACAGCATTTTTTTATTACCCATTTTTTTATCCACAATTAAAAGCTTGAGTGGAGTTCCTCCCCTTTGGGGAGGTTAGGAGGGGCCGTTTATATATGAATCACTTCGTCATAAGCAGCAGCAACCGCTTCCATCACGGCTTCACTCATAGTGGGATGAGGGTGAACCGCTTTTAATACTTCATGGCCTGTAGTTTCTAGTTTTCTACCTAAAACGGCTTCAGCAATCATATCGGTAACGCCGGCGCCAATCATGTGGCAGCCTAACCATTCGCCATATTTGGCATCAAAAATAACTTTTACAAAACCGTCTTTGTTTCCGCCGGCACTGGCTTTACCAGAGGCAGAGAAAGGAAACTTACCAACTTTAATGTCGTAACCTTTTTCTTTGGCTGCCTTTTCGGTCAATCCTACGCTGGCAATCTCAGGCGTACAGTAGGTACAACCTGGAATGTTTCCATAGTCGATAGCCTCAACGTGCATACCGGCTATTTTTTCAACGCATAAAATGCCTTCGGCAGAAGCCACGTGAGCCAATGCTTGCCCAGGAGTTACATCGCCAATGGCGTAGTAGCCCGGCATGTTGGTTTGGTAGTAATCGTTAACGATAATCTTGTCTCTGTCAACCACAATGCCTACATCTTCCAATCCGATGTTTTCAATATTGGTTTTAATTCCAACAGCACTTAAAATGATATCCGCTTCAAGAACTTCTTCACCTTTTTTGGTTTTAACCGTAGCTTTTACGCCTTTTCCAGAGGTGTCGACTTTAGTCACTTCGGCAGAAGTCATGATATTGATGCCGTTCTTTTTAAACGAGCGCTCCAATTGCTTTGAAACGTCCTCGTCCTCAACAGGCACTACGTTTGGTAAGTATTCAACAATAGTCACTTCGGTTCCCATGGAGTTGTAGAAATAAGCAAACTCAACACCAATAGCTCCCGACCCAACAACGATCATTTTTTTGGGCTGCTTTTTCAAGCTCATCGCTTCACGGTAACCAATCACTTTTTTACCATCTTGCGGTAAACTTGGCAATTCACGGCTGCGCGCACCAGTAGCAATGATAATATGGTCTGCACTGTACTCAGTACCATCAACGTCTACTTTTTTGCCTGGCTTTATTTTGCCGTAACCATTTATAACGTCTATTTTGTTCTTTTTCATTAAAAACTGAACGCCTTTACTCATACCATCGGCCACACCACGGCTACGATTTACTACTGCATCAAAATCGTGTTTAGCGTCTTTTACGGTCAACCCATAATCTTCAGCATGTTTTAGGTATTCAAATACTTGGGCCGATTTCAATAGGGCTTTGGTTGGGATACACCCCCAGTTTAAACAAACACCCCCAAGATTTTCTTTTTCAACTATAGCGGTTTTAAAACCTAATTGCGATGCTCTAATAGCCGTAACATAACCACCAGGACCACTTCCAAGAACAATAATATCGTATTTACTCATTTGTTAAAATTTAGGCTACGAATTTACGAAATCGAATTTTAATAAGGAATTTAGAACGTCCTAAAATTTGCATCTTTATGCTACCTTTGCCCTGTAAGTATCAATTTATGAACATACCAAGAACAAGTTTTCCCAGAATTGTAATTATTGGAGGTGGTTTTGCCGGAGTGGCATTGGCAAAAAAATTATCGAAACAGGAGGTGCAAGTGGTGCTTCTCGATAAACATAACTATCATACATTTCAACCTTTATTATACCAAGTTTCTACCGGCGGATTGGAGCCAGATTCCATAGCATACCCCATTCGAAAGATATTGAAGGATTTCCCGAATTTTTATTTCAGACTGGCGAATGTGGAGGAAATTGACACCGAAAAAAACAAGGTGGTTACCGATATTGGGAAATTGAAATTCGATTATTTGGTCGTAGCTTCGGGGTCCACAACGAATTACTTCGGAAATGCTGAAATTGAAAAGAACAGTATGGCCATGAAAACCGTGCCGCAATCGCTGAATTTGCGAAGCTTGATTCTTGAAAATTTTGAAGAAGCGTTGCTGACTTCCGATTTAAATGAACGCAATGCCCTGATGAATTTTGTAATTGTGGGGGGCGGACCAACGGGTGTGGAATTGGCCGGGGCATTGGCTGAAATTAAAAAGGGCATTTTGCCAAAGGATTATCCCGATTTGGATACGCGCATGGCGCAAATCCATATTATCCAGTCGGGCGATTGCATATTAAAAGGTATGAGCGATAAGGCTTCACAAAAAGCTGAAGATTTCCTTGAAAAGTTGGGCGTTCAGGTATGGAAAAATGTACGGGTAACCAATTACGACGGAAAAACTGTTACCACTAATACCGATTTAATTTTTGAAACCGCCACAGTAGTCTGGGCGGCAGGGGTAAAGGGGGCCACTATAAAAGGTTTAGATGCAGAAGCGTTCATTACCCGTGGTAACCGGATTTTAGTAAACGAATTTAATCAAGTAAAAGGCTTTGACCATATTTTTGCCGCTGGCGATATTGCCTGTATGGTTACAGACGAGTTTCCCGATGGTTTGCCCATGATGGCACAACCGGCCATTCAACAGGGCGAGCAATTGGGCGATAATATGCTTAGACTTATTGAAGAAAAACCCATGCAGCCTTTTAAATATAAAGATAAAGGCGCTATGGCTACCATTGGAAGAAATAAAGCGGTGGTCGATTTAAAACGATTTAAATTTCAAGGTGTCTTTGCTTGGTACGTTTGGATGTTTGTACACTTATTTTTCCTCATTGGCTTTAGAAACCGTATGGTGGTTTTTGTAAACTGGGTGTACAATTACATTCGTTTTGATAGAGAAGCGCGATTGATTATTCGGCCTTTTAAGAAGAAATTTAAGGTTTAATCTTCCTAAAAAGCTTTATTCAGATGGAATAAAATCCAAAGCCACCCCATTAATACAATGGCGTTTTCCGGTAGTGTTTTTAGGGCCGTCGTTAAAAACGTGTCCCAAATGGCCGCCACAGGTAGCACAATGTTCTTCGGTGCGAGCGTATCCCAAATCGTAATCGGTTGAAAAAGCTACATTGCCTTCAATTTCCCGGTCAAAACTGGGCCAACCCGTGCCAGAATCGAATTTGTGTTCGCTTTTAAAAAGTGGAGTTTCGCAAGCCGCACAAACATAAACGCCCGCTTTGTAGTTTTTGTTCAACGGACTGGAAAAAGCACGTTCGGTGCCTGCCTTGCGCAAAACGTAATATTCCATATCGGTCAATTGCGCTTTCCATTCGGCTTCGGTTTTAGAAATCTTGAAATCTGTTTTCTTGGGCTTTTGGGTGTTTCCTTTGCAATTGAATAAAAGTATGGCTAAGGCTAGCAGGGTTATATTTTTCATAAAATGTTTTTTTAACTAGTCGCAATTGGGTCAAAAACTTAACGTTTCAAGCAAAAAGAATAGTGACAAATTAATGATATTAGTGTCGTAATATAAAGGTATGATTTTTGTACTTTTATAATCGAATAAAAGCTTTTAACGATGATATTGAAAAGAACATTTGTTATATTAGGTTTGTTTTTGTTGGTAATGGCTTGTGCCACAAATCCTTTTACAGGTAAAAAAACCATGGCCTTGGTGCCAAATTCGCAATTGTTCCCCACTTCTTTTGCTCAGTACAACCAGTTTTTGAATGAAAACAAAGTGATAACAGGAACAAAAGATGCTGAAATGATTAAACGGGTGGGGCAGCGCATTGCCGTTGCGGCCGAACGTTATTTAAATGCCAACGGGCATCAAGGGTATTTGGCCGATTATAAGTGGGAGTACAACCTTGTGGATGATGAAACGGTAAACGCATGGTGCATGCCAGGTGGAAAAATTGTATTTTATACAGGTATTCTGCCTATAGCCAACGGAGAAACTGGTGTAGCAGCCATTATGGGGCACGAGGTAGCACACGCTTTGGCTAACCATGGCCAGCAACGTATGAGTGCCGGTATGTTACAGCAATTAGGAGCTGTTGCCGGAAACATCGCTATTCAGGACGAGCAATCCAGAAATGCTTTTAACCAATACTACGGAGTAGGGTCGCAGGTTGGTGTGATGTTGCCTTTTAGTAGAGCACACGAAACTGAAGCCGATAAAATTGGGGTGTACTTAATGGCTATCGCAGGGTATAACCCCCATGAGGCCGCAGAATTATGGAAGCGAATGAAAGCCAATAGTGGCGGACAAGCCCCACCTGAAATTTTAAGCACGCACCCATCAAACGATAGCCGTATTGCCAATTTGAAAGCTCTGGCGCCAAAAGCCATTGCCGAAGCCAAAAAATATGGTGTTACATCGTTTAGATAATGCTATTATAACTTATAACTGAAATTATTTTTCTACTTTAGAAGCTGCTAAAAAAGCAGCTTTTTTTTATGGAAAAACTTGAAAAAGGAAGTAAAAAACTTCTTAACGCATGGGCGTTTTACGATTGGGCCAATTCGGTTTATACACTAACCATAGCCTCTTCTATTTTTCCCATATTTTATTCCGCATTGTTTATTTCAAATGCCTCGGAAATCAAAACCGTTTGGGCATTCGGATTCGAATTTAAAAGCACAGCATTGATCACTTTTGTAACGGCATTTACATTTTTGGTGGTTTCGGTGATGTCGCCAATTTTGTCGGGTATTGCCGATTATGTGGGAAACAAAATGAATTTTTTAAAGTTTTTCTGTTACGTGGGCAGTGCCGGCTGCATCGGGCTCTATTGGTTTGATGTTTCGCCGGGTGGGATTCATCTAAGTCTACTGTTCTATTTTATGGGCTTGATTGGTTACTGGGGCAGTTTGGTGTTCTACAATTCGTATTTGCCCGATATCGCTTTCCCGAGCAACAAGATAGTATCAGTGCAAAAGGGTTTTCTTTGGGGTACTTCGGAAGTGTGATTTTGCTGATAATCAACTTAGTGATGGTAATGAGCCAAAGCGACGGTGCAGCAAAAATGCAAATGATGCGCTATTCTTTTATTACTGTTGGAATTTGGTGGGTATTATTCAGCCAATACACGTTTTATTATTTACCCAAAGGTACTTCGTCCGGTCACAAAGTGACGATGAATGTTGTTTTCAACGGGCTGAAAGAATTGCAACAAGTTTGGAAGCAACTCAAACAAAACTTAAGGTTGAAGCGTTATTTATATGCTTTTTTCGTATTCAGTATGGCGGTACAAACCATAATGCTGGTGGCAGTTTATTTTGGTGAAGAAGAAATAGCTTGGGGGAGTGATGGCGAAAAAACCACAGGTTTGATTGTGAGTATTTTGGTGATTCAATTGGTCGCCATAGCAGGCGCCATTTTAACCTCAATGGCATCTAAAAAATTTGGAAACATTAAAGCTTTGATTGGGGTAAATTTTATTTGGATGAGTTTGTGTTTTTACGCCTATTTTATGGAAACGCCTGTTCAGTTTTACATTGCGGCCGGCATCGTTGGCTTGGTGATGGGCGGTGTGCAATCGTTGGCGCGCTCAACGTATTCAAAGTTTTTACCCGAAACGGATGATACCACTTCGTATTTCAGCTTTTATGATGTGGCCGAAAAAATAGGCATCGTTATCGGTATGGTTATTTTTGCCAGTATTGATCAAATAACAGGAACCATGCGTAACGCTATTCTGTTTTTGTTTATTTTCTTTTTGTTTGGAATTATTCTTTTGTTTCGAGTGCCAAAAACGAATAAAGACAATTTCTAATTGTTGACGCAATTCGTGTTTTTGCCGTTCTGGTTCAATAAGGAATGTGCCCAGTTAACAGCGCTTTCAATATTTGTGAAAGACTCAAAAGGCGTAGAGGAAAACAGTTTTTCAATTTCAACATTATTGAATGCTAATGGAGTATTGGCAACAACTGCCATCCCTGCTAAATTTTTTATGAGTGATGTTTTTTTGTAAACCGAAGGATTAACAGAGTACGAATTTTTTCGGACCGTGATGTAAACAAACATTTTGTTGCTAAAGTAAGTAGCAGCGATGTCTTCCAAAATTTCGCTTGAACTTACATCAACGCTTTTACCTTCGTTAATTTCTGCAATTAAGTAGTTCTCGTAAATCTCTATACGCCCTATCGGAAGATTTAAAGTCTTTCTTTTCATTTGTTTAAAGATATCAATTTTTAAAATAAAAAAGCCCAAAAGTAATACTTTTAGGCTTTTAAGTGTAGGGCTTTTGATGCTAAAACTGCAAAACTATGCTGGAACAGTTTCCTCCTTTCGTAATTTCTTGGCTACTTTTACTAAGTTTTTTAAGGCACTTTTGGTTTCAGGCCAATCACGTGTTTTCAATCCGCAATCGGGGTTTATCCAAATGTGGCTTTTAGGGAGCACTTGTTTGGCTTTGTTGATTAAATGTTCAATTTCTTCCGAAGAAGGCACTCGTGGCGAATGGATATCGTAAACACCAGGGCCAATTTCGTTTGGATATTTAAAATTCACAAAAGCGTCGAGCAATTCCATTTCAGAGCGCGAGGTTTCAATGGTAATCACATCAGCATCCATATCGGCTATGCTCGAAATGATGTCATTGAATTCCGAATAACACATGTGGGTGTGTATTTGGGTTTCATCTTTAACGGCACTAGCCGAAATTTTAAACGCATTGACCGCCCAATTGAGGTAGTTGTTCCATTCATTTTTTCGCAAAGGAAGGCCTTCACGAATAGCCGGTTCATCAATTTGAATAACTTTTAATCCGTTTTTTTCCAAATCCAATACTTCGTCGCGAATGGCCAAAGCAATTTGATTACAGGTAGTGGCTCTAGGTTGGTCGTTCCTTACAAACGACCATTGTAAAATAGTAACCGGTCCAGTAAGTATGCCCTTTACGGGCAAATTGGTTAGCGATTGTGCGTAAGCAGACCATTTTACGGTAATGGGGGCTTTTCGCGATACATCTCCAAACAAAATGGGAGGTTTTACACAGCGGCTACCGTAGCTTTGTACCCAACCGAAATCGCTAAAAACGAAACCATTTAAGTTTTCACCGAAATACTCCACCATGTCGTTGCGCTCAAATTCGCCGTGCACCAAAACGTCCAAGCCTATGTTTTCCTGAAAGCGGATGGAATCTTCTATTTCTCGGGCTATAAACTTGTCGTAATCATAAGTCGATAGAAGCCCTTTTTTGTGTTTAAGTCGCCAGCTTCTAACTTCTTTAGTTTGCGGAAACGAACCAATAGTGGTCGTGGGGTAGAGCGGTAAGTTTAGTGCTTGCTTTTGTTTTCGTTGCCTTTCGGGAAATGTGCTGTTCCGAAGGCTGTCGGATACTTTTAAATTTTGAACACGATTTTTTACGGCTTCATTGTGTATAAGTTTGGATTGATGTTTATTGATGTTGGCCAATTTGTTTTCTTCAAAAAGATAAAGGAAACTTTCATTTTCGTTTGAGGCTAAATTTTTTAAAGTGACCACCTCTTCCAATTTTTGTTTGGCGAAGGCCAACCATTGTTTAATGTTCGAATCGATGTTTTGTTCCTGTTCTAAATCGTATGGCACATGCAGAAGAGAGCAGGAAGGAGCTATCCATAAATTTTCAGAAGAAATTTTATTTGATACTTTTTCAATGGTTTTTAAAGAGGCTTCAAAGTCATTTTTCCAAATGTTTCTTCCGTCAACAAGACCTAAAGCCAATTTGGTTTTTGGGTTGAAATGTTCGGAATTTAAAATATCATCCAACTGCAATAAACATCGAACCAAATCCAAATGCAAAGTATCTACAGGTAAGTTTAGGACGGTCTCAAGGTTTTCACCGTAGCAGTCAAAATAGTTCGCTAAATAAATCTTTAAACTTGGAAATTTTTGAGCGATTTGTTGATAAGTGGAAGTGATGGCTTGGCGTTCGGTTTCATTAAGGTCGAGTGCCAAACAGGGTTCATCAAATTGAATGTACTCCACACCGAGTTGAATCAGTTCTTCAATAATCTCAAAGTAAACAGGAAGTATTTTTTCCAATAAATCGATACGGTTAAAACCGGCTTCTTTTTCTTTTCCAAGTAACAAAAAGGTGACTGGTGCAATCAACACAGGTTTCGTTTTAATGCCAAGGTTCAGGGCTTCTTTGTATTCATCAATAATTTTTCGTGAAAAGAATTTGAAGGATTGGTTTTTTTCAAATTCGGGGACGATATAATGGTAATTGGTGTCGAACCATTTGGTCATTTCCATGGCTTTTACATCAATTCCGTTTTCCTGTAGGCCACGTGCCATGGCGAAATAGAGCTTTAATGGATTGCTTTTGTCAATGTTTTTAAATCGCTCGGGAATGCATCCAAGGGTAAAGCACATATCGAGTACTTGGTCGTAAAACGAAAAATCGTTTGATGGGATAAGGTCAATACCAAGTTCTTGCTGTAATAGCCAGTTTTTCTGTTTGATGTTTGAAGCTGTTTGTTTTAAGCTTTCAAGGTCTATTTTTCCAGACCAATATTGCTCACAGGCTTTCTTTAGTTCGCGTTTGTTTCCAATTCTGGGATAACCTAAAATGGTGGTTTTCATAATTTATTATAGTTTTTTAAACTGTTCAAAATTATTATTGAAGAATAAAACAACATAACTTTAGCTTTATTTTGGGTGAATAAACTATTTTTGAATTTGATTATGGATGATTAATCTTATTAAGTGTTAAAATGAAAGACTTTTTAGAAAAAAATTCTACAATGAAATTGGATGACATTGATTTAAGAATTTTGAAATTACTACAGTCAAGGTCTAACTTAACCACAAAAGAACTGGCTTTAAAAGTAAACCTATCGGTAACACCTGTTTTTGAACGTGTGAAGAAATTGGAGAAAAACGGATTTATAAAAGGTTATATAGCCATTTTGGACTCCGAAAAATTAAACAAAGGTTTAATGGTGTTTTGTAATATAACTTTAAAGGAACACACCCGCGAAATAGGGAGCCAGTTTGTAAAGGATATTATGAGGTTGGAGCAGGTGGTGGAGTGCTATAATATTTCTGGTGATTACGATTTTTTGCTGAAAATTATGGTGGCAGATATGAAAGAGTACCAAAATTTTGTGTTAGATCATTTAGGGAGTATTAAGAATATTGGTAGTGCCCACAGCACTTTTGTAATGGGTGAAATTAAAAATACACATGCCGTACCCTTTTAGGAAATTGCAAAAAAAATAGCCCGAATTTTATTCGGGCCATTCATTTTTATAGGACACTATCCCGTAAAGTGTGTAAGTTAAAAATCGAGGGTTTAGCTTTTTTAAAGTTGAACCCTTTTTTCAAATATAGTCAAAAACTGGTTTAGAATAATGCCCCAGTTTCTAATAGGCATCGACCATTTTTTGGTAGCCTCTCTAAGAGCTAAAAAAGTGGACTTCATAACAGCTTCATCTGTTG
>JAUIKY010000082.1 GCA_030430535.1 Bacteroidia bacterium
ATTAAGTGTTCATCTAATTTTTTGAAGGGGGTAAAATGTTTTTTAATGGGGTAATAAATGTCCATACGTTTATTTATGGGGTAAAATTCATTTAAAATGCCTTGCTTCCTTTGGTTCATTGTCATTATTGTATTAGGGTTAAAGGTGTTTATTCCAGATTTGGACAATATTTGCCCTAATTTCGGCTGATACTTAACCCTTAGTCTTCTCATTTTTCCGATAAATTTGTTTCAACCGATAAAGTGTTTATAAAACACTTTTATAAACTAAACTAATTACTAATGAATAGAATAACTTGGCAGTTATTGCTGTGCATTTTTTTTGTGCATCAAGTTGAAGCCCAAACATCAAGTGCCAGCGATAATTTGGTTGCCCAACCCATTTCAGATCGATCTGTTGTTTATGATGTTGAAGCTATTGGAGTTTCGAAACCCATTACTTGGGGGTTGGATCTGGCTTGGCTTTCAGAAAGAAATATCCAGAGGGGTTTGGCTTTTATGGGGAGTGAAAATGTAGATGTCATTCGGTCTTCGTTTATCCCAACAGATCCATTGCTAAACGATGAAGAGTTGCAAGGTGATGCCTTGGGAAATACCAATTTAAGAATAAATATTATTAAGAATAACATTGGTTCGGGTGCGAATGTTGTATTGAATTGCGACCATCCGAGTGTGCATTCCTATTTTTACGATAATGCGGTAAATTGGGCCAAATTAATAGAAGTTACAGCTCAAATGCACATGGATGCTGGGTTCAATATTGTAACGGTTTCACCATTTAACGAGCCTGATTATTCTGCTACTGGACAAGGTACCATTCAACATTTCAATAATATCAATGCAGAATTAAAAAACAATACTTTTTTTGATAACATTCGTGTTTCGGGAGGTAATACACTTAATACAGACGAAGCTTTAAATTGGTATAACTATTTAAAAGCGAGGTTGGATGAAGGGAATACCCACCAATTGGCGGGTAGTTTTGATAACTACGCTAATTTTTTTCAAACCGTAAGAGCAGATGGCAATCATGCCACCAATGATGAGCTGCACAACGTTATGGAAGCCATGGTAGGTGTGGAGTATGGTTTGCAAACAGGTATTTGGTGGGGCACCGCCGAATTGGCCCGTGGGGAATTTGTAAAGGCGAGTGACGGTGTTCGATTGGGCTATGCCGAGCACCGACCAAATTGGACGGCTGCTTCGGTATACAGACACCCCAACGGAAAAGTACAGGCTTTTGGCGGCGTTTCAGAACGACAGGCCAGACCCACAAATTATGCTTTTATATCAAAACACCAAGCGGTATATTATGATGGCCATGGGCCACAACGTGAGTTTGTGCTCCAGTTGCCTGCCGATCCCAATGGGGCTTACCAAACCACGCTTCAAAGAAATGCCGAACGTGTTATTAACATTACGTGGGGCGAGGATGTGCAGCCGGCCATTCAAGGGCAATATGTGCTGGTGAATAAAAACAGTAAATTGGTCATGGAAGTTAGCGGTACTGGTAATGGTGCCAATATTCGTCAAAACAACTATACGGGAACAAACAGCCAGATATTTGATGTCACCCCTGTTCCGAAAGATATTGGTGGCGACTTCAGTTATTACCGTATAAAATCATTGTCCGACGCCAGTCGGTCTTTGGATGTCAATAATTTTTCTTTGGATAACGGCGCGAACATTCATCTTTGGGATTCTGCCAACGGAGGCAACCAACAGTGGTATTTAGATTACCAAGAAGATGGTTGGTTTTTAATTAGAAGTAAAGAAAGTTCGCATTGCATCGATGTTTTTAATGCAGGTTTAAATGCGGGAACCAATATTGTACAATGGGAAGCAAATGGCGGTGAAAACCAACAGTGGCGTTTTTTACCTGTTGGCGCACCCATTGAGTTTGAAGCTCCAAGCGCTCCTGCAAATTTGGTAGCCACCGCACAAACGGTATCCGTAAAATTAGGTTGGTCGGCAAGCCCCGAAACCGATGTGGCTGGGTATAGCATTTTTAGAGCGGAGTCGGCTGGCGGTGAATACAATACCATTGCACGAAATGTACCCCATACTTCTTTTGTTGATAATACTGTTCTTTCGGGTGTTGAATATTTCTACAAGGTCAAGGCGGTTGATGACTCACTGAACCGTTCGGAGTATTCCAACGAGGTTTCTGCCACGGCATCGGGAACAAACGATATGGTTGCCAATTACTCATTTGAAGGCCATACACAAGATGTTTCATCCCATCTAAACCACAGTGCTTCTTATTTAACGGCTAATTATAATTCAGGGCATATTGGTTCCGAAGCTTTGTTGTTAAATGGCAATAATTTTGTGCAGCTTCCGCCAGATATTGCCAATCACCAAGAAATTACCGTAGCAACTTGGGTAAAATGGAACGGAGGGAATGCTTGGCAACGCATTTTTGATTTTGGAAATAATACCGATGAGTATATGTTCTTAACCCCAAATTCGGGAGCGGGTACATTACGATTTGGTATAAAAATAGGCAGCGGCGAGCAATTTATTGAAACAGAAGCGCTCCCAATAGGTGAGTGGGTACACGTAGCGGTGACTTTGGGCGCAAGTGGAGCCACTCTTTATGTGAACGGGCAAAATATGGCGGAGTCCAATAGCTTTTTGGGAAGTCCTTTATACTTTAAACCGGTAATGAATTTTATTGGAAGAAGTCAATGGGCCGATCCTTTATTGAACGGAAGTATAGACGATTTTAGGGTTTACAATTATGCACTGTCAGCCAATGCCATTTCAGCATTGGTTGAAGGGTTGTCTGCAAATGAAACGTTGTATAATGAGATGTTGGCCATTTACCCTGTGCCGGCAAAAGGTATGTTACATGTAAAGATAAATAGGCCATATATTTCAGAAAACTTAACTTTAAGCATTTTTGATTTGAACGGAAGGGTTTTGATGGGTAAAACTTTAAAAGATGACAAAAAATTGTCTCTTGATGTTTCTCAATTGGCATCAGGTATGTATATTTTGAGATTGAATAACGGTTCAAAATCAATTATAAAAAAAATTTTAATAGAACATTAGTTTATGGGTTTGGGTAAAAAACGACTTTTTTTAATAGTATTAATGGCAATAAGTTTGACGGTATTTTCACAGGAAAACCGTTCGGTTTTCAAAATTAACAATCCCGATTTTGAACTAAGCCCATACACGGGAATGACCAAACAACATTGGAAGGATGCTGCTATGTACCTATTGGAAGGCGCTTTTAGCTATATCCGATCCATGGACGACCCAATGAAGTTTCCAAAACAACCCGGAAAAAGCTATCCACACAATGAAAGCCGTGTGCCCACCGAAAAATTGGAAGGACTTTGCCGGACTTTATTTGTGGCAGCACCACTGCTCAAAGAAAATCCAGATCTCAATATAAACGGGATACATGTAGCCGAATATTACCGCTACCAAATAAGCAAGTTAGTAGATTCAGAAAGTGAGTCGTTCATCGTGCCACGCGCTAAAAACGTAGGGCCGAGCCAGAATTTGGTGGAGTTTGGGGCTTTGGCCGTGTCGTTGTTGATCAACCCAGAAGTGCTATGGGAGCCCTTGCCCCAAGATTTGAAAGATCAATTGGCGAACACCATGCTCAGTTATGGCGATGGCCCAACGGTAGATTCCAACTGGAAGTTCTTCAATATTTTTGTGCTCAGTTTTTTTAAGGAACAGGGCTATAGCGTCAACGAAAAACTGTTGGTGCAATACCTTGAAAAGTCGCTCACCCATTACCGTGGGCAAGGTTGGTACAACGATAGCCCAGCTTACGATTATTACAGTATGTGGGCCTTTCAAATGTACGGCATGGTTTGGGCCGAGTATTTCGGCAATGCCCATTATCCGGAGATAGCTTCAAAATTCATTTCAAACTTTAAGGGTTTAAAGCGTAACTACCCATATCTGTTCAGTAAAGATGGCGAAATGATTATGTACGGGAGGAGCATCAGCTACCGTATTGGTGCCATCATTCCGTTTCCTTTAATGGGTTTTGAGGACGATAAAAGCGATATCAATTTTGGTTGGATGCGCCGCATTTCATCGGGGGTCATCAAACAGTTTTTTACCCATCCCGATTTTATGGAAGACAACGTACCCACACTCGGTTTTTACGGCCCATTTGAGCCTGCGGTACAAGTGTACAGCTGTCGCGGAAGTGTGTATTGGATGGGGAAAGCGTTTTTAGGTTTGTTGGTGCCGGATGATAATCCGTTTTGGACTGCGGTTGAAAACAACGGGGCGTGGGACACCGAGTTTAAAAAGGATGAAGTTTACAATAAATTCCAACCGGCATCTGAAATTTTGATAACCGATTACGCTAATATCGGGGCATCCGAAATCCGGGCATGGTGCCATGAAAAAGTAAAGGACGATTGGCAAAAATTCCGCTCTACCGAAAACTACAATCGTTTGTCGTACAACAGTGCGTTCCCTTGGCAAGCTGATGGTGAAGATGGCGAAGTAGCCATGAACTATGTTATAAAAAATAAGCATGATGAATGGGAAGCATTCCGACTTTACGATTTTAAAAAGTTTGAAAACGGTGTGTATTACCGCGACGTGGTTTTGGAGACCGATGAAAACATAAAATTCAGTTTGGCCGACATCCCTCTTGCCAACGGGATTTTAAGAATAGACCGGAACGAGAGCGATAAACCGATTTCGATGCGATTGGGGCATTACGCCCTGCCAAAACTGGATGAAGAAATCGTAACGACCAAAAGGAAAATTAAAGGCTATGAAGCCACTATAATCGATAACGGAACATACCAACTCGCCATGGTGCCACTTTTGGGCTGGGACAAAACCCAGGTGGTTTCAGCAAAAGGGCTGCACCCTGAAAGCGACGAAAGCAAAGTAATCAATGTGGTGAAAAATGAAAGTGGTGCGCAGAGTAAACCAAAAATCTATGCCACACTGATGCTCTGGAAAAAATCGGGCGAGCCGTGGACTAACAACGAACTAATACCAACCAAATATATTAAGCTTTTAGAAGATGGAAGCGTTAACGTTAAAACTAAAGGGGTCCCACTTAAAACGATTACATTCGAGGAATAAACTAACCCTAAATATACTGTTTGTTCTATTTTGCGCTTTAGGATTGCATGCGCAAACCTTCGAGCATGTGGAGAATTATATAGGGCTGGAAAATGTAGCCGACAATAACGGAGCCGCTGTAGCCGACTATGATGCCGATGGCGACTTGGATTTGTTTGTCGTAGCGAAGGCCCAAGATGTTGACGGTGTCAATAAAAGTGCCAGCAAGTTATTCAGTAACAATAATGATGGCACTTTTACCGATGTAACCCAAGCTTCGGGACTGGTTAATTTATTCCCGGCAAGTGAAGAAAGTGCTTATACCGATGCGCTAAACGGGTTTAAAAATGGTGCGTTTTGGGGCGATTACGATAATGATGGTTTCCCAGATTTGTTTTTAACGCATGTTTATAAAATCCAATTGCTCCACAATGAGGGGAACGGTACATTTAAGGAAGTAACTTCAGCCGCTGGGTTTGATAAATACAAGGCCTGTGTAAATACCGACGCTACATGGTTTGATTATAATAACGATGGGTTTTTGGATATTTATGTGTCAGATTGGGGCGAGTGCGAAGGGAACCGTTTGTACAAAAATAACGGTAACGGCACATTTTCGAATGTAAGTAGTATCATGGGAAATACGGTTAATAAACATTCATACCAGAGCATTACTTTCGATTTTAATGGTGACGGTTGGATGGATTTATACTTGGCCAACGATTATTCTACCGAAACCAACGATTTGTTTATTAACAATAGCGGTACGGGCTTTACTGAACAAGCCAAAGCTTACGGTTTAGATCGTTCTAAAGACGATATGGGGATTGCCATTGGCGATTACAACGGCGATGGGGCTTTCGATTTTTATATAACGGCCATAGGGGACAATGCGTTGTTGGAAAATCAAGGGAACAATACTTTTAAAAATAGAGGCCGGGAGTTGAGCGTTTATAATACGGGATGGGCTTGGGATGTGAATTTTTC
>JAUIKY010000002.1 GCA_030430535.1 Bacteroidia bacterium
ACCATCCTTTGTGGTGGCTTTTACCTCGCCTTGCCAACCTGTTTTTTTATGTTTGGAAACAATATCTTCAACAAAAAATTGTTCGCTTTCTACATTTGACAACACATTCCAAATGAGGGCACTTTTTCCAAACTTGGAAAACTTAAACAACCTAGAAAATTTATTGCCCATGTGAACCACCTGGCCGTTGGGCAATATTCGGGCAAAGAGCAGGGTCTCGTCCATGGCATGGCTCAAGGCCCGTAGCTCTTTAATCGATTTTTCTTTTGAAATACTGAGCTCGTCGGCTTCAGCAGCCATTTTTATAGCCTGTTTTTCGGCAACCAATAGTTCTGCCAGAGTGTTTTTAACGCTTTTCGCCGTGGGCCAGAAAATAAACAGGAATTCACCAAGCAACACCAATAAGGTAAAGCCCATTAACCAAATTTCCAGATTGCGGAGCCAACTCACTTTTTCATCGGCCTCAAAATCATATTGGTTCACAATATCATCCATTAGCGACAGGAAATCGGCTTCATTAGCCTTAACCTTTTCAATATCGCCAACAAAAGCACCGATTGGCAACGGCGGTACATTTTCAATCTTTTCGATAATAGCTTTAGTCGCTACAGAAATAGTATCGAAAACTGGATTGAGGGTTTTAAACTTCTCAACTACGGCCTTGCTATTTCGTTTGGGCAACCCCAAACTATCGTTGCCATGCTGAAGTGAATAATGGGAAAGCTCCCATAGTTTTAAGGTCGACTTAATTTTATCTTTTAAGAGCAACCTGTTTTCCAAAACAGGTTCGGCCGAAAGCGCCACGACATCCTTGGTTAGTTTTTGGCTAAGCATACGCTGCCTACCCGCCACATTAATCACCGTAGAGTCGCTTTGTTGATCGTTTAAATGTTTCCTGATAAGAATTTGACTGGCTATTACCGAAACGGCAATGGCACTTAAAGCGATAACATACAAACGGCTTAACTTATTAAACGTGCGTTGGTCTAATGAATTACCGTTTTTTGCCATATTATTTGCTTTTAAGAAGTCGCCTGCTTAACCAGAGCCAAACTTTTTTCTGAAAACGGCAATTTTAATGCTTCTTGATGTCCTTTGTCAGACATTTTAACCCAGGTTTTTTTCAAGATGTCAATTACTTTTTCGTCATCATGTTTGGCTGCAAACTCCTCGAAATAATAATCTAAAAACACCAAACAAATGGTATCTTCCAAAGTTTGCGACTCCTCGTTTTTCTTTATGAGTTTTTTATTGATCAGAAAAGAAACACGATCAATAAATTCTTGGTCGTAACCTACTTGGTTTAAAATTTCAGCAGTTAATTCAGCATGCATTTTTTTTAATGTTTCACGCCACTTTAAATACCCCACACGATCCATTGGATATTCATCTCGCGCAATTTTCCACCGGCAAATATGCTGGGCCCGTGCAGCAATTTGAAGTGCTTTTGAAGCATTGGGTTCAAATTGCAGGAGCTTCCTCGTCATGCGTTGCGAGTAAAGCAACTCTTTTGGGTATTCTATACCAAAAACCTCGTAAACGTTAGGGTCTTGGTTATTTTTTTCATCAATTAATGCTATAGCTGTTTCAAATCTGGTAGGTTTCATATGTTGTATATTTTGTACTAATCGTTAATCCGAAAAGCCAATATACACATTTCCTTCTTCAATTTTAACAGGATAAGTTGCAATTTTTAAATCCTCTCCACCAAGGTTGCTGCCATCTTCCAGCGAGAAATTCTTTTTATGCATCGGGCAGGCCACTTTTGGTATGCCGTCTTTATCACCAATCATTCCCAAAGACAAAACCATTTCCATTTTATGCGGACAAAGGTTTTGTGTGGCGTACCACTTGCCCGTTCTGGTGAAGTTATAAACCGCTATTTGTTTGGTTTTGTACTTAATACACGCTCCACTGTTTTGCGGAAAATCTTCAACCACACCTACCTTAAACCACTGCGTAACATCGGGCTCTAATACTGTTTTATACTGTTCTAGAATATCTTGCATAACTACTCTGTTTTTTTTTACTACGATTAGATTTTTAATTCCAGGCTTTTGGCATTTTTTGGTCTCTCATCGGCACGAACACCAAGTTATCATCCGTATCATCCGAGTTTACAAAATGCTTGAAGCGCTTCATCATTTCTGGGTTTTCAATAGCTTGTTTCCACTCGCATTCGTATTTACCAACAAGTTCTGCCATTTCTTTTTCAAGATCTTCAGCAATACCCAATGAATCTTCAATTACTACCTGTTTTAGGTATTCTATCCCGCCTTCAAGTTTTTCCAACCACGGTGCTGTTCTCACTAATGGGCCGGCCGTTTTTATGTGGTACATTAAAAATCTATCTAAGTACTTTATTGCGGTTTCATCATCCAACTGCTCGGCAAACAGCACAGCATGTTTTGGTGTGGCACCACCGTTACCACATACATATAAATTCCATCCGCCTTCAACAGCTATCAATCCGAAATCTTTACCTCTGGCCTCGGCACATTCCCTAATACACCCCGAAACGCCTCCTTTTAATTTATGCGGCGAACGCAAGCCCTTGTATCGGTTTTCTATCTCGATGGCGAAAGTAACACTCTCGTGCATACCGTAGCGGCACCATGTAGAACCTACACAACTTTTTACTGTTCTAAGCGACTTTCCGTAAGCGTGACCACTTTCAAATCCGGCATCAATCAATTCTTTCCAAATTATTGGCAATTGATGAATTTGCGCTCCGAACAAATCGATACGCTGTCCTCCTGTAATTTTAGTGTAAAGATCATATTTCTTGGCCACTTCCCCTAGAACAATTAAATGGTCTGGGGTAATCTCACCACCGGCAACTCTTGGTACAATGGAATAAGTACCGTTACGTTGGATGTTGGCTAAAAACCTGTCGTTAGTATCTTGGATAACTGGCTGTCTGTTTGGCGTTTCCATAGTAATGGTTGCAAAAATAGATGCCAATGCCGGCTTACAAACCTCACAACCGTGGCCTTCTCCAAATAGGTTCAAGGCTTCTTCATAATCGGCAACACCATTTACTTTAATCAAGTCGTAAAGCTCTTGGCGGCTAAAACTGAAATGCTCGCACAACACCTCTTTTACTTCTTGACCAAGTGATTTAAGGGTTTCGTTAACCAAATCAACCACCATAGGCTTACAACCACCACAACCTGTTGTGGCTTTAGTTTTTGCGATAACATCGCCTAAGTTTTTGCTATCGCCATCGGTAATTGAACAGCAGATATCGCCTTTGGTAACACTTTCACAAGAACACACCTGAGCAACATCTGGAATATCCAACACGCTACCGAACGAAGAACCACCTTCACCTCTAGCACCAATCACCAATTCTTCTGCATCTTTGGGAATAGGCAATCCGTTTAAATATATTTGATGGAACATGTTATAGTCACTAGCATCACCAATTAGAATACCTCCCAGCAGTGTTTTTCCATCGTGACTAACATTAATGCGTTTATATAAGTTTTTCGTTTTGTTTTCGAAAATGATAGAATACCCTTTTTCAACAGGCATAAACGGTACACCGTAACTAGCCACATCTACTCCAATAAGCTTCAGTTTAGTAGACATGTCGATATCATCTTCCATAACCACATCGGTTTTACCCAAAATTTGGTTTACCGCTACCTCGGCCATATCGTATCCTGGCGCTACCAAACCATAAATCATTTGGTTGAAAAGCGCCACTTCTCCAATGGCATATATCTCGGGGTCTGACGTTTGCATTCTATTGTTCACTACAATACCACCACGGGTTCCCATTTCCAAACCACAGGTTTTCCCTAGCTCGTCCCTTGGCCTGATACCTGCTGAAACCACTAACATTTCAACATCAATCTTATCGTATTCACCAAACTCCATTCCGGTAATAGTATCGCTTCCCAAAATTTTATTGGTCGCTTTTGAAAGGTGCACGTTAATACCAATAGACTCTATTTTTTCCTGAAGCACTTTACTACCTCGCGTATCTAACTGTCTAGGCATTAGCTTTGGTGCAAACTCAACCACATGTGGCTCAAAGCCCATATCCATAACCGCTTTGGCAGCTTCCAAACCTAACAATCCGCCCCCTAAAACAGCCGCTTTTATTTTTTCATCACGACCTTCTTGGATTTTATCGGCGTAAGCCAACATATCTTCTAAATCCTCAATAGTCCTGTAAACAAAAACGCCTTTTTTCTCTATACCCTCTATATTTGGCACAAAAGGAGACGACCCCGTAGCCAACACTAAGTAGTCGTACTTATAATTGACATCTTTAGTAGATGTTACTTTTTTAGATGATCGATGAATGTCGCTAATGCGCTCGTTTGTCACCAACTCAATACCATGCTCCTCGTACCATTCGCGCGGCGCCATTTCAAGTGCCTTAGCATCTTTGTTCTCGAAGAACTCACTTAAATGAACCCTATCATAAGCTGGTCTTGGTTCCTCACCAAAAACAGTAATTTTAAAATTCTTACTTTCAGGTCTCTCAACAAACTTTTCACAAAATTTGTAACCTACCATACCGTTTCCAACTACAATAATTTTTTGCATATCTAAGTATTTATAAATACAAAACTAAGTATTCATACGTAATTTATAGTGCTTTGAACTGAGATTTTTATTCGTTCGCCCAATTATTGCCATTTTCTCAAATAGAAATGAGAATAATTGCTTTTTAGGAAATTAAAAGGATTGGTTTTTATCGAAACCTCAAATAACCTCAACGGTTATAGCAATACTCTTGAATGCGGGCGTTTTTGCGGTATGCGCAAAGCTATCGAGTGGCACTAAGGGATTAGTTTCCGGAAAATACGTAGCGCAACAGTTTTTAGGAATATCGTACCGAACTACTTTAAAACGATTGACTTTTCGGGTAACACCTTTGTAAACCGATTTTAAATTGACTATTTGTTCGTTTTTCAAACCACGTTCTTGCATATCTTCACGGTTCATAAAAATAACGCGCCGTTCGTTAAAAATGCCGCGATATCTGTCGTCTAGACCATAAATGGTGGTATTGAATTGATCGTGGCTGCGAATAGTCATCATGATTAGTTCTCCAGCTTTTAATGTCCAAGCTGGTAGTCTATTGGTTGAAAACTGCGCCTTTCCCGTTTCGGTTTTAAAATTTCTAATTCTCGCCCCATTGGGCAAATAAAATCCCACAGGTTGTTTTACACGAGTGTTGTAATCATCGAATCCATCGACTACCTCGGCGATATCGGCCCGAACTAAATTATAATCGTCTTTATAATCCAGCCAGTTAATTTTTGAACCCCCTTTTAGCGTCGCGTGCGCCACCCCACAAACTACGGCCACTTCACTTAAAAGCTTTTCCGAACAAGGTTCTAAAACACCTTTTGTGGACGACACCACACCCATGGAGTTTTCCACACTCTGTATTTGTAAGCCTGTTTTTTGGACATCTTTTTCGGTGCGCCCCAAACATGGTAAAATCAAGGCTTCCTTACCTGTTACCAAATGCGACCGATTGAGCTTGGTGCTTACATGAACAGTTAAATTGCAATTCGCCAAAGCTTCTGCAGAATAATACGTATCGGGAACCGCCGAAATAAAATTACCGCCCAAACCGAAAAACACCTTGGCTTTCTTTTCGTACATGGCCTTAATGGCATCAATCACAGAGTAGCCGTGTTTTGATGTAGGCTTGAAGCCATATTTATCTTCAATTTTATCTAAAAACGCTTGTGGTGCAGCTTCCCAAATGCCAACGGTTCTATCGCCTTGAACGTTACTATGTCCACGAACGGGACAAGTGCCCGCCCCTTCTTTTCCGATGCTGCCCTTTAATAATAGTAAATTCACAATTTCACGGATATTATCCACCGCGTTTTCGTGCTGGGTCAACCCCATCGCCCAGCAACAAATTATTTTATCTTTATTAAATACTAAATCGAAAACGGCATCAAAAATCTCCTTTGAAACACCAGACAATTTCAGGCAGTCATCGAAATCATATGTTCTTAAATCTGAAATAAACGCGTCAAACCCATGGGTGTGTTCTTCTATAAATGCTTTATCGAATACATTGCCCTGCGCTTCCTCTTTTTCCAAAAGTTTTATCAGTAGCGCCTTAATGAAAGCCACGTCGCCATTAATGGTTATTGGCACAAATACATCGGCAATTTGGGTACCGCCCGTAAGCATTTTTAAGGGATTTTGCGGATTGGTGAATTTTATCAATCCTGCTTCCGGTAACGGATTGATGGCGACAACTTTACCACCATTTTTTTTACATTTCTCTAAAGCGGTGAGCATTCTCGGGTGGTTGGTTCCTGGGTTCTGACCAATAACCATAACCACTTCGGCCTTGTACAAATCATCCAAAGTTACAGAACCTTTACCTATGCCCAAGGTCTCAGACAATGCTTTTCCGCTGGCCTCGTGGCACATATTCGAACAATCTGGCAAATTGGATGTACCAAATTCGCGAACAAACAATTGATATAAAAATGCGGCTTCGTTGGTGGTTCTGCCCGAAGTGTAAAAAACCGCCTCATCGGGTGAATTGAGCGCATTTAAATGGTTGGCCACTTTAGCAAAAGCATCTTTCCAAGAAATAGGTTGATAGTGTGAAGCACCTTTCGGCAGAAACATGGGCTCGGCCAATCGGCCTGATTTTCCGATTTCAAAATCCGTCCAACTTGCTATTTCATCCATAGAGTGCTTGGCAAAAAAATCGGCTCCAATCGTTTTGTTTTGGGCTTCCTCAGCAATGGCTTTGATTCCATTTTCACAATATTCACCCAAAGAAGACCGCTCATCGTCTGGGTCGGGCCAAGCACAACCGGGGCAATCGAACCCACCTTTTTGGTTTATTTTTGTGGAAAGTTTTAATGCATCGACTGCATTCATATATTTTGAAACCTGACCAATAGCCGATTTTATAGCTGCAAAACCAACACTATTGGTATCTGGCTCCGTAACTTTTAAATCTAAAAATGCTTCGGGTGTTTTGGCTTTATCTTGGGGAGACGAACTCATAACTACTTTTTACTGATTATTTTTAGTGCCTTTTCGTAATCTTCTTTAGTGTCGATATCCATATTTTCAAATGGAGCTTCCATGCTCGAAACAAAGTTATTGTATTTTTTTATGATGGAATTAGCCCCACTATCTTCGTTTAAACCTGCAAGTTCCTCAAAATAATGTCTATCGAAAATAACCGGCACGCCTTGTTTTCCATCCTGATATTTTGTTGTTAAAATTTGTTTGGAATTAGGTTGATAACACTCTAACATCTTCCTTAAATACCCCGCAGTTACAAAAGGCTGGTCGACTAAAATAAACATTGTACCATCAAAATTTGGAGCAGAATCCATTAATTCTGAAACCGCTCGGGAAATTGACGCCCCCAAACCACTCTTCCATTCCGAATTTACAATGATTTCAACGGGATAGTTTTTAATCTTATTTTTTATAACTGAATGATTGGCGCCCAACACGACAACCACATTTTTAACATGAACCTCCAATGCTTTTTCAATGGCATGCTCAATTAGCGTTTTACCTTCCCATGGCAATAATTGTTTGGGCTGCCCCATACGCTTTGATTCCCCCGCAGCCAAAATCACCAAAACGAAATTCGCAGCCGAAACGGACTTACTATTCATATTTGCTGTTATGGATTTTCCCTTTCTTTTTACTCAACGAAATGACTTTTCGTTTTCGGGTAATGGCTAAAATTTCGGAAATGATGGATATGGCTATTTCTTGAGGCGTTTCAGAACCAATGTCGATACCTGCCGGCCCATGGATGCTTTCTAAAAAACCATCATCTATTTCTGGACAATATTCAATGAATTGCGATAATAAATCTTCACGTCGTTTGGTCGGTCCCAGAACACCAATATATGCAGGTCGAAAAGATTTTAAAGCGACCAAATAGCGCAAATCTTTTGCAAAATTATGACTCATAAGCACCACCGCGGTTTGTGCATCTATATTTAAAGTTGAAACGTCCTCTGGTGAACTAGAAAAAAATTGATGTGCTCCAGGGAAATTGTCTATGTTTTTTGCTTCTTTTAAACCTGAAACCACCGTGACCTCCCACCCGGTTAACGAAGCATATTTACACAACTGAACCGCATCGTGCTCAGCCCCCAAAATCACCAATTTAAAACACGGCAGCATATTTTGGCTAAAAACCAGTAAACCCTCAGCGTTCATTATAGGTTCTCCTTGAATTGAAAATGCTTCGCTGTTTATGACAACTTCCGAACCCATTTTAAAATCGCATTCCAAATCTTTGGAGAAAAACGATTGTATTTTAAAGGGTTTCCGTTGTTCAAGACAGGATTTAAAAGCGAGTTCGAAACCCGGGGCGGGCTGAAACAATTCCAACAAAATATACAGCACCCCTTCACAACCCAATCTATACTTACCATCGTAAGTCATCATTTTAGGTTTTCCGGTTTTAAAAACAGATTCCGACTGCAGCAAGATTTCCTTTTCTACACAGCCTCCGCTCACAGCACCGACCATATTTCCATTTTCCAAAACCAACATACGCACGCCGGGTCTTCGGTACGACGACCCCTCTAAAGCCACAACAGTGACCATTACTGATTTCAACTGATTTTTTTGAGCTTGAAACGCTCGGATAACGATGTCTCTAAATTCGTGCGTCATACTTTTATTAAAATATTAGCCAACAACAGGTTGAGGCACCATAAAGGGCTGGTTATAATAACGTTTTCCTGTAGCTTTGTAAAGTGCATTGGCCAGAGCGGCTATGGCCGGAGGAAGCCCAGGCTCACCTAGTCCGGTAGGAGCTATTTCATTCTCCACAAAAAACACTTCAATGTCTTGAGGTGCCTGTGCGTGGCGCATAAGCTGATAAGTATCAAAATTCATTTCGTTGGGGGTACCATCGCTAAACGTAAGCTGGCTGTACATGGCATGTCCCGCCCCATCAATAACCGAGCCTTGCATCATGTTTATTGCGGCATCACGGTTTATTACAATCCCGCAATCTACGGCACACCAAACCTTTTTTATTCTGGGTTCATTGTTTTCCATAACTAAATCGAATACTTCAGCCACGTAGGTATTATGACAAAAATAAGCCGCTACGCCTCTAGAAACCCCTGGCTCAGTTTGGTCCCATTTCGATTTTTCCCTAACCAGCTTTAAAACGCCGGCATAACGTTCGGCTTCGTAATCGTTTTTTTCACCAACCGGATTTTTAATGGCACGCTCGAATAATTCCAATCGGAAATCAATCGGGTCTTTTCCCGCCAATTCGGCGACTTCATCCAAAAAGGATTGTTCGGCCGCTGCCGTGAAATTAGACCTTGGTGCACGCCACGCTCCCGTGGTAATATTTGTTTTACCCGGTACATCTTCAGCTAAATAATGCTCGACCGCTCCCGCTGGAAATCTATTGGGAAACACTGGACTTTCGGGTAGCCCCGTTCCTTTTACCGAAAAGGCGATGAGATTGTTATTTTCATCAAGTCCTGCTTTATATATAGAGCTATACGAAGGGCGGTAAGTCCCCTGCGTCATATCGTCTTCTCTAGTATAAATGAGTTTAATTGGCGTACCCGTTTTTTTGGAAATAGCTGCTGCCTCAACCCCAAAATTCACATAAAGTCGCCTTCCAAAGCCACCGCCCATTCGCGTCATATTTACCGTGATGTTTTCAATGGGCACATCCAACAGTTTTGACACCGATGTTTCAAGGGCTTGTGGTGTTTGCGTGGGGCCAATCAATTCGACTTCATTTTCCTTAACATGAGCAAAGAAATTCATGGGTTCCATGGTATTGTGCGCAATAAACGGACAACTGTAGGTGCGCTCAATCACCTTGGCCGCGTATTTAAAAGCCTTTTCGGGATTGCCATCCTTTCTTCTTTGTTCTGCTTTTGTTGAGTTTAGGGCGGTTTCGAGTTGCCTATTATGGCTTTCGCTACTTTCTAAAGTACCTACTGCTTCCCAATTGGCTTTTAGGGCTTTTTTGGCTTTCATGAGTTGCCAGGTCGATTCGCCCACAATAGCTATTAATTGCAAAAAACCTCTTTCATCAAACCAACCGGGTTCGGGAACCGCAATATCGATAGCAAACGCGTCCTTAATACCGGGCATGTTCTTAATTTCGGTTTCATTGAAATCCTTTAATTTCATACCGAATGCTGGCGGATGCTCAATCATAGCCAGCTGCATGCCTTCCCTTTGAAAATCCAAACCAAACAACGGCTGCCCGGTTACAATTTTCATTCCGTCAACATTTTTTTTACTGGTAGATATAATCTTAAAATCTTTTACAGCTTTTAATTCCACTTCCTCCGGAATCTCGATGCCCACTGCTTTTGAAGCAATCTCACCATACCCAATCGTTCGGTCACTATTTTTATCTTTTATAACGCCTTTGGAAACCGTTAAATCGGAAACGGCAACTTGCCATTCTTTGGCTGCAGCTTCCAACAACATACGTCTTCCGGTAGCTCCCGCCATTCTTAAGGCATCCCAACCACGGCGTATAGACTGGCTACCACCTGCATACTGATTTTGATAAATAGTAGTATTTAAAGGCGCTTGTTCCACTAGCACATGCGCCCAATCCACATCCAATTCTTCGGCCACAATCATGGGCATGGAAGTCCGCACGTTTTGTCCAATTTCAGGGTTTGGCGAATAGATAGTTACCAAACCGGTGTCGCCAATTTTTATAAAGCCGTTTATCTCATACCATTCATTGGGAATGGCTATTTGTTCCTTTATTTTTTTATCGGAAGTACAGCCTGTAAACCAACTGAACCCAATAAGCATGCCTCCGCCAGCTGCAGCAGATATCTTCAAAAACGAACGACGGTTGTACTGTGTTTTTATCTTTGTCATGATTTCTGAAGTTTAAAGTTTTGATGCGGTTTTTATAGCCTGCTTAATCCGTACGTAAGTGCCGCAACGACAAATGTTTCCGTTCATGGCCAAATCAATGTCCTCGTCCGATGGATTTGGGTTTTCCTTCAACAAAGAAGCGGCACTCATTATCTGCCCCGCTTGACAATACCCACACTGCGGCACATCGTGCTCCAACCAAGCCTGCTGCACAGGATGGTCTCCCTCTTCGGAAAGTCCTTCAATAGTTGTGATTTTAGATTCGCCCACAGCAGAAATTCTTAAGAGGCAACTCCTAACGGCATTTCCGTCAAAATGAATGGTACAGGCGCCGCACATGCCTATTCCGCATCCGTATTTTGTTCCCAACAACCCCAAATGGTCGCGCAATACCCATAGTAAAGGGGTATCGGCATCCACATTAACTGAATAGGAATTGTTGTTAATGTTTAAATTAAAAGATGGCATATTTTATTAGTTTTGGTTTAAAACTCCAGAAACACTTTGTATAAGATAAAATGAGTGTCTCTCTAAAAGTACAAAAAAATATAGCCGATTTGAAGTTTTATAAGTTTTTAACACCCAATAAAAACTCTAAAGCCTTGCGCTCGTTATAGTACACGTTTTTCTTAGCCACAAACCCGGCATGCCCACCGTATTTGGGCATTTCTAAAAATAAATTCGCATTGTTTTTGGCATCCTTTACCGGGTAGCATTCGGGCGACAAAAACGAATCGTTAAGCGCATTGATAATTAAAGTTGGTGTTTTAATATGTGGAAGGAATTGCAAGCTGCTGCAGGTTTCGTAATAATGTTCGGCGCTTTTAAAACCATGGGCTTTGGCGGTGTAAATAGTATCGAAATCGGTTAAAGTTTTGATGGATTTTAAATCTTCTTCGGATAGTAATTCTGAAAAGCGTTTCTGCTTAAATTTTAATTTTTCAACTAAATGCTTTAAAAATCTATCGTGGTATAATTTATTTTTAAAAGTATGCAGTTCTTTAGCCGAACCCGCCAAATAGCAAGGTACAGAAACTGCAACCGATGCCTTGACTTGCATTGGAACATTGTCGCGTTCTCCCAAATACTTTAAAATAATATTCGCACCCAAACTGATGCCCTTTAAATAAATCTCGGAATAGTTTTTAGATTGAATGGCATGATGGATTACCGCATCTAAATCGGCCGTAGCCCCTGAGTGGTAACTACTAAATTTTAAATTGTCCTCCCCACTGCAACCTCGAAAATTAACACAAACGGCATCTACCCTATTTTTGTTGAAAAGTTTGGCGGTTCCTGTCATATAGGGGCGTTGGCCATTGCCTTCCAAACCATGAAGCAAAATGATGAGCTTTGATGTTTTTTCGTCGGAAAAACTCCAATCCAGATCCAAAAAATCACCATCGCCGAGAGTAATACGTTCGCGTTGCTGTTTGAGCGGAACGCGCCTTACCAAACCGGAATAAACGGTTGAAACAAATCCATTTTTAAAAGGAAATGGCGGTTTATAAGAGCTCTCAATTACTGGCATAATCAATCGGTTTGCAAAGAAGTGAATTGAAATGATTTTCCGTTGAACAAACCCTTATCGCTTAACTTTAACGACGGAATAACTAACAGCGCCATAAACGAAAGCGTCATATACGGGGCATGTAAGGCACTGCCCAATTGTTTCGCCATCTTATCAAGTTCGGTGTAAGCTTTGGCCACCGTTTCGCCATCGTAATCGCTCATAATTCCAGCAACCGGCAGCGGAAGCACCTTTTGGTCATTTTCAGAAACAGCACAAATACCGCCTTTATTTTCAATAATTAAATTGACGGCTTTGGAAATGGCTTCATCTGAAACGCCTACCGCAATAATATTGTGTGAATCGTGCCCCACTGAAGAAGCTATGGCACCTGCTTTCAATCCGAAATTCTTAATAAATGCGATGGCTGGAAATTGGTTTCGGTAGCGGTTGACTACTGCCATTTTTAAGACATCGTTTTCTATATTTGAAATGATATTTCCGTTTTCGATGGTGGCTTCTTCAACAATTTCATTGGTAATAAGTTGGCCCTCCAAAGCCTCAATCACTCTTATTTTTTTGGCTGAAGCTTCTACCTTAAAATCTGAAACTTGCTTTTTTTCACAATTGAAGTTGTTCAAGTTTTTAAATTCAACCGGTTTTATTTTGGAAACACCTCGATCAAAAACCAATTCACCATCAACAAAGGTTTGCAGGGTTTTGAAATCTTTTAAATCTTCAACCACAATGCAATCGGCCGCATCACCAACTTGTAGTTGCCCGACATCGAGATGGTAATGTTTCACCGGATTTATGCATGCCATTTGTAACACCTTAAACACATCGATGCCTTTGGCAACAGAGCGGGCACAAAGCTGGTTGATATGCCCCAAAATTAAGTCGTCGGGGTGTTTGTCGTCGCTACAGAACATCATATTCTCGAAATGCTCAGAAACTAAATCGATAAGTGCTTCAAAATTCTTGGCGGCACTTCCCTCCCGAATCAATATTTTCATGCCTTTTTGCAGTTTTTCTAAAGCTTCCTCTTTGGTAAAACACTCGTGATCGGTCGATATGCCTGCAGCAATGTATTTAGAAATATCATCACCCACAATTCCCGGTGCATGGCCATCAATCGGTTTATTGAAATGCTTTGCCCAAGCTATTTTTTGCTTCACCTCGGCATCTTCAAAAAGCACACCGGGGTAATTCATCATTTCTGCCAAATATTTGATGTCGGGGTTTTGCAACAAGGTTTTAATATCATCGGCATCGATAGTCGCTCCGGCCGACTCAAAATTAGTGGCCGGCACGCAAGATGGCGCACCAAAGTTGAATTTAAACGGTACTTGTTTTCCGTTTTCAATCATAAACTCCACGCCTCGTGCTCCAAGTACATTGGCGATTTCGTGCGGGTCGGAAACCGTTGCCACCGTGCCGTGCTTTACTGCTATTCGGGCAAATTCGCTCGGCACGAGCATACTACTTTCAATATGGATGTGGGCATCGATAAAACCGGGTAAAATATAGTGCTCAATGTTGTGTTGCTTTTCAACTATTGACGCTATTTTTCCTTCCTTAAAAGTGATTTCACCTTTAAAAATACTTCGGTTTGGAATATCGACTATGTTGCCTTTTAGTTTCAATTTTAAAAGAATAATGTTTTGACTTTTGTTCAGTTACTTTTCGGCTACGCTCAATGAACAGGGACACAACCTCAGTTTAGGTTGCTATCTAATTCAATTTTTAAAATCTGCTTTGTGTTTTCATCTACCCGAAATCTATGGTCTGCACGTTGGCCTATTACCCAAATAATTTCATTTTCTGAACACAACAACCATGTGTTTTCCTTATCGAGCAACGAAAACTTTTCATCTTTAAAATATTTGCTCAGTTTTTTCTTTTTGCCATTCATACCCAACGGAAAAAACACATCGCCTTCTTGCTTTTTTCTTATTTCTAAAGGGAATTTCAATTTATCCTTATCAACAAAAATAGTTTTTGCAGATGTTCCGAAAAGCGCATCGGCCTCATCAAAAAACAGAATACCGGCCGGTGTTTTTATCTTTTTTTCGCCTTCGGAAATGGAAATTTCATTGTCATTGGCAACTTCAATTTTACTCAACAGCAAATACTCACGGTCTTTTATCAACCTATAATTATTGGACAGCACTTGCTTTCCCGGCTGCGCATCCAAAAGGTGCTCAATGTCGTTCCATTCTGTAAAGCCGTATTCCTTAAAGGTTTCAAAAAGATACGCTTTGGGGTGTTTTAGTTTTTTAAACTCTGAAATATTGTAGCGGATTTCGTTATCGCTTACTTTCTCGGCAACCTTTTCCAAAAAAGCTTCCATCCTATCATTAACAATTACCGATGTATCTTGCAAATTATTTAAAGTAGTTTGAAAACTCTGCAACAAACTGGGATTGATACTTTTTAAAATGGGCACCACCTCGTGCCTCAATTTATTCCGAAGGTATTTTACCGATTTGTTACTGCTATCGTCCCGCCATTTAATCCGTTTTTCTTGAGCAAAATTCTCAATATCGTTGCTTGAGAATGGCAATAACGGACGCACAAACGTTCCGTTCACTTGAGGTATTCCCGTTAATCCTTCCAAACCAGTTCCTCTGGTAAAATTGATTAAAAAGGTTTCCAAGTTATCATCGGCGTGGTGGGCGGTTAAAATATAATCGAACTTTAATTGTTCTGCCAATTCTTCAAACCATTGGTAACGCAACTCACGGGCCGCCATTTGTATGGAGCGTTTATTGGTTTTGGCATACGCTTCAGTATCAAAACGCTGCACGAACACTTCCAAATCTAAATCGTCTGCCAATTCCATCACAAAATCTTCATCGGCATCACTTTCTTTTCCGCGCAGGCTAAAATTGCAATGGACCAACGCGATGTTAAGGTTCAATTCATGGCACAAATGGGTCAATACCACGCTATCAATTCCACCAGAAATCGCAATGAGCAACCGCGATTTTCGTAAAAAAGGCAAATGCGATTCAATATGGGTTTTCAGCTGTTTTAACATGTTTTCAAAGATACAACTTTGAGTATTCAAAAGACACTTCAAAATCGGTTTCAACTAACAAAAGTCATTTTTTGCATTTATAATTTTTGTAACTTTAAGAGCAATCAACTTTTAAAACTAAGGTTATGAGCTCAATGAAAGAACTAAACGACAAAGCCACACAAACGGCCTTCAACAAGAAAGTAGTTTCAATAACCCAACACTTACAAGCCTACGTAAAACACCGGCTTTACATTGCAGAATCGACAGGGATTATACCGAAAAACATGTACGCTTCCAACGATTTTATAGACGAAGCTATTGCCAAATATTATGAAAGCGGTTATAACATTGATGCCGAAACCAACGAAATCAAACTGAAACTTTTTAAAATTGTGGATAGCGAATTAGACGAACTTTTTGCCAAAGAAGCCTTCCACAAAAATACGATGAGCACCCACGATATTTTAACGGATGAACTAAATGCTTTGGAAGAAAAATACACCGTGGACGAGGATTTCGATTTTATAATGAACGACGAACTCAACGATATCTCATACAAGCAGGAAAATAAGCAAAAGCACCTGTTTTTGTACGACGACAATAACGCTTCGGTGATTGATGCCTTTGAAATAAAGGATATGAAATCAAAACACAACCAAAAGCTTTTGGGTAAATTTTATACGTGGTTGCCCCTTGGCGTTTCTAGCATTGTAGATCTTTCTGTGTTCGGAAGGCTAACTAACGAGGACATAGCCAAAGTAAAAAATATTGAACCTAAACGCGTGGAGCGTGTTTTGGGCATTTCGGTAAAATCGTTTAAGAATTATCTGGATTAGCCTTTGTTCTTTTAAGCCTAATTTTAGTTTAACCGCCAGTTCGAGAGATTTTGAGTGGTTGCTGAGCGTAGCCGAAGCAGAACGAAAAATAATATCGAAAACTTTTGGTTGCTAAAATTCTAATTCTCGATAGCTCTGCTGAGCGCAGTCGAAGTACAAATTTTTCTAATTACAGTCGAAAAATTCACTCGAATTGACGAATTTCATCAGAATGCCCAACGCATTAAATTAATTTTCCAAAACCGTACGCATCGCTTTAGCCTTTATCAAGCATTCTTCGTATTCCTTAAGCGGGTCGCTTTTAGCGGTTATGGCACCGCCTACCGAATACGATACGTATTTTTTGGTTTGATTGTAAAGAATACTACGAATCACCACATTAAAATCGAAATCGCCTTCTGGAGAAAAATAGCCCACCGCCCCAGAATACACACCACGCTTGGTCGCTTCTTGGGCTTCGGCAATATTCATGGCCGAAATTTTCGGTGCTCCAGTCATACTGCCCATAGGGAACGTACTTTTTATAATATCAACCGGGTTGGTGCTGTCCTCAACTTCTGAAACTACAGTTGATATCATTTGGTGCACCTGCTCAAAAGTATAAACCTGGCACAGTTCCTCTACTTTTACACTCCCTTTTTTTGCGGTTTTTGAAAGGTCGTTGCGCACCAAATCAACAATCATAATATTTTCGCTGCGCTCCTTTTTATCTTTTGAAAGATTTTCTTTTAAATCTTCATCATCCTTTTTATTATCCGAACGCTTGGCCGTACCTTTTATGGGTTGTGAAATCACTCGATTGCCTTCCTTTTTTAAGTAACGCTCTGGCGAAGCACACAGCAAGTATTTATCATTCAATTTTAAAAAAGCGGCAAACGGTGGTTTTGAAATATCGTTCAGTTTTTGGTACGTTTCAAACGGATTGATCTGCGTGTTTTCAGCATAAAACTCTTGACAAAAATTGGTTTCGTAAATATCGCCACGATAAATATGCTCCAAAATAGTATTTACCTTTTCAAAATAATCATCCTTATGGATTCGTAGTTTTATTTTAATGGGGTTGGCCACTTTTCCTCGGGCTTGTCCGCTTTGTAATATGGCTATTAAATCGTCCTGAAATTCGTTATCTACAAAACTTAAATACTGAATTTCCACCGTATCGCCTTTAAACAAAAAAAGCTTTTTAGGCTGAAAGAAAAAAAGATCGGGAAAGCCCAAGCCATCACTATTTGTAGACGTTAAATGCTCAATGTCATTCTTTAAATCGTAAGACAAATAGCCAAAAATCCAATCGTTTACATAGCCTTGAAATTCTTTCAATTTATCGAAAGCAGTATGGTAATCAGTTTTTATACTTGTAAAGGCATCAACTGCCAAAACGGCATCGTAGCTGGAGTATTTTTGCTGATAATGATTGGAATCCAACCAAACCACATCATCAAATTGTTGGCTCCAAATCAAAGCCTTTTCTTTAAAACGCTCGACATTTTCAGGTTTATGGAAATGTTTTTTTCTCAACAGCAGGATTTATGGTGTAAAGTTAGCAAGAATCCCGAAAAAATTGCAAGTTTTGTATCTTTAAGATACAAACGCAACATTATGTTTTCAATAAAAAACGACTTACTCAGCATATCGGTAAAAAAAACGGGCGCCGAACTTTGTAAAATTACTTCGGTAAAACATGGCACCGAATTTATGTGGGACGCCAATCCCGATGTTTGGGGCAGTTTTGCGCCTAATCTATTTCCTATCATTGGGGTTTTAAAAGACAACACCTATATTTTTGAAGGCAACGCATACCAATTGCCAAAACATGGTTTAGCTCGCAATAACAGTAATTTTATAATACATAAACTCACGGAGAACAACTTAACGTTTAAGCTGACTTTCGATGACGAATCTCTTAAAGTTTACCCGTTTAAGTTTGAATTTTATATTTCGTACACCTTGAATGGTTCGGCCATTGAAGTGAACCACACCGTAAAAAACCTAGACGACAAAATCATTTATTTTTCTCTTGGTGGGCACCCTGCCTTTAAATGTCCCATTTTTAACGATGAGGATTATAACGATTATGTTTTGGAATTTGAACAACCCGAAACGGCATCAAGGCATCTTATTAATTTGGACAACGGACTGGTAAATGGCGAAACGCAACCCGTCTTAAAAAATAGCGACACACTCCCACTCACCCACGATTTATTTAATAAAGACGCTCTTATTTTTAAAGATTTAAAATCGAAAAACGTCACTTTAAAAAGTAAAAACCACGGTGATATTTTGTCGTTTTCCTATCACGATTTTCCATATTTGGGAATCTGGGCCAAACCTTCCGGAGATTACGTTTGCATTGAACCTTGGTTGGGTATTGCCGACCATGAAAGCACCAATCAGGAGTTTACAACAAAAGAAGGCATTCTAAGTTTGAAACCTAAAGCCTACTTTTCGGCAAGCTACACCATCGAAATTCACAACAACCATTTAGTGTAAACCCGTTTTTAAGTTTAACTTTGCCAACAAATTACAATAGCGTGACTTTTAACGACCTCAATTTAAACACCCCACTTTACAATGCCCTCGACGATTTGGGCTTTAACACCCCAACGCCCGTTCAGGCGGAAGCGTTCAACGTTGTGGCCTCCGGTAAAGACGTGGTGGGCATTGCACAAACCGGGACTGGAAAAACCCTGGCCTACATGCTGCCCATTTTAAAAAACCTGAAGTTTTCAAAACAGGACAACCCAAGAGTTCTGGTTTTGGTACCCACCCGCGAATTGGTGGTTCAGGTGGTTGAGGAAATTGAAAAACTATCGAAATATATTAACAACCGCGTATTGGGCGTTTACGGTGGCACCAACATCAATACCCAAAAACAAGCTGTTGCCGAGGGATTGGATATTATCGTGGCCACCCCGGGTAGATTGTACGATTTGGCCGTAAGCCGCGCGCTGCAACTCAAATCCATTCAGAAATTGGTGATTGACGAAGTGGACGTCATGCTCGATCTGGGCTTCCGCCACCAGCTTATCAACATTTTTGATATCCTTCCAGAAAGACGTCAAAACATTATGTTCTCGGCCACCATGACTCAAGATGTGGATTTGTTGATCAACGATTTTTTTAGAAGTCCGGAGCGCATTTCCATCGCTGTATCTGGAACTCCGTTGGAAAACATTGAGCAGCAACGCTACCAAGTGCCCAATTTTTACACAAAAGTGAACCTGTTGGTGCATTTATTGAACGACACCGAAACCTTCAACCGTGTGATTGTTTTTGTAGCATACAAACGTATGGCCGACCGACTTTTTGAAAAGCTGGACGAACATTTTAAGGAAGAACTTTGCGTGATCCATTCCAACAAAACACAGAATTATCGTTTACGCAGCATCGAACAATTCAAGGACGGTATTAATCGAATTTTGGTTGCTACCGATGTCATGGCCCGCGGATTGGACATTGACAACGTAAGCCATGTGATTAATTTTGATACGCCCGAATACCCCGAAAACTACATGCACCGCATTGGAAGAACGGGACGTGCCGAGCGTAAAGGAACATCGATTACCTTTTCAACCGATAAAGAACAGGAGCACATCGAAAATATTGAGGCGCTAATGGATATGCAAATCCCTGTTTTGGACATGCCCGAAACCGTGGAAATTTCAACCGAGCTTATCCCAGAAGAACGCCCCGAAATAAAAGAGCGCAACAACCCCACCAAACGCAGTGAAGAGGACGCCCCCGGACCAGCTTTCCACGAAAAAAAGGCCAAAAACCAAAAAGTGAATTTAGGCGGTTCGTACCGAAGGGAAATTTCCAAAAAATACAAAAAGCCTAAAACTAGAGGGGATAAAAATTATAATAAACGGAATAAGAAGAAATAGTTGGTAGTTTGATTAATCTCAATCTCTGTTAAAAACCATACTACCTTAGTCATATTTTAAATAATTTTTAGGCCACAAATTCACAAATATTTTACATAAACGCCCTTCTAATCCTCATCCATTTCCATAATTAAATTGGCAATTAAGGCCGTCCAACCCGTTTGGTGTGAGGCACCGAGACCTTTACCGGTATCACCATCAAAAAACTCATAAAACAAGTGTAAGTTTTTAAAATGTTCATCTTTTGTGAACTTTTTATCGGGATCATCGGCGTGATATTGAAATTTTCCATCGGCATTGGGCTCAAAAAGTTTGGTCAATCGCTTAGTGAGCTCATTGCCAATTTGTTTTAAATTGAGTTTATTGCCCGACCCGGTTGGGAATTCGTACTGGTAAGTTGGGCCATAAAACTTGTAATATTTTCGCAACGACTGGATAATCATATTATTTATGGGCATCCAAATAGGCCCACGCCAATTGGAGTTTCCTCCAAACACATTGGAACGGCTTTCGCCCGGCTCATGATGATGATTCATACTTATATCTTGATATAAATTTACAAGCACGCTTTTAAATTAGTTAAGTTCTTAAAACAGGTAAGGGTGTGTATTTTAAAATACACACCCTTACCGCTTAACTTATTTAAAAAATTAACGTAAAACGATTCTTATTTGGCAATAAATTTAACCGATTTAGTTCCTTCAGCAGTTTTGATAGTTGCTATCCAAAGACCTGATCTGAAAGCGAAATCAGTATCTTCTTTTGTTTTGATAGTTTTAACCAATGCTCCTGTAAGGCTATAGATATTCACTTCTGTAGAAGAAATTACATTAGAAACATAAACTCTGTTACCAATAGCTTTTACGTTTGTTGCAATTGAAGAGTCTAATTTATCTTCAACAGTTAAATAGTCTGGGTTAACATAAAGCGTGTTTGGAGACATCATGCCAGTTAAGTGGTAAGCGGCATTTCTCCAAATAGTTAAAGCTTCAGATGAAATGTTTGCGCCATCTCCTAAAGCAATAGCTCCGTAGTTCATTGAGAACGCAATAACCGGTGCTTTAAGTACATCTAATTCATTTTCTCCAATTTGCACACCAACACGCAATTCGTTAAATACAATAGCAGCGGCAGGATCAACAACATCAGCCGTAATTTCAGCATGCATAGATCCTGTGCTACCACCAATACCAGGATTGGTAATATCGATATTGTTCAATATTTGGAAACCTTTAGCACCACCACCCGCAGTACCGATATCGTCTGTACTCAAGTCTGCAAATATTTGAATCTCATTGCTTTCAGAAAAATCAATTCCACTAAATAATGGATCTGCTCTTCTTGGGCCATGAGGCACTTGAACTGATAAAGAAGTAGACTCAGTTACAGCGGCATCACTTTCAGTAATACCTGCTTTTCCTGCTGCCCATGCATAAGTTTTGTTTATGATAGTTGGGATAGCAATATTTTGAATACCACCAGAACCCGTCCAAATGGCATCACCAGAACCAAAAGTTTCTTGGAAAATAGCTAAATCGTAACCAGAAAGGTCAATATCACTAGCTGGGTCAACAATTACAGTAACATTAAAGTTAGGGTCGGCTTGAAGCATTCTAATAATAGCATCATTATCAACAGTTGAGGCACCAGCAGCCATAGCTTTACTTTTTGTTAAATAAGCCACTTCTTTAGGTCCTGCTGATGGAACAGCTGTAAAGGTTGTGTTGGTAAAATCAAAACTTGTAACAATTTCTTTTCCTGCTCCTGCTTTCAATTTACCATCGGCAACCCAACCTGCCAATAAACCTTCTTGATCACCAGCTAAAACTAAACTACCTCCGTCGATTGTTATGTGGCCAGCCCCTGAACGATCAGCGCGCTCATCTATAGCATAACCTCCAGCAAGTTGCATTACTCCCGAAGTAATGTTTACCTCTCCATAACCACTGTAACCACCAAGTATAATACCATTAGCAGTAGAGGTTACAGTACCTCCATTCACATTGAAAATAGCATCACCACCATCGCCAATAATTAACTGGTTTTTTGTATTGAATAGGCCGCCATTAACATTAACCAAAGCAGGATTTTCATCATAACCAAAACGCCCTTGGTTTCTTAAGTTAATATCGGCACCTTCTTCAAGTGTTAAATCACCCCCCATATAATTTCCACCACTAGCATAAATAGCTAACGGCGCTGCAATAGTAATGGGCACACCTGGGGTTCCATATAAATGACTAACCGCCCCTTGTAAAAAGTTGTTTTGTGGGTCAACAGAACGTAAAGAGACACTTAATGTTGGTGCATTTGGTGCATCTGGATCAATATTTATATTGTCAGATCCTTCAGGAATGATACCTAAATCCCAGTTAGCTGGGTTTGTAAAGTCTGAATCTACGGTACCTGTCCATAATATTTCGTCACCTGGATCATAAGACACCACAAAAGTTTCATCAGCACCTTCATCATATTGTACTCCTATTAATCGACTTGGTCTACTTGTTATTTTTCCAGCAGCAATATAATCGTTAACTACAGTGGTTTGGTCTCCAGCAAGGTACAATCTTCCTCCATTAATGAATAATTCGCCTGTGCCTGCACCAGCCTCATTGATGGCAAAGCCACCTGCAAGTCGTAATTCGCCACCATTTAAGTTAATGAGTCCATTACCAGCATAACCACCTAAAATAAGACCATTTGTTAACGAGGTTACAACACCACCATTAATGTTTAAAGTAGCGTCACCACCATCACCAATTATCAGTTGGTTTTTAGTATTTAAATAGGCTCCTGTATTTACATAAACCGTAGCAGGGTTATCTGTGTTACCAAAGCGGCCTTGGTTTCTAATGTCCAAATAAGCACCTTGAGTATTGGGAATACTATCCAATACCAAGACACCTCCAAAATAATTACCTCCACTAGCCCAAACAGACATTGGCCCAGAAATAGTTAGTGCACCGCCTGAACCATTTAAATGACTCACATGATCCGTAGCATTTCCAGACTCGGAAAGTGTTGTAATATAATAAGGTTTAATAGTAGTTGAATCTATAACCACATCTGAAGCTCCATCAGGAATGCCTGCAGGATTCCAGTTATTGGGGTTAACAAACACCGAATCTACGGCTCCTGTCCATGTAATTACATTTTGTGCGCCTAACGCTCCAACAGCGAAGACAAACACACAACAAGTAAAAAAGTTTTTTAGTAAAGTTGTTTTCATAATTTAGTAAAGTTGTTAAATAGTTAATAAAATTTTAATTAATTGCAGGTAATTCTTAAATATATGATAAATCTTAATCAATGCAATCGATTATTTGTTAAATATAAAATTGTATTAATGCTTCTGCATCCTGTACCTACCTGCAATCTAACTTAACATGGATGAAATGCTTGCTTTTAAGGATAAAAAACTTACTAATAAAGAATTTATTGAAACAAAAATCCCCTATATCTCAATAGCTGCTTTAGAGACATAGGGGACGATTTTTTTTCAATCAAAAAACAGTTTACTCTTGATTCAATTTTATCAATAAAGATTCTGGAATTTTAAAAACCGTTCCGTGGCGTGTACCTTTTGGAAATTCGATTTTATTCGAAATGTCCTCCCAATGTTTCAGGTCATCAGATTGAACAGCACCATACTTGTGTTCGGTATACTTATCAAAATAAACCACCCATTTCCCATCAATTTTAACAGCGGTAGGACCTTCTGCCCAATATTTTCCCGTGATAGGTTCACTAGCCTTTGAGTACGGGCCTGTAAGTTTATCCGCAAATGCTACCTTTAAATTTTTCCTAACGGGCTTTTTGGTTTCATCTTTTAGAAACATCACGTATTTATCACCTTCTTTTTGTATGGTGGCATCAATAACGTTAAAACCGGGGTCGTAAAGTAATTTTGTAGGTGCGAACGTTTCAAAGTCCTTGGTGGTGGTATAATACATTCTGTGATTATAACCAGAATCTTCTTCAATCTGTGTTTCTGGGAATTTCCCAGTAACTGTACTTGCCCAGTAAATCATATATTCTTTATTGGTACCATCATAAGTTATTTCAGGGGCCCAAGTGTTACGTGTACCCTCCTCATGTGCCATTACAGGAATAAATTTTTGTTCAGACCAATTCACTAAATCTTTGGAGTTAGCGTAACCTATGCCCTTATCGGTCCAACTTACCGTCCATACCATGTGGTAAAGGCCGTCGCCACCTTTTATAATACAAGGGTCGCGCATCAATTTATCCTTTCCTACTTCGGGTTTTAAAAAGGATTTATCATTTTTCAACGATTTCCATTTATATCCGTCTTCACTGTAAGCCAAATGCAAACCGTCCTCTCCATTACCTTTAAAATATGAAAACATGTAGATTTCTTTTTCTGGAATGAAATTATGGGCTATCAGCCATTTTTCACAGGCTTCTGGCCAATTGAGGTGTGTACCGAATCTACCAAGTCCGTAACCATGGCCTCCATTTTCATAAATATGCATCTCTGCAGGAACCTCGTTTTCTTTTAAAGCCAAATAATAATTGATACTGTTTTCAACGGGAACGGCATGGTCATCTGTTGAATGGATTAAAATGGTTGGCGGTGTGTTTTTATCCACCTGTTTTTCGTTGGAATATTTTTCAATAAGGGCTTCGGAAGGATTTTTTCCCAATAAATTTTCCTTTGAGCCGTTATGGGTAATGCCATCCTCCATGGAAATAACCGGATAAATCAACATAGAAAAATCTGGTCTCGCACTCGTTTGATCGGCATCATAAACATCATCGTTGTAATGTGTTGAGGCTGTTGAAGCCAAATGCCCTCCTGCCGAAAAACCAATAATACCTATCTTTTCGGGGTCAATATTCCAATTTTTAGCATTGCGCCTTACTGTCCTGATAGCCTCTTGTGCGTCCTGCAATGGGCCAATGGTTTTGTTTTCCATAATGGCATCGCTGGGCAATCGGTATTTTAAAACAAATGCTGAAACGCCGATGGAATTTAACCACTCGGCCACCTTATCACCTTCTTTTATATGCGACAAGATGCCATAGCCGCCTCCAGGACAAATTATTACTGCCGCATTAGCCGTGTTATTGTTATTTGCCAAAAACACTTTCAATGAGGGCTCTGTAACTTGCCTTAATCCATTAATATTACCCTTGGAATCCTTTCTGAAACTTGGGACATAATCCTTGTTTTCAATAGAATTAGGTACTTTTTTCCAAAGATTTACTTCCTTTTCATTTTGTGCAATTATGCCATTTGAAAATCCGAAAATAAAGGCCATTAAAATAAGAGCAGTATTAAATTTATTCATTTTTTATAAGTTATATTTTCTAAAAACTAAGGTGATTATTTTCTATTTGAGGCTTTCGTAAAATTCGATTTCAACAATTCTTAAATGCCCTTTTATCTCTGCTGATTTTTCATCTTTAAACATGTCCAATTCCTTGTTCGAATCCACCTCAACGATTTCATTAAAGGCATCGCTATCGGTGTTTGCTCCAATCAGCTCAATGGTGATTTCTTTTGCTAAAACCGGTTTTAAGGGCAGTGTAATATAACCAAGGCTTCGCTCGGTATCGCCTTCAAAAACCACTTGATTATCTGCTAATATACGAATTGGATAGCTTTTTCTGCGCCATCCCGTAAACTTTACAACACACTGGTTTACCTCTGATGGTTTGGTTAAATGATAGCTTATTCTTCCTGTTTTTATTCTCCCATCATTGCGCCATTCGGTCAACTCGTTGTCGTCAAAACTTTGGTAAACCGTTTCCGGATTCGAAATTGAAGTCGCATAACCGATATGTACCGGTGTTCTCTTTAAAGTATAGGATGGCGTTTTGGGTGTTGACCCCCTATCTAAATAGGACGGTAAATTATCGCCCGGCAAATTTTCCGACCAACCATTTAAGCTTCTCGTTTCATTTGTAGTTAAACTGACTTTTGCAGATTTTAATCCTTTTGATTTTGCTGTAACGGTTACCT
Organism: Bacteroidia bacterium; assembly: GCA_030430535.1. Lineage (GTDB taxonomy): Bacteria > Bacteroidota > Bacteroidia > Flavobacteriales > Flavobacteriaceae > Flavisericum. Next base: position 26,120 of record JAUIKY010000002.1, read on the forward strand.
TTCCAGCCTTAAAACCAGAACGCACTAAAACCCTATTAACACCATTTTCAACAGGCAAATTCTTGGAACCGACGTAATTGTTTGGTCCTTTGGCAATGCCTCCTAGCCAAGTGGCATTGCCTTTTAACGAAAATTCGATTAAACTGTTATCAACAGGACAACGATTACCGTTTTTATCGACTACTTCAACCTCAATAAGGGCCACATCAGCACCGTTGGCCAAAAAGCCTTTTGGAGAAGTATATTTTGTTAGTTTAATTTGAAAAGGTGTCCCTGAAGTGGTTTTTGAAGCCTCACTGATTACCTTTCCATTTGAATTATAACTGACCGCTTTTATGCTACCTGCCTCAAAAGGAACGTTTTCAAAAGTGAACAAAAACCGCTTACTCTGTTTACCAAATCCTTTAGATTTTCCGTTAACGAACAATTCCACTTTGTCTCCGGACGAAACCACGTAGATGTTTTTTACTACATCTTTGCCGTAGTTCCAATGTCCTAAAATATGGCTGCGATGCTGCTCTATATCTACCCAGCCATCCCACATCACTTGGTGGGCAAAAAATCCATCCTTTGGAATGCGCATGGGGTCTACCTCTCCACTTGTACGGTAATTGACTTCACCGCGGTGATGGGTATTGGTATCTGAAAAAATGATATTCACCCCACCTGAGCTTACGCGGTGCCCAGTCCCCGGACGCTCTACGTAATAATCATACCACCGGGTAATATTTTCTATGGCATGGGCATCTTGATTATGATTGTAGTCCTCGGCAGGCTTTCCCCTGTAAAGTGGTCCGTCGCCTTCTTTATGGAATGGAGGGGAATATTCATCCCAATATTTTCTTAAGCCCTCATCCCTAGAGTACTCGGTGGCCCAAAGCGGCTTTCCGGCACTTTTGTTTATGTAAAGCATTTCGCCACCGTATTCGGCTTCCCGACTGTCAAGCATTTCGCGAGAACCAATGGCACGACCGCCATGCGGATCGTAGGTGTTTCTCAAGCTTTTCATTTCGAACATGTGGGGTTCACTTATCACTTCATTACCACATTCATAAAAAATTATACTCGGGTTGTTGCGGTTGTAAATAATAGCATCGCGCATAAGCGCTACGCGCTGACGCCAATGGTCTCCTTGCGAATCTTTTTCTGCATCGCCTGCGGGCATAGCTTGCATAAGCCCTACCCTATCGCAGGATTCTATATCTTGTTTCCATGGGGTAACGTGCATCCAACGGACTAAATTGGCATTACCTTCAACCATCATTTTATTGCTGAAATCGCTCAACCAAGGCGGTACCGACATGCCTATGGCCGGCCACTCGTTACTGGTTCGTTGGGCATAGCCTTTTATTTGGATGACCCGGTCATTTAAAACCACTTCGCCGTTTCTGAAGGCTGTTTTTCTAAACCCTGTTTTGGTACTGACTTCATCCACAACTGTTCCATTGATTTTTAAGGAACTTTTTACGGTATATAAATAGCCATAGCCCCAGCTCCAGAAATGTAAATTATTAAGCTTTTTATGAGCTTTTAATATTTTGGTCTGGTTAGGTTCAAGTTCCATATTTTGGGAATCGAACTCCGCCACCTTTTTATTGTCAATATCGTAAACCTCAACAATAAGTTGCACTGATTTATCTCCATCAAATTCATTTTTAACTTCAGCCTCAACATGCACGTTTGCGGTGGCACTATTGATATCTATATTTTTTGCATAAACGTAAACGCCCGTTGTTTTTAAGTTAGAATACAGCGGTAAGGTTTGATATATTTTATTCGTAATGTGCAAAAACACATTTTTTGGAATGCCACCATAATTGGCATTAAAGTTAGTATTATTCCAACGGTATGTGGCATTGGTTGCCGTTTCACGGTATTTCCAATCATTATCGATACGAAGTGCAATAACATTATTAAAAGGATATGGCTTGACGTGTTCTGAAATATCAAAACCAAAAGCCATGACCCCGTTTTCGTGCATGCCGACTTTTTGACCATTAACATAAACGATACCACCTTGACGGATGCCTTCAAACTCAACAAACACTTTTTTATTCTGGGCGTTGTCAGGAAGTTTAAAGTTTTTCCGGTACCAAACAATACCTGTTGTTAAATCGATAATATCCTTCTTAAACGCTTCATGCTGGTTATAGGCATAAGGTAGCGTAACGGTTTGCCAGTCGTTATCTTGAAATTCAAAATTCACGGCATTTGGATGCTCTCCCGTCTTAAATTTCCAATCGGAGTTGAAGTTTAACTTAACTCTTTTGAATTCTTGTGAATGCAATTGGAGTACGCTGAAACTAATAGAAAAAACCAAACAGACATTTATTAAAGTGTGCTTAAAACTATGCATAGTTACTCTTTTGATGTTTTATTAATTATTGTTTCAGGCATTATGGAATACGGGATACTCTTTTTTGTGCTCAGCACAACGTAATCCAAAAGTACTCCTGCATCTACTGCAAAAATTTTCAGGGTTTGCTTTCCTTTATTTTTAATAGCTACATTAAGGTTTTTTGTAGCCTTATTGGTCAGAACATTTTGTTTCCATTCTGAACTCCTTCCGTGCGTTTTAAAATTCATCATTTGTATGGGTTCCTCGTTCCACTGCACGGCTATGCGCACTTCTCCGTCGGTTGTCAACGGATGCGTTGGAATGGCAACGAGCTGCAATGCGGCTTTGTCCGTAATGGTTTCGGCGTAAATCTCATAGGTTAGTACCGGAGCTTCTGAATGCTCTAAAACCGAAGTACTGCTTAATGGCAGTGCCTGAACTACGGCTTTGGTGTGCCACAATCCTTGGTAGGTTTTCCAATGCTGATTTTCGCTCGCTATATTTTCCGAAAAATTTTCAGCATAAACCACCGCCAAACCGTTTTTTTCAACAATACTATTCAAGGGAACTTCAGAATAACTGTTTGATACGTTTACTTCTATTTTTTCGATTTGCTCTCCCAGTTTTAAAGTAACCATTCCGTTGGTTGGTACATTTTCATTATTCCAGATATCCCAGTTTACAGAAAAGTAAATGCGCTGTTCTAAATGCTTTTCATTAAAAACACCCTCTAATTGGCTTGCTTGCAACCACTTTGGCAAAGATTGAATGTGCCATAAGGCCTCTTTTGCGGATTTTAAGTATACATCTACAAAATGTCTTTTATCATCATTTACATAAAATGTGGGCATTTGATGGATGTTGTTTACAACTAAAGTGTCTTCAACCGAAATACCTACCGCATCATTCGATTTTATCGCGGGAATATTCACGGCTGGATTTTCAAAAACCGGCAATTTTCTGGGAGCCATGTCCATGATTCCCTTCCATTTTCCATTGGAAATGTTATTATATTCTTGCGTTAGGGTAATAATATTTTCATACGCATCATTGACCAGCGTCTTGTATTTTTGAGCACTTTGTCTGGATTGGTCTGCATAAGTTAGAGCCTTATCTCTGTACAAAAACTTTTTGTTCATATTAGAAGCCGCTTTAACTGGGTAAGCTACCAGTTGCGTAAAGGTTGGTTTGTATTTATCTTCCAACTGAAGTTGTATTTTATCTGCCTGTTCTTCCAAGTTGGAATACACATCAATACGTTTTTGAATTTCGTCACCGAAACTTAAAGCATTGTAATCTGATTTATAAATAGGTGTTGTTCGCTCGGTTTGGCTCCAACCCATAAATTCGGGTTTCCTTTCAAAAGCCAATTGATAATAATGCTCTTTTATGTCTGCTATTTTACTGCCCAATTCATCTCCAAAAATGGTTTTGAAAAAATCCTGTTGATGGGTTTTTATAGAATTTGGATTCTGAAACTTCTCCGCATCATAGGCCATATCCATAAAAAGTTGGGTGTTATACTCTGCCGGTTTGATGTCTCCAACGTTTAAAATCCAAATTTCTTTGTTATTTAATTGGTAGGCCTTCATCATTTCCTCTTGGATTAAATACGGATTGGTGCTACTTAACCATAAATAATCGTGCGGTCTTCCCCAATATGAAGCATGATAGTACACACCGCCACCGCCAGCTCGTTTTTGCTCTTCTTTGTTGTTCAATGCCCTAATGTAACCATAGTTATCATCAGTCCATACTAAGGTAATATCTTCTGGCACTTCCAGTCCATTTTTATATAAATCCAACACCTCTTTGTATACGGTGAAGGCCTGTGGTACTTTTGTAGGGTCTTCATTAATGTACTTTTTTATAAGTCCTCTTTGGTCTTTAATGATACCGTTTAAAAGTTGTACCGCCTCATCTTTGCCTTTTACACCTTCCATGCCACTATCATGAACACCGCGCATACCCATAGTATAAATGCCATCGATGTTTTTAGCCTCCTTTACCCGGTTTTCCCAGTAATTATACACTTGGTCTTTATTGGTTTTGTAATTAAAAGCTCCGAATTTCGTTTTGTCCCATTCATCAACATTATTTCTTAACATGGGTTCGGCATGTGACGAGCCGATAACAATATTGTAAAGATTAGCCATTTTAGCATTGCCCGGATAATGAAAAAAGGCTTTGGTACTTGGGTGCATGGCTGGCCAAATGGTGTTGGCATTTAATCGGAGAAGGAGTTCGAAAATTTTGGAGTAGGTTTTCGGACCTATATCGCCCGTTTCGGGCTCAAAGGTTTTTGCTGCCCAGGGTTGTAAGCCCCAATCTTCATCATTTAAAAAGATACCGCGGTATTTTACCGATGGTGTTTTGCTGAAATAATCCTGCTGATTTAAAATGAGTTCATCTTGTTTTTTCACCGGTACATCGGCCCACCAATACCAAGGGCTCACCCCTATTTGCTTTGAAATATTGAACACACCATAGGCGGTTCCTCTGGGGTTTGTTCCAGCAATCACAAAGGCTTTGTCGATGTTTTTATTCGGATTGGCAACCGTTTTATACAGGTAACTTTCCCATTGTCTTTTAAAAGATTCCTCTACACTTTTCCTTTTTTTCAGAAATTTGTTGATTAACGCTGAATTCATTTCACCAATAACAATAACGTTACCTTTGGCTTCTTTAAGGTTGGAAATGACTTTTGGTTTATACCCTGTAACTTTAAAAACGTCTTCGGCTAAGAAATGAGCAGTAATGGAATCTAGCGGTGATGTCGTTTTATCAAATAAAATAACGGCCTGATGCTTAGATGTATAAATTTCAAAAGTTGGGTGTTTTGGGAGTTCGTGAGCAGAAAAACCAAATGCACAAATAGTCTGAGACAATACCAAACAAACAACTAAAAATCTTAAAACGTTTTTCATCTTAAATACTGTTTTTTACGAATTCAACATCATCAATTTGACAACTAACATTTGATTTTCCATCTGCATAAAAACCAATTTCTACCTTTCCGTTTTTTACTTCTACGTTATTCAAAGTGAATTTTGTCCAAATGCCATTTTCCGCTTCAACGGAATGTCTTTTTTGTACCCCGCCACTTTCGGCATACATTTCCAGTTTATTAAACTTTGAATTGGTTTTGATTAAAGCCGATAAATTATAGATTCCATTGGGCAATTCAACAAATGGTGTCGATTCTATTATTTGATAGACTTTGCGCTTAAAAGGCACTTTGTCTTCAATATTTAAACTTTTTTCGCCAATAACGGTTTGACGGTCTTCGGTGGTATTAAAATAATTCAACTGTGGCGATTCATCTTCTCCAACAACTACTGTGTTTCCTTGGTAAATGTGCGTTACCCAACCCGTAATATGTGCTTGGATAGGTTTTACAGGCGACGGGATAACTCTACGGTCGGCCTCAAAACTAGGGTTTTTAACATAATTATTATTTTCGGCTACTTTCCACTCTCCAGTGGTTTCATTTAATTTCCAAGAATTTAACGAGTTAAAATAAGGAATGTCTTCTTGGAACGACATTGGCACCCACTGGTTATACCCCAAACCGTTGCCAGCAAAATCGGCCCATCGATCGCCACAATACACTACCGTTTCTTGTTTTGTACCTTTTACATTTACAAAAAATCCGGTTTGTGTAATATGGGCAAAATCGTCGATACACCCAGGTGTAATCAGCATCTTATTGGTCGGTTCATAAGGCCCTTTAATATTGTTGGATACCAAATAATAAGCATATGATGAATCCCAACCATATAAATTAGAAGCGTATAAATAATACTTGCCTTGGTATTTAAACATGCAATTGCCTTCCCTTCCTTTGCCCTTAAAAACTTGGGTACAATCCAGCAAGTCTACTTTTCCATCTTTATTAACACCAATCTCAGAAATGTAAATTTTATGACGCCCCTTTCCGTAGGAATACACCAAATAGGATTTCCCCGTATCGTAATCGGTAAATACGGTTTGGTCTCCAGTATTGGGTGTGCCAATTCTATCGGTCATGTCCAAGCGGTTATGTTTTTTAAAATCTCCGACAGGTGAATCGCCCAAAGCAATTAAAACACTATTGTTATGTTGGATAAATAGCGCGTATTGTTCCTTTTCGGGGATAAAAGCTACGCCCATGCGCCCTAACCATCCGGTGCGCCCATTATTTTCAACTTCCTCCTTTAAAAGCACGTTGTTTTCAAAAGTCCAATTCACCAAATCGGTCGAACTGTAACAACTCACGGCAATAAAATTATTTCTCTCGTGCGTAATGGCAGGATTATCTCTATACAACTCGGCTTCTTTATAGTGCACGCCATACCAAAAATATTTTTCTTCGCCTGTTTTGGGGTCTGGAAATCTAAAAATGCCGCCACCTTGGCTATAAATAGGCTTACCGCTAACGGTATCCCAAAACTGGTCGTTTTTGATATTGTTGAATTGCGCTATCACTACGTTCGAGAAGAAAAACGATGCTAGCAATGCAACAAACCATAATTTACTAGACTTGATTTTTTTTAAGTTCATATTTTTCGAAAGACTTTCTGTTATATAATATTTTAAAACACCCATGCTTTGCTAAATGAAATAAAGGTATCTTCACTTCCCCATTTTTTTCCCGACTTTTCCGTCCAATACCAGTGGGATTCCGTAGGCGAAAAAATGAGTGTATAAGTGTCCTTAGGAAATTGTGGGCTTATGTATTGCAAACCTTCAACAGTTTTGTTGGAGTACATGTCTATATAGGTATCATGTACCACTTCACCTTTCGAGTTTTTAACTAGCACATGACCATAACCGCAATCTATGGAAGCCACTCCACGTAAAGCGATTTGTTTTCCTTTAAATACAATTGAAACACTAGCTGCTTTTTTATTGGCCCGTTTTGATTCCGTATCATCTCCGGTTGCCTTTTCCCAATGTCCTTGAAAAGTAACACTTTTGTCGTTATAAGCTATTACTTTTTTGGGTTTTAGAACCTTCGATTTCCATTGGCCTGTTTCAGTATTAACCGACCAACTTTCATGATAAACAGGCATTGAAATATTATCTCCGTTAAAAATGAGGGGTTGCCAAACGTAGGTTGCCGCAGCTTGCTGTTTTGGAAAAGACCACCGATCGCCCATGTACATATATGTAGTGGTTTCGCTTCCTTTTATGGGAAAAACAAAGGACGATTGCGAGTTCCAAGTTAAAGTACCTTCCGGAGCAATAATACCTTTTTTCTCCCAAGGCCCAGCCAACGAGGTTGCCGTAAAATAGGTGTTGTCATTTCTTTCCCAACCTGTTAACCCTGAACCTATCCAATAATACAATCCATTGTGCTTAAAAACAGCTGGCGACTCCGTACGTAAAGCTTTGTCACCTTTTAGCGTTTGTGCCACGATACTTTTATAATCTTTTGAAAGCTGATAAATATCTCCGTGATGCATAATGATATAACCTACACCATCGTCATCTTGAAATGTGCCCATGTCCCACCTATTAATAGCTTTATTCCCAAACATTAATTTTCCTTTATATTCATAAGGGCCGGCGACATTTTGAGACACGGCATATTCAACCGCTGGCTCTCGGTAGCCATTAGCATCTGAATGGAAATACATTATGAATTCACCGGTATCTGGGCATTTCATAACCTTGGGTCGCTCGCCTATGCTTTCTGGCCCTGAAAGCCTACCCGTTTTGTTTGGTGGTAATGCAATGCCCTCGAAATTCCAGTTTACCAAATCTTTTGAGGAGTAACAGCTAAATCCGTTAAATTGATTACTAACATTGTTTTTATATTCTCCAAAAAGATAAAAGGTATCCCCGTCTTTTATAATATTGGCACCATGGGCAGATACGTTAGCTCCTGATGTTGTATACCACGGTACTCCTGAATTAATAGTTGCTGTTTGAGCGTAAGACTGACAAACCGCAACTAAAATTAAAAGCCAAACCAAGAGCGTATTGTTTTTCATCAGGAAATAATTCTTTTAAATATAATTTAAACAGATAGGCCCTAGTTGATTTAGGGCCTATAATATCTAGATTTTATGATTTTTTATTGTATCCTATAAATTTCGGCACCTGCCAAAAGGAAGCAACCTAAGCCGTAATCTTCAAAATCGGGTACTTTGTCGTATGATAATGGTTGTCCATCTTTAGGTTCTTTTCCGGTAGATTGCAACCAACCTAAAAATCCGTTTTTGTGCAGGGCATCTTTTATAATGGCATTCCAACCTTTTTCAATTACTGGCAAATAAGTTTCCTTATCTAAAATACCGTTGTTAATGCCATAGGCCATACCGTAGATAAACAAAGCGGTTCCGGAAGTTTCTTTGCCTCCATAATGTTTTGGGTCGTGCAAGCTTACATTCCAAAATCCATCTTTACGTTGTATTGGGATCAATGCCTTAGCCATAGATTTAAAATCGATGATATATTGCTCCCGGTGTGGTGCATCTTCAGGAATAATCGATAAGGTTTTTGCCAAAGCCCCGATTACCCAACCATTACCTCTACTCCAATAAGAGTCTTCTCCATTTGGTTCGGTATATGGTGGGTCGAAGTCGGCATCGCGCCACCAAAGGCCATCTTTAGGGTTATATAGTCCATTTTCACCATGTTTATCTCGGGTGTACATATACATATCGTACATTTTTTCGAAATAACGCTCGTCGTTTTCCAAAACACCCATTTTTGCGAACACTGGCATTCCCATTTGCAAGGCATCAATCCACCACCAGTCGTCAACCTGAGGTGTATTTAAAAGCATGTTCATACACGCTTTTGTTGCTTTAAGTTTTTTAGGATTGGGCTCTAAATTGTACAAATCGATATACGTTTGCGCCGCACAATAATCGTCCGCATTACGATTGGCCGCACCGTGTCTGAAACTCCAGTTATGAAATTCGGCCCAATCATAGGCATATTGGTAATATTCTTCCTTTGGCCAAATTTCATGTAAAGCCATTAAGCCTTCATAGTATACCCCGCGGGTCCAGATATTACTGGGACGTTCTTTATTGGTAACAATGGTCTTGCCTACATCGGGCCATTTTTCCATGAAATATTTATTGGCCAGCTGCATGTGCTCCAATATCTCTTTTCTGTTAAAGGGCGTTTGAGCCACACTTAAACCGGAAACAAACAGTGCCAAGCACAGAAGTAATAGATTCTTTCTCATCGTATAATTTTATTGGTTTTTAATTGCTTTTAAAGGGGTTAATGTTATGGGGCCCAATAAGCCTGATGGCATCGGGTTCCAAAGAGTTGCATCAAATTTTTGGTAATCTTTGTTTACCATATTGATTTCGTAAAAGTTTTTCCACTCTTCACCCCGCATTTCTTTAGCTCGAATTCTATTGGCCGAAAGGTTGGTCACTTCAATCCTTAAAGTATTGGTGCCTTCAGTTAAGCTAGCGATATTGATTTCGAACGGATTAGACCAAAGTGTTCCTAAATAATTACCATTCACATAAACTTTTGCGCTTTCACGAACATCACCTAAATGAAGCTGCCAATTTTTTACCGAAGCATCCGGGTTTTCAAATTGGATTTCATATTGGGCCGTTCCCGAAAAGGCTTCGGCTTTTTCACTTAAACTCGTCCAGGATTGTAATTCTGAAATTGTTTCGCTTTCAGGCAATTCAGGTCCACCTTTTAAAAAGGAAATTTTCCATTCACCGTTAACAGCAACGCTGTTTCCTGCGGTTTCAAAATACTCCCAGCTATCGGTATTTGAATCGATTCCCGTTCTTAAAAATAAGGCATCGCCCGGTTTAATATTTACCCTCACACGCGTTTTACCATTTTCAACCTTAGTTTCGGCTTTACCGAAAGCATTGGTTTTGGGGTCAATTAGGGCTATATTTTCAGAATTGCTGTTAACCGGAATAAATTGATCGATAGTTTTTGAAGTATGGTTGACCAAATAATAAATTTTCTGCCCGGCGTTGTCCCTTCTAATAAATTTTAAACCTGTTTCCACAAGCGTTTCAGGAAAAACTTCAGCATTGTTCAAATCTGAAAACAAGTCTTTTGAAGGTTGGACCGCTTCTTTTTCATCAACCAATAATTGCTGCATTTTAGAATTTTCTTCTTCAAAATCATTGAATCCCGGTACCGACTGCGGAAGGTTTTCAAAAATAATGGAAGCGCCTTCTTTTTTAAGCGTAATCAACTTTTGAAGGGTTTCCAAAGGCATATATTTACAGGTAGGCACCACTAAACTTTTGTAAGTCCCACCCGGTAGTTTTATTTTACCGTTTTCAACCTTGGCTTTTTCAATAAAATTATCTGAAATAAAATCGGTAGCATAGCCCTTTTCCATCAAGGATTTTGTGGTTTTATAAAACGGTTCGTGGTGCAACCATTCTTCCAACGAGTGTATTTTGAACTGAAAGAACAAACTACTTTTCAGTTGCGTGTTCCAAACGTCGTATATAGGCCAATACAATAGCGTTTCATTATCGGGCTGCCCTTCCTGCAACAAGGCCTGGCAATTAGCTATGTATGAAAACAATTGGTTTTCGTCCTCACCAATAGCCAGATTAGGGTTAAAGTTTACCGAAGCGTAAAACTTCCAGCCCGGCCACGCAGCACGTTTTGGCGAGTAGGTAGTGCCATGTAAAAATACATGGTTTATACCATTTAAAAATAAATCTTCAACTTCGGGCTTGCACTGCGAAAGCGCCACTTTAAAATGGTCGCGCAACCACGTAAAGGTTTCAGACGACGTTAATGGTTTGCCCGAAATATGTGCTGCGGACGATGAAAACTTAAGCATTACCGGATCGGCATCGCCCTCGCGGATATCCTCCTTTTCACGTCGCAATCCCGGAATATCGTAAGGCATCGAACCAAAAGTTTCACACTCGGGAATATCGGCCGAAGCATATAAATCGATTAAATTTCCCGGCGAACCATGGGCCTGCAATCGTGATTCAAAATTATTATCGTGAGCCCACTGCGTCCACGATTGATTAAACTCCAATAACAAATCGGATAAGGTTTCCCTGTAATCACTTTTTACGCGGTTGCCTTTTTCGGTGTCTTCTTCACTCAACAACAACGGTAAATGGGGTTTTAAATCGTAGCCCCTATTCTTTTCAAAAGCCTCGAAAAACTTGGGTGTGAAATCGGTACCGTAAACCTCATAGCTATCGTTAAAAATAGAACGTATTTTACCATCAAACCCTGTAAAAGCGTCATCGAAAGGCTTGACATAACTCTTTAAAGCTTCGGTTGAATAATGGTCGAGCGTAAAGCCCTTGGCCCCTGGCGCGGCACGCTTTACCTGCTGGCCTGTTTTTCCGGTGAAAACCGCATAAATAGTATAGTTGTCATCTTGGGCTTCCCAGCTGATTTTATTATTATTCAATTCAGAAGTTAAATCGTGATACGCTCCGTTTTCTCCGTAGGCCAAAACATAATTCAAGTTTGCCGGTTGCCTTTCCTTAGGATTTTCAATTTTTATTTCCTTTGAAAATGTACTGCCTTTTTCAACCGTATATTTTTGGGTAATCAGTTTGGTTGCGGCATGTTCAGGCGTTACTTGTGGGCCACCGTAAGGCCACCCCGTGCCCAATGTTAAATCGACCTGCATGCCTAAACTATCGGCCACTTTGGTGGTGTAGCTAAGCATATCCATCCATTTGGGTGATAAATAATCGATGAAGTTTTCCTCTTCACCTTTTACTCCGTAAATAGGTGCTATTTCCACACCGCCTATCCCAACTTTTTGTAAATCAATTAGGTTTTGCTTGATATTTATGGAATCGACTGCGCTGCCCATCCACCACCAGCGTGTCCAAGGTTTTTTCTGATTGGTTATTTTGGGTAAAATGGGATTTTCGGAAACCGTTTCTTTCTTTTCGCTTCCTGAACAACTTGCCATGATATACCCCATGGCCATTAAAAAAAATAAATTCCTTTTTTGCATTATGTTTAGTTAGTGTTTCTTAATATCAACGGCATAAATTTGTGAGCTCCCCTCAAAATTAGCCCTAAAAATGATTTGTTTACCCTCGGGAGAAAAGTGCACATTGGGCTCTAAATCGTAATCGTGGTTTTTCATGTTTACCAATTTTGTAGATACCAAACTATCACCTTTTGGTTTAAAATGATAGATCCACATACCATCCTTGGCATGAGCTACTTGCCCCGGGTCGCCTCCATCACCGGCAAACGTATTTTGGTCTGGCGATATGTTATAATGAATGGACCATTCGTCTCGTTTTAATCCATAGCGGGTTTCCTCTCCAGTTTCAATGTTTTTACCAGCGAGGTAAAAAGTTACGCTTCGCGGTATTTGCAAATCGAACCAAATGGTATTACCATCACGACTGAAAAATTCGTGCCCCGCGATTTCGCGTTCAACACTTCTTTTGTGCATCAATTGATTTTGTTTGGTTTTAATATTTATGGTCCAAATACGGTCTACTTTATGCCACGGCCCTTCATGACAATACATCAATAAATCAGGGTCTGTGGGTGAAAATTGAATGTGGTTCAACCAAGCATTTTCAGAATATATATTGGTGAGTTCTCCCGTCTTTACATCAAGTGTAATTAAGCTCCTTTCGAGTTTGGCTTCATAAATTTTATCGAAATAACTGGATTTTGATGGATTTTTTCTGAAAATTTCGTTTTCTTCCTTGGTTATCAATGCGCCGCCCAAAAGTGTTTCATCAGCATTTAATGTGGTCACAGAGCCAATAACTTCATCATCAAATTTATAAATAAACTTGGTTTGGTGCGTATCGATGTGTGTGGCAAAAACGCTATCGTTAACCATATAATATACTTTTCGCGTTTTGGCTCCCACTATTTCGCCGCGCTTTCTTCCCTGCTTATTGGTTATTTGATCTATTTCCTTGGTTTTTAAATTGATGGAAAAATATTGGCTTCCGGTTTCTGTATCCCCCGAAAACACCATTAAATCGTCTTTGCCATCTTCCGATTTTAAAAAAGGATTATTATGAAAATAAAAACTGCGGTTATCGCCTTCCCTGTTAACCAATTTTTCAACTTTATGGCCTGTGCTCGAATCTATCCAAACCTTAGCCAACGAGCTTTCTTTGGAGGTTTCCATCATGGGAACTTCTGAAATAATTTCGGAAGATACATTATTGGTAGTTTCCGATTTGTTCTTACAGGACAAACAAAACAGAACCAATAAAACCGGTAAAATTTTTCGACAATTCATTATAGGAAATTTTTATAAAGATAAAATGTATCGCTATAATCGCTATCCTGTTGCATCCTGTTATTCAATAGACTTTTAAGGCAACACACTTAAATCCAACACATTTTCATGTAAAAACTTTTCACCAATAATGGTATCGACCTCCACATGGTCTAAAACAATATTCTTTACGGGAAGTTCTTCCTGTCCTGTTATTTTAGAAAGGTACTGTGCCTTGGTGGCCTTTACGTTTTTGAGGTAAACATCCTGTATGGGCGTTAATTTACGCTCAATGGTAGGCACTAAATCACGCCATTGGTAAAGCACATCGGTCTCAATGCCTAAAACGCCATTTTTTATACCGCCGCCCGATACGTTCTCAACATAAATATTCTTAACGTATCCGCCACGACGCTCGTTGGTTTTGATGAACACCAAGTGGAACATTTTGGCACCATCGACTACTTTACAGTTTTCAATAAATACATTTTCGATTCCACCGGATAGTTCGCTGCCAATGGCGACCAACTGATGCCCGTTTTTCATGATGCAGTTGCGCATTACTATGTTTTTTGATGGTGTGTTCAATCGCCACGCATCTTGGTTACGCCCAGATTTGATGGCAATAGCATCGTCGCCTTGGTCGAAAACACAGTTTTCAATCAATACATTTTGGCTCATTTCTGGGTCAACACCGTCGTTGTTATGGCCATGGGCATAAACATTCAAATTTCTTATGACCACGTTTTTTGACAGATAGGGATGGATGGACCAAAACGGACTGTTTTCGATGGACACACCATCCAATAAGATATTTTCGCTTCGGTTGAACTGGATGAACTGCGGACGGAAATTGGCCGTATCGTTCACCATTTGGCGCTCCTCGACAGGCTTGTTGTACGATGCCAAGTTGTAAAGCCGTTTTAAACTGTTCATATGCGGTTCGGGGCGCGAAAACCATGTTTTCCAAACATCCATTTTGGCCTTCAGTTTACCTTCGCCAGTAATGGCTATATTTTTACAGTTATAAGCATAAATTAACGGCGAATAATTGTAGCACTCCATGCCTTCCCATGTGGAATGCACCGCAGGCAGATAGTCTTTTGGGTCTTCAGAAAACAATAACACCGCCCCTTTTTCCAAATGGAGGTTAACATTGCTCTTAAAATGTATTTTTTTGGTTAGCCATTCGCCCTCTGGAATGACTACGATTCCCGCCCCTGCACTGTTGGCCTGGCTTATGGCTCTGTTAATGGCTTTGGTAGTGGCTTCTTTATCACCCTTAACTGCACCAAAATCAGTAATTACAAATGTTTCACTATCACTAAAATCAGGGATTGTTATTACCGGCATTTCAAATGGAGCTACTACTTGTATGTCTGTGGTCTTTACCTCTACTTTCTGTTTTTCTTGTTTACACGAAACTGTAATGACTATAGAGAGAATGAATAGCGGCTTGAGTAATTTCATGTTAAAGATGCTTATTTACGTTTTGGTAAAAATAGCACTCTAAACCTTAAACACTATCCTGTGGTATTATGCTTTTTAGATTTTCGCAACAAACTTTTAGAATAAAAAAAAATCACAAAACCTGCTTAGATCCCACAAAACATATATTTTAACGAGGTGAAAAGTATGAAGTGTAAGAATAACACCGTGTAAGTACAGGATGGAATGAAGACAATCCATTTTTAGTTTTATAAAAAATTTTTAACTAAACTGGATTATTTATGAAAAACAAAATGTCTCTTATCTTGAGTCTATTGGTGTTTGCATTAATGTACACATCGGTCTACGCTCAGGAAAAAACTGTTACCGGAACGGTAACGGACGAATCTAACATGCCTTTACCTGGGGTAAATGTTATTGTAAAAAATACGAGCAGGGGGGCTAGTACAGATTTTGACGGAAATTACAGTATTTCTGCCGCCCAAGGAGAAACATTGGTATTCTCTTATGTTGGTTTTAAAAACAAGGAAATTCCCATAGGTAGTGCAAATAACTACAACGTTTCTCTAGAAACAGACAATGCTCAATTAGATGAAGTTGTCGTTATTGGTTACGGAACGCAGAAAAAAACCAGTGTAACTGGGGCTGTAGCCTCCTTTGAAGCTGAAGGGTTAGTGGAAAGACCTTTAGTTAGAATGGATCAAGCTTTAGTAGGACAATTATCTGGTGTACGGGTTAAGCAAACCAGTGGTGTACCTGGAGCTGGATTTACTATACAAGTTAGGGGTTCGGGCTCAATTACTGCAGGTAATGAACCTCTATACGTAATTGATGGGTTTCCTTTAGATACAGATGGGCAGCCTTCTAACATAAACCCTAATGACATTGAGTCTATTCAGGTTTTAAAAGATGCTTCTTCTACCGCTATTTATGGTGCAAGGGGATCTAATGGTGTAGTATTGATCACCACCAAAAAAGGTAAATCTGGAAAGCCAAAAATCACATTCAACACGTACGCAGGTTGGAATGAAACTGTTAAAAAATTAGATGTACTTTCTGGTGAAGAATGGGTAGAACGCGCCATAGAACACCAAAACTACGCTTATGTTAGAAACTTTGGCGACCAAGGGGCTACATCGAGCCATAACAACGACCAAAGACGAGCTATTTTAGGTTTAGGTCCTGATGAAATCAATACTGCCTATATGTATGATGAGCGTTGGTTACAGCCTGGGCATCCCGGACTAGACTACGTAGATTGGCAAGACCTTTACTTTAGAAAAGGATTTGTTCAAAGCTACCAATTATCAGCTTCTGGTGGCAATGATCAAATCCGCTACTATGTATCTGGTGATTACTCCGACCAAGAAGGTATCGCTGTTGGTGTAAACAACGAACGATTTAATTTAAGAGCCAATGTTGAGGTTTCACCAAATGACAAACTTAAATTTGGGCTTAACCTAGCACCCTCTTTCGGTACTATTGAGGATCCGGGTGTTGAAGGAAAAGATGCCATTACCCATATTATTGTAGGTATGACACCAGTAGTAGAATCTTCGGTTGGTGCGTTGTACACCAATACTGGTGACTTTAGCAGATATGCCTGGGCAGGAAGTCGTGTGAGTCCATTGGCAGAAGCCACTTTCAACCAGAGAGAAATAAAGCGTTTTAGAAACTTGGCTACCATATTTGCTGAGTATGATTTGGTTGAGGGGTTGAAATACCGAGGTACAATTAACTCCGATTTACAAATTAACACAGCCACTAGGTTTACTCCATCTTGGATCACCAGAAACAGAAGAGCTTCGGGGTCTAAATCTGGCGACACACGAACTTCATTTGTAACAGAGCATACTTTAAACTATATGAAATCCTTTGATAAACATAGTTTTAATTTGTTGGGAGGTTACTCATATAACGAATTTAAATTTGAAGATTATTCAATTGGTGCTACCGACTATGCTGGCGATGACTTAGGAACCATTAATGATGCCCAAACAATAAACGGTGGCGCCTCAGAAGAGGTTAAACATGTTTTACTCTCCTACTTTGGAAGATTAATGTATGATTTTGACGAAAAATATTTCTTTCAAGCCACTTTAAGACGTGATGGTTCATCAAGATTTGGAGACAATACTAAGTTTGGAACATATCCTTCAGTTTCTGCCGGATGGAGAATTACAGAAGAAGATTTCATGAAAGATAATGATATTTTCAATGAGCTAAAACTTAGAGCGAGTTGGGGGCTTTCCGGTAATAATAATATTGGTGATTACAGAGCTATATCCTTACTAAATAACACTAACTATAGTTTTGGCGGAAATGTAAGCAGTGGTCTATCGCCTCTAAATTTTGCTAACCCAGATTTAGGTTGGGAACAATCTGAATCAGTAAACATTGGATTAGATGTTGGTTTGTTTAACAACAGAATTTTTACATCGTTGGAATATTACACCAAAAGAAATACAGATTTGTTATTGGAAATTCCTGTACCAACCGCAAGTGGTTTTTCAAGAGCGCTTACCAACATCGGAGAGGTTTTAAATCAGGGTTGGGAACTCGAATTAACCTCAAGAAACTTTGTTAATTCTGATTTTACTTGGACAACTAATTTAAACTTGTCTCACAATACCAATGAAGTTAAACAATTAGGCCCAAACAACACGCCTATTTTAGGTGGTGCGTTTGATATTACCCACAATATATTGGAAGTAGGCCGCCCCATGTATACCCTTTATGTAGTTCAACAAGATGGTCTGTTAACCACTGAAGATATCAACAATGGTGTAGCTTTATATGGTAACCAAGAGGCCGGAGACCCAAAATATGTAGACCAAAATGGTGATGGCTTAATTACTCCGGATGATAGAACCTATTCCGGTCACCCAGACCCAGATTATATATGGGGTATAACAAATACCTTTAAATATAAGGATTTCGATTTATCGGTTCAACTTCAAGGACAATGGGGCGGTAAAATATATTCCACCTTTGGTAGAGCTATGTACAGAACCGGCATGGGTATACCCGACAACACGCTTGGATTTGCAAGAGACCGATACGTTTGGCAAGAGGGAGCTGTGGTTACAGAAGCCGATTTGGCTGGCCACACACGTAAATCGCCTTCTAGTTTTGGGCGAATTAAAAACACCGACTGGTTATACGACAACGACTACTGGAGAGTTAGAAACATTACTTTAGGCTATAATTTGGGCGCTCAATTCCAATCTGATATTATTTCCGGAGCCCGAATTTACTTTACCATGGAAAACTGGTTTGGCGGAGATAAGTACGATGGCGGATTCAACCCTGAGGCTGTCAACAATAACGGAGACGACTACGGAGCCTTCCCTCTATCAAGATCCGTTACTTTAGGCCTTAATCTTAACTTTTAATCAAAAAAAAATAGATATATGAAAAAAATAATATTAATGGCCCTATTATCAGTAATGGTATTTAGTGGCTGTGAAAGTGAGCTTGATCAAGCTCCTATATCGAACAGAAGTGCTGCAAACTTCTATGATGATGCAGACGACTTCGAACAAGCCATAGTTGGAGTTTATAATGCTCTAGGCTATCATTCAGAATCTCAATTCTATCTATCTGAAGTGAGGTCTGATAATGTTTATATTGCTGGATTGGCAGGAGTTCGTCCTTGGATTCCAATCACAAATTTATCAAGAACACTTGTTACAAACGATTTAACCAGAAATGCTTGGGATGCACCTTATGTGGGTATTTTAAGAGCCAATACGGTATTGGATAAATTAAACGAAACCGCAGTGCCCGATCAAACTACAAGAAATAGAATGGAAGGCGAAACCAAATTTTTAAGAGCTTTCTTTTATTTCGACCTAGTTCGATTTTTTGGCGGAGTTCCTTTAATTGATAACATCATTACTCCCAGTCAAGCATTAGAAGTTCCGCGTGCTTCCACTCAAGAAGTTTATGATCTAATTGTAGCCGATCTAGAAAGCGCAATAAATCTATTGCCAACTACACCTTCCGTTGCTGGCAGACCCTCATCTGTAGTGGCTAAAGCTCTACTGGGCAAAGTTTACTTAACCATGTCGGGCCCCACATATAACATACAAGGACCTGGTTTGGGAGTGGATATGACTTCAGAAGCCTTGACCTTATTCAACGAGGTTATTGACAGCGGACAGTTTGGAGATGTGGCCGATTATGCCACCATTTTCAACACGACTTCAGAAAACAATGCTGATATTGTTTTTGCAATTCAAAATGTAAATGATGGTAATGGAGGCGACAGAGGTATTGGAACAATTTTACCTACCTTAATGTACCACGAGGCATGGGCCAGAGTTAACTTACCTTTTGCCGGTGGTAGTCCTAGCGATGGTATTATTACACCTTCAAATCAAGTTTTAGAGGCTTTTGAACCCAATGATGTTAGAGACGATTATTCAATTTTAAGAAGTTGGGTCGATGATACCGGTAATACTAGTAATGATGCTATGATTGTTAAGTATTTGGATCTGGATGAAAATGGCGAACCTATCTCTTCTATCCTGCCAACCGATCGTTTCAATTGGGGCGTAGATTTTCCAGTAATTAGATATACCGATGTATTAATGATGAAAGCGGAAATTCTTGTAAAAAATGGTCCAAGTCAGGAAGTTGATGATATTGTTAATGAGGTTAGGGAAAGAGCTGGATTAGGTCCCATTTCGAATGTTGATTTAGATATGCTATTGGCAGAAAGACAAAAGGAATTTTATGGTGAAGGTTTAAGGTTTCACGATTTGGTAAGAACCGGTAAAGTATTAGACGTGATGAACAACTGGATTGACGTTGACGATACCGCAGATGTTATGAACCAAATGGAGGCTAATTTTATTATATATCCAATACACCAAAACCAATTAGAGGTTAATCCAGGTTTATATGACCAAAACCCAGGTTACAACTAAACTAAAAATTAGTTCTAATTAATTAAGCGCCACAATATTAGTGGCGCTTTTTTTTACAGCATACCACAGGATACACGAAACATATAAATCAACTAGATTTGGTTTGCAACAAAAACTCAACCTTTAGCTATAAAAAACATGCATAAAACATATACTATTTTAGTTTTTTTAATCAACTTTACTCTATCTCTTGTGGGATGCAAAGAAAAAGAAGAAGAACAACATCCACACCCCACTGCCCCAAACATTTTAGTAATTATAGCCGACGATGCCGGTTGGAACGATGTAAGCTATAACGGCTCTGAAATCAAAACGCCAAATATCGATGGGCTAGCCAATAAGGGAGTACAACTCAATCGCTTTTACACCAATCCCACCTGCTCTCCTTCACGGGTGTCACTTCTAACGGGCATGCCAGCCAGCCGTATTGGTATCGTAGCGCCCATTAGCGGAAAAAGTAAAAAAACGCTCCCCGACTCCATCACCACATTACCGCAGGCACTAAAAAGGCACAACTATGAAAATGCGCTTTTCGGAAAGTGGCATTTGGGTCTGGATATAGCCAACGGCCCCAATGCTTTTGGCTTTGATTATTCATACGGATTCCTTCATGGGCAGATAGACCAATACACCCACAAGTATAAAAATGGTGACCCGAGCTGGTACAGAAACGACCAAATGATTGAAGAGGAAGGCCACGCTACCGATTTAATTACCAAAGAAGCCATTGAATGGCTCACCCAAAAGCGCGATACCACAAAAAACTTTTATGTGCAGTTAGCTTACAGTGCCCCTCATTTTCCGTTGCAAGAAGAAGACAAATGGA
Organism: Bacteroidia bacterium; assembly: GCA_030430535.1. Classification (GTDB taxonomy): domain Bacteria; phylum Bacteroidota; class Bacteroidia; order Flavobacteriales; family Flavobacteriaceae; genus Flavisericum. The sequence goes on from JAUIKY010000002.1 coordinate 46,855, forward strand.
AAGCCCCGTACCTCGAATCGATTACAGATGAATCGCGCCGCGATTATGCTGCGGCCATGGCGCATTTGGATTTTGATATTGGTGAAGTTCTGGAAGCCCTAAAAAAACACCAACTAGACGACAATACCGTCATTATTTTTATGAGCGACAACGGCGCCATGGAAAACTGGTTCCCAACCTATCAATACGATGGAGCGCATGGACCAAATCCAGTTTTGGGCAATAACGAACCTTTGCGCGATTGGAAAGCCTCAAATTACGAGGGCGCCATTAGAGTTCCCGCAATTGTATATTGGAAAGGCCACTTAAAATCAGTGTCCAACACAAATTTCATGTCGGTTTCAGATGTTATGCCTACCCTACTTTCATTAATTGAAAAAGACATTCCGAAAACTGTTGAAGGCACCAATGTTTGGCCATCAATTGAAAATTCAGCTATCAGTACATCACACGACATTTACATTCGTGGACACAAACAAGAATGCTTAATCCATCCTCCTTATAAAATCATTAGAACTCGACACAAAGACGGTTCTCCTGCCGATTTCGAACTTTATAATATTGTGGCGGATCCTGAAGAAAAAAACAATATTATTGATAAAGATTCAGCGTTTACCAAACAAATGAAAGACCTGCTCCAAAAGCAATTTGAAAAAGACGATAAAACCGTGAATGTTGAATTAAATAATTCGAAAAATTGAAATTAAAGTTCGTATATCTATTACTAGCGCTTGTATGCCTATCCTGCAAAACACAAGAAAACGCAAGCAGTAAAAAATATTTAGCCGATAAACCACTTTTTCGAGACCCCCTTTTTGATGGTGCGGCCGACCCTTCAATCGTTTGGAACAAAAAAGAAAAAAAATGGTTTATGTTTTACACCAACAGGCGCGCCAAAGACACCGCTTTAGGTGGCGTCGCTTGGGTGCACGGCACAAAAATTGGCATTGCAGAATCAAAAGATGGTGCACACTGGACCTACAAAGGCACTTGCCATATCAACTACAAAATTGAAAACGCCACACATTGGGCACCCGATGTTTTAGAGCACAACGGCACTTACCACATGTACCTAACCATTGTTCCCGGAGTTTTTGAGGATTGGTACCACCCGCGTTACATCATTCATTTAACAAGTGAAAATTTGGTGGATTGGGATTTTCAATCGAAACTAAATTTGGCTTCCGAGCGTTGTATCGATGCCGATGTGTTTCAACTTCCCAATGGGACCTGGCGTATGTACTATAACAATGAAAACGACGGAAAATCCATTTACTATGCAGATAGCCCTGACCTGTACCAATGGAAAGATAGTGGCAAAAAGGTGATTAATGACCGAGGCGAAGGCCCAGTAGTTTTTCGTTGGAAAGGTAAAAACTGGATGATGAATGATGCCTGGCGTGGGCTGGGCGTATATTATTCTGAAGATTTTGAAAATTGGAAACGCCAAGAAAACAATATTTTACGCACCCCCGGAACTGGCTTTGACGATAAGGTAAAAGGTGGGCATCCAGACGTAATCGTTCAAGGTGATAAAGCCTATGTATTTTACTTTACACACCCGGGAAGAACACCCGAAAATGATGGTAAGGACAATTACGAAACCCGACGAACCTCCATTCAAGTAGCCGAATTGGAATATACCAACGGCCAAATAACCTGCAACCGAAACCAAGCTGTTTATATAAACCTCAAACCTTAAAAAATAATGAGCAATACTGTTAGAAATGCTTTTAAAATGAAATTAAAACCCGGTTTCGAAACCGAATATAAAAAACGACACGACGAAATCTGGCCAGAATTGTCGGCTTTACTTTCTGATACGGGAATTCAGGATTATTCCATTTTTTTGGATGAAGAAACCTTAACACTTTTTGCCGTACAGAAAATAAGTAAAGATTTCGACCATGATTTATTGCCTAATCACCCCATTGTAAAAAAGTGGTGGGCCTACATGGCCGATATTATGGATACCAACCCAGATAATTCTCCTGTTGCCAAACCGCTAAAAGAGGTGTTTCATCTGGATTAACCTTTTATTTTTGACATAAAAGAAAAGGCTGGTAAAACCAGCTCTTTTCTTTTTTCAGTCACTTTTTACTTAACCATAATCAGTCGTGAATGTTTTCGGTTTTCATCATCTTTCAGCACCAAAATATAATTACCGGGTGTTAATTGGTTTCGGTTTAAAACAAAAGAATTTTTACCAGCCTTAAATGCTTTTTGGTCTAAATTATAAATTTCACGGCCTGCCAAAGTATAAATGGAAGCTTTGATATTCACTGCCTCATTTAGATTAAATACCACACGAGTTTGAACTGAAAACGGATTAGGATAGTTTGCAGCACCCGTTATCATTTGAAAATCTTTTATGCCTAAAGTTGCTGTTTCTAAATAGCCCAAATCTGGAGCAGTACCATTAAATGGTAAGCCCACATCTACTCCTGCATCAATCAAATCACTACCGGCAACCAGTTTCATAAAATCAACATCGGGCAAACTGCCATCGGCCTTTCTCTGTGCCGTCATTAATTCCAGAATATCCAAGCTTTCAAAATCAGCAGCATTGGCCACCAAACCATTTTGCCAACTGTTGTGGGTTATATCTTTTGTGGTTGCGTTATAGCTATCGTTGTTTACACCTGATAAAGAAACCGTATTTTTTATAGTAAGCGAATTGGCAATGTTGCTACTGCCAAAGCTTATATTCCTTCCATTACTGTATGCCGAACAATTGTAAATTTCAATATCCCCACGATTACTGTTATGGTCAAATCCGTCAAAAACATTACCTGCGGCTATACAATTTTTGTAAATGGCATTATGTTTAAGCAATTTATCATCACTGCCACCAGTTTTAAAACCATTACCGTCTCCTGCTCCAACAGTTCCATTTTTTAAATAGCCGTTGCGGATGGCCCAACAATTTTCATAGGTTGTGGTTACATTATCGGCACCTCGCATGTATCCATCCCAGCCATCGTCAAGATTTTGCCAAGCACGGCAGCCAATAAACTTATTTCCTGTTCCTACGTCAAGCTTAGCAGCAAAACCATCGGCGTTTTCCAACGAAGAATCTGCATTATTAAAAGAGTCGCAGTTTAAAATAGTGTTATTGGCACCGCCATTTCCTATTTGCAAGCCCGAATCTTTACATTCACTAAATGTGCAAAACTCTACAAGGTTGTTGCTTCCACTAATAAACATGCCGTTATCGCCAGCTCCAAAAACATCAATTCCTTTTATATGCCAGTAGTTAGCAGACAAAGAAATAGCCCGGTTTGAAGAGCTTTCAGACATTGAAGAAAAATCAAAATAAGGTCTTGCCGTATTATCTGGGTGGGGAAGTAATGAAATTAAATTTCCGCTATTACCATTTCTGTTGATAGAAAATCTGGATGTAAAGGTATAGGTGCCATCGGTAACATAAATAACATCACCTGGAGATGCTGAAGAAAGTGCCGAAACCAACTGCTGCGGTGTGCTAACGGTGGTTTGTGCAAAACCCAAAGCACCATTTAAAATCAGGATTAAAAATAGTAATTGTCTTTTCATAGCGTTTTTTTTTAGTTTAACTCAAAGATATAAACTTTTTTACTCATAAACACGAATCATTTTGTAATCGATTACTTTTTTACTTAAAAAAACGGATTTACTATGTAGTAAATCCGTTTTAATCACATTAAATATGCAGTAATCACTTAACACTTATTAATCTGCTATTCTTCTGACCTTCGGATACTTTTAAAACCAATAAATAATTTCCTGAAGACAATTGGTTCCGCTTTAGCTTTAAACGATTTCTACCTGCTGAATAAATTTCCTCAGGAATTCCGAAAACTTTTACTCCCATCAAATTGTAGATTGAAACTTGGATTTTGGAAGTTTCATTCAAACTAAAAACGACTTCAGTTTCTGTTGAAAATGGGTTTGGATAATTAGAAAAGTCTTGCAGTAATTCATTTTTTTTTACTCCCAAAGTGGCATATTCAGAATATCCCAAATCTGGAGCTGAACCGTTATAAGGAAATCCGACATCATATCCTGCATCTATAAGGTCGCTACCCGGTGTCAATTTTAAAAAATCTGTATCCGGCAGGCTTCCATCTGCTTTTCTTGGGGCTTTTAAAGCCTCTATATCATAGGCAATAAAATCATCTGGAGTAACAGTAACGCTTAAATCAAAATAGTTGTTGTTTAATGTACACCGTGTTTTATCTATATTAATCACTTCGTTTGACGGAGAAGAAGCTCCAGCTCCCAAGTTATTGGCCATAACATGCCCCCAGCCATCAACATCAGTACCATAATCGGATGGGTTTAATGCTTTACAATTTAGCATATTATAGTTTTCTGGATTTTGAAAAGCTGTATTGTTATACCAATAATTTCCATTTAAATGATGGTTGGAATAAAATCCCCTAAGCCGATTTTTTGCAGCAATGCAAAATTGTACGGTATTCATCGGGATTGGTGCATACCTATCTACCACTTGTTGGTAAGTTTGAGCTGTTTTCCCATAACCACCAGCTTTAAAACCGGTTCCATCTCCACGGGGTACTAAGTCGCTACCTGTACCTGAAGCTGAGGAATATCCGTTATAAAACGCCCAACAATTATCTATTAATACCGGCTCTGCCGAATTAATTAGGTCAAAACCATCATCACTGTTCAACCATGCACGGCAACCTCTAAATACATTCCCCGTGTCGCCATTGCGCACGTGACAACCAAAACCATCTACGTTTCCACCTCTTCCATCTTGCGAGACGGAATCCCAGTTTTCATAAGCATCACAGTTTAGTATCAAATTGTTTGAACCGCGCAAAATATAAACGCCAATAGCCATGTTATTGTGCATACTGACGTTTTCAAGAATATTGTTGCTTCCTTTTATTTCAAAGCACTCTGACTGCGTATGGGAGGTAATTGTTACCTGAACCCCTACAATTTCGATACCTTTAATATGAATATTGTCTCCCGTAAGGTAGAAAGCAAAAATTCGCTTGTCTGCTGGTTTTATTGCAGAATAATCAAAAATGGGCGTCTCATCTTGGTAGGCAAAGTAATTGATTCCATTTTTGTTCAGCTCGGTTACATAAGCCCAAATTTGATAATAACGTTGAATTTGGTCTTCTCTCATATTGTAGACACCGCCACGGATGTAAACAGTATCACCGTATGAAGCTAGTTCCTGTGCACGTTTTATCGATTCCACTGGGTTAGCAAAACTGCCATCGTTGGCATCATTACCACTAGGAGCCACATAATACTCAGCTGCGAAGGTAAAAAGCCCCATGCAGCTGAGTATTAGCGAAATTATGTTTTTACACAACATGCTTTTAATTAAAATTACTTTTACTAAAGCTATTAAATTTTAAAAGAATTTAAACCATAAAAACAGATAACTTTTTGTTTTTATGTAGTTTTAACATTTAAATTATTTCGCTATCAGTTTTAAGTTTTTATTTAGGTTACTCCCTTTTACGTTTAAAATGTACATGCCTTGAAGGTTTTTATCTTCAATATTTATTTGGAAGCGCCCTTTTCCAACAGACTCAACATTTTTGTCCATGATCAACTTTCCGGTAACATCGGTAAGCGTTACCTGTAACTTCAAATCATTATAAGCTCCAATAACAATGTTTATTTTCTGGCTTACCGGATTAGGGTAAACCTGAACGCTATTATTAAAACTGAATTCTTTGTTGCTTAAAGAACCGTTCTGGTATAGATTAGATACCTCGGCATCCGTTAAAGCGAAATTGAATATTTTAAGTTCATCTAATTCGCCTCTATAGGGGGCAGGTGATGTACCATTCTGGAGCTCTAATTCACCTATATTACCTAAAATTAAATCACTAACTTCTGCTATGCCTGAAACGCCTGTTTCGTCCAAATCAGCCACAAAAGTGCCATTTCTAAACAACTTCAATTTATGTTGTTCAACATCTCGCATTACCACAACATGCACCCAAGTATCATTAAAAAAGTCTGAAGCCCCTGTTGAAAGTTCTTTTTTAGTTGAGTTATCATCAATAGCAAAACGCAACTGGCTATCTTTAAATTCAATATTATACCTTTTACCTGTAGATCCGGTTGAACTGTTTACAGTAAACGAACCTTTACACAACAAATACGCACTGTTAGACCCTGTTGGCATTAAGTTAAGCGGTGCTTTCATCCATAATGAAATGGAGAAAGAACTATTGTTAAGGTAAATTTGATCTTGATTTGGAATATTAACAATGAACGTTTCACTTGGAGCTGTTGAAAAATCGATGGCATTATTTTCTTTTCCTGCAACCCTAACGCTAGCATTATCATAACTTACATCTAAAACCCCGTGGTTAGCGTAATTTGACCCATCGGCAATTTGTGCACCATCTGATGGCGCTTCATCAAACGACCAGTACCCAACTATTTCCTTAGGTACATTCGCAATAGTTCTAAACTGCCAAATGTTACCGGTAACCAAACCTTTGCTATTAGAAGCATCGATTCTCCAATAGTAATTGGTATCGGTAGTTAAACCGCCCACTTGATACGACGGACTCGCTGAATAGGGTACATTTGCTATTTTTGTAAGGTTGGTTGACTCTTCACCAAAATACACCTCAAAGTTTTCAGTATTATCACTACCGCTCCATGATAACGTTGTGTTTCCTCCTGAAAGTTCTACAAAATTAAAACCATTGGTCGGCATAGGCTCTGATGCTTTATCTGGTGCCGTAGGAATGGCTGGTGTTGTTATTGAAGCATTTGCATACGCCGAGGCTTCAGAACTATTTACCGCCTTTATTCTATAATAATACTTGGTATCTGGCACTAAATTCGAGTCGTTATACGATGTCTCATTGGCACCTACATGCGCGATTTCAGAAAAAGAGTTTCCATCAATTGATCGCTCAATAACATAGTTATCTTCGTTATCTGCGTTGTCACTCCAATTGATGGTTAAAGAACTATTTGCCTGTACTTCTGTTGTACTTACATTGGTGAAGTTTAAATTTGATGGTGGTATTAAAAAATCTGGTGGTGTTTGGTTAACCAAGCCATTAATGTACACTTCTATATTTAAATATGGTGAGTTTGATGTACTTACTAACAAAGCATCATTAGCATCATTTTTATTTAATCCATTGTTATCCTCCCATTCGTCCGGCATACCATCATTATCGGTATCTTGTGGAGACGGTGCACTGTAAACGTGCCCTACCCCACCATTTTCAAAAGGTAAATCTGTTTCACGGTAAACGTAAAAGGCTTCGGTACCTTTTGATTTTAAATCGGCTATCATTAAACTATCTACCTGATCTCGTTTTGGGTAAGAAGCCCCAACGCTCAATACAATATTATCAAAAGCCTGTTGTGCCGTTAACGGGGCATTCTTAACAGGGTAATCATAAGGTTCTGATTGCAGACTATTTGCGTCGCCCGTTGGGTAACCTGTTAAATCTTCGGAAACCAAATTTCCATCTAAAACACCGTTTTTATTACTGTCAAAATAATTTCCAGAACCATAAAGGTAGAAATTGGAATTCCCTCTGTTAAAAGGCGTGGTAACATCATTACCGGTATGTGGGCCACTAATAAAATAGTTATTGATAATGTTTACATTGGAAATTCCTGCAGAATCGCCCCCCATTATGTAGGCATCGCCAGATTCACTATGGCCGTAAGTATTCCCATAGTTGCCCCAGTTGTAAACTACATTATTTACAAATTCGTTAATGCCTTTAACCTTTGGGTTACGTGTTTTATTACTGATATAAAGGTTTCCTATTAAACTGATTTTTCCATCGGAAGGTTGCATGAGCCCACCGGCCGAGTGGTTGTGCCTGTGCAAACCGTGACCGATAATGGAGTTTTGGATAGTGATATTATCTGGACTGGTGCCTTTATTGTCCCAGTTTACTGAAAACACTTCATCTGTGCCCCAGGTAAAGGTCATGTGGTCAAAAATCATATTGGCTCCATTTGAAACGCCCGAGGCATCTTTGTCTTTTGCCCATCCGCCAAAACGTATTCTTAAGTAGCGCGCAATAGTATTACTGGCACCGGAAAACATGACACGCTGCCCATAAAAAACAATACCTTCACCAGGTGCTGTTTGCCCAGCAATAGTAGTGTTTTTTGGAACGACCATATCCGATTCTACATTAATGATACCACCAACTTTAAACAGAATAAAACGTCCTTCTTGACTAATGGCATCTCGAAATGATCCTGGGCCACTATCGTTTAAATTAGTTACCAAATAGATTTGCGGATTAGAATGGCCTCTAGCACCTGTGGTGTATCTGCCAAAGCCTGTTGCCTCTGGAAAAGCCAGGGTTTGTGCGCTTAAATACATTGAAGATAATGTTAGCGCAGCAATTGTAATAACCTTTAAAAGGTATTTGGACATAAGGAATTTGTTCATAATAATTGTGTTTATATAAGCTTAGTTTGTTCGGTATTTCGTTAAATCAGGTTGTTTATTCTTTCATTTTTATCACAGTTTACAAAAAAGGCCTCAAAAAAATAATCGAGGCCTTATCTCTTCAATATTTAAATTGAAGTTAAAATTCTATTCTTCTTCTTTCCAAATGAAAGGTAAATACCAATTTTCTTTATTCATTAGTCTTGAACGTACTTCATCGGCTTTTGCATTCCCCTCTTTTGAAAGTTTTTCATATATTTTATCAGCTAGAAAAGCGGGATCGTTACGTCGTAGAGCGACTCTAACTAAATCACCCCATCGGTTTCCTTCATAAGCTAATTCTAAAGCACTTTCCTCTATTAAGTCGTCTTCAATGGATATTAAACTATCTCCCACAACTTGTTTATATTCTACATAAGCCCTGCCGCGAACCCCTTCATTTCGGTGCCAATCGCCCCTGTAGTAGGGAAAATCACCTTGTCTAGCATCAAAATTGTAGGGAAAAGGCAGATTGGTCTGTTCAATATTAGTTACATCGTCTTCTCCTGGAACACCATACTCAGATTGTATACCGTTATTTAAAAGCGCATTAGCCAATCTGTGTTTGCCATCTCGATTGGCGGCTTCGGCATAACGCAAATGAAGTTTTGCTGCCCGGTACAAAAACCAATCACCATCGGTTTGGAATTCATCTATGGGCGTTGGTATTATATTGTTAAAATTTAAATAATTGTAAAGATATTTTACAATGACCTCTTGGTCGTTGATTATATTATACGAAAACTTTTGGCCACGGGCATCATAAGGTATACCGTTGCGCTGATCTTGGTCCTTCCATAAATCGATGGCCCTTTGCGAAGGTTTTAATAAATAACTCCCACCTTGATTAGAAAATAAATCTATAAATGGATTTTTAGGTGCAAAATTACTATCAAAAGGCAATGACCATATCCACTCGGTATTCCACCTAGCATCTTTCTCTCTTGCAAATATAGATCGCCAACCTTGTGTATTATTATTTACCAACCCTGTGGCATCTTGCTCTCTAAAGCGTAAATACCCCACTGCTAAATCGTCATTTGTACTAACGTTACGTGAGCCCACTCGGTATGTATCAAAAAGTACACCAATATTACCGCTTCCGGTTCCTGTTTCCATAACGTTTTTATAGTGGCTTGCTGCCTCTAAATAATTCCCTTTCCAGAGTTGAAGGTCTCCCAATAGACATCCTTTATTGATGAAAAATTTAGGAGTATTGTACCCATCTACATTTATTACCAAAGAACTATCGCCGCTATAGGCATCGGTATAAGGCAAACTTTCAGTGAATGCAACCAATTCATCAATTAGCTGTTCAAATGGAATTTTGTTGAATTCATTCGGGTCAGCTATATCATCGATGTCCTCAATGGGTTCAGTAATATAGGGTACGCTTCCATAATGCATCCCCAATTGCAAATACAACCAACTACGTAGGGTACCAATATCGGAATAACGTTCGTTAAACTCATCTGTATCCAATCTAAAATCGGCACGCATCAATTCAAAATTCTTCAGGATATCGTTGCATATATTTATTACCTCATAAAAATCCTTAGGATTGGCATAGGGGTTATTGGCGCTAACCGAATGTTCATGGAGTTCTTGAAACGTTAAATCGGCATTTTCGGTAGGACTTGCCAAATCTGCCCTTAATTCATTTAAAACAACATATTTTTCTGCTAGGCCCATCAACTTACCGTACACACCAACCACTGCGGCATCGGCATCAAAAACATCACGGTAAACTTGATCTTTGTTCAATTTATCTTGTGGTTCAACCTCAATAAAATCTTGACAGGAAGTTAAGCTGGCCATGATAGCTAGGACTACTAAACTAAACTTTCCTTTAATATTTTTTACAATCATAGTTTTCATTTTTCTAAATCTAAAATTCAAAATCATTATAGTCCAAGGCGTACCCCTAATTGAACCGTAGTAAATTGAGGCATTAGGCCAATATCTGCACCTTGTCCGAAAATGGATGAAGTAGCACTAAATTCTGGGTCGTAACCTAAATAATCTGTTAAAGTGAACAAATTATTACCAGAAGCATAAACTTTTACATATTTAATGATAGCTGGATCTATTTCTATATCGTAAGCCACCGTTAGTGTTTTCAATCTTAAATATGAGCCATCTTCAATCCATCTACTTGAAAAAGAAGCGTTACCTAACGGATCTCCCCAAGCAGCTCGAGGAATTGAAGTTTGCTGCCCCTCTGCTATCCAACGGTTGTTTATTGCTGCACTCTGATTTTCGAAACCGCTCATTTGTTCTAAACTGCGTCTTACTCCATTATATAAATCATTACCTACTGAAAAATTAAACAATCCGGAAATACTCAATCTTTTGTAATTAAAAACAGTACTGATGCTTCCTGTAAAGTCTGGGTTAGGGTTACCAATTACTTTTCTATCGTTTTCATCAATGATATTATCACCGTTCAAATCTTCGAAAATTACGTCACCACCACTAAACGGCATTAAGCTTCCGTTTTCCATTCTTCTGGAAAGTCCAGCCGCATTAGCTTCAGCAGTAGTACTGTAAACGCCGTTGGCTTGGTATCCATAAAACAAATTGGCGTCCTGGCCTTCGTCCGTAATATATGTAGCACCACCAAAATGCGTTAAGATTCTATTATTTGGAATACCTAAAACCTCATTTTTATATTTTGAAATGTTAACTCCTAAGTCCCATTTGGTATCTGGTGTATTAACTAACCTGGTATTAAGCCCTAATTCAACACCATTGGTTTTCATGTTTCCACTGTTTGAAACGATATACTCAAAACCACTGGTTGTGTTCAGTGTTTGATAAGTAATCATGTCTGTAGTTTCGTTGTTAAAAACGTCAACCGAGAAATTCAAACGTTCGTTGAACAAAGCAATATCGGTACCTAAATTGAACTTGCGCACTTTTTCATGCTTTAGTTTTGGATTTCCAATATTGCCCCTAACCAATCCTTGGATACCTAGTAAGTTTTGGGACACATAAAGTTGCTGTGCAGTATAGTTTCCAATATCATCATTTCCACTTAAACCAATACTAGCGCGCAGTTTAAACAAATCGATACCAGAGTTGTTCATAAATTTTTCAGACGATACTAACCAAGCTCCCGATAACGATCCCAAAGAACCGAAAGACACATCTTCTCCAAATCTACTGGAGCCATCGTAAGCCGAATTAACGGTTAAGAAATATTTATTTACATAATTATATTCTGCACTTAAATATGCGTTTACCCAATTCCATTCTCCTAGGGCACCGCCTACTTGTCTTAACAAGTTGCTACCCGCACCAACGGTAGTAAAGTCGTCTGTAGCCGAATTGAATCCAAGCCCCAAATCACTTTCAGATTCGTTGGATTGAGTTCTCATACCCAATCTAACATGGAAATTATGTTTGTAGTCAATACTCTTATCAAACGATAAATAACCATCTGTGTAAAGAGAGTATAATTTTTGAACTTCACTTCCACTTCTATTTTTGGCAATGGCTGTTGGCAAAACAATATCGGCAACGCCAAAATCAGGAATAAAGAAGGTTTCACGTTCTTTGTTATAGGTTAAACCAACCAGTAAATTTGCCGATACCGTTTTACTGAAATCGTACTGGAAGTTTAAATTTCCAAAGAAGCGGTAGTTTTTATTAATCCCAATACCGTTTTGCATTATGGCTGCCGGGTTACTCACATCAAAAATATCTACATCGGCCAAATTTGGCGACACTTCTCCTGTTTCGTTAATAGCGTTTACGGCAACGAAAGGCGCCTTTGTTAAACCTAAGTACAACGGACTTGTTTTGTAGGCAAGACCTTGATCGTTTTGATTTTCTGTGTTATAAATAAACGATAGGTTAGCATCAACCGAAAGTTTATCTGTAAGACGTAAAGCTGCATTAAGCCTTGTACTGTAACGCTGTAAATCTGAGTTTCCTGAAATACCTTCACTGTTTACATACCCTACAGATATTCCATATTTTGCAATATCGTCACCACCTCTAATTTTTAAGTAGTAGTTTTGGTTTTGGCTACTTCTAAACACTTTATCCTGCCAATCTGTATTATTATGATATTGGTAATATACGCCGCTATCTCTATTATCCATCATCCAAGGCATATTGGCTATTTGCTGTTGGGTGTCTCCTCTTGAGGCCATTAACTGCGACAAATAAGTACGATATTGTCCAGAATTCATCACGGGTAAAGGTCTTGGGTCTTCATTTACACCGCCATACATTGTAAAATCGATTTTGGTACTTAATTCTACTGGACGCGTTGTGGTTATGATGATAACTCCATTGGCTCCTTTTGTTCCATATAATGATGAACCATCCTTTAAAACAGTAATATCCTCTATATCTTTCACCTCTAACATAGTTAGTGGTGACGAACGGTTGTATTGGATAATCCCCGAACCATAATCTTCATCGTCATAAATCATCCCATCAAGAATAATTAACGGTTTATTGGTGGCATATAGCGAATTGAACCCTCTTAATGTTAGGTAAGCACCCGATCCTGGAACCCCAGAGTTACCAACACTATTTAAACCGGTTATTCGACCTTGAAGAAAATTGCCCACAGATTGGTTTACAGGGTTGCCCCATTGTTCCTTTTCGAAATCCAGAACCTGTGCCGCTTTCGGGCTATTGTACTGCAATTCCTGATCATTACCTGGTAAATCTGAAACTTGATAAAACTGGGAATAACTTGCTTCGTACAATGCTATTTCAATACCACTTTTTTTATTGTTTAAAGGGAACACTTTGGTTTGGTAATCTTGCCCGCTAATAATCAACAAGGCATTTAGGTGAGGGGCTTGTATAGAAAAACTACCATCTTCTTCGGAAATGGAAGCCGAAAAATCCTTGATAGTTATATTAATACCTGATATTCCCTCTCCAGTTACAGCATTTTTTATTAAGCCTTTAATTTGGATACCTTTATTTGTTTTAGAATTTACCGTTGTAGAATCATTTGCATTTTGAGCACAAAGATTCTTGTCAATTCCACCGAATAAAAGTATGCCTAGTAGAGTGGTTATTTGTAATATTTTGAGCATAATAGTTGGTTTAAAAGACATTTATTTTATTACTGGAACTAGTTTTAAATAATCGAGCGATAGGGTATTTTCACCATTAACCCCTGTATTGGCTGCTACAAGTGATAGAAGGTCAAGTCTTCCCGCTTCTTCAAGGGTAAACTCGCCAACATAAACTTCATCATAGACATTTAGATCAACTTCAGCCGGTAATTCGGCAATGGGATCAACTACTTCGCCTTCTTCATTAATAGTGCCTCCAACCCTTAAGGTTTGCGTAAAAGCGTTGCCCTGAATATCGTTTATAGCCCGCCAATAAACTTGGTATGTGGTACTGTACATGTTATTGGCACTGTAATTAATGGCAAATGAAGGCTGCCCATGGTTTTGAACCATAATGTCATAAAACAATTCGCCATTTGGGTCTTCTTTTTCACGATAAAATGTATTTGCCCGTTTATCGTTTTGACTGAAACCATCAGGCTCTTCACCTTCAATTTGTGTGGTTTGTAAACGGTTTTCTAGCGGCACCTCAAGAGCACTCATTACATAAACGATACCGTTACTTAACAATATTTCATCTACTATGTTGTCTTCATCAATAGGAACTTCAACACCAAAACGCGAAACAAATTGGGTGCTAGAAAGGTTTTCTCGCGCCACGGCTTTATGGAAAGCCATATCCCTAACTGTAAAATAACGGGCATAGGTTTGTGTTGAATCAGCAGTGCCCTTCATTAAATAAGGCTCTAAATTTTCTACCTCTGTATTAAACCCATTATTTTCAAGTAAGAAAAACGTGTATTTGTTCTTCTCATTGTTCAAATTGTAAACATTGTTTAAATAAGAATTCTTAAGTGAATCGGCATATAACTCATGGATTTCCGGTTCACTAGCTTTAGCAATACTATCATTTCTGTAAATATCAAATCCATTAAGAGATAATAAATATGAACTCATAGCATTGCTGCCCGCCATACTATTAACATACTGCCAAATATTTTGGCGCGGCTCCAAAGCTTTACTCACAATATGGAACAGTCCATTTGATGCGTACTGATCTGCAGTAACCACAGGAGCATCTTCTAGCATGGATCCGTTTCTAAATTCTAAGTATTTGTCTGAAAGCATTTGAACGGTTACGGTATCTTGCTCCGTAACCGATGAAAACGCCGTAAGTGCAATGTGGTTACGCACAAACAGCCTCTTTTTAGACAAATCGCTCAATAGTGACGGGTCAACTTGGTTCATGGCATCGTTATTGGGTGCCCAAACCGTATAGGTTTTAGAACCTGAAAGCAATCCATCCAGCCCTGTTTCGGCTAATAGCTTACCAAACTCACTGGTTTGTGCTGTGCTTTCTATACGCTCACTTAAATTTTGACTTAAATTTTGATCGTTTGTCTTGGTGTGGTCGTCCCATGGCTCGGAACAAGCCACTACTGAAATGAGCCCCACGCAGGCCAAAAATATTTTTGTATATGTTTTTATTGACATCATCCTTAATGGATTAGGTTTAACTATCATTTTCTAAATTCTATTTTCTATTCATAAATTAAGCCGTCGCCACCTGATTGGAATTTTGGATATAATTGATCCATATCAACAGGTCTAAACTCAACAACGTCTAGCCAAGTTTCTCCGTTTCGACTATCTTGAACAGCTTCAAATGTTAATTTATGTCTTCCAGTGGTAGGCACATCTACTATACCAACCAGCCTACAATTAAATCGGTTTGTAAAAGGTTCTATATGTCTTTTATAACCTTGCGATTCTAGTACACGTTCTGGTTCGCTGGTATTACCATATTCAGTAAAGTTAACTCGTCTTGCAAATGGAACACCGTTTAACGAAACTTCACAGGCTGCGGTAGACCTACCATTCTGTCTGTAAGACACCCATACTTTATATTTTCCTTTAATAATTACCGGAGTAGTAAATGTAATAGGGTCTAAGAAACCATTTCTAAAACGCGTTAACTCAATAACATCGCCATTCCACGCTCTATCCAAATATGCCCCATTACCAATTTCTGCGGCACGGTAGATTAAAGACTGGTCGTCTGGCCAATCCACTTCACTAAGTTCACTCTTCTTTAATGATACAGAATTACCAGGTTTTCTAAACACAGAACTTAACTGTCTGATTTCTGGTTGGTCTCCTAAATCAAAATACACTGGTGCAGGAAATCTCTTTTTGATGAAAAAATTATCTTTCATTAAATGTATTACACCATTTGATGCTGTAATATCACTAGCACTTCGGTCAATTTCAACACCCTTTTCTAATATATTATTAAAAGTTACTTCATTCACCAATAGTGAATCGGATGCTAAAGTCAATGTAACAACTTCCAAAGGTGCTTTTGTAAGTGCTGCAGAAGTTACCGCTAAATCTGCCATATAGTTTAAGCCCGGTAAGATACGGTAGGCCACAAATAAATTAAGGCTGTCTTCTGGGTTTAGAGGGTCACCCAAATGGCTGTACCTCGCTTTTAAATCATCTAGATTATTAAACCCGTTGTCCTGAAAAACTTTATTGGTTTGTGCCAAAACGGTTAAATGGCTAGAAACACTATCGGCATCATAAGTTAATGGTTCATCCAATTTATCATACCATCCAGTTGCTTTTAAGGCTTCTGTAAAAAGGCTTAAGGATTCATCGTCATCCATTGTTTTTGCCAATGTTTTGTTAGCTACGCGTAGTACTTTGTTTAAAACATGTATAATGCCATTTCCTACTTCAATGTTAGAATTAATTATACTGGCTTCTTTGTTTACGGTAATATTTGATTCTCCGTCAATAAATGCCGCACCTGTAATGATAAACTGTCCTTGCAAACTAGGGCTTGGTATTTTACCGTCGGTGAAAGATGTGGTATTAACCGATTCTGGTAATATATGCAATTTTGCAAGTTCTTGAAGATCTTCCAAAGGAATGTCGCTTACCGAACTAACTCCCAAGTCACTAAGTAATTGGTTAACAGCATCATTTGTAGGTAAAAACAATGTGTATGTTCCGTAGGTATTCATAAATGATGCGTAATCTGTTACGTCTAAAATCTCTAGAAATAGCGAATACTCTTCATTTGCTCTTAAAAACTCTGTAATGTTCAAGGTTTCGTCGGTAGACTCCTTGTATTTTTGAGTGGTACAGTTTAATATGAAAATGGTCACTAAAACTGTAAGCGCAAATCTCAACAAATTGTTTAAATTCAATATTTTTTTCATGACTGCAATTTTTATTTGTAAAATGGATTTTGAACAAGTTGCTTGTTGGTAAACAACTCATTCTCATTAATTGGAAGATAATGGCTGTTAGGGTCTTGCAGTTTAGCCAAAATGCTCTGTTGTTGATTTGCAGGTGCACTTCTTAACGCTACAGCCAATAAAATATCTAAATACGCATAGTTTTCCTTTCGTGCGTTACGCAAAATATCAAACCAACGTTTACCTTCAAAAGCAAACTCTCTAGCCCGCTCTGCCAAAATATATAATCGAATACCTCTGGTATCCTCTAAACCGGGCTGCTCTTCAGTAATGCTAATAGCTGCTCGTTTTTCTCTAATATCCTCAATAATAGCCAAGGCTTCACTTCCTCGTTGAAGCTCATTTAATGCTTCGGCCTTCATCAACAATACATCAGCATAACGGTACACGAACCAATGCGTATCGGATTCCTGTAGCGATTTACGTTGGTTTTCGTCAATGCCTGTGTACTTATAAATTTCATTGGTACCTGGAACTAAAGAAGCTCTTTCCCCACGAACATCTTTATTTAATGGATCTTCAAAATCTATTCCAAATACACTTTCCAATACTGTTGGTGCCGCTAAATACTGTGGGCGCTGTAAAAAGATACTATAAAAAGGATTTAAATTTTGAGTAGTATATTGAAGCTCAAAAATGCTTTCGGTTGAATTTCCTCTTGCAAAAACGGTTGTGAACCATTGTGGACTGGCTTCGATCAAAGCATACTCTCCGGAATTTATTACCTTATTGGCCGATGCCAAAGCCGCTTCGTAGTTTTCTTGCCATAGATACACATCGGTTAACATGGCATTAATAGCGTTTCTTGTAATACGTCCTTTATTCGAAGCATTATTTTCAAAATCATCAACGGCATACCCTTCGGCTAATGTTAAATCGGCTACCACCTGTGCAAAAACTTCTGATTGTGGTGCTGCAGGTAATTGAAAATTATCTTGGTCTGAAAGTGTAGCGGTTAACTTTAAAGGAACGTCCTTAAATGAGCGTGCCAAGGTAAAGTACAAATAAGCTCTAATGGCCAAAGCTTCAGAAAGGTAATTGTTAAGTTGCGTTTGGGTAAACGTAGGGTCGTTTTCCAATACTCCCGGAGCAAGGTCAATTACGGTGTTACAATAATTGATAATACGGTAAAACTGCGACCAAGTGGTTAAACTGTTAGCTGGCAGTATGTTTGATGTAAGCACTTCCACCTGTTCATCGGTCATAAATCCGCCTGGGCTAATCATATCGCCCCTTAGCTCTCCATACATAAAAATATATTCTGCTAGAGTTCTATCACTCTCAGATGGAGGTGTGTTTAACATTGAAGAGTAAATGCCTATTACGGCAGATTGAACATCTTCCTTTGTTTGCCAAAACTCTTCACGTATAGTTCCGTTTTCAGGTTTTAAATCTAAATAGCTATCGCAAGAAAAACTAAGCAATACCATTAGAAAAGATAGTGTATATATAATTTTCGTTCTCATAAGAGTCAATTAGTTTAGTGTTAAAATCGGGTTCTGAGACCTATTGTAAAACGACGTGTTGGTGGTGTTCTTGAATAATCTATGGCGATTCCGAAAGGATCTCCACCTCGCATATTCACTTCGGGATCCTGTCCGCGGTATTTTGTAAAAGTTAATATATTATCAGCCGTGAAATATAGGTTTAAGTCATCGAGTTTTAACTTCTTTAAAAAATCCTTATCAAATTGATAGCTAAAAGTAGCTGATCTAAAACGTAAGAAAGATGCATCCTCAACATAACGGTCTGAACCTAACCAGTTATAAGCGGCACCATAAACGGCACGAGGCATATTGGTAACATCGCCTGGGTTTCTCCATCTTGACAGTGTTGCCGTACTTTGGTTATCGTAAGAGTACATGTTAGTTGTTAGCATATCCGTACCGTTAACAATATCATAATCTAGTCTATAGGTAAAGAACAACAGCAACTTGAATTTTTTATCAAAGGTAATCGAAGGACCAAAACCTCCAGAAAATTTAGGATTACTGTTACCTAAGTACACCACATCTCTACTATCAATATTACCATCCTTGTTAATATCTTCATACATAGCATCACCCGGCTGGAAAACATAATCAATATTAGGGTAGTTAAATCTCATGTAAACCGTTTGGCCGTTTGGCCCTACAATAATATTTCCATTGGCATCACGCGCTTGGGTAGATTCCAAGTCTGGATAAACGCCCTTAAATCGGTATCCATAAAATGAACCAAATGGGTTGTCAGTTTGTAAGAATCTTTTAAACTGACCGTTTCTATCTACATTACCACTTTCACTTGGGAAAAATTCTGAAATTTCTCGAATAATATTTTCGTTTCTCGAAATGTTAAAATTGAAATCCACTCTCCATTTATCTGATTTTACCGGGGTAGTATACAATCCTATTTCCCAACCTTGGTTATCAATAACACCTACGTTTTGATCTGAAATATTATTATAACCAGAAATAGTACTTACATCAAGGTTTTGAAAAAGTAGGTCTTTGGTTCTGTTTTGATAAAGATCCACATCGATTTGAAAACGCTTATCAAACATTTGAAGGTTCAACCCTAAGTTTTTACCCGTTAAGGTTTCCCACCTTAAGTTCGACAGCTCCATATTTTGTGGGTAAACCCCATTAAGCCCTAAGTATTCTGAGTTAAAATTTCCGTAAATATTAAAATAACGGTAATCGTAGCGTGGTGCTCTACCCGATTGCCCTAAACTGGCACGGAAACTGAAATCGTCAACAAAATCATACTTTTCCATAAATGGCTCACCAGAAACCCTCCAGCGTGCAGAAATAGAAGGGAAAAGCCCATAACGGTTATCCGGACCAAACTTGGAGTTACCGTCGCCTCGCAAACCAACATTAATCAAATATCTATCCAACAAACCATATTGAGCATTAATCAACGCAGCCACACTTCTAGCTTGACTGTTATTATTGTAAAGGCTCAATTCTGAATTTTGAGTTCTAGACGGTACAGAAGGGTCGGTTAAAAACACCGAAGCCGTATTTGAGGTTAATGCTTGATGCGATTCATATCTATAATCATTTGTTTGTACAGATAAAATGGTTTGAAGTTTATGGTCTTCACTTCCTAAACTAGGCGTGTAAATAAAATTTGTTTTAGAAGTTACACTAGTAGCATCTACATCGGCATCCGAAGCACGGTTAACAACAGTTTCAGTAAATGGTCGTCCTGTTGCGTTTTGCGGTAAGAACGCTTTGGCCTTAGTACTATTAAAATCAAACTGAAGATCGAAAGTTGAAATCAACCTATTAGGAATCAGATCAACTTTTAAATTAAAATGTGGTACTATTCTATAACCTGTTTGTTGGTTTGAAGCATACTCTGCCAACGCTACAGGGTTGTACGTACGTGGATAAGCTCCTTGAATATTCTGAGCGGGAGAAAAATAGTTTGGCGTAAGATCCCCTACATCATCGTACTCATAAATACTCATGTTGGGCATTTTAGTGTAAGCTACACTTCTTACACGGTCTCCACTTCCTGTTCCGTTTACATAATTTCGTTCTGTATCAGTATGCGTATAAGATATATCGGCTTTAAAGCGAATTCTATCAGAAACCACATAATCTAAATTGAGTCGTCCATTGATACGTTCAAAACCAGTTCCTTTAGTTACACCTTTTTGATTATAATACCCTATAGAAGTAAAATACCTTGCCTTTTCACCACCACCTTGTAAAGATAAATTATGCTCTCCTGTGGTACCCGTCTGCGTTATGGCTTCAACCCAATCGGTGTTGTTACCATAATTTTTATACCAATACACCTCTTGGGGGTCATATTGAAACTCCTTAACAGAAAGTGTATTAAGGGGTGTTCCGGTACGGTTCATAAAAGCCTCTGGGATTAACTGCGAATACTGGTCACCACTAAGCATAGGAATTGTTCGGGGTAGCTTAGAATAAGTTCCCGTAAAACTATAGCCTATTTTTGGAGCGCCTACAGATCCTCTTTTTGTATTGATAATTAAAACACCACTTGCTGCTCTTGCCCCCCACATAGCAGTGGCCGCAGCATCTTTTAATATAGTAATACTTTCAATATCTGTTGGAGCTACATTCAATAATGCCGCGTAACCTTGTTCATCGGCAGATCCAAAGTTAAAGTCTTCTGGAATTGATGTTTCATAAGGCATCCCGTCAACAACCACAAGTGGATCTGATGAACCCGTAATGGACGACGTTCCCCTAATTCTAATTTGCATACCGGCACCCGGATCACCAGATGTTGCTGTAATATCCACCCCGGGTATTCTACCTTGAAGTGCTTCATCAATCGATGCTGCTTGCGTATTTTCTACATCGGCAGCACTAATGGTAACAGCACTGGTTGTTAAATCTCTGGCGGCAATATTAAGCAAACCACTTTCAGGTGTTTTGGTTGCACTAATAACAACCTCTTCCAAACCTTCAATATTTTCAACCATGTCAACCACAAAATTGGTTTTAGTCCCCACGGTTAAGGTTTGTGTTTTGTATCCTAAAGTTGATATCACTAATTTGTTATTGGTGTTTTTCATCAAAATGGCGAAATTACCATCAAAGTCTGTTACTACACCAGTAATTGTACGGTTTTCTGCATCCTGTTCCACAACGGTTGCTCCCAAAAGCGGCATTTTTGTAGCCGCATCAAGCACTTGTCCTCTAATCACATCTGAATTTTGAGCAGAAACTTGAGTAGAAAAAAAGGAGGTTATAATAAATGAAAAACAGTAAAGTAAGTTGGTTATATTATATTTCATTTTATTCCGTGTATAAAAGATAATTATCAATTAAATGAATTAATGTGCGATCGGCCAAGTGGTTACTATCGCCAGGAATATAGTTGGCTATTCGGTTGGCAGAATCAATAAAGCTAAGCTCTCCCGGAGCACTTATCACATTAATGTACGTTTTATTTCCTTCAAAATCTTTTAGTAATGTTTCTGTTTGCCCAGTTACTAAACCGTCGTCTGAAGCGGTACGGGTGGCCAAAATATGATATTTAATAAAAGACTCTACTTGCTCAATTTCTTCAGGATTACTTGGATTAAAATTAGGGGCTCCTGTTGGAGTTGCTGGCAATTGCCCATCTGCAACAGCTTGCAGTACAGCTTCATTATTTGGTATAGCAAAGGTGTAAAAAGTTCCTAATTCTACCCCAGAGATACTCCCTGTTTCTTGGTCATATAAAGAGGAACTGTATAAGTATCTCATAAAATTAAAATATCCAGAGCTGGGGCCACCACCAATTGCCAAGTCAAACAATTCCTGCCCTTGGGTCTCTTCACTGAATTCTAGAATGTCATCAATATAATATGTACGTCCGTTACGTTGATCTTCAAAACCTATAATATTTACACGGGTACCCTCAATTTCGTTTCCGGCAGCCCAAACCTGATTGTTTTCCCACTTAATATATTCACCAGCTAAATCAAAGTCACCAGAGCGAATTATACCCGATCCCGACAAATCATTTAATTCGCCATTTGGCGTTGGCACGATACCATTGTAAAGTACACGAAGTAACCGTGACCTGGCCAATGTACCCGCAACCGTGTTTCCTGTTTCCGGAGATGTGTACACCCACTCTTCTCTGTTTATATTATATTCATATCCATGCTCTCTAAGGATTTCGTCCGATGGTAAAAACAAAGTATAATTAGCTGAAATATTACTGATAATCTCGCGATAACCAGAACCATCGTTATATAAACGGGTGGCTAGAGTAAAATCAGGATCAAGGTAAGCGGAAGTATAGACACTAAAGAACAAATTAGACTCTTGCACTTTATTGGTACCATAGAAAAATCCGTTACTCAGTACCTCTGCTTCTATAATATCAGTATTTATATCCAAGCGGATATCTTCTTCCAACCCGTTACTGTAAGTAGGCAAAAGTGATGGCCAAACCGCATTTTGAACCATATGCGCATTGTATAAATCTTCAAAAATGTATTTTGGCAACTTATCTAAAGCAGTATAATTTTTAAGCAAAACATCATCTATGAACTTTTGAAAAACAGTGTTTTCCGGAACAAATAATGTATAAGCATCATATTGACCGTCATTGTCTGCTTCCTTGATATAATTTTCATTGTTGGGTGAAAAAAACAAGGCAGGGTCGTATACTTTAACATACACCTCATCAGATTTTCTAGTGAAGTTTTGATACGTATCTGTGGCGTCCTGATCAAAAACATACTCCACCAAATTGGTTTCCAATAAATCTCTAAAAATGCTGTATTCAGGACTTTCTTCAAGTTTTTGATCCACGTTAATCAACGGAAGTGACACTTTATCTACTTCATGAATTATCCCATTTTCAGCAACAATATCGGCCTGAACTGTTTTCCCTGCAAGCACATTGAAACCAGTGTAATTTGATTCCGGATAGAAATACTCATAATCAAAAGCACTTAACCCAAGTGCATCCATATATTCTGTTACGAAATAAGAGATATACTTATTGTTGTTATCGCCAGGGATGTAATAATCTGCTCCAGGGCCATTATTTCGGTTAGAACCAGCCACAACAATAGCGTTTCCGTTTACGGTTTTTGTTTGAAATCCATCATAATAAGCCGTTCTTCTTCTAAAGGCATTGTCTTCCTCCCATCCAATTGCCGATTGGTAATCAGAAAGTCTTTCGGTACGGAAACCATTATAGATTAAAGCATATCGAACAATTTTCGATGCCATTGTAGAATCGATACTGGTCACACCAGAAATGCCTTGCTCTTGAAAAAACTCGGCAAAGGCCGCATCATTTGGGGCCATCATGGTCCAGTAACCAGATTTTCCCAAAATATCCTTATATCCAGCTTTTTCAATTAAAGCTGTAAGATTGGTAAAATTACCTCTAGCCTCTAATTGCTGAAAAATAGGATCTTCTAAATCGTCAGGTCTTGCATAATATTTGTCAAACTCTTCTTTACTACTACAGTTAGTCAGAAAAAAAACAATCGGCAAGAAAAATAAATAGCAGAGTATTTTTTTATTCATTATTTAGTTTAATTGATTTATAAAGTTGTTAAAATGATCTAGTTGAATTTAAACAATGCAAATGTTTTTCTATTTAGAAATTATTTAACATTGTTTTATAAAAAATTTAACACTCAAAAATAGTCTTATACGATACAAACACCATCCTGCACCATCCTGTTGTAGGCTAAATTTCTTCCACTTTTAACTTCAAAAAACCATAACACACATTAAAACAAGTTTTTAGCGCTCTAAGCAGTCTGAATCTAAAAAAAGAAAAGACAATTTTTATAGCGCATTAATAGGGTTTAACATCAAATCAAAAACTCTCTTGGACATCAACAAATTATAAACCGTGAAATAATTCCTTAGTTAAGAAACACCGCCAAATAAGAGTAATTTAATTATCTGTGGTTTATTCTCTAAACAACCTGTTGTTAAGTAAAAAAAACTCCGTTTTCAGCGGAGGTTTTAAATATTTAGGTTAATCCAAAGAATATTTCAAGATTGATTAATAAATCTATTTTAACCTAGATGGCACTAGATTAAACACGTTATTCAGTTAAATAAATACTGCCACGCAACCCAATCCCTTTATGCTTTTTTAGAATTTCAGCCATCGTTCTTGCTGTAAAAGTTGCCCCTTCCATACCAGTGTGGGTGTGGTCTTTCGGAAAAAAGTCTTTTACCTTTTCCTTACCCAGCTCTTGGTATTTTTGGGCCACGGCATCACTTAAATCGATAAAAATGGCATTTTCGGCCTCGGCAGCTTCCCTCGCCCACTTTACATAAGTATCGAAACGTTGTTCCACTTTCCCATGGGGCCATTCGTTTCGGGGCGTTAAGCTTAAAACCACGGGGATTGCCCCCTTTTCTCTAGTATCCCTAATCATTTTTTTCATATACCATCCGTAGGTGTGCACTGTTTCCGTTAAGCTATCACGCTTAACCTCCTGAGTTTCGTCGCCCATACCTTTTAACGAACCACGGTATTTTTTCTTGTCGATATTACCGGCATCGTTATGCCCAAATTGAATGAATACAATGTCGTCTTTTTGAAATTCTTTTTTGGCCTCATCCCATAAACCTTCGTAAATAAAGGTTCGTGTACTTCTGCCTCCCCGGGCTTTGTTAATAACATTTACCTGCATGGTATCGCAAAATTTAGGGAAGGCCATTCCCCAACCTATTGCATTGGGATTGCTACTGTTGGCCATGGTTGAATCACCAATTAAAAAGATATTCTTCTTTTTGGGTAGCTCAACCTTGGGGTTTTCAAGTATATGCTCTTTTAGCGGATTATCTGTTTTTTGCAATTCATCAACAATAATCGAAGCCGCCAAAACCGCGCCTTTTGCCGAAGTGTGCGTATGGTCGCGCTTATAAAAATAAATTCCAGTAACGTTTTCTTCACCATTCTTTTCAAGTTCAACGGCCATTTTATCATTCAAATCAATAAATGTTACGTTATTTCGTTCGGCAATTTGCTTGGCCCAAAGCCCGTAAGAACGGTCGTTTCTTGGCACTCTTCCGTCCTCCCATTTATTTCGTGGAATGGGCGACATAATTACAGGAATAGCTCCTTTGGCCTTGGCGTCCTTAACTATTTTTTCAATGTACCATCCGTAACTATGCACAATTTCGTGTTCGCCGGTTATCATATTGTCTATCTCCTCGGTTTCATCACCAATGCCCTTAATCGTTCCCCGGGCACGAATGGTATCGTTCACAGGTCCATTGTCATTGTGCCCAAATTGAATGAGCACATAATCACCTTTTTTCAGTTTGTTGTTTACGGTATCCCATAATCCTAAATTCTGATACGTTCGGCTACTGGTACCTCCCAAGGCGTGGTTTTCAACTGTCACTTTCGAAGAATCCAAAAACTGACCGATAAAATCGCCCCAGCCCCAAAGGCCGCCATAGCCATCACCACGACCATTTTTTACAGTGGAATCGCCAACCGTATAAACCGTTGGTTTCGTGTTGCTTTGTTGTGCGCAGTTTGAAAATGAAACTGCCAAAAAAAGAATCAGTAGATATTGAAATACTTTCATAAAAAGTGTATTGAATTGAATTAAATGTTTCTAAAATCAAACCATAGCGTCATGGGTATGCCATCATCACCGCTTTTTATCCTAATATTTGTGGGCTGGCTTTCCGGCCCCTGGTGTTCCAACGGTTTGAAAGCACGCATACCGGGAATTTCATACATAAACGAGATATTCCCTTCTGGAAAATCGGGCTGCGGAAACACCTTTGAAACAGCATGCTTAGGCAGATCTGGGGTAAACAACCTTAGGAACAGTTTGTCGTTTTCACTAAAAAATTTAAAATTACCTTTTTCAGTTTTTAGGTTTCCGGCCACAAAATTGGCGTGGTAGCCCTTAAATTCTGGATACACCAAGTTTTCGAAGCTCTCGCCCGTTACGGTCGTGTTGTAATCTTTGTCCCAAAGCCCGAATTCGGTACCCTTTATTCTGTTTTTCCAAACGTGGTAAGGCCCATTTCCTAAAAACCTCATGCCCTTAACACCTTTCTCCGGAAAATTGAAGGTCACTCCAAATTTATCTATGGCACCCTCAAAAAATGCCCCGTCGAAACCACTATTTCGTCCTGCATTTTTGAGAAGAATTAAATTTAATTTCAATCGGCCGTCGTTGAACAATGTCCAAGTGGCCGTATCAATACCACCGGAATATTTTATGGTGCAAATAGCAGCATCGTTATTTTCCTCAACTGAAACAGATTCCACTTCGGCCTTCATACCCACAGGTTTGGGGCCATTTACAAACGGCACATCCCCTTTTTGATTTTCAATCTTAATGATTTCTCCGGTGGAAGCATTTAATGTTACCGAAAGCGTTTTGCTTTCTAAAAGCACTTCATTACCAGATTTTGTAGCTTTCGCTGATTTTTTTGATGTCTTTTTTGCAATGAATTTATTGGCAAAATAGGGTGCACGGTGTATGGGCCAGGACCAAGTATAGATTTCCCTGCCGTGTTTATCGTGCGCTATGATTTCCAGCCAATCGCCTTCAAAAAAGTTTTGTGGTACATTAAACTTTATTTTTCGGGTTTCGCCCGGCTCAACGCTTTCCATTTTTATAGCATTTGAAGCGATTACTTCAGCTTTGGTATCCTTGTACATGGCATCACCTGAAACCTTCAGTACCCTGTATTCCAATTGGCATTCGTTAAGATTGGTGAAAATGTATTCGTTGGAAATTAAAAATGAACCATCGAAAGTTGAAGTGATCATTTTGGGCTCGAACTGAATGGGCGACCATACTTCCTTTACGGTAAAAAAGCTACCCTCCTTTTCGCGGTGCGGCCCCAAAACGCCATCGGCTGCCAAATTCCCTTTCGAATCGTATTTTCTATCTCCGGTCCAATCGGTGCGCAATACGGCCTCATCGAGCATCGCCCAAATGAACCCTCCGGCAAACAACGGGCTTTGCTTGTAACGTTTCCAAAAATCCTCCAATCCAGCACCAATGCCGTTATCATAAGTTCCGTGCATGAATTCGGTGGGTAAAAACACGTTTTCTCCATTGTTAAAACGGTGCATGCCTGTTAAATACGTGGGATAATGATGGGTATCCCAACCGTTGAAATCGGCCCACGGATGGATAACGATTCGTTTTTGTGGATCGTAAATATGAAATACATGATCTATTTCGTAGTTCCAACCACCTTCGTTGCCGTGATCCCAAATGATTACCGAAGGGTGGTTAACATCACGTTGCACGGTCTCCTTGATCAATTGGGTACCGGTTTTGGTATCATAACCGTTTTGCCAACCGGCCACTTCGTTGAGTACAAAAAGCCCCAACGAATCGCAAACTTCCAAAAAGTGGGTATCTGGCGGATAATGGAACCGTACGGCGTTCATATTCATATCCTTAATCAAGTTCACATCTAAAACACTGATGGCCTTGTCGGTGCTTCTTCCAGATTCCGGCCAAATCACATGGCGATTGATGCCCTTTAGCAAAATCTTTTTTCCGTTGACGTAAATGCCGTCCTTTTTCAAAAACTCAAGCGTCCTAAAACCAATTCGTGTTGATTTAGTATGCAAAACCTTATCGTCACTTTTCAAGGTCAACGTCAAGGTGTACAGGTTCGGGGCTTCGGGATTCCATGCTTTTACGCCGTTCCATTGTGCGTTTATAGTTTGAAAATTTTCGTTGTCCTTTAATTTAAAAGTGAAGGTTTCAAAACTTTCATTCCCTCCAACTGGAGCAATGCTTGCTTCGACCGTTGCATTGTCGGGTATATTTTTAAGATTGAGTTCCGCTTTTAACGAACCGTCCATTTTAGCATCAATGGCTACATGGTCGATAAACGATTTTGGAGAAACCTCCAACCAAACGGGGCGGTAAATACCCCCAAACAGCCACCAATCGGTCTTTCGTTCGGCATTGTTTACCGTATTGTTGCTGGAATGTTTCGACACGTGTACTTCCAACAAGTTTTCCTCACCATATTTCAATAGCGAAGTGATATCATACTTGAATTCATAAAAACCGCCCTGGTGTATATCGCCGGCCGATTTCCCATTTATTTTCACTTCGGTATCGGTCATCGCCCCTCCAAAAACAATAGTTACGTTTTGGTTTTTGTAAGTTTCCGGAACGTTGAATTTATATTTGTAAAAACCTTCCTCCTTACTTGGCTCCTCTTGGTTCAACTCTTTGTACCAACGCCCATAAGTGTATTCGCCAAAACCCTGAAGTTCCCAGTTTGAGGGTACATTTATGGTAGTCCACTCATTGCTCTTTCGGCCACCGGTGCACATGAATTCCCATTCTACCGGGTTTTTAAAATCCTTCCCCGAAAGGAATATTTTTTCAGTTTCTTGTGCATTTACATTGAAGCCTGTTAATACGGCAAAAAATACCAATGCGAATTGGTGTCTAACATTTTTAAAATAAATCATAGTTATTTAGTTTCCGTCTGGTTTTTCTATTTCAAATCGTGTGCTCATGGGTAAAGACCAATCCTTAAAATTATCTGGTTTTTCGGGATCGAAATTTGACATGCTTGTCTTTAAATATTGTGTAATTTCTAAATTTAACTTTTTTATTCCGGATATAACACATTTAGCCACTTGGTTGGCTCCAAAGCTATTAAAATGTGTATCGTCGGCCAAAGGTTTTGTCTGCCCAGGAAAAGTACTAGCGGGATAATGCACAAATGCCTTTACCGATGCGTTATTACCCCAACTTTGGTACATAGTTCGGGTCATTTTTGTTAAATCGATTAATGG
Organism: Bacteroidia bacterium; assembly: GCA_030430535.1. GTDB lineage: Bacteria > Bacteroidota > Bacteroidia > Flavobacteriales > Flavobacteriaceae > Flavisericum. The sequence goes on from JAUIKY010000002.1 coordinate 75,891, forward strand.
TAATTCAAGGTCTTTGGCCACTTTACGCATGGCATCAGGAAAATCGCCATGGGTTTCCTTTAAAACGCCTTGGTTGGTAAAATGGCGTCTTTCGGTGGGCGTTAACAATATGACATGCCCTCCTTGGGATTTAAATGCTGTTGCATATTCTTTTAGCAAACTGGTGTAAAGTCCCCATGCACCATTGCCCTCGCCTTTTATCTTTTCGTCATTATGGCCGAATTCAATGAATAAGTAATCGCCCGGTTTCATAGTTGTCAATATTTTTTTAAAACGCAGGGCGCCTTTGAAAGCTGGTAACGACGATCCCGATTCGGCATAGTTGGCCACAACAACATCATCCGTTAAATAATTGGTGAAAAACTGTCCCCACGACGCCCATGGCTCAACATCTTGATCGGTTACCGTAGAATCGCCAGCCAAAAAGAAGGTCGTTACATTTTTTGCAGGCGATATTTTTATGCTTTGTATGGCAGGATTTCCCAAAAACTCTAAGGTCAATTTATCGTCCCAGTTCAGTTGGTTTCTATCGCGGTCTTTGACTTTTATGGAAGCGGACGCATCAATTCTCGGAGACCGCACATTGACCACAAAAGTTTCTGTACAAGTTTCATTTTTAGCCAATTCTTTTTCTTGGAGCATCAAGCGTCTTGATTCTGCCTTTATAGTGGTTTTTGATAGTTTGTTCCCTCCCAAAACCACCTCTACTCTATAATTTCCCTCGGGCAATTGTACCGAAAAGTAAATGGATGTATTGGCCGTAATAAAGTTTTTTTTTGTTTTTACATGTTTTACAGAACCAAAATCGAAACCGTAGCCCTTCTCTTCAGAATAAACACTTGTTTGCGGAACCTGTATGCCATCAGCCTGCTCTACCTTTTTTCCGAAGTAAAAGGTTTTAGCTAAATCCTTATTTTGGCTTATAGCCAGCAAAGAAAAACTTAAAAAAAATAGTATTGAAATACCTTTAATAATACGTGTCATTTATGAATTTTCGACTAAAATATTGGGATAAAAAAAAAGATCCATCCTGTACTATGATGAATCTTCATTTTTTTTGTAAAAATTTGAACGGATTAAACCGAATTTCGTTCTATGTATTCAAACACATTTTTCACCTTTTCTTTCTTATTGTTGAGCACCAAATATGCCGCAGTTTCGCCCATGGCTTTAAAGTGGGTACTTACCACGTTAATGCCCAGTAAATCTTTTAGAGGTGTATCGTTATACGAAATAATCCCAATGTCTTTACCCAAAATCAAGTTTTTCTTTCTTACCTGCCGCACCAGATTAACCAAATCATTTTCTTCAATTACAATGTAGACATCTTTACTATCAAGATCCATATCCTCATAAATCTCATTTAGTATTTCAAAATCAAATTGATGCTCAGAACAGAATTTTGTAAATCCGTGAACAATTCTTTGCGGATAAGGGTAAACTGTTTTCGTGGGGTACACCAAAACGAGCTTATCGTACTTTAATAAATTATTAAGTCCCTGATTTAACGCCTGGTAAATATCCTCTTTAAAATCTTGATAAACGGCACCAAAATCACCATTAATATCAATTTTCCTATTATCCAAAATAACCAGTTTGTCTTTAGGTATTTTCTCAATAGCCTCTTTCACCTGCGGGGTTGAACTAATGTGGTTCGAGTCTTCGGCCTTAAAATGGGGCATAATTACATAATAATCGAACGCTCCCAAATTTCTTTCCAAAGTCTTAATAAATATCGATTCTTCACAATGGTAAACCGATAGCGTAACGTGGGCATTGATACCAAGTGCTTTTACAAACGAATTAAAAATCATCATTTTGTAAGAACTCAGTTTATTCACCATAAAAAAGACATTTATTTTCGATATTAAATCGGTCTTTGTTATGTAATAGCCTTTGCCTTTTACAGACACAATAGCCTTTTGCTCCTTTAACTGTTTATAAGCCTTCTCTACGGTGTCTCTGGAGAGATAACACGATTCGCTCAACTCATTTATTGATGGTATTTTTTCACCAACCCTTAATTTACCTTTTGATATATCGTTTATTATCGAATCTACTATCTGTTTATATTTGGGAACACGGGATGACTCATTGATTTTTATTTCAATTACTTGAGACATAAAGATGGGGAAATAATGTTTAGTTTTAGCTTAGTCAATATAGCAAAAAAACAACAATAACTTAAGACTAGAGCGTGAAACTTCCTTTTTTTATGTTTTTTTAACACATGACGGTACAGGATACCTTTTTTTTATCAAAATGATATTTTTATAGTTTTTTAAAACTTATTTTTAATGATAAAACAAAATCTTTTTTTCATCTGTATTGTTTCCCTCATTTTTTCATCGTGCAAAGAAGAAAAAAGCACTAGTACTCCCCCTAAGCAATCTACTCCAGAATGGGTGGATAAAGTGGGGGCAAAATCCTTTGAAATAAGCGGAGAAACCTATTATGTAAACGACTTTGGCGCCATTAACGACGGAAAAACACTATGCACTGAAGCCATACAAAAAACCATCGATGCTTGTGCTGAAAACGGTGGCGGCACCGTAAGTTTTAAACCAGGTGATTATTTAACGGGCTCCATTTTTATTAAAAGCAACATTAAATTTGAAGTGTCAAAAGGCGTAAAAATTTTGGGCAGTGAAAATATTGAAGACTATAAAGAAATCGACACTCGTATTGCCGGTATCGAAATGATTTGGCCTGCTGCACTTATAAACGTTAGAAACGAAAATAACGTAATTATTGATGGCGAGGGCACTGTTGATGGGCAAGGCAAAGTGTTTTGGGATTATTATTGGGATCTTCGTAAAAACGATTACGAGCCACGTGGACTGCGTTGGATTGTAGATTACGATGCCAAACGCCCACGCACCTTCCTCATTTCAAACTCAAAAGATGTTGTGTTTAAAAACTTGAATATTCAACGGGCTGGATTCTGGACGGTTCAGGTTTTGTATTCCGAATATATTACCGTTGATGGGCTTACCATTAAAAACAATATTGGAGGCCATGGCCCAAGCACAGATGGCATTGATATCGATTCCTCAAAATGGATTTTAGTGCAAAATTGTGATATCGATTGCAATGATGATAACTTCTGTTTAAAAGCCGGTCGCGATTGGGACGGACAACGTGTAAATAAACCCACAGAATACGTGGTGATTAAAGATTGTATTGCCCGACAAGGTGCCGGATTATTCACTTTGGGCAGCGAAACCGCAGGCAGCATCCGCCATGTTTACGTATCGAACATAAAAGGTATGGGCACAAAAAACGGACTAAACATCAAATCGGCGACCAATCGAGGCGGTACGATTGAAGACATTTACATGGAAAACATAAAAATGGATAGCGTTGGGCACTTTATGAAAGTCAGTATGAACTGGAATCCAGCCTACAGCTATTCAAAATTACCCGAGGAATTTGATGAAAATACCATCCCCGAACATTGGAAAAAAATGCTCATGAAAGTTGAACCTGAAAAAGGCATTCCTACTTTTAGAAATATTACATTAAACAATATCAATGTTACAGGTGCAGAAACGGCCATAAACGTTACTGGCATGCCCGAATCGATCATTAAAGACATCAATTTAAACAACGTTTATATTAAAGCCAAAACCGCAGGGCAAATAAAACACAGTGCCAATTGGACGCTCAACAATGTTAAAATAATTGCTGAAGACGCCTCAAAAATTTCCCTTGAAAACACGAACCAAATTGCATTCCCTGAAGCTACTTATACCAACAACTAATACTTAACTGATGCTGAAAATAAAAGAATGGGAACTAGTCAGTTTCAAATTATGTAAAATCCTTAGTGTTTTTTGGTTTATAGGTTCATGTTGCACGATAGCAGCCCAAGAAAATAGAAGCTTTAAAGTGTTTCAATTTCCTGCTGACCAAATTCCAACTATTAACGGCCATGCCAACGACTGGGATATAGTACCGGAAAGCTACAATATAGGAATCGATGATTTGTGGGACGACAGCGGCAAACAGCCAAAAGCCAACCCAAAAAACTTAGATGTTAATGTAAAAGTGGGCTGGGTAAAAGGGCTAAACCGTCTGTATTTTTTATACGAAGCTTACGACGATTATTGGGATTTTTCCGAATCGGGGCTACATAACGATACTTTTGAAGTTGTAGTTGATGCCGATCAATCTGGCGGCCCTTTTATAGACCGCTTCCATCCTAATAAAAATTTAGACCCCATGGAAGCCTATTATTCTTACCATGGAGTGCATGCGCAAAACTATCATATTTTTACTCCTGCAAAAGATAAAGAATGGACTATGGTTTGGGGCAGCCAACCTTGGATAAAAGACCTCCCCTATGCCAATGCTGCATATCAATATGACTTCAAGCCCGGAGAAAATGGAAAACTCATTTTAGAGTTTTGGATCACCCCTTTTGATTATGCTGGAAACTCTCCCGAAAGAGCCATTAAATCTATTTTGGAAGAAAACAAAAACATCGGGCTATGCTGGGCCATAATTGATTATGATGATGTAAACACAAAAGAAAACAATGGTTTTTGGAACCTCTCCAAAGAACACACCATGTACGGAAATGCTTCCTATTTGTTGCCATTTAAATTAATGCCTTTGGAAAAAGATTTCACTAAAGAGATTGATGCCCAATGGTCATTCAAAATTTTGGATTTCATCAACAAAACGGTAGCTTTTAAAGATGAATCGACAGGCAATATAGACTCATGGCTTTGGGATTTTGGCGACGGTACAACCTCTAAACAGCAACACCCCATACACCAATACCAAGAAGCAGGAAAATATGTTGTGGTCTTAAAAGTTAATGGACCAAAAGGCTCATCAAAACTATCAAAAGTCTGGGACGTCGCGCTAAAATAATCATTATACAATATAACCATCACGAACAATGCCCTTAACAAAAAAAATGAAACCCAAATTTTGCTTAATCGCCTTTTTTTTAACTATTTCCTTAAGCTGTAGCTCACAAAAAAAGCAAACCTTACCAACCCAAAGGAAAATCCATTATGCCCCTGATGGCGAAACTTTTGTGTTAAAAAATGGCACTCGAAAATTCAACCGGGCACTTTACGGTACCAACACCGGTTTTCGGGTAGAAACTGGCGATTTGCCAGAATTTGCTTTGTACCTTAAAGGCATGGGAGGCAATTTAAAAGTGGGCATTTCAAACGGTATGGAAAGTAAATGGCTATCGGTTGCCGATGCTATTTCAACCACCTACAACCCCGGCACGATGATTTACAGCATCAAAGACGCCATGTTAGGCAACGGTTACATAAGCCTTCAAGTGGTGGCGCATGCCGAAAAGGAAGCCTTAATTCTAAAAGTTGAAACTGAAAACATTCCCAATAATATCGATTTATTTTGGTTGTACGGCGGTGCCAATGCCAAAAAATTCCACCGTGAAGGCGATATTGGCGCTGACCCCGAATCGGTATTTTATTTGCAACCGGAATATTGTATCAATAACGAATACGAAATCAGAAAAACCGATTTTCTTTTAAAATTCGGTTCGGAAACCAACAAACAAAAAACGGGAAACAACCGCCAAATTGTAGGCTATTTTCCAAAGTCCAGCACCAAATTGGTTGAGGCGTCAGTTGAAGGCTCTCCTATTACCATTTCCAATAGAAAAGTGGAAAATCACCCAGCCTTAATGGGGCAAATCGAATTGGATTCTAAGAACACATTTTTCTGGAAAATCGAAAACGAAGGACAACTTTCAAAAACCTCACAAAAAGCAATTGAAACTGAATTCCAACAAGCACTTGATAAAACCGAAACCTTAAAAGACCGAGTAAAGCTAAACACCCCCGATAAATATCTGAACACTTTAGGTGGCGCATTGGCCATTGCTGGCGATGCCATTTGGGAAAGCCCCGCGTACTTACACGGTGCCGTGGCTTGGCGCATGCACCTAAACGCTTGGCGTGGTGCTTATGTGGCGCATCCTTTGGGCTGGCACGACAGGGCTCAGACCCATTTTGAAAGCTATGGTAATTCGCAGGTTTTAGAGCCCGAAACAGGCCCGGTGGTTTTGGATAGCTCCAGAAATTTTGCCCGCCAAAAAGAAGTTTTGGGCACCGCTATGTTCAGCCGTGGATATATAAGCCGACGACCAAACAACAATACCATTGCCCATCATTACGATATGAATTCGGTGTTTATTAACCAATTGCTTCGAGGATTCCAGTGGACGGGCAATTTAGAATTTATGAAAAAAATGTGGCCCGTTGTAAAGCGCCACATTACTTGGGAAAAACGAAACTTTGATGCAGACGGGGACGGCCTTTACGATGCTTACGCTACCATTTGGGCCAGCGACGCCCTGCAATACTCGGGTGGCGGGGTGGCCTATTCATCAGCGTACAATTATTCCGTTAATCTTTTAGCGGCCAGTATTGCCAAACTTTTAAATGAAAACCCACAGCCTTATATTGACGAAGCCAAGCACATCAAATCGGCAGTTGAAAAGCATTTATGGATTGATAAAAAAGGCGTGTTTGCAGAGTACAAAGATTTTTTGGGCAATCAGCTATTGCACGACAATCCTGGAATTTGGACCATCTACCACACGTTGGATGAAAACATAGCCAACAACTTTCAGTCGTATCAAGCCTTGCGTTACGTCGATACCGAAATCCCGCATATACCTGTAAAAGCAGAAGGACTTCCGCATAATGACCTTGAGCTTATTTCTACCAGCAATTGGCAACCCTACACGTGGTCGGTAAACAATGTGGCTTTAGCCGAAAATCTTCATACCGCTTTAGCCTATTGGCAAGGCAACCGAAAAGATGAAGCTTACAAATTATGGCAAAGTGCGCTGATTGAAAGCATGTACTTAGGAGCTTCACCGGGTGGTTTTCAGCAATTATCGCATTACGATGCCATTCGCGGCGAACTGTACCGAGATTTTGCCGACCCCGTTGGCATGGCGGCACGTTCGTTGGTTGAAGGCTTGTTTGGTATTCAGCCCAATTCCATTGAAAACACGCTTTATATTGAACCTGGATTTCCAAAAGATTGGAATTATGCTGCATTGGAAATTCCAGATATTTCCATTGATTTTAAAAGGAACAATGGGATTTCAACTTATATTATTGATTCCAAATTCAAGCAAAATTTAAATCTCCATTTTTCAATAGATGCACATTTTGATGCCATTGAAGCGGTTACGATTAATGGTGAAAAAGTAGACTGGACAATTGACGACAGTGCTATTGGCTACCCAAAAATCGTTATCGAAGATTCAACAAAAAGCCATTACAACATCGCTATAAATTGGAAAGACAGTACTATTGAATCTCCTGATTTCCAATTGGAAGGTCACCAAAATGAAACACTTCAGTTTAAAACGGAAAAATCTAAAATCGTCAAGGTTTACGACCCGCAACAAGCCATTTCAGAAATCAGCAAAACGGCAAACGAACTCAATTTTAAAGTGGAAGCCGAAAGCGGAAACAAAACATTTTTTGTGCAGCTGAAACAAAACGACATGCTTTGGTGGCAGCCCGTTCATTTAAAAATTTTGAAAAATGAGGAATCTTCAAAATTCCATAATTGGGACAAATCGTTTTCAAAAGACACCAACTTTGAAACCGTTGATTTGGCTTCAAATTTCAACAGTAAAGTCACCAATATTTTTGAAGAGGAGTATTTAAGTCCGCGACCGACTTCCCCTACCCTTCAACTGCCCACCCAAGGCATTGGCAACTGGTGTTATCCGTACATTAAACCAGAAATTGACGATTCCGGATTACGGGAAAGAGCGGGTCAGGACAACACGATTTTAAGTCCGCAAAACATTCCATTCAAAACGCCTTCCAATAAAACTGAAAACAACATCGCATTTGTTTCGATGTGGGACAATTTCCCAGAAAGCATAAATATTCCGCTTTCTGGAAAAGCCTCGCATGCCTTTTTTATGATGGCTGGTAGCACCAACCCGATGCAAAGTCGGTTCACAAATGGTGAGATTGTTGTAAATTATACCGATGGCAGTTCAGAAACGCTTCAGCTTAAAAACCCTGAAAACTGGTGGCCTATTGAACAAGATTATTTTATTGATGGCTTGGCTTTCACTACTGATGCACCAAAACCACCAAGGGTATATTTTAAAACAGGCGACATCACCAGAACTTTCAGTGATTTTAAACCCATTAAAGGTTTTAGCGATTATGGCATCGAAGGCGGTGCGGGGACTCTTTTGGATTTACCGCTAAACCCGGAAAAAACGCTAAAATCTTTAGAACTCAAAGCTGTGGCCAACGATGTGGTGATTGGATTGATGAGCTTAACATTAAAAAGAAACTAATGAAAAGACGGCATTTTATTGCTACATCATTGCTGGCCTCTGCGGGTTCGTGTTTGCCCTTTCAGGCGCAGTCGTTTTTAAATTTCGAAGGAAACAATCCGAAATTATCCGAATTTGAAAAACGCCTATCACCTGTTGGTCGAGCATTGGAATTTGAAGATTTTTATGTGTGGTGTAATAGCCCGATTGAAGGCCCCGACGGTAAAATACACGTGTTTTTTTCACGTTGGCCCAAAGCAAAAAGCATGAGTGGCTGGACGCACGCTTCGGAAATTGCCCATGCCGTAGCCGACAAACCGGAAGGCCCTTACGAATATGTGAGTACGGTTTTAGCGCCGCGCGGTGATGGCTTTTGGGATGCCACTACCTGCCATAACCCGAGCATCCATTTTGTGGACGGCAAATATGCGCTGTTTTTTATGGGCAACTCCAACGGAAAACTAAATACCCAACGTGTTGGCTTGGCTACTGCCGATTCCCTTTACGGGCCTTGGGAACGTCCCGACCAGCCCTTGTTACAACCCGGAAAAGCGGGCGAATGGGACGACCATTGCACAACCAATCCTTCATTTTTTAAACACCCCAACGGCGAGTATTGGCTCTATTACAAATCGTTTGACACAGAAGGCTACATCCATCCGAAGTTTAAAATCCGAGGCAACAGAAAATACGGCTTGGCGACATCGAAATCGCTTTTCGGCCCTTATAAAAAATACGAAGGCAACCCCGTAATTGATTATCACAATATGGGCAACAACCAACAATGCGAAGATGCTTACGTGTGGCACGAAAACGGCAAATTTAAAATGCTGGCCAGAGATTTGGGTGTGTATGGCATTGATGTGGGCTTGTATATGGAATCGGAAGATGGCAAACATTGGTCGGAACCAGAAATTGGCTATCAACAGCTTGACAAATACGTTAACCAACCGCCTGCGCCTAAACACTTAAACCGTTATGGTCGTGCGGAGAGGCCACAAATATTGTTTCAAAACGGAAAACCAACATACCTGTTTACGGCTTCACAAGGAGGAAAATACGAAACGGCCTCAAGTTTTATTTTTAAAATCAACACTTAAATTCACACTTAATAATGAAAAAAACTAACCTTTATTTATTTTTATTGCTTTCGTTCACAGCACTCTTTTCTTGTAAAGAGAAAGAACAAAAACCAGAACAAACGGAGAAAATAGACCGCCATGCCGTAGTGACCCGACACAATGTTTCTATCACTGAAATTGACACCTTAGGCTCCCTAAATGTGGGCAACGGAAAATTTTCATTTACCGTTGATGCTACTGGCCTGCAATCCTTTCCTGAGTTTTACGGGTTGGGTGTTCCACTGGGCACACAGTCGGAATGGGGCTGGCACACCTTCCCGAACACAGAAAATTTTAAACATGAAGAAACCTTAAAAGCTTACAATTTTAATGGGAATCCCAACAGCTTGTACGCTATTCAAAACCGTTCGGATGAACGTGCCATGTCTGCCGCCGACTATTTTAGAGGCAATCCGCACCGCCTTCAACTCGGCAATTTCGGTTTGCAAATTGTAAAGGAAGATGGCACTTTGGCAACCCCAAATGATATCGAAAATATCAACCAACAGCTCAACCTGTGGACGGGCAAAATTGAAAGTCAGTTTACGGTTGAGGGCAGTCCTGTAAAAGTTATTACCTACTGTAACGCCGAAACCGATGCAGTATCAACCAAAATTGAATCGCCGCTATTGGCCGAAAACCGTATAAAATTAAAATTCAGGTTTCCCTACCCGACCAACGAGTTTTCAGACCGTGGCATCAATTACAGCAACAGTGAAAAACACGAAACCTCGGTTGATAATGATTTGGGCAAATCATTTGTTTTCAGCAGAGCGCTGGATAACGACCAATATTTTGTAATCGCCAATTTATCTTCGGAAGGTGAAGTTTCAAAAATTGAAGACCATTTTTATACCATTTCGCCCAACTCTAAAGATGCGTTTGAAGCGACGGTTTTATTTTCAGAAGCAAAACCAGAAAACACATTACAAGATTTTGCGACTGTTGAAAAAAACAGTCAGTCCATGTGGGAAAGCTTTTGGCAGTCGGGCGGTGCCATTGATTTTTCAGAATGTACTGACCCACGTGCTTTCGAATTGGAGCGCCGTGTGGTACTTTCACAATACTTAACCCGTTCGCAGTGCGCCGGAAGTTATCCCGTACAGGAAACCGGACTGACCTACAATAGCTGGTACGGCAAGCCACACATGGAAATGTATTGGTGGCACGGGGCACACTACCCGCTTTGGGGACGAACCGATTTATTGGAAAAAAGCATCGGTTGGTATTTTGAGGCTTTTGATGGTGCCAAAGAAATTGCACAAAGGCAAGGCTATAAAGGCGTTCGCTGGCAAAAAATGACCGACCACAAAGGTGGTGAAGCGCCATCAAACGTGGGGTCGTTCTTAATTTGGCAACAACCACACGTTATTTATTTAGCAGAGTTGATTTACAGAAATAACCCTACCCAGGAGAATTTGGAAAAATACCAAAATCTGATTTTTGAAACGGCTGAGTTTATGGCGTCCTTCCCTACTTACGATGAAGAAAACGACCGATACAACCTTGGAAAAGGAGTGATTCCAGCACAGGAATGTTTTGACAAAACAGAAACTTACAATCCGCCCATGGAATTATCATACTGGAAATGGGCATTAGAAAAAGCACAGGAATGGCGCACACGGTTGAATTTAGAGCCGAAGCCAGATTGGCAAAAAATCATTGATAAATTATCACCTATGGCCGAAAAAGACGGCGTGTATTTGGTTGCTGAAAGTGTTCCGAATTCATATTCTGAAACCAGTGAGCATAAAATTGACCACCCTGCCGTTTTAGGGGCTATTAGCTATTTGCCACACAATAATTATATTGATATCCCCACTATGAACAGGACTTTTGACTTGGTTGACGAGGTTTGGAATTGGGGGCACACTTGGGGCTGGGACTTCCCGTTGGAAGCCATGGCGGCCACACGTTTAAACCGTCCCGAAGATGCTATAAAAGCATTGTTTAGAGATGAAATAACCAATACCTATTTACCGGGCGGCCATAATTACCAAACCCCGAGATTAACACTTTACCTACCCGGAAACGGTGGGTACCTGTCGGCAGTAGCATTGATGTGTGCAGGATTTGATGGTAATACGGTTGAAAACCCTGGTTTCCCTAAGGATGGCACCTGGAATGTAAAATGGGAAGGTTTGAAACCGATGCCTTAACATATACTATTTTTGCTGACAAATTGATTTATGGTTATCTTTGGGCTAACAAACAAGAATCATATTTAAAATATGAAATGAGTCATAATCATTCATGATACTAATCGTATTGTTTAATGACGAATTACATCTGACCTATTTAAAACAATGAAAACAGACAGATGAAACTTCACTTTTTAGACCGAAGTAATCTCAGTAACAGTTCGTTTGCAACAAAAGTTAACGAGTACCCTTACTTTTTAAAAATTTGGCACTACCATCCAGAATTGGAACTAGTAGTGGTTTTAAAAAGTGAGGGTACTTGCTTTATTGGCGACAGTGTGGAAAAATTCGGCATTGGCGATGTCGTTTTAATCGGGAAAAACTTGCCGCACATGTGGCAAAACGACGAAGGCTATTTTAAGCAAACTTCAAAACAAACCGCAAAGGCGATTGCCATTCATTTTAAACAAGATTACTTGGGCCCTAAGTTTTTTGAAACCCCTGAAATGATTCATATTTTGGAATTGTTTGAACGGGCGCGTTTCGGACTCAAGTTTTTAAATCTTAACAAAACACTTATTTCAGATATTCAAAACATGTTGGAACTTGAGGGCTTCGAAAAAACGATGGCCTTTTTGAATATTCTCAACGCACTTGCCAAGCATAAGGATACCAAACGCTTATCCAGCCACGGTTTTGTCAATTCTTTCCAAGCCTCAAAAAGCGATACGCAAGACAACGTTCAAGCTTATATTTTTAAAAATTTCAACCAAGACATTTCACTCGATAAAGCTGCAGAAATAGCCAACATGAACCCATCGGCATTCAGTAGATATTTTAAACGGGTAAACAAAAAGACCTTTTCAAAATACGTGACAGAAATCCGAATTGGCTATGCCTGTAAATTGCTCTTGGAAAACAAATTCAACATTTCCACCATCTGCTACGAATCGGGTTTTAACAACATTTCAAACTTCAACAGACAGTTTAAACTTGTTATGGACTGCACGCCTTCGGAATATCTAGAAAAACGTAAAAAATCCTAACTCTTCACTTCACTATAATTGCTATTTATAAACATTACAAATACAATACAGCAAAAAAAGTATCATATTCAATCAAATTTTAGGAAGACTGATGATTGATTAAGCTGTAATTTTGTGTGCGTTCAAAATCAGAACGAATTCAAAACTAAACAATAATGACAAAATTCAGCTTAAAAAATAAAACGGCACTGGTTACCGGTGGCGGCAGTGGCATTGGCGAGGCCATCTCATTAACTTTTGCCCAACAAGGAGCTAAAGTCCATATTCTGGATTTTAATTTGGAAGCTGCACAAAACGTGGTTTCAGAGATTAAGAAATTGGGGGGCGAAGCCGAAGCCCATCAATGTGATGTGGCCAACCAACAAAATGTAGTAGACATCACCAATAAAATAGCCGAAAACGACACGATTGATATTTTAATAAACAATGCGGGAATTGCCCACGTGGGAAATATTGAAGCCTGTGAAGAAGCCGATTTAGACCGCCTCTACGAGGTTAACATAAAAGGGGTTTACAACTGCATAAAAGCAGCCATTCCGTTTATGAAGAAACAGAAAAGCGGCGTGATTTTGAATTTAGCTTCCATTGCTTCAACCGTTGGTTTGAACGACCGCTTTGCGTATTCTATGACCAAAGGTGCGGTATTGACCATGACCTACTCTATTGCGAAAGATTATATCAACGACGGCATCCGTTGCAACTGTATTGCGCCGGGTCGTGTGCATACGCCATTCGTAGATGGCTTTATTAAAAAGAACTACCCCGGAAAAGAGGAAGAAATGTTCGAAAAATTATCGAAAACACAGCCTATTGGGCGTATGGGAAGCACTCAGGAAATGGCCGATTTGGTGCTATTTTTATGTTCAGACGAAGCTGGGTTCATCACAGGGTCTAACTACGCGATTGACGGCGGATTTGTTACCCTAAACGGAAATTAATCAAAAAATAAGACAACATAAATTATGAAATTAATACGATTTGGTGCTGTAGGTAAAGAAAAACCGGGAGTACAATTAGCAAACGGAACACGAATAGATGTCTCGGCATTTGGTTCAGATTATAACGAAGAATTCTTTGGAAATAATGGTATTGAAAAACTGAAAACTTGGTTGGAAACCAATCAAGATAGCTGCCCGGAAATTGATGACAACGTACGTTTGGGCGCGCCATTAACACGTCCGTCAAAAATTGTTTGTATCGGTTTAAATTATGCGCAACACGCTGCTGAAGCTGGGATGGAAGTTCCAAAAGAGCCGGTGCTGTTCTTTAAATCGACCACGGCTATGGTTGGCCCAAACGACGATATTATGCTTCCAAAAGGCAGTACTAAAACCGATTGGGAAGTAGAACTTTCAATCGTTATCGGGAAAAAAGCATCGTATGTTGAAGAAGAGGATGTATTCGACCATATTGCAGGTTACGTTTTACACAACGATGTAAGCGAACGCGCTTTTCAAATTGAACGTTCGGGACAATGGTGTAAAGGAAAAGGTTGTGATACTTTCGCTCCCATTGGTCCTTTTATCGCTACCACCGATGAAATTGAAGACCCAAACAACCTTAACTTATGGTTGAAATTAAATGGTGAAATTATGCAGAATAGCTCGACTTCCGATTTTATTTTCAACGTACAGCAATCCATCAGTCACATCAGTCAATTTATGACCTTATTGCCTGGTGATATCATTTCAACCGGTACACCCTTTGGTGTTGGTTTAGGATTAAAACCTCCAGTATATTTGAAAGCCGGTGATGTGGTTGAATTGGGTATTGAAGGCTTAGGCACATCAAAACAAAAAGTAGTACCTTTTAAGAAATAATAAAGGCGTCTAAAAAGTATTAAAATTTCATTCTGAAACAACACTTCGACTCCACTCAGTGTGACGTTTCAGGTTGACGAAAACTATATACTTCAGAAGACCTCCAATCAAAATTTTAAAACAAAATTACAGAAATGAAAGTAGGTTTATTCATTCCGTGTTACATTAACCAATTATACCCTCAGGTAGGGCAAGCTACGCTCGAACTTTTGGAAAAACTGAATGTAGAAGTGGTTTATCCGTCAGGGCAAACCTGCTGTGGGCAACCCATGGCCAACTCTGGTTACGAGTCGGAATCGATTGGTACTTATCATCATTTCGTAAATAATTTTAAGGATTTTGATTATATCGTTACGCCTTCGGGAAGTTGTGCCTACCACGTCAAAAAACATTACGATATCATTCCGCAAACGGACGAAGTTACAGGTGTAAGAAACAATGTTTACGAGCTTTGCGATTTCCTGTTAAATGTTTTAAAAATTGAAGACTTGGACGCTTCTTTTCCTAGAAAAGTGGGTGTTCACAAAAGCTGCCATGGTTTACGCGGACTCCGTTTGGGCTCGTGTTCTGAGCGTGTTACCCCGGAGTATTCATACATTGAAGAAGTACTGAAAAAAGTGAAAGGCGTGGAATTAATGCCCGTTCAACGCGGCGACGAGTGCTGTGGCTTTGGTGGTACCTTTGCCGTTGCCGAAGAAGCAGTATCGGTAAAAATGGGCAAGGATAAAATTAAGGACCATTTTGAAAGTGGCGTAGAAGTGATAACGGCTACCGATACCTCGTGCCTCATGCATTTGGAAGGTTTGGTTAACCGTAATAAGCAACCTCTAAAAATTCTTCATGTTGCCGAAATTTTAAACAGCAACCTTTAATTTCAACACAGTTAGATTATGAGTCATCCAAAATTAGCAAGCATATTCAACAAAGACGAAAAAAAAGTCGATTGGCACGATAAAGCCCTGTGGTTTGTCCGCCACAAGCGCGATAAGTCGGTTCACAGTGTAAAAAACTGGGAAGAGCTCCGAAACTTGGGGCAAGGCATAAAAGCCCACATGCTGTCTAATTTGGATATTTATTTGGAAGAATTTGAAGCCAATGCCAACAAAAACGGTGTTGAAGTGCATTGGGCGGCCAATGCCGAAGAACACAATCAAATTGTTCACAACATATTAAAGGAAAACAATGCCAAAAAGGTGGTGAAAAGTAAATCGATGTTAACCGAAGAATGCCACCTAAACCCGCATTTGGAAGCCGATGGCATCGAGGTTATCGACACCGATTTGGGCGAGCGCATTGTTCAGCTGGCCAAAGAACCACCCAGCCACATTGTATTGCCTGCCATCCATAAAAATAAGCATGAGGTTGACGAGCTTTTTCAGGAGCATTTAGGCACCGAACCTTGTGATGGCAACCCACAATATTTAACACACGAAGCGAGAAAGCATTTAAGACAAAAATTTATAGAAGCCGATGCCGCCATTACTGGCGTTAACTTTGCCATTGCAGAAACGGGCGGATTTGTGGTTTGCACCAACGAAGGTAACGCCGACATGGGTGCGCATTTAGCCCCCGTTCATATTGCTTGTATGGGTGTTGAAAAAATTATTCCTAAGTTGGAGCATTTGAGTGTCTTTTTACGGCTCTTAGGGCGTTCGGCAACGGGACAGCCCATCACTACCTATTCATCGCATTTTAAAAAACCTGCTAACGGTAAAAAAATGCATATTGTGATTGTTGACAACGGTCGTTCGGAGCAATTGAGCCGTCCCGATTTTAGGGCATCTTTACGCTGTATCCGTTGTGGTGCCTGTATGAACACCTGCCCTATTTACCGTCGCAGCGGTGGGCATAGTTACGACGCTACCGTGCCAGGGCCAATCGGTTCCATCCTTTCACCTGGTAAAGATTTGAAAAAGCATAGTACCCTGCCTTTCGCCTCTACCCTTTGCGGTTCGTGCAGTGATGTTTGTCCGGTAAAAATTGACATACATGCGCAATTGTACAAATGGCGACAAATCATAACCAAGGAAACGCCACAGCCCTTTGTAAAAAAGAAATCGATGCAAATCATGGGAAGCGTGTTCACCAAACCCAAACAGTTTGAAACAGTGGGCAAAATAGCCCGTTGGTCGTTGAGAAATTTACCGCAATCGGTAATTAATTCCAAACCTAATGTTTGGGGCAAGGAAAGAGACCTCCCAAAAGGTCCAAAACAAAGTTTTGACCAATGGTATAACGAGAGACAAAAAAACAAAAACAACAGTTAACATGGGAAGCAGAGCAGAGATATTAGCAAAGTTAAAGGCCAACAAACCCGAAGCCCTACCATTGCCTCAAATAGATTCTTCTATTTTTGATGAAGGCTTAAATTTAATAGAAGAATTTACCAAAAAGGTTGAAGTAGTGGGCGGTAATGTTTACCAAGCGACTTCAGCAGATGATGTGGTAAAACAAATAACCAAAATGCTTCCCGATACCAAAGTCAATTTTTCGACATTAGAAGGTACTTCGGCATTCAATACGATTGATTTAAGTACAATTAACGATCCACGGGAATTGGAAGATTTGGATATTTTAATTCTGGAAAGTGATTTAGCTGTTGCTGAAAATGGTGCCGTTTGGGTAAATGACCAAAGCCTTCCTATTCGAGTACTACCGTTTATCACTAAACATTTGGTTTTGGTGCTTTCAAAAGAGCATATTTTACCGTATATGCACCAAGCTTACGAAAAGCTAAACCATCAACCCACCGATTTTGGGGTGTTCATTTCTGGACCATCAAAAACCGCCGATATTGAGCAATCCTTAGTCATTGGGGCGCACGGTGCTTTAAGCTTGACGGTGTTTTTGTTGGATTGATAAGAAACCCATTTTAGGGTTAAGGCCTTAAACATAGTTTTGCTATATTGTAACTAAACTAAATTTAGTTAGCAATGCAAGACAAGCCCCTTTTGTCATCCGATTATAGAATCCGAAAACTTATCGGTACACTAGGCTTATTGTTGCCCATTGTTTTGCCCATTATTAAAGGCGAGTTTTTGGCCTCAATAAGCCATTATTACTACGATAGGCTTACTTCCCAAATTCTCATCATCATTCTTGCTACTTTCGGACTATTTTTAATTTCGTATCGTGGTTATGTGTTTGACAAAACTACCGAAAAGATAAGCGACGATGTATTGACCAACATTGGTGGTTTTGCAGCACTATTGGTGGTTTTTATTCCCACATCATGCAAAAACAGTGCAAGTGTTACAATAGATTTCCTTTGCTCGAACGCAGAAAACATCCCGCTGCCATTGTTTGGGCACCACTCAACCACTTTAAATGCCATTCATTTTATAGCTTCGGGCGTGTTTATTCTTTGTATGGGCTGGATGTCGCGTTTTAAGTTTATTAGAGACGAAAACGACCCTAACAATACACTCTACAAGTGGTGTGGCAATTTGGTGTTTATCTCAGTAGCGCTGATTATCATTTTCGTAGTTCTCGAAAAATTCACAAGTGTTCCAATTCCACTAAAAGACCACTATGTTTATATTTTTGAAACCACCGCCATTATCCCGTTCGGTATTTCTTGGCTGTTAAAAGGTGAAGCTTTTGAAGATATTAAAACCATTACCAAACGTGTGGTAAAGCGGGAGTGAAAGATTAAAATTTAAAGCTTGAAAATACGCTCTAAGGCTATCCATTTTTCACCATCTTTGGCCCATGGTAATGCTTGTTGGTAATCCCACATTAAGGTCTCCCATTCCTGCACTTTAGGGTTTTCGGCATCCATTTGGGCTTTCTTTTCTGCGTTAAACGATTCGTCAACCTCCATAATCATAAACAGCCGATTTCCAGTTAAATAAATTTCCATATCAAGGATGCCCGCACTTTTTATGCTTTGGAGTATTTCGGGCCAAACTGCTTCATGATACTTTTTATATTCAGCAATAAGTTTGGAGTCGTCCTTTAAATCACAGGCGTAGCAGTATCGTTTTAGTTTCATTTTGAAAACTTGTTTTTATAAACCCCTACTCCATAATAACCAATAACCACAAAACACAAGGCTGGTAATATAAATGAAAAATTTACTTCTGGCACGCCTAAAATGAGGGTGTCGGTATAGCCCGTTCCGCCCATATCCAGAATCAAACCTTGCAATGTAGGCATCAAAGCTCCCCCCACAATGGCCATTACCAAAAATGCGGCTCCGAACTTGGCGTCTTCGCCCTGTCCTTCCAATGCAATACCATAAATGGTTGGGAACATAATCGACATGAAAAACGAAATGCCTACCAAGGCATAAAGCCCTACCATACCTGGAACAAACATAGTGGTAGCTGTACAAATTAAAGCTCCAATTGAAAAGTAGAATAATAACTGGCCGCTATTTACATATTTTAATAAAGCAGTTCCGACCCAACGTCCAAGTAGAAATATAACTAATGCACTGATGCCATAAGTTACTGCCGATTGATTATCAATACCAATGGACTCGGCATATTGATACAGGTAGGTCCAACACATAATTTGCGCGCCAACATAAAACGCCTGAGCAATAACGCCCCAAACAAATTTTGGCGATTTGAACAATCTACCAATAGAATTTCCAATATTCACCCTGGTTTCCTGCTCTTTATTTTGGGGCATTTTCATTACGGCTATCAATACAAAAAAGCCAATAACCACCAATCCTAAAATAACGTACGGATTACGGATGACCTGTAAATCGGAAGTTCGTACCACTGTTTTAGCAGCTTCACTCAAGGTTTCGAAAATGGAATCACCATCCGCATTCAAATCATCAGACTGTAATGACCCTAAAATAAATTTCTGCGCAACAATCAATCCGCCCAAAGCTCCAATGGGGTTGAACGCCTGCGCCAAATTAAGACGCTGCGTTGCGGTACTCTCTTCACCCATGGAAAGGATATACGGATTGGCCGTGGTCTCCAAAAAAGCCAATCCGAATGTTAAGATATAAAGCGCCGCCAAGAAAAAACCAAAAGCCTCGAAAGCCGCCGCTGGATAAAACAGCAACGCTCCTACGGCATAAAGCGCCAAGCCCAATAAAATACCTTTTTTATACGAATAGCGATTCACGAAAATAGCTGCTGGCAAGGCCATCGTAAAATAACCACCGTAAAATGCCATTTGCACCAATGATGCTTGAAAATTATCAAGTTCCAACACTTTTTTAAAGGCAGAAACCATCGGGTTGGTGATATCGTTGGCAAAGCCCCAAAGTGCAAAAAGTGAGGTGATTAAAATGAATGGTAATAAAACCGATTTGGCTACAACTGGTATTTTGGTTTTGGTCATGTTTAGTTAGTTTTTTTATTTTCCTCACCCCCAACTCCCTCTCCAAAGGAGAGGGAGTTGGGAACTATTGGGATTTAGTTTTGATTTTTGGAATAATTTAGTCTTTTATTCCGTTAAAAGTGATCGGTCTAAATGCACGTAACCGCCATCAACGGCAATGAATTGCCCTGTGGTGTGCGATGCTTTATCTGAAATCGTGAACAAACATTGGTCTGCAATTTCGGCAGGGGTAGTCATTCTGTTTCCTAATGGAATTTTCTTGACAATGGATTTTAATTTTTCCTCGCCGTTTTCCAATGTTTTTATCCAATTGTTGTATGCTGGCGTCCAACTTTCGGCAATCACGATGGCGTTGCAACGTATGCCTTCTTTAATTAAATCTACGGCCCACTCGCGTGTTAAACCATAAACGCCTCCTTTTGCTGCAGCATAGCCCGAAGTACCACCCTGCCCCGTAATCGCAACTTTCGAGCCAATATTCAAAATATTGCCTTTAGCTTTTTTAATCATCGGCAAGCAATATTTGGTCATGGCAAAATAGCTCACTAAATTGAGGTTTAAGGAATACATAAAATCTTCCATCGAACCATCTAAACCAGCCCCGTCGTTTACCCCAACATTATTAATCAGCGCATCTACCCTACCGTATTTCTCCTCTATTTTTTTTGCAGCTTGTTCTACTTGCTTGTAATCGGATAAATCGGTTTTTATAAATATGGAATCGATGCCTCGTTCTTGCAGTTCCTTTTCGTATCCATAACCGCGGTCGTTTCGGCATACAATCACCGGAATGGCACCTTCGTTTGCCAAATGCTGAACGATGGTTTCGCCAATACTGCCTTTAATACCTGCCGCACCTGTTACAACTACTATTTTATCTTTTAATCCTAAGTCCATTAAAAATTTTGTTTATAAATTGTAAAATTGAATGGCATTTTTGCCCATTACAGCCTCTTGCTCTGTTTTTGAAAGGCCGCCGATAAAATTAGTGATAATCGTTTTTACTTCGGAATAATTTCCGGCTACCAAACACACTGGCCAATCGGAGCCAAACATAATTCTTTCGGTTCCAAAAGCGTTAAAAACCAAATCCAAATACGGTTTTAATTGTGCTTCCGTCCACGATTTATAATCGGCTTCAGTAATCATGCCCGACACTTTGCAAAACACATTGTCCTGTTTGGCTATTTCCTGCATCATAACTGCCCAGCCATCAAAAAAACCATCTTTTATATAAGGCTTGGCGATATGGTCGATTACAAATTTTTGGTAAGGAAATCGCTTAACAAATTCCAAAACCGCACCCAATTGATGCGGAAACACCAAAATATCATAGGTTAAATGGTGTTTTTCCAAAGCCTTTATACCGTTTAAAAAATTGGGACGCAATAAAAAATTATGGTCGGGTTCGCCCTGTACTACATGCCTAAACCCTTTTAACTTTTCGGAATCACAATATTTTTGGAGCACCTCTTCAATATCATCAGCACGAAAATCCACCCAGCCTACAACGCCTTTTATAAAATCGTTTTTTGATGCCAAATCCAACAAAAAATCGGTTTCCTCCAAAGTTTGGTCGGCCTGTACTGCCACACAGCCATCTATGCCGTTTTCATTATAAACCTGTTTTAAATCCGATGGCAAAAAATCCTTTCGGATAACGGCCATTTCATCATCTATCCAGCTGTGCTTTACAGGTTCGTAATGCCAAAAATGCTGGTGGGAATCTATTGTCATTGGTTACTTGTTTCGAGGTTAAAGTTTCGGGGGTTAAATTTTCAACCCGAAATATATTTATTTTGATTTTATTGAAACGTATTATTCTGAAATTAACTAAAACTCACCGTTGCTTTTATCACCCCTGTTTCGGGTTTTAACCAACTATCAAAATGCTGAATCATCTCCGTAAAATTGACCGCATGCGTGATGAACGAGTCGGTTGGGAATTGGCTAAGTACACTAATAACATGCTCAAAATCTTCGGTAGTGGCATTTCTGCTGCACATTAGTGTCATTTCCTTGGCATGTACCGCAGGATGATTGTATGTTAAATCACCTTTTGAAAGTCCCACTAAAATAAAACGTCCACCGTGTGACATATAATTTGGGCAAGCCTCTAAAGCAAACTTATTTCCTGAGGCATCAAAAACCACCGTACACAAATCGCCATTGGTTATTTTTGAAATGTCTTCAACCGCAGAATCTCCTGCCTTAACCACATAATCGACACCAATTTTATCTTTGGCGTAAGCTAAGCGCTGTTCGTTCATATCGATAGCGATTACTTTGGCTCCGGCTATTTGTGCCAGCTTCATAATACCAATTCCAATGGGCCCACAGCCCACTACGGCAATGGTTTCCCCTTTTTGGATATTAGCTCGGCGGATGGCATGCGCTCCAATCGCCAATGGTTCAACAATGGCCATTTCGTTATCTGATAAGTTATTTGCAGGTAACAAAATATTATCCGGAACGGTAATTTGCTCCTGCATACCGCCATCGGCATGAACCCCTAAAACTCTAATATTGGTGCAACAATTGGTTTTTCCGTTGGTGCAGGCTATACATGTTCCGCAGCTAACGTAAGGCATCACCACAACCTTGTCGCCCGCTTTTATACCTTTTTCGTTGTCGTCTATCTCCAAAACTTCAGAAGCCAACTCATGCCCCAATATTCTTGGATAGGTAAAAAAGGCTTGGTTTCCGCCATAAGCGTGCAAATCGGTGCCACAAATCCCTACTTTTTTTATTTTCAAAAGGGCTTCACCTTTTTTTCGTTTTGGAGCTTCTTTTTCCTTGAGGATAAACTCTCCTGGTTTTTCACAAACTATGTATTTCATTGATTGATCTTAATTTTACTTTATATCTTAATTGTAGATTTTTAATTCCATTTAAAGGCAAAATATTTACATGATTCATCACTAGCATTACTGATACCGTGCCATAACTTTGAATTTGCAAAATACAAATCTCCTGCCGAACCGCTGTAGGTTTTGCCATCAATCATCATCTCTGTGTCGCCCGATAAAACCAAAATAATTTCCGTTTCAATATGTTCATGTGGATTGTGACTTGGTCCTTTTCTATTTAGTTCCGTAATATGCATTTCGAAACGTTCGCACATACTGGTCGCTTTATCAAAATATTTTATCCCACCACCTTTTTGGCTTGGTGTATAGATTAACTCCTTGGCGTTATAAACCATTGAACCGCCATGTTCCTCTCCTCGTTTAATATCGATAGGCTTTTTGGAACGGTAACTCATGATGTAATAAGTTAAGTTTCCCTCACCAACGTTTTCAATACTGTGTACTTCGTTTGGCAAGAACAAAATTACACTTTCTGGACCAACGATTTTACTTTTTCCTCCGATGGTCACTTTCATAAAGCCTTCCTTAATAATGATTAGTTCTTCGATATCTTTATTGGCATTGGGCTTGTTAGGTTTTGCTCCCGAATATTGCGTTGTTGCGTGGATTTCGAGGTATTCAAAATGGGGTGAAGAGCCTTCCATGATGTGTCGAATCTCCCTGTCCTCTCCTTCAACTATAGGCAAATTGCCCCACTTATAAACGCCGTTTTTCACGGCATTTAATTGTGCATTTAACAACAGTCCATTTAAGATAAGACAAAAAACCAAAATTCCTGTTTTCCATTTAAAAACCATTATTTCAGTCGAGTTTATTGTAAACAAAATTATCAAATGTAACGTTGCCTTCTCCAAAGGCAAACAATCCGGCACGGAGACTTAAAAATTCGCCGAAAACATTATGGTTAAAACCGCTAGACTCAATGCTCCTTTCAACCCGAGTCCAATTTTGGGCATCTTTACTAAAATAAAAACTCACTTCATTTTCGTCGTTTAAAATTCTTAAATAACCATGATTGCCCAACGTATTCTTTTCACTGATTTTTCTTCGTTGACGGTTATAAACGCTGAAGCGGTCTTCTTGAACGGAAATGTGCATATTGGCTGTTTCATTGTAATACAAACATAGCCCCACTTCAACATCACCTTCAAAAGTGTATTCCACTTGAACTTCGTATTTTCTATCGGCACTATTTACCAAAATGGGTGAACTATCGGCAAACGATTTTCCTTCTGCCTTTAATATTAAAGCACCATCTTTAAAACCGATTCGTTCAGGATTGTAATCCTTATAAAATTGCCATTGCAAGTTCAATTTTTCATTATCAAAGTCATCGCTTAAACCATGGTCGCGCTCAGAAGCAGACAAATTTGGAGAAGCGATATCATTAAACGCTTTTACGCCATCGGGCACTTTAAACCAGCCATCTTCCGTCCATTCAATGGGCAGCATCAACGTTTGCCGCCCCAATGTTTGAAAGTGTTTCTCGTAGCCGTGATACATAATCCACCAATTGCCGTTTACGTCGTCAACCAATGTACCATGTCCTTGATTCCACCAGCGTTCACTTCTATCTTCGGTGTGGACTATGGGGTTGTACGGTGAATTTTCAAAAGGTCCGTAAGGTGATTTAGCTCGCGCTGAAACCACCATATGTGCCGTTGCTGGGCCTGCCGTACCGCCTTCGGCCGTGGTTAAATAATAGTAACCATCCTTGACGGTAGATTTTGGTGATTCCAAACAAAAACATTCGGTACTCCATTCCTTTGGAAATTGCCAACCTTCGTAGTTTTTAACGGGTTCTTCAGCAGTGGCCAAACCATCATCGGTCAGTTTCACCACATAGCCTTTTGAAAGGTACAAGTAACGATTACCTTCATCGTCTTCAACATGACCGGGGTCTATGTATCCGCTTAAATTCAAATCGACCGGTTCGCTCCATGGGCCTTCTGGTGAATCGGCATAAACCACCCAATTGGTTCCACCTGCCGGAAAATAGATATAATATTTGTTCTTCACATAAACCAAATCTGGTGCCCAAACCGAACCAACATTTTTGGTCAATCCGTGTGATATGCGTTTCCAATTAATTAAATCGGTGGAGTGCCAAACTATCAAGCCCGGGTAATAATTAAATGACGAGTGCGTCATGTAATAATCCTTGCCCACTCGCACAATGGAAGGATCGGGATAATCACCTCCTAAAATGGGATTTGAAAATGTTTGTTCTTCGGTTTCAACTTTAGCTTGGACATTATCAGCTTGATTGTTTTTGCAACTGAAAAGTGCCAGCCCTAAAAAAAACATACTGCTAAATATTAAGGCTTTTGGTAATCTCTGTTTATTCATTGTTTAGTTTAGTTTGTGGCTATTATAGCCATTCAATTTTTAAATCTTTAATTAAGGTGGCTCCGCCACGCACCGTTCCCGTGTGCTGAAAACTTACTCCGCCAAAATTATTCGGTGTGATTTCAGTTTCCATTTCCACCACTTTAACGACTTCCTTTTCATCGTGTTTTGTAAAATAATCCGAAGTATTTTCGGCGTGCACTTTCAACACATTTCCTTTAACCTCTATTGTGATTTTGCAATTGGGGCGGTAACAAGACGCGGAAACAGGTTGGCTAATTGGCGTTGCGTTTCCGTTTTCGTATTTCATCAATATAAAATCGATGGCATCGCTGTATTTTGTGGTTCGTATTAAACGCAGTGCATAACCATTCATGTGTTCAAAATCCATTTTAATACCAACGTCCATGTACTGCATTCTAGCACTACTAAACCCTTGGCCAGCGGTTTTGGCAGGAATGGCCAGAAAACTCATTTTCATGTCGCCAAAATGATTACCAAGAGGTTTGTATCGCATTCGGGCACCTTTAGTATTTTGCACAAAACCTTTTGTTCCGGCAGCCCCGTTGATGCCTTCCCCATAATACCAAGGGTCTTTGCTATTATCGGCCTCCCAATTGAACGCTTTGGTATCGGCTGGAGCATAACTGTCCAAAGCCCAAAATCCAGGCAGAACTTTTGGCTGATAGGCACATGACATATTTTCGAGATTTGGCACCAAAATATTGGAGTTTCCCATAAAATCCGTTTCTTTTATTCTTTTGCCAAAAACCACAGACTTTGGAGTTCCAGGATGGCAACGCAAATGGTTGGGCGACACGCTGGTTTTTATAAAATAACCGATATCGCCTTCGGAAATGGTATAGGTTTTCATGGGTTTATTGAACCTTGAAACAGCAACTTCAATCGGGTTACTTCCTTGGGCATCCTCACAACGATACCAAGTGATTATGGATTCATCTTCAAAATCCATATCTAAAACGTAATCCACATGTAATTTGCCTTCCTTTTTACTGATTTTTGGAGTTTTTAAAAATGATGGCGGTGGCAAAAATGATGGCGAAATATCAAAGACAGAAGCCGCTTCTAATCCCGAGGCGGTTGAAGCCGATACAACAATCTGTTTGGTTTCATTTTCCTTATTGGTTGGAATCACCCAACAGGTACCATCGGCATTTGGTTTTAATTCGACATACGGCTGATACTCCTCTGAAATACTCCAAGTTATGGGTACTCCTGAAACTTCAAAATTGCCAAATCGATTTACCGTTGTTTTTAAAAGCAAACTATCCTTTCCTGTTTCTAATTTCTTTTGAGTTGGAGTAATGATTAATTGTGTCGGTATCTCAGATAAATTTTTGCCTGTTTCTTTTTTAGCTTTTTGAACTATGGGTTTAATTTCCATCGGGTCCCAATCGTCATTTCCGCGGAGTAAATTATAGGTATTGTAAATCGTTTTTCCGTTGTAATCGAAACGATACGCGTTAGGCACCGATTTGTTGGCCATATCCACCGTAGCATACGGATGGGATTTACCGATAAACAAAGGCTCATCATTCAAACTCACATTGTATTGATAATGCCTTGATTCTAAAGCGGGTTTATCACGCCAACCGATATAAATTAAATCTTCAGCTGAAAAGCGCGTATCTACCACAGCTACCGGTCCACCTGCCTTTTTAAAATATTGATTGCCTCGGGCAAATACTCGAATATCGCAGTTTAAAAATACCGAGCCCGTGCCATCGGTTCTATAAAATGGTTTTGAGGAATAAAAATCAAATGTGCTGTTGAGGTAGACGGCGCTGCCGTTAAGGGCGTCGTCGGTCATTTCAAAATGACAATCTTCAAAAAGTGTGCGTTTGCTTCCCCAAAACGGACCTAAATTCAACCGACTAATAAAACGCGAATTTTTCACAAAAACTTTATCGCCATTTGAAAACACCAACTGCGCCTGCACAATGGCCGCCCCTCTTTTTTTTCGATTTAGTTCAGGGTTCAGTGGGTACTCCAAATCGATATTGCAATAATTCCCGAAGGTGATATTTTCGGCTTGTGTACCATCTCCTTTTATATTCAGCATGGTAAAATTACCTTTCGCGCCCATGGTTTGCCCACGGTTAGAAGCGATAATGACTTCTTCTGGGCTATCGGAGAGTCCATAAAATTTTAACCACTCGCATGATATTTCTAAGCCGAAAGGGACTGGATTCCCAGGTTTTGGAACTCGAATTTCAGGGTCGTCGGGATTATCTACCCAATACACCCAAGGCGCCATGTAAAGTACCATTGGTGAACGTTCTGTTCCGTGGGTTAAGTGTTTCGATGCTTCGTTTATGGAATTATAAACAAATGGATGTTTTGAAACCTCTTCATCGCCTAATTCTCCATCAATAAAAAATGCTTTAGGCCCCAATTCTATTTTTTTGCCTTTATAAACAATATGGTCGCCATGAAACTTTACCGCTGAAGAAAGGCCTTGCGGATAGCTTTGGGAAAATAAACAGGACACTATAAAAAAATGCACATATACCAAGAACCTGTTTATTTTCCCCGCCATTATATTTTTTACTTAACTATTATTTTTTGAGTGTGTAATATTTGCTTTGAACTTGAATCGATAAGCTTCATAACAAAAACACCTTTTGAATTTATTTTTATTTCGTTAGCTTGATTTGCTTCAATGATTCCGTTGGAAATCTCTTTTCCTAACACGTCGAACAATTTAAATTCTGACTGGTCGAAATCACTTTTCATTCTAATTGAAAACGTTCCGTCATTAGGTATTGGCCAAACCTTAAGATCCTCAATTATTTTTTCATCTACTGATAGGGTTAAATCAACACCATTAACAATATTTACCGTTCTGGTCATGCTATCGCCCTCTGAATCGGTTACCGTAAAATCGAATGACCCTAACCCTTCTGCAGATGGCGTAAACTCTAAAATATTACCATTTAAATTGGTTGAACCATTAACTTCATTTGAAATTTGATATGATGGACTGCTAGTAAACCCTCTAGAAAGTTCCTGTAAATCGATATTGATGGTTTCACCGCTTTCTGTACTGTAATGTGGCAAAGACATCCATTGTAAGTAATAATCTAAGTTAGTATATCCATCCATATTATCATCAGCGTTAGCATCTGAAAAATCGCCAGCCGGAGAGTTTAAATTTGTTCCGATAGCTGTTTCGTACCAGTTAGGTAAACCATCATTATCAGAATCCCAATCTGCAGGTCTGGTTATAAAAGGGTAGTTTTCGTAGCCTCCCGAATCGGCTTCACGGTCTGGGAATCCTTTTTTACCCGTTACGCTACCCGTAACCGAATATGTTCCAGCCAATGTTTCTGTAACCATTCTTGTATCATGATCATCCATAGCCGGTTGCGTACAACCTACATCTGACAATACTAATTTATAAGCGTGATCCGCTGACTGCGTTTCAACATAAGAAGGGAAAAATGGAGTATCAACAAAAGTTTCATATTGTGTATTTGCACCATTTGAATCTCTTGACCTTCTTCCATATTCTTGATTGGTTTCATCAAAATAGCCCGGCATTTTGTTAGCATCAAAAAAGGCGCGTTGCATACCCATACCAACATTTTCGTGATCAATGGTAAAAGCATAGCGCTCTAATTGCATACCCGGACCAGGTTTATAATAGTTTCCAACAAAACTCACTTCTTTTGCACCACCGTCGGTAGTTCTTGATCCCCAATTGTACACCACATTATTAGTAATATCCAAATAGCCTTTGTAAAACCCATCTCCATCAAGGCCTCCAGCTAAACTCCAGTTTCTCCCATAATTATGTGCCAAAAGGTTGTGATGAAAACTTCCTACGCCACCCCCAATTGAAGCCGCGTAACCATGTTCTGTACCCGAAGGATAATTTAAATGGTCGGCAGCATTCAATGCCTCAGACACCAAGGAGTGTTGGAAGGTTACGTTGCCAGCATCCCGAGAACTAATAGCTTCATCTACCGTCCAACTGATAGAACAGTGGTCTATAATGTTGTGGTCTCCTTTAAGCCCCATACCGCCCATATCGGCATTCCAATCGTATCCTAATCTTACTCTTAGGTGCTGCACAATGTTATCGTTGCTTCCTAAACCTAAAGAACTCCCTTTAATGGTAATGCCCTTTCCTGGTGCGGTTTGGCCCGCAATGGTAACATAAGGAGAATTGCAAACCAAACGCGAATTAAGCTCGATTATTCCCGAAACATTAAATACAATTGTTCTCGGACCAATATTATTCTCAACGGCTTCTCTTAAACTTCCAGGACCATTATCATTTAAATTGGTTACTGCAACCACCTTTCCGCCGCGGCCACCTCGTGCAAAACGTCCGTACCCTTCTGCTCCCGGAAATGCCAATTGCGCTGGACAAAAACGCCATATATTTCCTTTTGTAATTTCTCCTTCGGATGTTATTTGGTCAATTCTCCAAAAATACGTTCCGCCAGTGTACAATCCGTTGACTTGATAACTGTTGTTTGAAGTGTTTTGGTTTCCCATAAACTCTGAAGAAGACGTATCGGCAACCTCAACAGCCATTTCATCCGTTCCAAAATAAATGTTTTGTGATGCAGCACTTTCTGCGGGTGTCCATTCCAATAAAATGTTTCCAGATGATAATTCGGTATGCTCGTTATTATGTGCCGGAACAGGATCTTTAGCTTGATAAAAAAGGTTTGGAGTATTCAGTTCAAAACCATTTATCATCACATTTTTATACTGCTCGCTTCCTGAAGTTTCAGCGGCAAACAATATTACCACATCATTTCCAGAAGTCGCTTCAAAGGTAAGATATGCTGTTTTGGCTTCGGCAGAAGTAGCAGCGCGAAGCGACGGAGCTACATTGTCCTCTACTAAATTTCCGTCAACAGAAATGTCAATAGGACTGTACGTGTACGTATCGTTTGATGTCTGGTTTAAAAACACAAGTAAGGTATGGGTGCCTGTGGCCAAACCGCTAATGCGAAATTCTATTTGGCCTCCTTGATCGGCAGTTCCTCCTTTAACGGTAATACCATCATTAACCAGTTTTCCATCTTCCGAGGCTTGGATGCCTGCTTTGTACCAACTAGAGCTTATTTCATCTCCAAAACTTCCAACTTTGGTTACCGTAAAAGTTACCCCGTTCTCAGTCTTGCTCGTAGTAGTAACCCCAGCAATCACCCAAGGCGTATAACCAACTTGATTTACTTCTGATTGACTTCTGCCAGCTTGGTCAAAATCCATTTTAACTACTGGGTTTTGGGCCATAACGGCTAAAAAACACGTAGAAAAAAATCCTAATATTAGGCCAAGAAAAGGTTTCGAAAACCTTTTACATAATACTCTGGGGACATCATTTTTCTTCATTGCAATAATTATTTAATTTGATTTAATATAGTTAATCAACACTTTCATATTTCTAATGAAAGTTCCTGTTGATATAAATTCTTGATTCGTTTCATTGGGATATGGCGAAGTGTCTGTTTCATCACCTACCCTTGTAGTGGCGTATTGGTAGGTTGGCTCCGTTTTTTTTCCATCACCAATATAGGGATTGCTTATGTAGGCACGTGTAGTAAGCCATCTGCCTTGACTATCCAGTTGATTTACCACTTCGTCAACTCTATTCTGGTCAACCCCAAAATTATAAGTATGCCTGTTTAAATCGTAGTATTTTTGAGGTGCTACTACAAAATTAAAGCTTTTTGGCGTAAAAGGCGAATTATCAATTAGTTCTTCTTTTGAAAGGTTTAAGGCTTTTTTATATTCCTCTTTCAGTTCATCCAATCGTACATAGGCTTTACCGTAGTAATGGGATAATAAATTATTATCATTTTCATCAATGTAATAACGGCCGTACTTAACGTTTGAACCCTTTCGGTGCACGTAAATTGGCTTGTTAGTAATAGCATCAACAAATGTGGGGTATGTTCTGTGTCCTTCCTGTTTTTCCTTTGGAAGTTTACTCGCTTCCAACCATTCTATGGCTTTAGGAATACCTTCAAGGAATTTTTTATTGCCCGTTAATTTATAGAACCTGATAAGGTGCATGGCATTTTCGCAAGTTGTACTGGGCAAAAATGCAGCAGGTTCGTAAGTACGCGCACTGGCCGCTTTCATTTCCATATTAAGCTGTTGCCCCCACGCTCCGCAACTATCCTGTGAAATTCTATAAAACTCCATGCCTTTGTAAATAGGGTCTAAAAACCGTTCTTGCCCCAAAACCAAATAGCATTGCATCAAAAAATTGATGTTTTCCCAAATCACATCATCATTAAATGTGTAAAAAGCAGTGTAATCTGGAAATCCGTGGTTTTCAAAACCACTGCGCAACGGATAGCGTTGGGGCCACCCACCATTGGGGTACTGGCTTTCTATAATAAAATCGATAGCCTTATCCAATGCAGGTTTGTAAACTGGATCCATTTTTTCGAGGTACATCCGCATTAAAAAACGGGCCGCATCAGAGGTTACATCATCATCGAAAGTAGCATTGCCATAATAATGCTGGAATTCCTCTAAACGCCAACCGTTTTTGCCTATAGTACTGTACCATTGTTTTAATGAACGATCGCCAGCAAAATCAATCATATAATTCCATCCACCTTCATCACTTTGCCCCCAAATTATGGCTCTTGCGGCTTTCTCGGCAGCAGAATAATAATATTCGTTATTTGTGGCTCGGTAGGCATCCAAAAACACATGCCCCATACTTATGGTGCCGGGATGCTGTAACCAAACCATGGTTTTATATGCTTCCATTTCACCCCATTGCCTTGAAAAATCGGGCATATAATACCAAACGTACCCACCATTATAACTTACTTCTTCAACCATAAACTCTGTGGCACTCAGCATGGCTTTTAAAACTTGCTCATTTTGTGGCATGTTCTGCGCTTTAGATTTTAAACCTAGAAGAAGCAATAAAGTAAGTGAACTATGGAAAATACTTTTCATATATAACATGCTTAAAATTCCATAAAGTCTATAGGCTCTATTTTCATTGGAGTTATTTTTAATTTATAAATGATGCCTTTGAACCAAGAACGTTTATTTAACCGAACGCCCAAAGATGTTTTTCCTGTTTCAATGGGTTGAAACGCATAGTTTTCATGCAGCTCTTTTTTTCCGTTAACATAGGTTGTTAAACTATTGGGCGCTACCACAAAAGCCACATGGTGCCATTTGCCCAAAGAATGCGTTAAGGTTGAATCGATTAATGCCCGTTTGTTCCCTTTTGAAGCCGCAAAACCATCAAAATACCATTGGCCATTTTTTGCTCGAATTTCCAACAGCATACGGTCGTATGACACTTCGCCCATGTGAACAATACGCTGTTCGAAATCGCCGTCTTTAGCGGGATTGAATATCATTTCTATAGTGAACTCTTTGAGGGTTCCCAAAGGATTTTTATCCAAATAAATGGCATCATCCTCACCATCAAAACGAACAGCCTTACCATACGGGGAGCTTACTATTTGAGGATTTCCATGAATTTGTACACCTCTTGCATTTTCATCTAAAAGATCAGAAAGTACCCATTGCACTTCTCCTCCACCGTTTTTGTCTTGTTTGTTTTTACAAGCCATGAAAACACACAAAACGAATGTGCTGAATACTATTTTAGGCGTTAAGTTTTTCATTGAAATGCAATCGATTACACAAATATATTATAAAAAATTAGGGGTTCAAATTAAAAGTTGTTAATTATGACTTTTGTTCTTTGAAAAGGTTTAATTCATAGTGGTTAATAACTTCCGTAACTCGTTACACAGAACGATAAAATTAAAACCACCAACCCTACAACTAATACGATATAGGTTTCCTTTTTTACGTTCTTCCACTCTTTCATAATTACCCCTACTATATAACTGAAGAAAATAAGCATAGACATGTGCAGCACCCAACTTGCAAATTGGTAATCACCCATTCTTACATGCCCCAAACCGTAAAAGAAAAATTGCATACACCATAGCACACCTGTTAAAGCGGAAAACATCCAATTTTTAAACAGCCTATTCTTAACCTGGGCTTGCTCTTCCTTATTAGGCAAAAACTCTTTTAGCGTATTTTGTTTAAACCCTACAATTATATACCAAATAAAATTGACCACAAAGCATCCAAAAGTAGATATCACCAATTTGGCATTGCCTTCAAAATGTCCGGCTCCATTTTCAGCGGCCATGTCGGCAATGGGTTGTCCGTATTCCAACGACAAGTTAAACACCCCTGAAAGTACACCGGCCACAATGGTCAATGCCAAGCCCAACATCATATTAAAACCTGTTTTATTGAGCTTATCGGCATCGAGGTCTTTCTCTTTTTTAAACCCGGCCCAACCACAAATAGCCACTCCCACAATAGATAAAATCATGCCCAATAATACAATGGTACCTCCCGGTTTGGTGAAGAAATCGTTCAATCCACCAAAAACCATAAGCGGCATAATGGTGCCCACCACCGCCGAAATACCAATAGCCAAGGTGTACGTTAACGAGTAGCCAATATGGTTAATAGCTTTACCAAACGACATGCCCCCAAAACCATAAACACCGCCCAATAAAAACGCCATCCAAAAGGGTTTTAAAGGTGCGTTTACGATTATGGAAAAGAAATTGGGTACGGTTATCCAAGCTAGTAATAACGGTACGACCAACCACGCAAAAAAGGATTGTGTAAGCCAGTAAGTATTCCATGACCATCCTTTGGTTTTGGTACTGGGCAAGTAGCACGTTGATGCAGAAATACCTCCTATGGCGTGAAGAACGGTACCAATTATTGAATTGGGTGCACTCATTTTAATTTAGTTTTTAATTATTGTTGAATTAAGATTTTCGTTTTACAAGCAACAAATGGTCGCAAACCAAAACCACTTCCCCTTTTTGGTTGATGATTTCAACATGTTCTGTTACGGTGCCCATTTCGGGGCGTTTTGCATCTGATTTATCTGAAATAGTAATTTCCGAATGAATGGTATCCCCAATATGCACCGGTTTTACAAAACGCATGCGATCGTAGCCTTTTGAAAACGCTTCGGGGTTAATTTCGGATGCGGTTAAACCTATGCCAATACTAAAAATCATGGTACCGTGGGCAATACGCTGTCCGAAAGGTTGTGTTTTGCACCACTCCTCATCCATGTGGTGCGGGAAAAAATCGCCAGTGTGCCCAGCGTGGACTACAAAATCGGTTTCGGTAATAGTTCTCCCTAAAGTAACGCGTTTATCGTTTAATTTGTAATCTTCGAAAAATATGGATTTGAAATACATTGGTTTATTTTTTATTCTAAAATTTTTATTATTTGTTAAGCTTTGCGTTAGGGATTGAGGCATTTGTTGGAGCTCCTCGAAGAGAGCGACTGCCGAAAGCCCGACCCTTGCGGTAACGCCCAAATTATTATTTAATTTATTTGGTTGAATGGAACACCGCCGTTTTTGTTGCTTTCGTAACAGGCCTCGACCACTTGCATCGTGCCCAAAACATCCTGAACGCTGGTATGTAACACCTTGTCTGTGCCTTCCTTAAAACGCATGAGGTTGGACATAGTGCCAATAAAAGCCTCTGGAAACCAAGAACCTTCCAAATCGAGAGTTTTCCATTCGGGCTCCTTGCCTTCTTCCAAAATGATATATTGGAAACTATCGGGCAAACCGTCTGGATAATTCATCAACAAGCCCATTTTGGCTTTAATAGCCCCTTTTGTACCTTCCCATTTTATGTAACTTTCTTGGTTTTCTGTACCGAAATCGTGATCATGATTTGTATTTATTTTTACACTAGTATGTTCATCGTAATCCATGATTATAGTTGAACGGCAAGACGACAAATCCTTTAATGGATGCTTTGTAGTACGTGCCATAACCCGCTTAGGATTACCTAAAAACGACCGTACACAGTCGATATAATGCACACTGTGGAACAGGATTTCCAAACGTGGGTGCTGCTTAATTACCGGAAACAGTTCCCAAGGGGTTTTTACCGTAACTTTAAACTCCATATCGTACAGCTCGCCAATCAACCCACGGTCAATCATATTCCGAGCCGCACTAACAAATGGGGCGAAACGCAACTGAAAGTTAATGGCTGCCACTAGATTTTTACGCTCGCAAACCTCAACAATTTCCTTGGCCTGCTTAAAATCGTTACCCATGGGTTTTTGAATGAGCACGGCTGCTCCATTGGGCAATTGCTCCAAAATTTCTACGTATTGGTCTGGTAATACCGTAATATCGTAAACCGTATTTTCAGGAGCGTTTCTCACTGCGTCTGCTACGCTACTAAAAACACGTGGAATATCATTTTCCTCTGCCATTTTGTGGGCTTTGGCTATGGTTCTGTTCGTAATGCCATATACCTTAAAACCGGCCATTTTATAGGCAGGCAAATGGGCATCCTTAACAATGCCACTCGCCCCGATAATGATAATGGGCTGCTCGGTTTCTGGCAACAATGGTTTGTATTCAAAAACTTCCTGTATGTTGTTTTGTGTGGTTTTCAGTAATAATTCTGAAGGCACATGGCTGCTGATAGCCTGTAATACCATACCGTCAATAAGTTCGGCTACTTTAGGCCAAACAGGCGTTTGGGGCAAGGTTAAAGCATTTTCGTGCAGCATGCCCAGCTTATGGTAATATGGAATGGTTTTATTGATTTCGAGATCGTTCCATGTAGATTTTCGACAACCAATTCCGCCTTCAATAGTGAGCAATTTATCGCTTTCGGGAGTCGTGGCAAACTTTAAAAAATCGTAAGCCAAAGATTTGTTTTTACTCCCCGAACCGATAGTGTACAACCAATATACGTTTAATGAAGCCGAAGAACAACCTTCATCGCTTGGCAATTCGGCTATATCAACAG
This sequence comes from Bacteroidia bacterium, assembly GCA_030430535.1. Lineage (GTDB taxonomy): Bacteria > Bacteroidota > Bacteroidia > Flavobacteriales > Flavobacteriaceae > Flavisericum. Next base: position 111,731 of record JAUIKY010000002.1, read on the forward strand.
AACCTTTTACTTTTGAAGCTCCAATAACCTCGCACATGGATGCAAAACCAAACCAATTGATGGTCATGGCTGCTTCACCTTGAGCAAAAGCCATACCGGCTTCAACAGAACCAAAATCCTCAGAACCTGGGTGGGTGGTCTTTTCATTTTTTACAATATTTCGGTAAAAATCCAAAGCCTTGACCGCTTCGGGAGTATTGATATCGATTTGGTTTTCTGAATTTAATAACGATCCGCCTCGCGTCCATAAATGGAGACTAAAATCGAAAACCATATTATGTGCATCGGGATAATTGGCAAAAACACAACCATAAAGGTTTTTATCGGGCCTGTTAAAAAACTGTGCTATTTCGGTAAATTGCTTCCATGTTTTTGGTGGTGCCAAATCATAACCAAATTGCTTTTTGAAGTTTTCCTTTTCGAAAGAGTTTTCAAAAAGGTCTTTTCTGTAAATCAAACATTCAGGGCCATCATGGAATGGCAATCCATAAACGGAATCATTCAATTCCTGCAAATGCAATAACGAATTGTGCCAACCATCGGGAAAATCTTGCGGTGGATCATTAGATAATAACGGCGATAAATTTTCAACGGCATTGGCATTGGCGGCATCCAAAATCCAATCGGTACTGATATGTGCAATATCCCAATCGCCATTTTGAAGTCCTTTTTTGGTTATCGTTTCTTCGTACAAATCATGAAGCTCCATAGGTACCATTTCAACTTCAATGTCTAACTTGTTTTTGGAACAAAAAGCATCCCATAATTTTTCCAAAGTACTTTCAAAAGGACCAAATTTCCTGACTGCTATTCTAAATTTTCCCATTTTAGTTTATTAATTCGGTTAAAATTTTCTCGTTATGCTCTCCCAATTTAGGAGACCCTTTTCGTGCAGTAAAACGCTCACCATCAATCGTTATGGGGCATCGGGTGGTATCGTATGAATACCCATCTCCCATAGTCACGTTTTGCACAAAATCCAACACCTTAAAGCCCTCTTCCTCAAAAAGCTCTTGGTAGTTTAAAACCTTGGCACACCAAATATCGGCTGGTTCTAAAATATCCAACCAAAAATTGGTGTTTTGTGTTTTTAAATGCTTAGCCAAAACTTTTTTGATTTTATCCCTAAGCTCAAATTTATTTTTGGGGAATTTAAGCAATTCGTCGCACTTTAATAAATCGGCCAAAAAAGGAATGGAACCCATGGCTAATGCCAAAAAGCCATCTTTAGTTTTGTAAATCCCGTAAGGTGCCCCTAAATAAGCATGGGCATTATTGGTTTTTGTCCTTACCGGAAGTTCCCCCCCATCGTTAAAGAAGGTAGTGATGGTTTCAAACTGAAAATCGATAGCCGAATCGAGCATGCTCACCTGCACCAAAGCCCCCATGTTTTTTATGGTTTTTCTATACAGCGCCGCTAAAATACCCTGTGCCAAATGCGCTCCTGCCAACATATCGACAATAGAGAGCCCCATGGGCACTGGCCCATCATTTTGGTTACCCGTTAGCCAAGTCAGCGCGGTTAGGGACTGTAGCAACAAGTCCTGCCCCGGTTTATCGACCAAATCGGGATGGTTTCCATAACCCGAGATTTCGGCATACACCACTTTGGGGTTTATCGCTTTTACATTGTTATAACTCAAACCCACGCGATCCATCACTCCCGGACGGAAATTGTGCATTACCACATCGGCTTTTTTTATGAGCATTTTTATTTTTTCTAAATCTTCGGCGTTCTTAAAATCTGCAGCAAACGATTCTTTATTTCTGTTAATCGTATGAAATATAGACGATTCGCCGTTCATAATTAAATCGGAAGTATAAAGCGTGCGGCAAATATCGCCTGTGCCCGGTTTTTCAATTTTTATGACGCTAGCCCCCAAATCGGCCAACCTTAAACTAGCCGATGGCCCCGATAGAAACTGACTGAAATCTACTATTAAATAATCTTCTAACGGCTTCATTTAATTTTTTAAAAATTGTTCGTAAATCACATTATTATCTTCGCCAACTTGTGGTGCCGCTTTCTCTTTTAACAAAAGTTCGCCATCTATTTGGATGGGGCTTCGTGTGGTGACCATAGTTTCGCCTTTGGAATTTTTTACGGTTTGCTTCAACTGCAAATCGTCCATAAAAGCTTGATTGTTCAAATCTTCATAATTCAATACTTTTTCGCACCACAGTCCGTTTTCCCTTAAAACCTTTATCCAATGGTCTGAACTTTTAGATATGATTCGTTTAGCCAATATTTTTCGGATGGCTGCCCGCGAACGAAACCAGGTTTTTCTATTTGTATATTTGCCTAAATCGACTTCCAATACTTTGGCCATTAGGAGCAAATCGCCCATAGCCAAAGCCAAATAGCCATCGTTGGTTTCATAAATACCATAAGGTGCGCTTAAAAAGGCGTGGGCACTACCTCGAACGTTTCCTCTATTGGCCAGTTTTCCACCATTGTTTAAAAATATGGTAAGGGCTTCAAACTGCACATCTAAAATCGATTCGAGTAAACTCACTTCCACCAAAACGCCTTTTTCGGTTTTTGCCCGCTTAAGCAATGCCGCCAAAATGCCTTGTACAAAATGGTTTCCGCACATTAAATCGGCCACTGCCAATCCAAACGGTACAGGGCCTTGACTACTTTTTCCGCTTAACCAAGTTAAACCAGAAAGCGATTGCACCAATAAATCCTGACCCGGTTTTTTAGCCCATGGCCCTTCACTACCATAGCCAGTAATCACACCGTATATGATTTTGGGATTGATGCTGATGGCGTCATCAAAAGCCAAACCTATTTTTTCCATCACCCCTGGCCGGAAATTATGCGTCATAATATCGGCTTGGGCAATGAGTTTTTTTACTTGAGCTAAATCGTCTGGATTTTTTAAATCGGCCGCAAACGATTCTTTATTTCTATTTATGGTATGGAACAGCATACTGCTATCATCAACAAACAAATCTTTAATACTCAGCTGCCGGCAGGCTTCCCCTTTTACGGGGCGTTCAATTTTAATAACGCGTGCCCCCAAATCGGCCAGCTTCAATCCCGCAGATGGCCCCGCCAAAAACTGCGAAAACTCCAATACCAATAAACCTTCTAAGGGTTTTTCCATTTTTAATGTGTTAAAGATTCTCTGTAAATGGCATTCATTTTATCAACAGCACTTTCTATGCTGGTTTTACCGCAAACTGCATCGTGGATTACCGGACTGGCCTCATCCTGAAAATGCATATAACCATAGTATTGTGGGCGCATGGTGGCTTCATCCAAGGTTTGCAACGTATCCTTAAAAAAGTTTTTACACTGGCTGTTTACTTCATCGCTTAACCACGATTTTCGGTGTCCGGGTTGCCCTCCAAATTCAAAATACAATCCAGATTGCACTTTTTCTGAAGCGGTGAATTCTGCATATTTCATGGCAATTTCTGCATGTTCCGTTTTTGAAGACACTGCAATTCCCGCACCTCCTAAAGTTGAGCGTAGGCGTTTACCGTTGAACGTTACCAAACCACCTGCCTTTAAAACGTGGTCGGCGTAATTTTTCTTTGAATAGTTGGAATACCCATAACTGAATGGGCTATAAGCAATATCGTTGGTCCGCGTCATGTGCTCAGCCATTTTTATCGGGTTCATTTCCAAACAGTACGATGGAATTAAATCAACCAATGCTTTGTATGTTTTAACGGCTTCGATCATAATCTCCCGTGGCGCCACTTCCGTTTTACTTTCAAAAATGTTACCTCCTAAAGCGATGCACATCATGTAATGGTGCATCAAAGTGTCGATAGGAATGGATGCAAAACCCACTTTTCCCGTTTTGGCCAATGCCATAAGTTCTTCCCATGTTTTTGGGATTTGGATGTTTTCCTTGGCAAGCAAATCTTCGCGCCAAGTGGCAACGGGTGTCGCTGCATCGGTCGCTAAAGTCCATTGCTTGCCATCAACGTTATAACTCGCATTGGATTTCCCCACGCTATTATCGGCGAGTTCCTTTAAAAAATCGGCACTCAAATAATCATCAAAAGGCAAAAGGACTTTGTCTCTTGCAGCAATGGACACATGTGGATTGTCCATAATCAACAAATCGTAATTGGCTGTTAATTCATTCAGCGACGCATCGGCAAAAGCCTGTAGCGAACGCTTTTCCCAAATAATCCTCACATCGGGGTTCAACTCCTCGAAACGCTGTGCGGTTGCCACCACCGAGGTAAATCCGCGGGTATGGTTCCAAGCTATTCCTTTTAATATGGTCATTTATTCTTTAGTTTTAATTTATCAATTCTTTTGGCCATTTGTAACTTCCTGGCTTTAAAGTGATGTGCTTCCTTTTATCAAGGTTGTTTTGCATACGCACTACGCCTGGCGCTAGGTTTTCAGTTGGGCCAAAACTGCTCCAGTTTAGATTTTTTAAAACATCGTAGGCACTGGCGCCGCCCTCTATCAAAACCTCATTAACATCAATAGCTGAAATTAATTTTCCCGCTACCACACTCAATCTACTTTTTAAAACTTTTGAACTGTTTTTAAATTGAATGTTTTTATCTGAAATACGAAGCACCAGCTTTTGATATTCAACATACGTTTCAATGGCTTGGTATGCAAATTCCAAAATATCATTCTCGTTACAGTTTTCGGCCAATAAGTGCTCTGGAAACATTAACAACGGACAGCCATTTTTGTTAAGCATTTTTGCAAAAGCTACACTTTCGGGATGGGTACTTCCTGAAACTAAAACGTAACTCGCCGTAAAGCTAAGATTTTTCATTTCTTTTTCAACTGAAATAATACTTAGCTTTTTTAAAAATTGTTCAAAACAAGCGGCACTTCCACCAATTAAAACATTTTCATTGTACAGCTCCAGGTTTGTAGTTAAATCGGTTTCACTTTGGCAATCTGGCACGTAAACCCCTTCGGTTTCAATCCAATCAATAGCGCCTGTTTGTATTGGCAAACTGATGATTTCTGAAGTTCTTTCCAAAAGCAATTCGGCTACTGATGATGTTTTGGCAGGAAAATCGGGATCGGCTGAAAAACCTGTGTTTTCAATTTCTACATCGCCAACATAATAAACTCCGTTTTTGATACTGCGATAAGTACTGGGGTTTGAAGGTTGCAACAGTACCTGTTGTTTCCCCGAAACTTCCGTTAAAGCCTTTAACTCTGTCAATACATGTCCACGAAGCACCGAATCGCATTTTTTAAACACGATGGGATTTTCCCTTTTTTCAAAAACTTGTTGCGCTATTTTAAGGTGTGTTTTGTACGCTTCGGGTTCGGTCTGCGAACGTGAATCGGTAGCGACCACCACAACTTTTGCCGATGGTTCGGGAACGACATCTATCCCAAAAGAAACGCTCACGCCATAGCGCAGACAAACCCCGGCAATTTCGGCAGCTCCAGTTAAGTCGTCGGCAATTACGGTTATCATCCCTTATTTATGTTTGGCCATAACAATGGCATAATCGATAGCTACCAGCATGGCATCGGCCGAGGCTATACCCTGCCCTGCAATTTCAAAGGCTGTGCCGTGATCAACAGACGTTCGTATAATGGGCAGTCCCAAAGTAATGTTCACGCCCTTTACACTTTTCATAGTTTCTTTTTCGTTGTCCCATTTAAAGCCTTCCAATTTAAACGGAATGTGCCCTTGGTCGTGATACATGGCCACACAACCATCAAACTTCCCTTGTACCGCTTTTACGTACATGGTATCTGGCGGAAAGGGCCCTTGGGCATCGATGCCCAGTTTTTTGGCTTCTTCCATGGCCGGGATAATTTCATCGACTTCCTCATCACCAAACAGCTGATTTTCTCCGGCATGCGGATTTAGGCCTGCTACGGCAATACGCGGGTTTTCAATACCGAATTTTTTACAGGCATCGTTAAGCAGCGTAATCACTTCAAAAACGCGATCTTTTTTACACAAATCGCAAGCTTGGCGCAGGGAAACATGGGTACTCACATGAATGACCCTAAAATTTTCATCGGCCAAAAGCATGGCGTACTTTTTGGTATTCGTATAATCGGCATAAATTTCAGTATGCCCTGAATATTTGTGTCCCGCTTTGTGAATAGACTCTTTGTTTATAGGTGCCGTAACCGTGGCATCGATATCTTTTGAGAGTGCCAATTCAATATTTTTAATCACCGCTTCAAACGCCGCCTTTCCGGCCATAGCCGTAACCACTCCAGGTTGTAAAGTATTGCTATCGACATTTTTTAAGTCGAAGACATCAATGGTACCGAACTGAAATTTAGCATCGGCTATATTTTGGATGCTATTTATTTTTAAAGTGGAATTTAAAGACTTTACCTCATTACGCATCGTTTCGGCATCACCAACCACCAAGGGGCTGCAACGTTCGTAAACGTCTTTTAGCCCTAAGGTTTTTACAATAATCTCTGGGCCTATTCCGGCCGGATCACCCATCGATATTCCTATTTTAGGTTTCATTTATTTTGAATTTTTAAAGCAGTTTTTTGTAAATATTAATAGCATCCTTGCGAGTGACTTCCCTCGGGTTGTTTTTTAGCAAACGAGTGACTTTCATGGCGATATCGGCCAGTTCGGGCAACACCTCTTTTGTAATACCGATTTCTGAAAGTTTTTGTGGAATACCACAGGCTTCAGAAAGTGCTTCTATTTTTTCGATACCCAAAGCAGCAATATTTTCATCACTTCCGTTCCAAGTTATACCCAAAGCACGGGCTATTTCGGCATGTCGTTTTGGATTAGCAGAAAGATTAAAACGCAACACTTCTGGCATTAAAATGGCATTTGAGAGTCCGTGGGCTATATGAAACTTTCCGCCCAAACCATAAGATAGGGCATGTACTGCCGAAGTGTTTACAGGCCCCAAACACAGGCCACCGTACATAGACCCCACCAACAAAGCCGAACGAGCTTCAATATCGTTTCCGTTCTTATAGGCTTTTAGAAGGTTTTCTGAAATCAGCTGAATCCCTTTTAAAGCATAAGTATCCACCAAAGGATGTGCAAACTTATTGGTATAAGCCTCGATACAGTGCGACAATGCATCAATACCTGTTTCGGCTGTTAATTTAGGCGGCAAACTGACTGTTAAAACAGGGTCAAGGTAACAAGCATCGGGCACTAAAAAAGGACTAATAATCCCGCTTTTGGCTTGGGTGTCTTCATTCAATAAAATGGCATTTGGAGACACTTCACTCCCCGTACCCGAAGTGGTTGGAACACAAATGAGTTTTATATTTCTTCCTTTTAAAAAGCCAATACCAACCACATCTTCCAACTTTTGCGTACTGTTGATAAGTGCTGCCAAAAGTTTGGCACAATCTAAAACGCTTCCACCCCCTACGCCAATCACACAATCGGGGTTAAATGCCTGATGTTCATTAAGCAACTGATTGAATTGCGCAAAAGTAGGCTCGCCCACAAATTTGTATTCTACCAAGTTGACTTCCTTATTTTTATCCTGAAGGCTCTTTACGGCAGCTTCAACAGCTTTTAAAATAGGCGTAGCTACCAAAAACAAAATACGTTTTGAGCCTTCTAAAATAGCATCGTTGCCAAGCTCATTAATCATGTTTTCTCCAAACACTATCTTTTCTGGCTGCAACAGCGTAATTGAATTCATTTGAAATATATCGTTATTAATGTTTTTCTTTTAGTTTAAAATAACCAAAAATGGTCAGTTCGTCGTTAACGGGTTCCGATTTAAAAAAGAAACTCGCCGCATAGCCCACTACCAATACTATTAAATGGCTATAAACACCCAACATATATTTATGGTGCGGAAAGTTATAATCGCCAAAATCGAGAATTAAACTACCGTTGATTTCGGTAGTGGTCAAAATAGCATAAGCCGTAAACAAAATACAGGTAATAATACCAATATGCAGGCCTTGCTTGTTTGCTTTCCTAGAGAATAAACCGAGCATAAATATCCCTACAATACCAGCAGAAAAAATGGCGTACAGCTTAAATACCACGCCCAAAACGCCTTGGCCGTCCCAAGCCGCATAGAGCAAAGCCACAATGGCCATAGCCACACCCGATAACAATACCAACAAGCGCCCTACCCTCAACCGTTGTTTATCGGTACAATTGGGATTGAAACGCTGATAAAAATCTTCAACGCCAATAGCCGCTAAACAGTTCATATCAGAGTCCAAACTCGATACCGCAGCAGCAATAAGTGCTGCCAAAACCAAGCCCACGGCACCAACGGGCAATTCTGTTCCTATAAAATAGGTAAAAGCTTGGTCGGTTGTTAGCCCTTCGGGCAAAACGGCTCCACCGGAATTATAAAACACAAACAACAATGAACCGATGAGCATAAACAAAGCCCAAACGGGCACACTGGCCAAAACACCAATATAAGCTGCTTTTTTGGCATCTTTATCACTTTTTGCTGTTAGGTAACGCTGAACAATGGTTTGGTCGGTACCGTACTTTTGTAAGGCATAAAACGCCCCGTTAATCACCAAAACCCAAAATGTGAGTTCGGTAAATGTAAAATCGTAGGGGCCGAAATCTATCTTTTTCATGGCAAAGGCTTGATCAATCATAAAGCCTGGACCGCCGTCAGATTTAAACAGCAACACCCCGATACACAAAATACCACCACCAATAAGCAAAAATCCTTGGATAACGTCCATCCAGATTACGGCTTCAATACCGCCTAAAAGGGTTAACAGTAAAATAACAATGGTAAGCCCTACAATAAAAGTGGTAACATCAATTCCTGTTAAAGTGGCCAAAGCCAAACTCACCAAGTAAAGAACAGTTCCCATTTTTGAAAAATGCGTTAAAATAAACGCTATGGAACTATACATTCGTGCAAAGGGACTAAAACGGCGTTCGAAATATTCATAAGTACTTAAACGAATGACCTTTCGGAATAAAGGCACAATCACCCAAATAAGCCCGATGAGCACAATGGGCACCATTAAGCCTTGCACTAAAAGTATCCAGTTTGATTTGTAAGCGGCTGCCGGATAGGCCAAAAAGGTAACACTGCTGATTAGGGTAGCGAAAATGGAAATACCGATGGCCCAGGCTGGAATGTTTTTACTGCCGGCAAAATATTGATCGGAACTTTTTTGGCGGTTAGCAAAATAAAAGCCCGCCCCAAGTGTAAAAACCACAGAAACGACAACAATAAGAATGTCTACCCAGTGAATGTTAAGCATAATAATATAATTAAGTTTAGTTGGTCTATTTTAAACCACCTCGGTTAATGGTGGCATCATGGTTTTATTGCAAAGTCCCTTTTGGTTCATCAATGCTTTTAAAACAGCTAAAGATTCCCCTAAAGTTCTGTCTTTTTGATATTGTTGGGCAACAGCATCGGTTTCTTTTTGCCAGTGTTCGCACTCCTCCCAATCCTTATTTAAGGCGGCGTCATACATTTTTTTATACATTTCGGGCACATAATTACCAGTACTTGGTACAATGCCATCAGCGCCCATTTTTAGGCTGCCGAAGCTCTGTGCTCCCCATCCGCAGAAAAAGGAAAAATTTTCATTGTTTTGGTAACGGTCAATACAGGTTTGCATGCGCTCCAGATCGCGTTCGGAATCCTTCAGTCCCCAAATATTAGGGTGAACCGACAACTCTTCAACCACTTCCAACGGAATGGACATCTGTGTCGTCGCTTTTATATTGTACATCATCACCGGACCATGAATTTCGTTGGCCAACTTTTTATAGAATGAAGCCATTTGTTTGGGCGTTAAGCCGTAATAGGAAGGCAACGTAGCCACCACACAATCGGCACCTAAGTTGATGTATTTTTTCCCTCGGGTAATTAAATCGTCAACCTGATTCCCCACAAGCCCTGCATAAACATATTGGTGTTTACCTTTTGTTTTCACTGCTGCCTCAACCACTTTTAGGCTCTCCCATTCGTTTATGGAACTCGATTCGCCGGTGGTTCCCAAAACCAAAGGGTGTATGCCATTTTCAGAAAAACGATTCACAATTCTTTTTACCGCATCAACATCAACAGTAAAATCGGTATTTAGCGGGGTAATCATGGGGACTACGACACCAGAGAAACGTTTTAGCATAGGGTTGGTTTTTAAAATTGCAACATGCAATATGACCAAATAAAAAATATTTAGGTGTTATTTTTGCTCGACGAACAATTTCATAAACCAATACTGCCCAAAGAAATCCTCGCTTTTTACATCACTTGCAGCGAATGACATTCAACTTTGGAATAAAAAAGCGCATCAAATTGATACGCTTCAATAATATAGAATCTATTTTATGTTGTTTTAATTTTCAAAAGTCTTGAGTGTTTTTGTAATGATGCCTACACAATCCATCAGTTGTTCTTCATTCATCACTAACGGTGGTGCAAAACGAATGATATTGCCATGGGTAGGCTTGGCCAATAAACCGTTATCCCGCAAGGCCAAACAAATGTTCCAAGCCGTATCGCTATCTTCATCATCATTTATGACTATGGCATTGAGCAACCCTTTGCCCCGAACCAAATTAACGATATTACTGCTTTGAACGTATTTGTTCATTTCACTTCTAAACAATTCTCCTAAAACATGGGCGTTTTCAGCTAGCTCTTCATCACGAATTACCTCTAAAGCTGCCATGCCTACTGCCGCCGCCACAGGGTTTCCACCAAAAGTGCTACCGTGGTTGCCGGGTTTAATAACTCCCATAATATTGTCGTTGGCTAAAACCGCAGATACGGGATATACTCCACCACTTATGGCTTTTCCGAGGATTAAAACATCGGGCGTTACGTTTTCGTGGTTCACTGCCAATAATTTTCCTGTACGGGCTATGCCGGTTTGTACTTCATCGGCAATAAACAATACGTTATATTTTTCGCAAAGCGTCTTAGCTTTTGAAAGATAACCTTCACTGGGTACAAACACCCCCGCCTCCCCTTGGATAGGTTCCACCAAAAACCCGGCTACATTGGGATTGTCCTTCAATGTAGCTTCCAAAGCCTCTAAATTATCGTATTCTATTTTTATAAAGCCTTTGGTGTACGGCCCAAAGTTTTTTCGTGCCACAGGGTCGTTCGAAAACGAGATAATGGTTGTGGTACGCCCGTGGAAATTATTTTTGCAAACCACTATTTCGGCTTTATTTTCATCGATACCTTTCACTTCGTAAGCCCATTTTCTACAGATTTTCAACGCCGTTTCAACAGCTTCGGCACCAGTATTCATGGGCAACAATTTGTCGAAACCGAAAAATTCGCAGGCAAATTTTTCAAATTTCCCCAACATGTCGTTATAAAATGCTCGTGACGTTAAGGTTAATGTTTGTGCCTGTTGCATCATCGCATCCACAATTTTTGGATGGCAATGCCCTTGATTTACAGCCGAGTAAGCCGACAAAAAATCATAATACTTTTTACCCTCAACATCCCAAACATGAACGCCTTTGCCTTTGGCCAACACTACGGGTAGTGGATGGTAATTATGTGCGCCATACTTGTTTTCTAAATCTATCGCCTGTTGCGAAGTCAATTGGTCTAAAACAGCCATTTTAATAAAATTTAATATTGAAAAAAATAACCATTCCTTCTATACCTTTATTCTTTCGGAATCCCGGTCGGGACGAAAAAGCAGCGTGGGAGAGAAATCATCCTTTAGAGGCCGCAAATTACTAAATATTACTTGCTTTATAAAATATTTTGTGGCTCAAGCGGTTGTTTTTCCTGCATAACAGGATTTAAAAAAATCATAATTCGTTAATCGTAAATAGCAAATCCTTTCACACGTTCTAAACTCATACAATTAACTAAAAATAAGATAATTATAAAATTTAGAACGTGTGCAACCACTTCACTGTACTCCGTTCTCGTATTAAAAATTTTAAACATCCTCGATGATAAATGAATTTTTAAAATTTTTAATACTCGTTTCATTACTTTTGCAGCATGCCAAGAAAAAAATCGAGAAAACAAGTTTTTGAGCATCTGGAAGTGATTGATGCCGGAGCAAAAGGAAAAACCATAGCCAAAGCACCCGACGGTAAAGTGGTGTTTTTGCCCAATGCCGTACCCGGCGATGTGGTTGATGTGCAAACCTTTAAAAAACGAAAAGCCTATTACGAAGGTAAAGCGACGGTTTTCCATAAACTATCGGAAAAACGTACCGAACCCGTTTGCCAACATTTCGGCACTTGCGGTGGCTGCAAATGGCAACATATGGCCTACGAGCACCAATTGTTTTACAAACAAAAGGAAGTAACCAATAACCTTACCCGTATCGGCCACATTGAGCTGCCCGAAGTTACACCTATTTTAGGTTCGGCAAAACAATATTTTTACAGGAATAAAATGGAATTTTCGTTTAGCGACAGCCGATGGTTAACGCTTAACGAAATTCAATCTGGTAAAGATTTGGGCGATAAAAACGCACTGGGCTTCCATATTCCGGGCATGTGGGATAAAATTCTGGATATAAAAAAATGCCATTTACAGGAAGATCCTTCCAACGCTATTAGAAATGCCGTGAAGCAATTCGCCATTGATAATAGTATGGCTTTTTTCAACACCCGCAACCAAACCGGATTTTTACGAACCATGATGATCCGTACCTCGACCACCGGCGATGTGATGGTGCTCATTCAGTTTTTTAAGGAAGACAAAGCTAAACGGGAACAGTTGCTCGATTTTATTGCCGAAGAATTTCCGCAGGTCACTTCGCTACTTTACGTGATTAACGAAAAGGGCAACGATACCATTTACGACCAGGAGGTGATGTGCTACAAAGGTGAAGACCATATTTTTGAAGATATGGAAGGTTTGAAATTTAAAATCAATGCCAAATCCTTTTACCAAACCAATTCCGAGCAAGCTTACGAATTATATAAAATAACTAGAAATTTCGCCGATTTAACCGGAAACGAATTGGTTTACGATTTGTACACCGGAACCGGTACCATTGCACAATTCGTGGCCAAAAAAGCGAAAAAGGTTGTTGGTGTTGAAGCTGTGCCCGATGCGATTACCGCAGCCAAAGAAAATGCACAATTAAATGGCATTAACAACGTTGACTTTTTTGTGGGCGATATGAAACATGTTTTCAATGCGGAGTTTATCAAAAAACACGGCAAACCCGATGTGATTATTACCGATCCGCCACGCGACGGGATGCACAAAGATGTGGTACAGCAAATTTTGAATATTGCGCCTAAACGTGTGGTTTACGTGAGTTGTAACAGTGCCACCCAAGCACGCGATTTAGCCTTAATGGATGCCGATTACAAGGTAGTAAAAACCCAAGCGGTAGATATGTTTCCACAAACCTTCCATGTTGAAAACGTGGTGCTTTTAGAACGCCGATAATTGATTTTACAAAACATGAAATATTTAAAAACCCTACTCATCCCCGCTCTGTTTATTGCTGTGCTTTCGATAAGTTGCGAGCGCGATGATATTTGCCCTGCAAGCACGCCCACTACCCCGCATTTAATCATCGATTTTTTGGATGCCAGCAATAACGATAACCCTAAAAATGTATTCGGTTTACTCATTGCGGGTGCAGATAATGAATCTATTCTGCCCGGCTACGGCTTTGTAAGTCAATCTACGGTATTACTTCCTTTAAAAACCGATGCCAATACCACACAGTTTGTGCTTTTTAAAGAAGCTGAAATTAACGACAATGGTACTCCTGATGATGACAGCGACGATTTTATTGACGGCAATCCAGATGTGATTACCATAAACTACAGCCGTGAGCAAGTGTTCGTTTCGCGTGCCTGCGGTTACAAAACCGTTTTTAAAAACGTGACCCTAACCATTGAGCCAGACGACGATAACTGGATGCTTTCCAGACAGCCCTTAACCGATAACCAATCTGTAGAAGATGAAACCACAACGCACTTTAATATTACGCATTAGCAGCCTTTTCTCCATTTTATTTTTAAATGTATCGATTAGCGCTCAAAATGATACTATTCCTAGCGTTACACCCGATACTACAAGAGTTAAATTGAAATACGGACTTCGTCTTGGTGGCGATTTTGGAAAACTAATCCGCTCTTCAATTGACGATGATTATGCTGGTTTTGAAATTCAGGGAGATTACCGTTTAAAAAGAGACCTGTATGTAGCCGGCGAAATTGGTTTTGAGGAAAAAAGCACCGTAACTGATTATTTGGACATTACCAGTAAAGGATCCTACATTAAAGCTGGTGTTGACTACAACATGTACGAAAACTGGTTGGATATGGATAACATGATTTACGCCGGGTTTAGAATTGGGGCAGCCAGTTTTAGTCAAGATTTAAACAGCTTTACAGTGTATAATACCGACCAATATTGGGCACCGCAATTCACTTCGAGTGACGGCGAATCTTTTAGCGGCTTAACAGCCATTTGGGCTGAAATCATTTTAGGCATAAAGGTAGAGCTGCTTAACAACCTGTACATGGGGCTCAACGCGCAATTGAAACTAAAAGCCAGCGAAACCGAACCCAGCAATTTTCAAAATGTTTATATCCCTGGATTTGGAAAAACCTACGATAGCAGTGGTATTGGCGTAGGATATAGTTATTTTTTATCGTACCGTATTCCGTTGTATAAAAAGTATAAAAACGTTGAAAAAGTAAAAGTTGAAGTAGAGCCTGAGGCTAAAAACTAATCCTTTACAGCCGAATTCATATGAATATTTTGTAAAGTTGTTTACGTCAACTTTAGGTAAAATTCAATAAGAATTTTGAACTTCGACAAGCTCAGCAGGACTATCGAGAAGTGTATGCTTGATATAAATTTTCTTGTTCTCGATACAAATTCCACTCATTTTAATCGTGAAATCCAAACTGACGAAAATTTGTGAGTCCTTTACACTAAATTATTTACCATCCTCAACAGCCAATTTCACCAATTGAAGAATCTTTTCAAACTGCTCATCTAAAGTCATGTTCGAATTATCGATTTCAATGGCATCATCAGCTTTTACCAATGGCGAATCTTCCCTATTGGAGTCAATGTAATCACGCTCTTTAACATTGTTTAGAACGTCTTCATATTCAACCTTGTCCCCACGATCTATCAATTCCTTAAAACGGCGTTTGGCACGGGTTTCGGCAGTTGCGGTCATAAACAATTTTAATTCGGCATCGGGAAACACTACGGTACCAATATCCCGGCCGTCCATCACAACCCCTTTATCGGCTCCCATTTTTTGCTGTTGCTCCACCAATTTTTGGCGTACTTCAGAAATGGCCGCTACCTGGCTCACAAAGCTTGAAACCTCCAAAGTTCGGATGTTCTTTTCAACATTCGTTCCATTCAAATAGACTTCGGCAAACCCCAATTCAGCATTAAACTTAAAATTGATGTTAATTTCCGGTAAGCACTCTACTAAGGTTTCTACATTGAAGTGATTTCTATCAATCAATCCGTTTTGCATGGCATAAAGCGTTACCGCCCGATACATCGCCCCCGTATCCACATAAACGTAGCCCAAATGTTTAGCCAATTGTTTGGCAACCGTACTTTTTCCTGTGGATGAAAATCCGTCAATAGCAATGGTGATTTTGTTCATTTTCATAGTGCCTTAAGTGCGCTAAATTACTTAAAGTATGTTTAAAGTTGAAGTGTTTATCATTAAAATATAGCCTTCCTTTTTTAGGACTTTAAGTACTTTTCCGCTATTGCAAATCAATCTGCAAACCGAAGAAATTAGAATTGGCCGCGCTGGTGTATTTGGCGTGCGTGTAGCTAAATCGCATTTTGTTCATTTTGATGGAAATCCCAGCCGAGAGTCCCGAAAAGTTACGCTGGTCTAAAATCCGTAAATCCTCGCCCCTTCTAAAATTATAACCCAAACGGATATTAAATCCGCCCTCGGGGAAAATTTCAGCACCAACAATGGTATGGCGAATCACTTGGCCGATAAACCCGATTTTTTCTTCGGTTGAATTTCCCGACAAATCACTAGTAGTTCGTGCCGGATTAGGTCTTGAAATGGGCCATTCCTGTAAATTATCCAAGGTAACGTGCCAACGGATGGGCACATTTTCTACGAGCTGCGACATGCCAAAAGCCACTTCGAAGGGCAAGGGTTCATTCAACCCCGCATAAGTTGTAATTTGCGAGCCCAAATTCCGAACCACCAATGCCGCATTAAAATCGAGATCGTCATTGATGTAAATCAAACCCAAATCGACCGCTGCTCCAAAAGAACCGTATTGCTCCAGTTTTGAGGTGATGAGTTTTAGGTTTCCGCCGAAATAAAAATCGGAATAGCCAATCTGCGTAGCATAGCCCAATGACAGCGCTGTTTCGCTTCCGCTGAAGGTTCCGGTTGAGTTTCCGTCTTCGTCATAACCCTCAAACGAGCCGTAATTGATATAAGTAATCCCCCCGTGGAACGTTTGTGTGCGTCTATCGACCGTATAGGCATAAGCGGCGGTACCGTAACCAATGCCTCCTAAATAACTGGTGTAATTCAAGGCCAGCTGATTGTCCATTTCAACATTAATGGTCGCCGGATTGAACAAGGCTTGCGTAACATCGTAATCCACATTGGTAAAAACCTTTCCGCCCAAAGCCGCTTGCCGGGGCGACGATACCAAATTCAAAAACTGATAGGTATGCTCTCCCCCAACCTGTGCAAATGCCAAAGTGGTTAATGTGAGGCAAAAAAATAAGACGAATTGTTTTAGCATATTTACGGACACAAAGAAAGTAAATCTATCTTAAAACGGCTGCAAGTATGTTTTATTTTAGAGCATAAAAAAACAGGCTGTTTAAAAAAACGTTGAATAAACGTCATTACGAGACATTTACATTTCGAAGTAATCTCATAATCATCAACTTGATTTTTTAAGATTCCTTCACTTTGTTCGGAATGACGACTCTTTTAAACAGCCTGTGAATTTTTAAATTTTCTTAGCGTTTTTAACCTTTTGATTGGTAAGCGCCAATTTTATCACTTCACTCATGTCGGATACATAATGGAAGGTCAAGCCTTTTAAATACTCCGGTTTGATTTCCTCAATATCGCGACGGTTATCTTCACACAATAAAATTTCCTTTATTCTGGCACGCTTGGCAGCCAAAATCTTTTCTTTTATACCACCAACGGGAAGCACTTTCCCTCGTAAGGTAATTTCGCCCGTCATGGCTATGCTCTTCTTCACTTTTCTTTGCGTGAACAACGACACCAACGAGGTTAGCATGGTAATACCTGCACTTGGCCCATCTTTAGGCGTGGCCCCTTCCGGCACGTGAATGTGCACATTGTATTTATCGAAAGCTGCTGGGTCGATACCGAATTCCTCAGCGTTGGACTTTATGTATTCCATGGCAATGGTAGCAGATTCCTTCATCACTTTTCCTAAATTCCCAGTAACGGTTAAGCTCCCCTTACCTTTTGATAAAATAGATTCGATAAAGAGAATGTCTCCCCCAACTTTAGTCCAAGCTAAGCCGGTAACAACACCCGCTACATTATTGTTTTCGTATTTATCGCGCTCTAATTTTGGGCCGCCCAAAACTTCAACAATATCTTCGTTGGTCACCTTGATATTGTACTCTTCTTCCATGGCAATATTTTTGGCCGCAAAACGTACCATTTTGGCAATTTGCTTTTCCAATCCACGAACACCCGATTCGCGCGTATAGCCTTCAACAATTTTTTCCAATTGTGGCTTACCTATTTTTAAATCTTTGGAAGACAGTCCGTGCTCCTTCAATTGCTTTGGCAATAAATGCTGCTTGGCAATTTCTACCTTTTCTTCAATGGTGTAGCCCGTTACGTTGATAATCTCCATACGGTCCAGCAATGCCGGCTGAATGGTCGACAAGCTATTGGATGTTGCTATAAACATCACTTTAGAGAGGTCGTAGCCCATTTCCAAGAAATTATCGTAAAACTCGCTGTTTTGCTCGGGGTCCAAAACTTCCAGCATGGCCGACGATGGGTCGCCTTGATGCGAATTGGAAAGCTTGTCGATTTCATCCAACACAAAAACAGGATTGGATGTGCCCGCTTTTTTCAAATTTTGAATGATACGTCCTGGCATGGCACCGATATACGTTTTTCGGTGACCACGAATCTCTGCCTCGTCACGTAATCCTCCCAGCGACATGCGTACATATTCGCGCCCCAAAGCTTCAGCAATGGATTTACCCAACGAGGTTTTACCCACTCCCGGAGGGCCATAAAGGCATAAAATAGGCGATTTCATATCGTTACGTAACTTCAGTACCGCTAGATATTCAATGATGCGCCGTTTTACGTCTTCCAAACCAAAATGGTCGCGATCTAAAATTTTCATGGCGCGCTTTAAGTCGAATTTATCTTCGCTAAACTCGTTCCATGGCAAATCCAAAAACAGTTCTAAATAGTTTCGTTGAATGGAATATTCGGCCACCTGAGGATTCATACGTTGCATTTTGGCTATTTCCTTTTCAAAATGCTTGGCAACTTTTTCATCCCAGTTCTTTTCCTTGGCTGCGATGCGCATTTCCTCAATTTCAGTATCATGACTTACACCGCCCAGTTCTTCCTGAATGGTTTTCATTTGTTGGTGCAGGAAGTACTCACGCTGCTGTTGGCTCATATCCATTTGCACCTTAGACTGGATATCGTTCTTCAGTTCCAACTTCTGGAACTCAACGTTCATATATTTCAAGGTGGCCAAAGCGCGCTCCTTCAAATCGTTGATTTCTAAAAGCTCCTGTTTTTCGTCCACCGAAAGGTTCATGTTCGAGGATACGAAATTCACCAAAAACGAATTGCTTTCAATGTTTTTTATGGCGAAAGAGGCTTCACTTGGAATATTTGGACTTTCCTTAATGATATCCAAAGCTAAATCCTTAATCGATTCGATAATCGCGCTAAACTCCTTGTTTTTTTCCGCAGGCCTCGCTTCGGGGATGTCCCTAATCGTGGCATTCATATAAGGCTCTTCGGTAATGACCTCGGCCACTTGAAAACGCTTTTTACCCTGAATAATTACGGTAACGTTGCCATCGGGCATTTTTAAAACCCTTAAAATACGGGCCACCGTACCCGTTGGATGGATGTCTTTTGCAGTAGGCTTTTCTACATTTTCGTCCTTTTGGGCCACTACGCCAATTACCTTTCCGCCTTTGTTGGCATCGTTAATCAGTTTTATGGATTGGTCGCGACCGGCGGTAATGGGAATGACCACCCCAGGAAACAGCACGGTATTCCGCAACGACAAAATAGGCAGGGTTTCGGGCAGCTCTTCGTTGTTTATGGCTTCTTCATCTTCGGGTGTCATTAACGGAATCAATTCTGCATTTTCGTCAAACTCCTGCAATGACAAACTGTCAAGATTCATGATATTCGATTTCTTCATATACTATATTAAGCCAATCTGTCATTAAAAACAGATGGTTTTGATTTTTAATTTAACTCTAAAAGTTTTAAAATACTGAAAACAGGCGGTTTAAACGAATGCACCTATTCTCTTTAGTGTAGTAAATTCAATTGCTGTGCCATAAATAACACAACAACAAAAAAAGAATAATAGGACTTTAATTATTAAAAAAACTGAGGGATAATCAGCCAATAATAATATATTCGCCACAGATTAATCAATAAATATTATACAATGAAATTAAAACAAGTCCTACTTTTTATGTTATGTATTGCTGTTTTTTCTTGCAGCAGTGAATCTACTGAAACTCCAAATGAAGAAGAGCAAAACAACACAGACAACACTTTATTGAAAAGAATGGTAGAAACCTATGATGGAGAAACCTCTACCACGACTTTTACATATGATGGTAATAAATTGATAACTTATGAGGAAAGTGATGGCTGGAAAAATGTTTACACTTATGAAAACAACAAGTTAGTTAGAGAAGACCAGTATGTTGATTATGAACTTAATGCATACTTGATTCTAGAATACAACGCTAATGGCCAGCTTTCTAGTTTTAAAGAATATTTTTTAGAACCGTCTGGTTTAGGTGAATCGGTTAACAATTATATCTTAACTCACAACAACGACAATACTATTTCAATTGACATGTATTATGGAGACGAAAATTCGCAAGATGAATTTTATGGAACTTACACTTACTATCTTAACGAAAAAAATATTTCAAAAATAGAAAGCAGCGTGTCTTCATGGAGTTTAACATTTAATTACGATGATAAAAACGGCATGTTTAAAAACGTACATGATATAGAAGTGATTAATATTACCTCTCAAACCGAATTTGGAGCTTATTACATAAGAGGTAACACCAATAATTCCCTAAGTAGAATTGATACTGACGAATATGGAGCAGCTACTGAAGCATACGAATACACATATAACACTAACGGCTACCCAAAAACTGCCACCTTTACAGATAGCTATGAAGGCAATATGGGGACTAATGAATACGTATCGACAATAGAATTCTTCTACGAATAACATAATGTTTCCAAAACGGACAAAAAGCTAATCCAAGCTAAGGGTTAGCTTTTTTTATGCCTACATCTTCCCCATTTTCTTCAATACAAAGAGTAAAACGATGGGAATGGCCAACAATACCACCATTAGTAAACTGGTTTTAAACAGCCACGGCGAAAGAATTAAAGTAATTACGTAACCACCAATGGCTCCGCCAAAATGGGCATCATGCCCTATATTTCCGATTCTATTTTTCATCCCGTAAATGGAGTATAACAAATACCCGATGCCAAACACGTACGCCGGAATAGGAATGGGAATAAAAAACAAATATAAGCTCATGCCGGGGCGCAATAATATAGCGGCATAAATGATGCCCGACACGGCACCACTGGCTCCCACGGCACTGTAGTGGTATTCGTTTTTATGGAAATATAACGACAATAAATTACCCAACAGCAAACTCCCCATATAAATTAAAATGAACTGCGTAGCATTTAACAGTGTTATAACCACATCGGCAAAAAAGTAGAGTGTTAGCATATTAAACAGCAAATGCTGCGTATCGGCATGCAAAAACCCCGAACTGAACAAACGGATCTGCTCCCCACGTTTTACCGCTCCCACGTTGAATTTATACTTTTCAAAAAATGAGTAATCCTGGAATCCTTTATATGAAATGATGACGTTCGCTGCAATCAAAATTATGGTAATCACATCTATGTTGCCCATGGGGAATAAAAGTTTGAATTAGTCTATATTTGCAAATCTAAAATTTATTCATGCAATTTCTAGTTTATATTTTGGTTTATCCGCTATTGTGGATGGTTTCCAAATTGCCGTTTCGGTTGTTGTATTTGCTTTCCGATGGGTTGTACCTGCTACTCTACTACATGGTAGGCTACCGAAAAAAGGTGGTGACCGAAAATTTAAAATTGGTCTTCCCCCAAAAAAACGAACAGGAAATTACCGCTATAAAAAAGAAATTTTACAAGCACCTTTGCGATATGTTTTTGGAAATGGCCAAAACCATGACTATTTCTGAAAAAGAACTGGAAAGGCGTTTTAAAATTACCAATCCCGAGGAGCTGAAGCGACTGGAAAAACTGAATAAAAGCATCATTTTAATTTTTGGGCATTATGCCAGTTGGGAATGGTCTATCGTATTACAAAACTACATCAATTTTAAGGGCTTTGCGGTTTACAAAAAATTGGCCAATAAGCATTTCGATAAATTGGTTCGTGATATTCGTTCGAAATACAACACCACGCTCATCAGCACCAAAGAAACCATACACACCATCACCCAAACCGAATTGGAAGGCACCAAGTCTATCACCGGTTTTTTAAGCGACCAATCGCCACGGTTGAGCAAAGAAGTGTATTGGAGCAGCTTTATGGGGATAAAAGTACCTTGTTTTACGGGCGCCGAACGTTTGGCCAAAAAGTTGGATTTTTCAACCGCCTATTTAAAAGTGAACAAAATAAAACGTGGGTATTACGAAGCCGAAATCATTACGCTGGCCGAAGATTCCAGAATTTACAAAGACTACGAGCTTACCGATATATTTCTACGCGAGGTTGAAAAGCAAATTTACCAAGCCCCTGAGTATTATTTCTGGACCCACAAGCGTTGGAAGCATAGGGTGTAAAGCTTAAAGTTTCGGGTTTCAGGTTTGGAACAAATTGAAAACCATTAAATAATCTTAGCGCCTCTGCGAGATTATTAGTTAACTTCTACAGGAATGATAACAATCTTAATTTCAGCCTAGAGATGTAATTGTTTCACTCTTAAATTAACCTGAATAATTTTTAAGCTTGTTATTTGTCACTTCGAGTAAATTTCAAGAAGAATTTTGCACTTCGGCTTTGCGTGATTAACTTTTTGAGGAAAACAATTGCCTTAGGCACTCTTTTTAGAATACTTCAACAGCAAATACTTTAGTTTATCATCTTCAATGGGCTTAGCCAAAAAGTCGTCTATTCCTGCAAGTTTGGCGTTGTTGATATCCTCTTCGAAAGCACTGGCCGAAACCGCAATAATAGGCGTTTGTCTGGCATCATATTTTTCGGTTTCCTTTATGGCCCTCGTAGCCTGGTAGCCATCCATATCGGGCATATAAATATCCATAAAAATCACATCAAAATCGAGGATTTTATAAAGCTCCACTGCTTCCAGTCCGTTTTTTGCAAAGGTGCAATCGGCCCCATGGCGTTCCAATAAAAACTTAATCACCTTTTGGTTGGTACGGTTATCTTCAGCCACCAAAACATTCAGCTTTTCCAGTAAGATGGGCTTGCTTATTTTTTCCTCTAACTTTAAGTTCAGTGTTTTCTTTAGCTGAAGGCTGAAATAAAAAGTAGACCCCTCATTTTCCTTACTTTCCAACTTGAGTTGGCCGCCCATCATTTTTACCAATTTGTTAGAAATGGCCAAACCAATGCCCCGCCCCCTATAGTCTTTTAAACTGGGCTCGTTGGGCGATTGCTGTGCGTTACCCAAAACCTGTTTTGCTATGTTGGGGCGCATGCCTATTCCCGTATCCTTTATGTAGAATGCTATAATTTGTTCGTCCTGTATGCCCACCGATTGGTCTACAATAACCGATACTTTCCCCAAATGGGTAAACTTAATGGCATTATTGATTAAATTGATGAGGATTTGCTGGATCCTTGCCGAATCACCAATCAATAAAAACTTATCGTTGTCTTTTGGCAAAAAGGTATATTCAAATTCCAAACCTTTTTCCCAAGCTTGGTACTCGAACACTTTGAACAATTTGGTAAGGTCCGATCGTAAATCCATTGTCGTTAAATTCAACGATACGCCTTCATTTTCCACTTCCGAATTATCGGTAATCATATTCACAAGCTGCAGTAAATGCTGTGAAGAATATTCGGCAATCTCCACCTGTGCCCTTTGGTCAACAGTCAAATCGGTTTGTTTTAGCATATTTAGCATACCCAAAACGGTACTCAAAGGCGTTCGCACCTCGTAACTCATGTTCGCCAGATACACCGATTTTTCACTAGCTAAATTATCGGCCACTTCAACCTCTCCCTTAAGTTCCTTTATCCGTTGTTTTAAGTTGGTTTTAACCACTTCATTTTTCAATTGGTTTTTAAAAAAATACTGCAAAACCAAAACTTGCGCCGTAGCAATAATGAATAAAATAGCGGCCGCCGTATTCGCATAAATCTTATCCTCCAAAACGGCATAACCCACCACTAGAATAGCCGCAATAAATATAAAAATGAAAAAGGACTGCTTCCTTCTCACCTTTAAGGATTTCATAAATTTTGACAGGAAATTCATCAGATTGGCGCTTTTAACAAACTTATTTATAAATATGTAAAATTACAAAACTATTATACGTAAACCCTTATAAAAATAGTTTTAATTTAACTACCTTTAAGGGTAAATCACTCCTTTTAATTTAAACAAAAAATGCGAATAGAATACGATATAAAATTAGGATTTAAAGATGTTATGATCAGGCCAAAACGCTCTACTTTAAAAAGCCGTTCGGAAGTGAGTTTAGATCGGGAGTTCAAGTTTTTGCACAGCCCCATTTCGTGGGAAGGCATCCCGATTATGGCAGCCAATATGGATACGGTGGGTACTTTTGAAATGGCCAAAGTCCTATCGAGCAAAAAACTGTTTACCGCCATACACAAACACTATGCGTTGGATGATTGGAACCTTTTTTTAGCGCATTTACCAGAGCATGCCGAAAACTACATAGCCGTAAGCACGGGCATAAGTAAACACGATTCCAACAAGCTGGCGAAAATATTTGAAATCCACCCCCAATTACAATTCATTTGTATTGATGTGGCCAATGGCTACTCCGAACATTTTGTGCATTTTGTAAAACGCACCCGCGAACAGTACCCCGAAAAAGTGATTATAGCGGGCAATGTGGTAACGGGCGAAATGGTGGAAGAACTCCTATTGGCGGGCGCCGATATTGTAAAAGTGGGCATTGGCCCCGGTTCGGTGTGTACTACGCGCGTAAAAACCGGTGTGGGCTATCCGCAGCTTTCGGCCATTATTGAATGTGCCGATGCAGCACATGGTTTGGGCGGACAAATTATTAGCGACGGGGGTTGCGCCTCGCCCGGCGATATTGCCAAAGCCTTTGGTGCCGGTGCCGATTTTGTGATGTTGGGCGGTATGCTGGCCGGGCACGACGAAAGCGGTGGCGAAATCATTGAAAAAAATGGCAAGCCCTTCCGGAAGTTTTACGGTATGAGCTCCTCAACAGCCATGGAAAAACACGTTGGCGGTGTAGCCGAATACCGTGCCAGCGAAGGCAAAACCGTTGAAGTGCCCTATAAAGGTTCGGTTGAAAACACCCTGCAGGACATTTTGGGCGGCCTACGTAGCACTTGCACCTATGTGGGGGCCTCAAGGCTTAAAGAGCTTACCAAACGCACTACCTTTATTCGCGTAAACGAACAGGAAAACCAAGTGTATAGTTCTTGATTTTTTTGGAATTTGATTAAAATAGCTACTCGTTTGTAGATGATTACCTATATTTAGCACTTAAATATAATGTGGGTAAAGCCAATTGTGTTTAGCTAATTATGTCCATTAATACTGAAAAACCTGATAAACTGAATGATAAACAAATTTTTAAATGCTAAACATTGGCAGTTATTTACTCTAATGTTCGGAATTCCGATTTTATTACAAATAGTTGCTATGATTTCAATGTTTGCGAATATTGACTCAAACGGAAATCCCGACCAAACTGGAATACTGAATTTAATGAAAGTATTTCCAATTATAATGTTACTCTACGTTGGACTTTTGTTTGGCTGGTTTTGGTCAATTGGAATTGGATTACAGAAATTCATCCCAACTGACATTAAAATGAAAATTAAAAAATTCAAAATATTTTTTTTCATTCCTCTGACTTATATTCTTTTCTTATTGGCAATAATCGGAACTACATTTTACGGAATTTCATCTGGAAGTAATGCTGTTGGCGGAATTGTTGGAAAAATGTTATTTGTAGTTATTCCACTGCATCTATTTTCAATGTTCTGTATATTATATTTACTATACTTCGTATCGAAAACAATCAAAACGACTGAATTAAAACGGAATGTAACTTTTAGTGAATTTGCGGGCGAATTTTTTATGATTTGGTTTTTCCCAATCGGAATTTGGTTTATACAACCGAGATTAAATAAAATAGCATCTGAAAAAAGTACTAATGGCAACGCCGTATAAAAAAATGCTAGTTTTAGCTAAACAAAAGTTAGTTGCTCGTTTACTTGCTTTCGATCTTCCTTCGGAAGACCCTCGCATTCAAATATGCAACTTTCCTTATACAATCACGTTAGGCACAATTAGAAAAAATGACCAACTATACTGAACGATTAAAAAACCTTGACGACAAAAAGCTAATGGATGTTGTTAAAAATTATCGCCAATACGGATATAACAATGCAACGAGAGATTCAGCCATTTCATTACTAAATTCGAGAGGAATAACGAGTGAACAACTTCAATTGACTGGGAATTTTCAAAACAAAACTTACGATTATGCCCAAGCATTATTTAACTCATTCAATCGGAATTCAAAAATTGCATTCACCCTATTTCTAATTACTTTATTATTCAATATTTTGACTCCAATATTGTCTCAAATATCAGAAAGCATTGCAACTATAAGTCTACTTGTGAGCCTTATTTCATTGATTGGCTATTTTGTTTTCCTAACAAAGTCATTCTTCAATCAAAATCGATTTTACAAAACAATCAATCAAGATTACGGAACGGAAGGAGCTCTCATATATCTATTTCTTGGAATGCCTTTTTATATATTTATGTATTTCTATTTCAAAAATCAGATGAAACAAAGAATGACTGAAATAAAATAACTGTGCCCAACATCGCCAACCATCACACAACCCCATAATTTTCCCAAAACAGGATAAAAAAAAACACCCATTTCAAGGGCGTTTTTTTTTACACCCCTGCCAACCTGACATTTTAAAAAACCACCTCATTATTTCACCGTGTCTTGGTATATTTTTTGCTGCATATTTAACGATCATTAGTTTAACTTAAAACGTAAACACGATGAAGACACTTAAAATTATTCCAATGTTATTTTTACTCTTGTTTTTCAATTGTTCGGGTCAGGAAAAACAAGGCAAGGCTCAACAAAACGCTATGAAGCCCGACGAAAACATTACTGTTAACAAGGAGTACGACGAGCATGGCAATCTGATAAAATACGACTCCATTTACTCGTACAGCTATTCTTCAAACGGCAAACTTAGCGACAGTTTGCGCATGCAGTTCGAAAACCATTTTAAACAAAACTCCATTTTCAGCGATTCGTTTTTTGATGAATTCTTTGGGAGCGATTCCACCAGCACGTTCAACCCACGTCATTTTTTCCAACGCGGATTCATCAATCAAGACGAGCACATTAAAAGCATGATGAAACGCATGGATTCCATTCAGCAGTTATTCTTCGAGCAGCATGCACGCCCCATCATTCCTGCCGAACCGCAAGAAGCGAAACCTGAAACCGAAAAAATACACTATAAACAAATTTAAAAAACCAAGTCCATTTCTAGCACTGATTTATGACCAATACCTAAAAAGCAATATGGAATAGATACCTTCCGTACGGCTATGAGGATTCGCAGAAACTTTACCCAACCAACCTTCGCAATCTAAACTACGGTATTGAATCGCTTTGCTAATTTGCGAGCTATTTACGTGTTCGTTGTGTAAGCTTCCCTTAAAACCGAACTGTTTAAAAGTAAATTAATAACAAGAAATTTCTTAAGAATGTTCACTGACCAACAATCAATACCAAAACTATATAGTTGAGATAAACACAATCATGATTATCTAACATTGGTACTCGTTTTTCAATAAAATAAGCTAAACATATAAGATTATCGCTTACAGTATATTACAACCTTTTTATTGAAAGTCTCTAAAAAAAATATACCTAACTATAAAATATTTCACCGTAAAATCTGTTAAATACACCGTTAAGCTACCGTTAATCTAAAAAGCAAAAATTAGCAATAACACAACATTTAATTTCTATAATTTAGTATTTAGGTTAATTTTCAACTGACTTAAATTTTGAAAAACAACGTTCCCTTTTTAGTTGTTTACACCCTAAAACCCTACTTATGAATATTTCAAATTACATCGATTATACTTTACTGAAACCAGACGCCACAAGTCGTGACATCATGCAACTTTGCGAAATAGCAATCGAAAATAATTATCACAGCATTTGCGTTAACAGTTGTTATGTATCTTTGGCCAATCAGCTTTTGAACCAATCTGATGTAAAAATTTGTTCGACGGTAGGTTTTCCTTTGGGGTCTATGTCCACTGCCGCAAAAGTGCTCGAAGCCGAAAAAGCAATAGAGGACGGTGCCAGTGAAATCGACATGGTCATCAATATAGGCTATTTAAAAAGCGGTAATTACATGGCCGTTTTAAAAGACATTACCGATGTAAAACTAGCTGTTGGAAAAGCCCCATTAAAGGCTATTATTGAAGTTTCAGAATTGAGCAAAAACGAAATCATCAAAGCTTGCGAAATCTGTTTGGATGCCAATGTAGATTTCATCAAAACCTCATCCGGATTTTCAAAAAGTGGCGCGACGTTAACCGCTGTGAAAATCATTAAAAAAACGATAAAGAACAGAGCGAAGATTAAAGCTTCCGGTGGTATTCGCGACTTCGAAACCGCTATTAAATACATCGATGCTGGAGCTGATAGAATTGGTACTTCAACCGCCATTAAATCGGAAGACGATGGCACCATTTTAAGAAACACCAAAATTTTCAAGTACTACATCGAGCAAGCCAACCAAGCAAAAACCAAAGCCGAGATACAGGCAAAATCGGCAACGCGCTAGTAAATTACAACAAATTCTTAAAGCGAACGCTTTGCCCAGTGAACTTTTGTGCCAGCACATTCAGTGCGCTGTCGCTCAATTGAAGTACACGGGGATACCCCCCCGTAGTCTGGCAATCGCGCATTAAAACGATTAGTTTTCCCGATGGCGTTAACTGCACCGTTCCGGGCATGACGGCAGAAGTGATAATAGGTTCCAATTTATTTTCAAATGGCTCTTCCAATTGGTAAGCCATGCGATTGTTGTCTTTTGAAATTTTAAACTTGGTTTCCAACAAGGCTTTTTGTTCCGTTTTTGTCAATTTATCAAACTCAGGACCTTTAAATACCTCGAGAATTTCGGACGCCAAATAGCTTTCATCAACCTTGATATGCGAATGCTTAGACAAATGGTTAAAGGTTGTGTTTTCACTAAACAGCACATCGTTTTTTTTCAGAATCGATGCTCTGGTTATTGGCACATACATACTTCGGCTGTCCAAAACCTTTTCGGTTTTAAATCCGCCTAAAACCCCCAAATAACTTCTAAATCCTGATTGCAATTTACCAAAGGACAGTACATCGCCGTGTTTCACGGCAACGGCCTTATTATTAGGAATGTTCTCTTTGTTCAATTTAGGGTTCATATTTGCTCCCGAAATGCAAATTAAAGTCTCGCATTCAAATTGAAGCAATGGGCCTGTCATGGTCATTTCAATCACAGCAGCGCTTTCGTGATTACCGAGTAACATATTCGCTATTTTGACTGCATATTGATCCATAGCTCCCGAATAAGGCACCCCAAATTCCTGATAGCCCATTCTCCCCAAATCCTGTACCGAAGAATACAATCCCGGTTTTAACACCTTAACCATCAATCACCTCTCTTTCTATTGGGAACACGCCGGCATCCACCAATGTTTTGATGTTTTGGTGCTCTTTTAAATCAATGGGGTAAAATTTAATGTGGTCGCCCGCTGTTGCAAAACAGGGAGATTCGTTTTTAATATCAAAAAAGTTTATGGGACTATTCCCTATAATGTTCCACCCACCTGGACTGGCACTCGGGTAAACCCCTGTTTGGTTTCCCCCAATGGACACCGAACCTTTTTCAATTTGTAGTCGTGGTGTGGCTTTCCTCGGTGTGGCCAAACGCTCGTCCAAGCCGCCTAAATATAAAAATCCAGGTAAAAAACCAATAAAATAAACAGTGTAAATGGTTTGGGAATGCAAGTTTACAATTTCAGCTTCCGATAATTTTTTAGCTTTCGAAATACTTTCTAAATCAACACCAAATTGAGCGTCATAACACACCGGAATATGCCATAAAGTCGATTTAAGTTTTTTACTTTTTTCTTTAGAAGTATAAATGGATTTCAACCTCGAAACCTCATCATCAAACCCATTTTTAAATTGGCAATAAATGATTAACAAGGAATGATACGCTGAACGCACTTCAATGATATTTTGAGAGGCATCTGAGTTTAATTTCGATTTAAAACACAACACATCATGCAATGTTTCCTCATCAATCGAGGCTGGCCACTCCACTAAAACACCATGCTGCCCGTAAGGTTTATAAGTCAGTTTAAACTTCATGAATCATCTAATCTTACAGCCTTTTTCCTGTAGTTTTTCTGATAACGATTTTACCATTTTCACTGCATTGGGGTGGTCGCCATGTACGCAAAATGTATGGGCTTTTATCATGGCCCACTCACCCGAAATGGTCTTTACTTTTTGACTACTGTGGATACCAAACACCTGCTGGAACATCGTTTCAACATCTTCAATAAGGGCATTTTTTTCGGTTCGGGACACCAAGGATAAATCGCTGTTATAATTTCTATCGGCAAAGGCTTCATAAAATACCGGAATGTTGTTTTTTACCGCTATTCGCGCCAACACCGAATTATAAGGCACATAAAGCTCGGCGGGCAACGCCAAAGCCTTCATCACCTCTACGATTACATGGGCCGTTTTTTCATCAGTGGCCGCCAGATTATATAAAGCGCCGTGTGGTTTTACATGATGTAGCGGCACATGCTCTTCGTCAAGTACGGCTATCAAATCATTTATTTGATTTTTTAAGGAAGTGTAAAGAGCCACACAGGGCATCTCCATGGTTTTTCTCCCAAAATTTTCCCTGTCTGGAAAAGACGGGTGCGCACCTATTTTTACGCGATGCTGCTTGGCCAATTTCACCACGGTTTTCATCGTTGAGTAATCACCTGCATGCCCACCGCAGGCTATGTTACACGACGAAATATAAGGCATCAATTTGGCTTCGTTGCCCACGCCCTCGCCCATGTCTACATTAATATCTACAATCTGATTTTCCACAGGAACTAAGTTAATTATTCTTAATGATATTTCAATTGTTAAACCGTAAAACTTGGGGTTATCGGCATTTGCTTTTCCATTTTAAGAAAAATTTACCATTCTTTCGCGCAACTATTTTTAATTTATACATCTAGTTAGTGATCTTAAAAAAATATTGAATTATGAGAAAACCTATTTTATTAGTAAAAAGTTTAATTGCTGCAGGCATACTATTCGTGAGTTGTGATAATGGATCGGATGATATACAATGCCCAGAACCCATTACCGGTGAATTGAGTGCCACCGAAACCGCCTTTACCGGCACTTGGACGCTGCAAAGTATTGTTACCGAAGACGAGATTGACCTTACGGATGACGATACCGACAACCCCAGTACTGACATTTACAGTCAATTCACCGATTGTGAAAACGACCTCACTTACGAGTTTGGCAGCGACCGCAGCTATACCTATTCTTTAGGTAAAACGGCGACCGACTGCAGTAACGAAAACGAAATATCGGGCACGTGGGAACTTAGCGAAACCGGCACTCTAAGATTTGTGGGCAACTGTGCCAGCCAAGTTCTTACTATTGATGTTAATGACGAAAATACTGCTTTTACCTTTGAGGGCACTTACAATTTTACCGATATAAACCAGAACACCGTAAGTAGTAAAACCACATTTACTTATGCCAAATTGGAATAAGTTAGTGGCGTAAATTTTAATATTGAAAAACGAAGCATAAAATGCTTCGTTTTTTAGTTCTTTTTAGTTTTATACAGGTATTTTTTTGTATCAATAACTGTTTTTCCGTACAGATATTTTTAAGTGTTAACTAGCCTCAATTTTAACCAAAGTTTAAACCTAACACTTTGTTTAACGTTGTAAGAAACAGCAATACACTAAATTAAAAGCATTAAACCCACAACAACATACCATTGGCCACTTGGGCAAACTTAATGATATCGATGGGCCAGATACCCAAAGACGAAAAAACGATTCCCATAGCCAAAATAATCACCCAAACACCACTGAATTTTTTATCTTTCATATCGGTGATCTAATCTAAAGATGTGGATTTCGACCTGCTCCTAATGGAATTCTTAAACCCTCTAAAAAGTTTATTATAGATTTTAAGTTAGCTACTCCGCTTGGAGAATGCAACAAAAAAACTATTACTCTTAACAACCCGATTTACATTAACCAAAAATCGCCTTTCAGAGTACAAATTCAAAATAAAAAACCTTTAATAGATTATTACAAGGTTTATTTTATTTTCAATTTCCACAGTCAAAGCATTATAATACCTGAAATGTTTTTTTATTCGGACAACAGATATAGCGGAAAAATTGTAACCAAAATATGAATACTATCTACAATGCTTTTCTTTATAATGGGTATCAAAAGGCAATACTAATATAAAGTTAGTGGCAAAAAATAACAAATACCATTTATAAATGGAACCTCTAAAACCAACAAGTAATTTAAGCAATACAGCCTAAAAATTCAAACACGGTTTTAATCAAACAATATTTGAATGCTTGCCCCAATATTTTATCTTTGCAGCTTCAATTAGCATAAAATTTTATGAAGATTTCTTATAACTGGTTAAAGCAATTTATTAAAACCGATTGGACACCAGAACAAACCAGCGAACTCCTTACCGATTTAGGCCTTGAAGTAGAGGGCGTAGAAAATTATCAATCTGTAAAAGGTGGGCTGGAAGGCATTGTTGTTGGCGAAGTATTGACTTGCGAAAAACACCCTAATGCCGATAAACTAAAAGTAACCACCGTAAACATTGGCAGCGAAGAACCCTTACAAATTGTTTGCGGAGCACCCAATGTAGCGGCCGGACAAAAAGTACCTGTAGCTACTATTGGCACCACACTTTACACTCCCGAAGGTGAAGCTTGGACCATTAAAAAAGGAAAAATAAGAGGCGAGGCCAGCCACGGCATGATCTGTGCCGAAGACGAATTGGGCTTAGGCAAATCGCACGACGGCATTATGGTCTTGGATGCCGATTTGGAACCTGGAATCCCTGCTGCTGAAATTTTTGATATTGAAAACGACCATGTTTTTGAAATAGGATTAACCCCCAACCGTGCCGATGCTATGAGCCACATGGGTACGGCTCGCGATTTAAGGGCGGGGTTGGTTCAAAAAGAAATCAATTTAGAGCTCATCACACCATCGGTAAGTGCCTTTCGCGTAGATAACCGCACCCTAAAAATGGACGTTGATGTAAAAAACAAAGACCTCGCGCCACGCTACTGCGGCGTTACCATTTCTGGACTTCGTGTTAAGGAATCGCCCGCTTGGCTAAAACACCGTTTAAAAGCTATTGGTATTGAACCGAAAAACAACGTGGTGGATGCTACAAATTACGTACTTCACGATTTGGGTCAGCCATTGCACGCTTTTGATGCTACTAAAATTATCGGAAATAAAATAGAGGTGAAAACCTTAAAGTCAGGCACTAAATTTACTACTTTGGATGGTGTGGAGCGCGAGCTGCATGAAGATGATTTAATGATTTGTAATGCCGAAAAACCTATGTGCATCGCCGGGGTTTTTGGAGGCATTGACTCGGGGGTTACCGAAAACACCACCAGCATTTTCTTAGAAAGTGCCTATTTTAACCCCGTAAGTATCCGAAAAACGGCCAAGCGTCACGGATTAAATACCGATGCCTCATTCCGTTTTGAACGTGGCATCGACCCCAACATTACAGAATACGCCCTAAAACGTGCCACCTTATTGATCCAGGAATTAGCAGGCGGTGAAGTAACCAGCGATATTGTTGATTTTTACCCTAAAAAGATAAAGGATTTTGAGGTGCGTTTAAGTTTCGAAAATGCCAAAAAACTAATTGGTGAAGAAATTCCGAAGGAAACCATCAAACGTATTTTAACTTCTTTGGAAATTAAAGTGAACAACGTTACCGAAACCGGATTGGGACTAACCGTTCCGGCATATCGTAACGATGTAGAGCGCGAAGCCGATATTATTGAGGAAATTTTAAGGGTGTACGGTTATAACAACATCAACATTACCGAAAAACTGAATGCTTCCATTTCGGCCACTTCACGTTTTGAGGATTATAAAATCCAAAATGTGGTGGGCAACCAATTGGTATCGCAAGGGTTTTTCGAAATTATGGCCAACTCGCTTACCACACCAAATTATGTGGCTTTAAGTGACCAGCTAAAAGAAGAACACAATATCAGCATGCTTAACCCATTGAGTAACGATTTGTCGGTAATGCGCCAATCATTGCTTTTTTCAGGATTGGAAGCTGTCTCATTTAACATAAACCGGAAGCGGGCTGATTTAAAATTGTTCGAATTCGGAAAAACCTATCACGGTTACAATGACAAACGCGAAGAATACAAGCACTTATCCCTATTCGTAACGGGAAACCAAAACGCCGAAAACTGGAATGGTACCAGTAAAAAAAGTGATTTCTTTTTAATGAAAGGCTTAATTGTGGCTATATTGGAACGTTTGGGCATTTCCAGATTCAAGGAATCACCAATTGCCAACGATTTATTTTCTGAAGGCTTGACTTTAGGTTTAGGAAAAAATAAATTGGTAGATTTCGGATTGGTGAAAAAGTCGGTTTTAAAACATTTCGATATCTCACAGGAAGTGATTTATGCCGATTTCAATTGGGATACTGTTTTAGACTTGGTGAAGCACAATAAAATCAAGTTTACTGAAATACCAAAATACCCAGAAGTGCGTCGCGATTTCGCTCTATTGTTAGATGAAAACGTCACTTTTGAATCCATTTACACTATTGCCAAACAAAGTGAAAAACAACTGCTAAAAGCTGTTAATTTATTCGATGTGTACCAAGGTAAAAATTTACCAAAAGGCAAAAAAAGTTATGCGGTAAGCTTTACGCTTCAGGACGATAACAAAACCCTTACCGATAAGCAAATCGATAAAATAATGAACAAGTTGCAAACCAATTTTGAAAAACAACTTGGTGCCGAACTGCGGTAGGATAATAACTATGAGAGGCTTTTTAATTGTTGCTCTGCTGTGTTTTTCGTTGTGCATTTCAGCACAAAACAACACCTTAAAAAAACCGGTAGATAGCCTCTCACGTTGGAGCTTATTAAAATACGATGCCAAATATACTTGGCAAAGTGTAAAGCATTCAGTTTCACGCCCGGCACACTGGAAAGGCAAAGACTTTAAAACCCTCGGTTTTCTGGTGGCGGGAACGCTTGCCCTTTCATCAATCGACGAACCCGCTAACCAATTTTTTAAAAGACAGGATGCTAAAGCGCCTCAATTGGTCAAGGATTTTGGCTGGTATTTTGGGAGTCCGCAAAACTATTTTATGGTCAATGCTGGTTTGTACGGTGTGGGCTTGATTACCAAAAGTGAAACCATCAGAAAAACCAGTGTACTTATCATTTCGTCATCGGTTACTACGGGGCTCATTCAGAGCTTTGCCAAAAATGCCATTGGCCGTGCACGACCAGGAGCAGAATACGGTGCATTTGAATTCCGCCCGTTTTCTCCCGAAGGTGCCTTCCACTCTTTCCCTTCTGGGCATACTATTTTATCGATGACCATGGCGCATGCTATCGCCAAGCAATTTAATAGTACTTGGG
Organism: Bacteroidia bacterium; assembly: GCA_030430535.1. Taxonomy (GTDB): domain Bacteria; phylum Bacteroidota; class Bacteroidia; order Flavobacteriales; family Flavobacteriaceae; genus Flavisericum. Next base: position 146,944 of record JAUIKY010000002.1, read on the forward strand.
CCAAAGTGGCCACTTATTCCGTGGGGTCTATTATACCGCTTTCTAGGCTTACGGCCAACGCCCATTGGGTGACCGACACCGCCTTTAGTGCTGCTATTAGCATTATTGTGGTTGATTGTGTAGACCATTTCCTGAACAACACGAAAGTGTACAGTGCTGCTAATAAAGATTCAAAAAAAATATCGTGGCGATTGGCTATTAAGCCCAATCAAATTGGTTTAGTGGGTCATTTTTAAATCACTTGTTTCCGTAAACTGGTTGTTTTTCAATAATTTTTAGTAAATTAGAGAGGAAACCCTTAAAACGGAATGCCATGTCGAACTATATTAAAATTTTTACGGGAGATTATGCTATTGTGCAACGTATTGTAGTTGCTCTAGAAAATGAAGACATTATTCCTGTGGTAAAAGATGAATCGGATTATGGATTGGCGCCCATTTTTGGGTCTACTAATGCATCGCTTCATCAAATATCGGTGCATAAAGATGAAGTTGAAAAAGCCCTGCCCATTGTAGAGCATTTAACTTCAGAACTCGAAGCCTAATGGAAATTTTAAATTTCTAATAGCCTCTCTTTAAAAGTGTAACATCTAAAAAGCCAATAGCCATGTCAAACTACATCAAAGTGTTTTCGGGAAGTTTTATTGAAGTACAACGCATTTTTAGCGAGTTGGAAAAAAGCAATATTTGCGCCATAATCAAGGACGAATCGGAATCGGCACGGCTTGCGGGGTTTGGCAGCTCTATTCAAGGGCAACAAGAAATACACGTACATAAAGATGAACTGGACAGGGCTGTAAAAACCGTTAAAAAGTTAGCCGCCAAATTACAGGAGTAATAATACGTTTCATTTAAAAGAAAAACCTCGAAGTTTATCACTTCGAGGTTTTTTTGTTTTATTAGGATATTTTCAGATTAAGCCGTAACCGCATACATTTTTTCACGCAGTTCCTTTATTTTTTTGTCCTGCATGTAATCGTCGAATGTAGTATAACGGTCTATCACCCCATTGGGTGTTAACTCCACTACCCGATTTGCAACGGTTTGAGCAAATTCGTGATCGTGAGTGGTAAACAACACGGTACCTTTAAAGTTTTTAAGCGAGTTATTAAACGCCGTAATACTCTCTAAATCTAAGTGGTTGGTCGGTTCATCAAGCATCAAAACATTAGCTCTTTGCATCATCATGCGCGAAAGCATACATCTTACTTTTTCACCTCCCGATAATACTGATGATTTCTTGAAAGCCTCTTCGCCACTAAAAATCATTTTACCTAAAAAGCCACGAATGTTAACCTCTTCACGTTCTTCCTCGGTTTTGGCCCATTGACGCAACCAATCGATAAGATTTAAATCGTTATTGAAATATTCACTGTTATCCAATGGTAAATAGGACTGTGTAGTGGTTACCCCCCAAGCAAACTTACCGGCATCGGCTTTTTCCTTATCGTTTAAAATTTGATAAAACGCGGTGGTAGCCCTCGAATCTCTAGAGAATACTACAACTTTATCGCCTTTGGCCAAATTCAAATCGATGTCTTTAAACAACACCTCGCCATCCAATGACGCGCACAATCCTTCAACATTTAAAATTTGGTCACCTGCTTCACGCTCACGTTCAAAAATAATGGCTGGGTAGCGACGGCTGGTTGGGCGTATATCGGCAACATTCAACTTATCAATCATCTTTTTTCTACTGGTGGCCTGCTTACTTTTGGCCACGTTAGCAGAAAAACGACGGATAAACTCTTCCAATTCCTTTTTCTTTTCCTCGGCCTTTTTATTTTGTTGTGCACGTTGTTTTGCCGCTAATTGCGACGACTCGTACCAAAATGTATAGTTGCCGGAATAGTGATTTATTTTTCCAAAATCGATATCTGAAATGTGCGTACAAACGGCATCTAAAAAGTGACGGTCGTGCGATACCACAATCACACAGTTATCATAATTGGCCAAGAAGTTTTCCAACCATGAAATGGTTTCGTAATCCAAATCGTTGGTAGGCTCATCCATAATCAGCACATCGGGGTTTCCAAACAGTGCCTGTGCCAATAGCACACGTACTTTTTGTTTACCATCCAAATCGCCCATCATGGTGTAATGTAAATCTTCCTTAATGCCCAGATTAGAAAGCATGGCTGCCGCATCGCTATCGGCATTCCAACCGTTCATTTCTTCAAACTCAACTTGAAGTTCCCCTATTTTTTCGGCATTCTCATCAGTGTAATCGGCATAAAGCGCATCAATCTCTGTTTTAATTTTAAACAAGGGTTTGTTCCCCATCAATACCGTTTCCAACACCGTATGTTCATCGTACAAATTGTGTTCCTGCTCTAATACAGACATGCGCTTTCCGGTTTCGAGCGACACATGGCCAGAAGTAGGTTCCTGCTTTCCAGAAAGGATTCTTAAAAAAGTAGATTTTCCGGAGCCATTGGCACCAATAATTCCGTAGCAATTGCCATTGTTAAACGTGGTATTTACCTCGTCAAAAAGCACGCGTTTTCCAAACTGGACCGAAAGATTTGATACTGATAACATAAAGGATTTTTTAATTTTTTTGCAAAAGTAGAGAATTACATTGGTAAGACGAAACTTCGCCACTCAATTATTTAATTAAATCGTTTTATTTTCTGTTCATTTTTTAGTTATTTGTACCCGTTATATACTACTTTGATTAGGAAACATTTAACAACGCATTAACAAGACTTTATAAATACAAGCTATACTTTTGTTTAAAGAATACACTCTCACGACGGATTTATGAAGCTTTACACTGCCTTTATTTTTATACTGATTACTGTTTTAGGCTGTAAAAAGGAAAACGACAAATTGGCCAACTACGCCTATTTTGGTGGGGAAATTATAAACCCCAACACCAACTATGTTGTGCTTTCTAGAAATGAAACGGTTATCGATACCATTAAATTGGATGGCAGAAATCGTTTTTTATACAAAATTAACGACTTAAACCAAGGGTTATACGCTTTTAGGCACGGTGGTGAATACCAAATGATATTGTTGGAACCGCAAGACAGTGTGCTGTTTAGATTGAACACCCTCGATTTTGATGAATCCTTAGTTTTTACTGGTGAAGGCGATAAAAAAAACAACTACCTAATCAATGAGTTTTTAGAAAACGAAAAGGAAGAAAGACACATTGTGAGGCTTTGCCAATTAACTCCTGAAGCTTATAGAAAACATGTGGATTCTTTAAAACTGATTAAAGTAAACGCACTGGAGCATTTTAAACAAAAGCACCAACCTTCTGATTTGTTTTTGAAAATAGCACAGTCCAATATCAATTACAATTATTATTCTAACAAGGAAGTATATCCGTTCGTGCATTACGGAAAAGATAAAGCTACTATTTTAAAATCGTTGCCCGAAGATTTTTATGCCTACAGAAAGGATATCAATTACAATGACGAGTTTTTAAGCACCTATTACAATTACAATACTTTTTTAAGACACCATTTTAGCAACTTGTCTTTAAAAGTGCACGACGAGCACACTGAAAACAAATATTTCGACCGAAAATCATTATGTTATAATTTAGACAGACTTCAACTTATTGACAGTTTGGTAGAAAACACAATTACCAAAGAAGATTTGCTGTACCATTTTACTATGAAATTTTTGTCGAAAAGCAAGAATGAAGATGACAATAATGAAATCTTAAAATCGTACTTGACCAAAAGCGAAAACGAAAAACACAAAGAAATGTTGGTGCACTACACCAAATCCATAAACAGCTTAAAAGAAGGTTTAAAACTCCCTAAAATTGATGTGGTGAACTACAGCAATAATGAGGTTACAAACATCAACGCACTGGTTAAAAAACCTACAGCCATTACATTTTGGTCTCAAGTGTATTACGATCATTTTAAGGAATCGCACTATAAAGTTAATGAGCTAAAAGCCAAGTATCCAGAAATACATTTTATAAGTATTAACATTGACGAGTGTAATGTTGACAAGCCGAGAAAAATGTTAATTGGCCACCAGTTTGACCAAACCAATGAATACAAACTTAAAAACCCCAAGGAAGGCAAAGCCGTTTTAGCCATACACCCCATGACCAAAACCATTATTTTAGATAAAGACTCTAAAATAGTTAACAGCCAAAGCAATATCTTCTCGCATCAATTCGAAGAGCAAATTCTGGGGCTTATCAACAAGTAAACTACTTGAGCCTGTAATGGTTCATCAACAATTTTTCATAAACCTTATCGGGTAAAATACGTTTCAGTACAATTGAAAATTTCTGCATAAATTCCCCTACTTTGTAATGCCCTTTGGGTTTTGGCGTGTTGATGATTTTGTAAACAGCTTCGGCCATTAGCTTTGGGTTGCTTCCGCTATCCACATGTTCGTTCATCAATTTTAGAGTATTTCCGTATGGCTTTTTATATGGAGATTCGTCCAAAAGCGGCGCATGGTAACGCCCGGCAGCAATGTTGGTAGCAAAGTCGCCTGGGGCCACGTTGGTCATTTCAATATTAAAATCTTTCAACTCCATTCTAAAGGCCTCGGTTAAAAGTTCCAATGCTCCTTTACTGGCACTGTAAACACCACGGTAAGGCAAGCCCATGTACCCCGCAATGGAAGTAATATTGATGATAAGTCCCGAATTTTGCTTCCGCATTTGAGGCAGCACCGCCTTAATCACTTTTATAGGACCAAAAAAATTAGTTTCGAAATTGTTTTTTATTTCAGCCTCGGGGATTTCTTCAATTGGTCCGGTAATGCCCGCACCGGCATTGTTGATTACTACGTCCAATCGGTTTTCTTTTGAAATAATTTGGGCAACCGTTTGTTTTATAGTATCGTTATCCTTCACGTCTAAAGCCAAAATAGGAAATGGGCTGTTTTTGTATTTTTCGGGATTTCGACTGGTGCCGTAAACCTTAAAACCTTTTTTGGTTAAAAATTCTCCCATGGATTTACCAATTCCGGAAGACCCTCCGGTAATCAAAACAACTTTAGGCATTGGTGAAGTTTTTGAAGTTAAAGGTACAATAAACTAAAAAATCTTGATTCGCATGAGCTTTCAAGATTTAAATTTATGGTACAAAAAAAGGCAAGCTACCTACATCACACCGCTACGACCATTTACCTTTGCTTCGTTCCCGACCTGGAGGATTCAACAGGAGCTGGTTGTGTAGGACTTGCCGAGTGCAAAGATACAACCTTTTAAAAATTTGGCAATGATTTTTTAAACTGATTTTTAATAAATATCTTGCCCAAAATTATAATCAAAATCATGGCAAGCTTCAAATATCTAGCAATCATATTTTTAAGCGCACTTGTTTTTAGTTGCGGATCTAACACCGGAAATAAAAAAAGTGATTTCAGCATAACTACCAACGCCCAAAAGGGCAATATTTCAAATTCTGAAACCCTAAAACTGGCTTTGGAAAACAAAAAGGGACACCAAATCGATTCGGTTGTCTATTCCATAAATAATGAAAAAACAGCCCCTAGCCTACCGCTAAACGATTTTAAATTGGGCGAGCACACCATAAAGGCCATGGTGTATTACAATAGCGAAAAACAAGCTACCGTAACATCACAGATTACTATTTTGAGCAGTGAAACACCCAAAATATATAAGTTCAATATCGTTAACGAATACCCACACGATATTACTTCATATACACAGGGCATAGAGTTTTATAACGATACGCTTTACGAAAGTACTGGTCAGTACAAAGAGTCGAAACTTCGGAAAGTAGATTACAAAACAGGGAAAGTCATTAAAAATATCAACTTGGCCGATGAGTATTTTGGTGAAGGGCTTACTATTTTAAACAACAAAGTTTTTCAGCTTACATGGCGAGAGGGAGTAGGTTTTGTATACAATGTTAATACCTTTGAAAAACTAGAAAACTTTAAATATGGAAACAGCAAGGAAGGCTGGGGACTTTGTAACGATAACGATATCATTTACAAAAGTGATGGCTCGGAAAAAATCTGGTCGCTAAACCCTGAAACTTTGGTGGAGGAAGATTACATTCAAGTATGTACCAACAAAGGAAAAATTGTAGGCATCAACGAACTGGAATGGATCAATGGAAAAATTTACGCCAACCGTTACCAAAAAAATGGAGTAGCCATCATCAATCCTAAAAATGGAGCGGTTGAAGGCGTTATCGATTTTACACCATTAAAAAACAAAGTAACCCAACACCAAGGTTTGGATGTACTTAATGGCATTGCTTACAACCCAAAGACCAAAACCATTTTTGTGACCGGAAAGCGATGGGACAAACTTTTTGAGGTTGAAATTGTGGAACAATAATAAGGTTTAGCAATATATTAAGAAAGATCTTATTATTTTATTATTGACTTGTAAACAGCATTTACTGACCATTGTCATATTTTAGGTTTTCAAGGTTAAATACATTTGATTTATTGTATTGGATTTAATCAATACAGAACAGATTAATCAAATATGTTGATGACTAACAAAAATGACAGTAAACAAGTAAGGGTATATGGTGCTGGTGGGCATTCTCAGGTAGTACAATCGGTTTTAAGTCAAAATGGTTTTGAGGTTAGCGAAGTTTTTGATGATTACCCTAACTTTAGTCATCCACTCTCAAAAAAAGTACCGTCAGGAAACAGGGATAAAAATATGGATTTTCCGCATGAAGGGGCGCCCTTTATAGTGGCCATAGGAAATAATAAACAAAGGGCTGAAGTGGCCAAGTTTTTAAAAACCGATTTCTTAAAGGCCATCCATCATTCTGCTATCATAGACCCTAGCTCAACTATAAAAAAAGGCACTGTGGTTTATGCAGGATCTGTAATCCAAACCAACACATTTATTGGAGAGCACGTAATTATTAACACTCTAGCAGGCGTAGGCCACGACAATATTATCCATGATTTTGTACATATCTCGCCAAACGCTGCACTCTGTGGACATGTAGAAGTTGGAGAGGGCACCCAAATTGGCGCAGGGGCCGTTGTAATACCCACTATTAAAATTGGAAAATGGTGTACAATCGGAGCGGGATCTGTTATTTTGAAAGACGTGCCCGATTATGCCGTGGTTGTTGGCAACCCAGGCAGGGTTATTAAAATGAATCGTCAGCTAATCATTTAGAATCCATCACTCCTTTTTGTAATGAAAATCACCCAAAAATTAAGCTTTATCAAGTATCTTTGTAGTATTACTTTAAAGCCTTCTCCATGGACAATTTAGATGCCGCAAGACTGCAAATGGCATTTACCCTCATTTTTCACATTGTGTTTGCTTGTATTGGCATGGTTATGCCGTTTTTTATGATTATTGCACATAAAAAATGGCTCAACACCCGCAATCCTATTTACCTTAAACTTACCAAATCCTGGCAAAAAGGTGTTGCTATTTTCTTTGTTACGGGTGCCGTTTCCGGCACTGCTCTTTCCTTTGAACTGGGTTTACTTTGGCCTGAATTTATGAAATATGCCGGGCCTATTATTGGCATGCCCTTTTCGTTGGAAGGTGCTGCCTTTTTTGTGGAAGCCATTGCCCTCGGATTTTATCTCTACGGATGGGATAAAATCCCTGAAAAATTCCATTGGTTTACAGGGGTTATTGTCGGCCTCTCTGGTGTGGCTTCCGGCATTTTGGTGGTTTCTGCCAATGGCTGGATGAATGCGCCTTCTGGTTTTGATTATATTAATGGGCAATTTCTCAACATCGACCCTGTAAAGGCCTTTTTCAATCCCGCTTGGTTTACACAGGCCCTCCACATGACTTTGGCCGCATTTACGGCTACGGGCTTTGCCGTTGCTGGAATTCACGCCTATCAAATTTACAAAGAGCGACAAGTTGAGCTTCATAAAAAAGCCTTTAAAATAGCCATTACCTTTGGTGCCATTGCCGCTATTTTACAACCTATAAGTGGCGACCTTTCGGCTAAAGATATTGCCAAACGCCAACCTGTAAAGCTAGCAGCCATGGAAGCCCATTACGAGACTCAAAAAGGCGCCCCTCTATACATTGGCGGTATTGTTGATACAGAAAACAAAACCGTTTCGCATAAAATTGAAATTCCAAAAGCGCTATCCTTTTTGGCCTTTGGCGATTTTGATGCCGAAGTAAAAGGCCTTAACGATTTTCCCGACGATGTAAAACCGAATGTGCCCATGGTACATTATGCCTTTCAAATTATGGTGGGCATCGGTACTTTGCTTATGGTTGTTGGTGGTTTATTTTTCATCAGTTTAAAACGAAAATCGTGGTGGCAAAAAAACTGGTATTGGCTATTGTTTGCCATACTCGCCCCTTTTGGATTCATTGCTTTGGAAGCTGGATGGATTGTTACCGAAGTGGGACGCCAACCCTGGATTATCCATAACGTAATGCGTACTAAAGATGCCGTAACCCCCATGCCGGGCATGATTTACAGTTTCTATTTCTATTTGTGCCTTTATGGTATTCTAACCGTTGCCGTAACTTGGTTAATGACACGCCAAATCAAATCGTTAAATAACTCCAAAACCGTTTAACATGCTATACGTCGTTCTCTTTTTCTTATTGGTATCACTGCTACTTTACGTGATATTGGCCGGAGCTGATTTTGGTGCGGGTATTGTTGAATTGTTTTCTTCGGAACAAAACCAAAAAATCACAAAAAAAACCGTGTATAGTGTAATGGGTCCCGTTTGGGAAGCCAACCACATTTGGATCATTATTTTAGTGGTAATCCTTTGGGTGGGATTTCCCGAATTTTACAATGTTTTGGTCGTGTATTTGCATATACCGCTTACCTTGGTTTTATTAGGAATAACAATGCGCGGTGTGGCCTTTGTTTTTAGGCATTACGATGCTTACAAAGACCAATCGCAAGTGGTTTACGATTGGATGTTCCGTATTTCAAGTTTTGCAACCCCTATTTTTTTGGGAATCACTGCTGGAGCGATGGTTTCGGGCGAACTTATTATCACCGAAAATTACTCCAATTACTCGTTTGCAGAACTTTTTGTAAATCCATGGCTAAACGGATTTTCCATTTTGGTAGGGCTCTTTTTTGCAGCCCTATGCGCTTTCTTAACTTCAATTTTGCTAATTGGTGAAACCAATGAAACTAACCGCCCTATTTACGTTAGAAAATCGAAAATAGCCAACATTACCGTAATTATTTTAGGCTTTATAGTGTTAAGCTACGGAATGATTTTTGAAATTAAGTTTGTAACCGATTTTTTAAAAAACCCATATACCATTAGTTTGGTTGCACTCTCTGGAATTTTGATATTCCCTTTAATGAAAAGCATTAAAAATGCCAGAAGGATTGTAAGTAGAACATTAGCTGGAGTTCAAGTTGTGTTAATTATTTTGGCGGCATTGATTACACATTACCCCTATCTAATCATTGCCTCGAATACAGAAATGAGCATTATTGAAAGCGCTGCCACCGAAAGCACCATAAACGTTTTGGGAATTTCGTTGATTGTTGGTGGACTAATTATTCTCCCTGGAGTTTTTCACCTGTTCAAATCGTTTAAAATGATTAAAATTTTAGAGTGAAAAATCTAAAACTTAAACACCTATTCAACAAAAAATGGTATCGATTTTTATTTCCCGATACCATTTTTTTATGATGCTATTTTATCGCCTAGGCGACAAACTGAAATTTTTAAAACCTAACCGAAACCTTTCCTCTTAAAAAGAACGGCGACCCTGGTGTAAAATGAATTTCCTCAACAGAATCGGGTTCATTAAACAATCTACTTTCTGTGGCAAATTGTGCTTCGTTCCATTCGGTATCAAACAGGTTTTCAATAATTAAACCGAACGTCCAATTATTGAGTGTGTAATTCACATTCAAATCGGTAACGAAATAACCTTCGGCTACAATGGAATTATCTTCATTGGCCGGACGGTCTTTAATATATCTGTAATTGATTCCTCCAGAAAAGTTTTTCCAGTCTTTAATACTCAATCCACCAGTTGACGTAAAATCTGGTGCCAAAGGAATATAATTTTCACCATCTGGATCTTCGCTACTTCGGGCATAGGTATAGTTTAAATCGGTGTTGAAAAACAGCCAATCATTGAGTTGGTAACGCACACCAAAATCAACGCCATAACGTTCGGTTTTTCCGCTGGGCTCCACAATTCCAGCATCGCCAACGTAAACGAATTCCTGTTGCAAGAATAAGTTCCAAAGCGCTGCATTAAAAACCAATCGGTTTTGCGGTTTGTAAATCACCCCTAAATCACTTCCAAAAGAGGTCGGCAAAATTTTCTCGCCACCATTGGCCACTACCACCCTAGTATCGTTGGAATGGTAGCCCAATCCTGTTTTAGCGAATAATTGCAATTCTGGTGAAGCAGCGTAAATGACATTCAATTTCGGACTTACTTTGGTTTTGTTTTCACTTTTGTTATCGTAAGTTTCAGTAAGTAAATTTTCGTAATCAAACTTAAAATAATCAAGCCTTACACCCGGATTAAGCGTCCAATTGCCTGTTTTATAATTTAAACTAGCAAATGCAAAGGCGTTCAACTCATCCACATTCCCCAGAGCCAACCGCTCTAAAACGGTTTGTCGGTTCAATGTTTTTGATAATTGCACATCATTAACATCGTCGTACCTAAACCCTGTTCCCAGTTCATATCTTAAATGCGAATTGTTGTTTTTTAAATGGATGGCATGGTCGTAAACCGACGTAGCCCCAATAATGGTCCTATTTTCTTTTTGATGAATTTGATCGCCATTTACGGGGTCTTCCAAGAAAAAAGTAAAGTTTGAAAACAGTTCAAAATCATATTTAGACACATAAGCGTTGGTCTTAATTTTAGAATGTGAATCCAACTGCTTGGTATGGTTTACCCAAATATTGCTTCGGCTTGTATTGCCGCCCTCGGTATCATCAATCGCACCAAAACGGCCAATTAATCCCTGCTCAACAGCCCTAACGGGAATTTGCCCCGAAGCATCCCATTTACTTTGGAAATGCGATACCGATAAGTTTAATTCCTGATCTTTATGGTTGTTATAATTATAGCGCCCCATGATATTCAAACGGTTGAAATTTTGTGGCGATTCAAATACGCCATCGGACAACATTAATTCTGAAGCTACATAAGCACTGCTATGTTCTTCCTCTAAAATTTTGGTCATAGCCAATGCCCTCAAGGTGCTAAACTGCCCGGCTTCCACTGATACCAGATTATTTTTTATCGTTTTTTTGGTGCCGATATCCACATAACCGGCCGTGTTAAAATTGCCCTTATTGGCGTAGTAGCTTCCTTTGGCAAAATCGATATTATCAATCGTTTCGGGAATGATAAAATGCATATCAGAATAGCCTTGTCCGTGCGCATGCGATACCATGTTTACGGGCATGCCATCCACATTTATGGCAATGTCGGTACCATGGTCAATATCAAAACCACGTAAAAATATCTGCTCGGCCTTTCCGCCGCCCGCATGCTGACCAATCATTAAACCAGGAACTTTTCGAAGTATCTCCTGTGAAGATTTAACGGGATTGGTTTTTAAATCTACATTCAAAAAGGTACTCAGTACATTGGGTTTCGACACGATTAAAACCTGATCTAATGATGCGGGCGATTCTTTCAATGCTACGAGAAGTTTTGTTGACAACTGAGTTTCAGTTATTACAATCGAAGTGTTTTCGTAACCCAGGCTATAAAAAAAAATTTCGTCATTCAACGCCACATCATCCAGCTCAAAATAGCCAGAAATATTAGTGTAAGTATAAGCTCCGTTGGTTTTATTATAAACGCCAACGCCCTGAATGGGCAAGCCCTTTTCTTTTGAAACCACTGTACCGCTAATTTCGTGGGCACTTAAAATTGAAATAGAAAATAAAAACAGAACTAAAAAGAGACTATTCTGTAACACTTGAGGTTTTTTTTGAATTGGTTGCATGGTTTGATTTATTATGAATTAAAATATGTTTTAAGAAAAGTTGAGTCATGAACCATGCCTCAGGCTTTGCTTTAAACTACCTACGAAAAAAACATTTCGTGGGTTTTTAAATTTTATAAAATTCCTGCAAATATATTCTTTATGTAGGATTGGGCAGTCCGAAAAAGCCCTAAAAAATGGTTAAAAAAAGCCCGTACCGAAAACGGGCACGGGCAAATTATTTTTTTGTCCAATTAGGAAGTCATCAATGGTGCACGGGATCTTGCGTACACGGGCAATTACTAATGCCCTGCAGGAAGTCTAGTCCTATGGTGACCACGTGCGTACCGGAGTTGTACCCCGAGAGGTCGTTGGTGGTGATCTGGTAGGCATAACCAAAATAGAAAATCGACTTTTTGAAGCCCACCATGGGCCCCACATTGAGCGGTTTAAAAAACTGGTCGTTCAAGAAACGGTACGATATGCCCGCCCAGTAATAATCTCCGTAACGGTTGTACTTCCTGAACTTGAAGTTGACATCGGTACTGGAGCGTTTATCGCTGCTGAACATCTGCATGAACATGCTCGGTTCGAATTCCAGCCCGCTCTTCTTTGGTCCTCTAAAAGTGTATCCTGTATAAAACTGATAGTTTAATAACAAACTAGGCTCAAGTTTCCTCAAATTTTGGTCAAAGTCTTTATCCAAAACATTATTAACGTTGAAACTCAAAAAGTAGCCCTTTAGCCTGAACAGTGCACCCACATCGAAATTGTGGTTGGTGGTTCTTCGGTCGTCGGTTACATAAGGATCTATAGTCGGGTTTTCGTATGTGGTATTGAAATTATTGATGTCTATCCTAAAATTGTTCAGGTTGTAAGATATCCCGAGGGAGAGGTACATCTTCGCATAATAATCCAAAATAAGGTGGTGCGCGAACGAAAATTTCGCCCCCGTCTGGATGGTGTTCCCGTTGCGGTCGTTGTAAAGGGAAAGCCCCACACCGGTACGGTCTGCAATTCTAACATCGCCATAAAACGATTGGTTGTCGGGCGCGCCCTTTATGCCTACCCACTGTGTGAGCCCATTGGCCCGAAGCTTAACGTTATCGCCAATACCGGCATAGGTAGGCGATACCACAAAATTATTGTCAGCCAGATATTGGGTAAACACGGGCAAGTTCAGCTCCTGGCCAAAACTGGTTGTCAAGGCCAAAAGCAGAAGGTATATGGTTAAGGTTAATTTTTTCATGTTGCTCTTTTTTGAGGGTTTTGCCAACTCCATTATCTGTACAGTGTAAAGTGACCAACAAAATCGCGTTCGTCATTCGGGTCGTTCAGTTTCACGACATACCAATAATCGCCTGTTGGCAGTTCCTTGCCGTTGTAATTGCCGTCCCATTTTTCATCCACGTTCAGGGTTGCAATCTTTCTTCCGTAGCGATCAAAAATATCGAAGGTCATATTTCGATACTGACTGGTACAACCGGGCCCCCAACCTCCATTCTGCGGCACAAAATAATTAGGAATACACACATCGATATATTCAAAATATCGCGTTGCGCTTGCGGTACACCCGTTGCTATCGGTAACGGTAACGGTATAATCGCCAGATTCGTAAATAGTGAAGGTGCTTTGGCTGCCGTACGACTCGCCGTTCAGCGTAAACTCGTAGGGTAATGCGCCACCCGTTGCAACGGCAACAATTTGGTTGATTTCACCATCGTCAATGGCCAATTGAAGCTGTTCAAACTGTTCCACATCAAACATAGGTGTACGTTGGATGCAGCCGTTGGTGTGTCTCACATCAACGTAATGTCCCACACCTGCAGGCACATCAACAAAAATGTTACTCGCTTGGTACGTTCCGCCATTTAATGAATAATCCAATTCAGCTGGGTCAACACTTTCATCAATCGATACAGTAACGGTATTGATGGAAATATTGTTGACACAATCGAATACTACTTCGGCAACGGGATTTATTGCCACCGATTCTGGAAAAGTAATATTCCATTCAGTTTCGCATCCTAAGGCATCACGTACATAAACAATATGGTCGCCACCGGCCAATCCAGTAAAATCGAATTGGGTCTGGGTAGGTGCGCCTGTTGTATAATTGCCTTCGTAATCGTCAAGGGTCACGCTGTACGGCATGTTTCCTCCTGAAATTTCAATACTGAACTCACCATTCATATCACCAGAACATACTTCGGGGATAATAGAATTCGGCACAATGCTCAGTACCACCGGCACAGCATCCTCAATAGTAAAATCGTAAAGTACAAAACAGCCCATTTCATCTTGCGCCATGGCCTGGTAATCACCAGGGGCTAAGTTTTCAAAAACAGGGTCGTCGAAAAATTGGTTCAACTGTGGGGAAATGGCATATTTTATAATGCCCGTTCCTCCCGCTGCAGTAATTTCCAATCGGCCGTTGTTAGTACCCGGACAGGTTACGTTACTAGCAACAAAATTTGCTGTTAATGGCGTAGCTGGTTCACTGATGGTAACCTGTGCGCTAGTCACCAAACAGTCACCACTTTCTACCTCAACTTGATAATCACCTGCAGGCAACTCTGTGAATACCCCAGGACTGTCTTGGGTTACTGAAGTGATGTCATTTCCAACTGCGTCCTGCAGCGTATAAACATAATTGCCCAAACCACCCTGTGCTTCCGCTACGATTACTCCCGTAACATCGCCAGCACAATTAATTTTGGCATTTGAGGTGTCTAAGTTAATTACTAAATTTGGAAGAGGGTCGATGGTTATTTCGTTGGAAACGGCTCCCGAACAACCATTGGCATCGCGAACAAAATATTGGTAAGTACCATCGGAAACTGGGAAGGTCACCGAAGTGGTAAATGTGCCTATAACCGTTGCAAAATTTGCCGTATTGCTATACTCATAACTGCCCGTACCACCTGTGGCGCTCAAGGTCAACGAGGCGTCGGTTAAACAGGTTGCAGAAGTTTCTTTTACCAAATCCACTTCAATGGGCGTAGGCTGATCGATGACAATATCTGCGGAAACAAATTCACAATTATAACCATCAGTAACAGTGACGTTATAAGTTCCTGCCCCTAAATTATTGAATACTGAATTGGTTTGCGGTCCAGATGAATTTACCGTTGGCGTTACCCTATTCAGTGTATAGGAATAATTGCTGCCCTGACCTCCACTGGCTGAAACCGTAATGGATGCGTTATCATCTCCGAAACAATCCAACATGGTAGCGCTAGCTGAAACCGTAGCACTGATTGGAGTAGGTAAATTTAAAGTAATATTTTCTGAAACAATACAACCACCGGCATCACGTACATTAACGGTATATGTGCCAGCCGATAAATTGCTGAATGTTCCGTTTGGAGAATAAGCTACAGTGGCTGTTCCGATAAGTTCATATTCATAGACACCCCATCCGCCGTTGGCCACAGCTGAGATGGTGCCCATTCCGTCATCACACGTAACGTTCGAAGTTTCATCGACAGCCAAAGTTAATGCTTCCGAAGGTGAATTGATTGTTACATTAGAGGAGGCCGAACAGAATGGCGTTGCTGTTTCAGTGATTACCACCGTAAATGATCCTGCTGTCATTCCATTAACAACCATCGGGTTTGTACTCGTATTGGCTGCTACAGATCCAGTCACCGAGTTTCCTAAACTATCAAAAATCTCATAATTGTATGTTCCGCTATAGCCGTTCACATTAATTTCAAACGAACCATTATTATCACTAAAACAAGTTACCGCTGTTGGTGTAGTTGTGAATGTAGGTGGTGCTGCCTGCTGAACTACGATTGTAGCATCTGCTGTACACGATGTATTAGCGTCGGTTATGGTAACCATGTAGGTTCCTGATGGCACACCAGAAAACACATTACCAGTTAAACTAATAGAAGCCGGACTAGGACTAATACTATAATTATAGCTTCCTGAACCGCCAGAACCTGTAACGGTTATTTCGCCATCGTCATCATTACAAGTCGCTATGGCCGTTACTTCAGGTACTAAATCTATCGGTGCAACAATGTCGACAGAAACTTGATTTCCACAGCCATTTGCATCACGGACCTCAACGGTATGCGTTCCCGATGCCAAATTTGAAATGGTAAATGGTGCACTACCCAATTGGAAAGCTCCACCATCAATACTATAGCTGTAAGGTGCTACTCCTGAAGTTGGTAAAGTAACGTCGATTTCGAAATTTCCTTCGGTAGCCGTACATAAATTATTTGTAGAAGCTACAACCACTGGGGTTGGGTCTGAACCTAGATTGATAACCGATGTAGAACGAATACAACCGTAAGCATCCATAACATGTACATAATAATTGCCAGCATCGGCGTTAAACACACTGTTGGATGCCCATGATGGGTCGGTATCCAACGGCGGGGTTGCCGAAGTAGTCATTTGAAACTGGTATGGCGGTGTCCCATCGTTTGCAATGGCACTAATCACACCCGAATTGGGGTTACAATTTGCATTTTTATCCACTGTAGCCGTAATACTCAGGTCGATAGCCGATTCGGTAATGTTAAAGGGTGTTGAAACAACACTACAACCAGCATTGGTCGCCCCAGCCTGCTCGGTAACCACCACTACGTAATTGCCAAAATCTAGATTTCCTAAATCGTTTATTTGCAAGGTTCCGTTGGCCGGTACAGTACCGGTACCCGATACTACCGTTGTAGCAAAGGATTGCGAATGGAATATTTCATAAGAAACATTGGTTGTAGAGCCGTAAACACTGTTTATATCAAAACTTACAGTTCCATCGGCACTCCCAACACAAGTGATATTGTTCGACACCAAACCACTAACTGATAATTGGGAATTGGTAGGAATTGAAGTGTCGGCCGTTTCATAATAATAACATTGGGTCGCTTCGTCGTAAACAATAAAGGTATAAGTTGCTCCGGGTATTAAATTCGTAAACGTGGTGCTTTCACTTCCTACGGGCACCTCATCTTGCCAAGTTCCTACCCCCGGGTAACTCATCCCTGGACCAGTATAAATCGCAAAATGAAATGGTCCAGACCCCGATAAAGGCGTTCCGATAGTTACCGTAGCAGAGCCCCCGGTTGAACAATCGGCTGGTGGTGATGACACCGTTATATCCAAATCGTCTGGTGGTGAGGCTACCAATATGTCTTGTTCTATTAATGAACACCCGTTAGCATCAGTGATGATGATTTCATAAAGTCCGAAATCTACAACTTCAAAAACCTGAATACCTCCTGTTTGATTGGCTATTTCTTGGTTGTACCCATTCACTCCCGTAACATGATAGGAGTAATTGGCCGTACCGCCGCTCACCGAATTGATGATGATTCGTCCTAAGGAAACGCCCCCTGCCTGACATGAAACGGGATCCACATCAAAATCCAATGCAATCGGGGTTGGCTCGTTAATGGTTATCGTTTCGGTATCGGTACAGGAATTGGCATCAGTAAGGGTAATAGTATAATCGCCCGCAGTCAATCCAGAGGTCTGCGTGCCATAATCCGTTCCCGTTGTATTGTTGAATACATTGATGGTAAACGCTGGGGTTCCTACTGTATTATTAATGTTAACTTCAATAGCTGCATTACTGTCACCATGACATAAAATATCTTGTGTTTGTGTTACAGATACTATTTCGGGTAAAGAAATGGCATTTAAGGTTTGTACACCTGTTTCAACGGTACAGTTGTTTGCATCTGTAATTAAAAATTGATAAGTACCATCTGTTGCTGCGGTATGAGCAAACGAACTACCTGTTACAGAGTTAGAGCCTCCGTAGGCACCACCGTTAAACGATACTTGATATGAAAAAGGTGCGGTTCCACCGGAAATATCGGTACTAATAATCCCGTCTGGTGAAGCAGTACAATCTAGACTTTTTGTGATTACCGTGCTTGCTGTCAAAGCTGGTAACGGTGCTATAGTAAATGATTCGGAATAGCTACAATCATTAGCATCACGAACCTCAAAAGTATACGTATCTGGAGCCAATCCTGTAAATGTATTTGAGCTTTGGAAAGCTGTTACCGTTGGAGAAACTATTCGATATTCCAAAGCTGAAGTTCCTCCCGTAACAGTAAGAGTAACATCGGAAGTCAATGCCGGACAACTCAACGCCGTAGCACTGAAATCTAAATCGGTTGGCGGATTAAGGGCATCAATTGTTGCAGGGGCCGTGATAAAAGTACAGTTACTAGCATCGCGTATGGTAATGGTATAATTGCCTTCGGTTAAACCTAAAAATGTGTTTCCGGGTTGAAAGTTCACACCGTCTAAACTGTATTCATAAGGGGCTGTTCCCCCTGTTACACTTGAAACTGTAATCTCGCCTGTGGTGACACAAGTATATGGCGTAGTTACGCTGGCAGTACCTGAAATAGCTGTTGCTGAAGTAATTGTAATTGATTGTGAAGCAGTTTCACAGACATCGGGTCCCATAGTGTAGCGCACGACCACGTCGTAATTACCCGCTGTAAGTCCGTTGAAGACTGATGAATTTGAGTAGCTTGTACCGTTGTCGATACTGTACTCCAAAGTATTGCCGTTGGGGTTGGTAACATTGACCTCGATAGCCCCCGAATTGGCATTACCCGCACAAGTGATGTCGGTCTGCGATACCGTAAAATCTGGTGCTGGAGTAGCTTCCACTGTAATAGTAGTTTCAGCCGAACAGTTATTGGAATCAATCACCAAAATATCATAGTCTCCTGCCGTTGTCACGGGAATTATTGGCGTACTTTGAAAATCGCTACTACCATTAACATAATAATAGTAAGGTGGTGTACCTCCAGTTGGGTACACTGTAATTTCTCCATCGGTACAAGTAAGCGGACTGGTAAGTGCCGCAGTCACTTCCAATAAAGGTGGTTCAATGATTTCCACATCAACAGAACCTGCACAGCCATCATCTGTTGAAACGTTTACCGTATAATTGCCTGGATTTAAATTTTCGAATTTATAATCGCTTTGGGAAATTGGCCCCACACTATTTACGATTGTAACCCCATCATATAACGAAAAGAAATATTGTGGCCTTACATCATTTGCAGCCACCGATATACTTCCTTTTTCACCATGACAATAAGGTTGTGTAACGATGGACGATATTGTAAAATCCCTATTGCGAATCCGCACATCTGGCACAGAGAAAATACAAGGATTTGGGCTTACCCCTATTTGCCTAATATAAACGGAATACAAATTTGCCGTAGTTATTGAAAACGTATTACTCGCTTGGTAATTGGTCCCATCGATACTATATTCGTAACCACTTGGTACGCCACCAACAACAATTTCACCAGGAGTGGTACAATAAATATCTCTTGAAGTTACTGTTGGTACCAATAAGTTACTATAAACATTAAAATAGAACTGATTGAAACAACCTCCGGTATAATTTAAAGTCAATCGATATTGGCCAGCTGTATCAGCCATATAGTTGGGGCCAGTTTCTACTTGATTCCATGTACAGCCAGGATCTTCGTTGGCACAGTCTTCATTAGCAACGGCAGAACAACTGGTTTCATCGAGAATTTCCCAAATCATTGATGTAGCATCGGTAATTCCGGTTTCAATATTTCTGGAATCGTTGGCACCACATAAAAATATATTGGGTAATTGTTTTCCATCGTTAGGGCAAGTCACCACTTCATCTGCATAAGGAATAACAGGGTTTTCAACTCCCGCACCGTAAGTGACTACATCGAAAATCTGATCGATAGACTGGCATGGTGCCGTGGCCGCATTATGCACATAATACGTTCCCACTTCGGTCACCGTAATGGATTGTGTATCGCCAATAACGGGTGTTCCAGTTGGGCTGGTAGACCAAGTATAAGAATCGTAACCACTTCCTGCCGTTAATTGAACACTCTCTCCACAAAGGATGACTTCCTCTTCAAAATCGCAATTCAAATCTGCCAAAAAATTTGTCGCTCCAGGCGTTAACAAACAGCCCACATTTGTAGCATAACTAGGGTCGTTTGAAATGGTAAAATTAGGATTTATGGTTCCTTGATAAGTAGCGAAAGCTTGGTTGCTGATAATGTTAGAACAAGCGTCATTCAGTAAGCTACAGGATGATACCACGGTTACCATAAAACGGATTTCGGAAACAGGATCATTTTCTTCAACCACTGAACGGTCTACGCTAAACACAATCTCTCGGGTGGCAGCATCATAACTTTGAACAGTTACACCAGTTGGTAAAACCCCTAAATCGGTTGGGTAGTTGAAAACAATGTTTTCGGGCAAAACATCACGGATAATCAAATTAGTAGCATCATCGTTACCGGTATTTTGAAAACCTATTGTATAATAAAGTTCATCACCCAAATCAACAAGTTGACCACCAATATCGTTGCCCATTTCATCCTCAACAATTTTAGTCAGCACAATATTAGGTGCAATAATTTCAATCGCAAACGCACTGAAATAGAAGTAATAAATATCGGTATTGGTTCCTAGTTTTATAGTGGCGGAAGTATCGCCATTATCAATAACATTATTACCAGGGTTTGGAATACTTACAATCCCTGCATCGAAACCTAAAGTATTTGAACTTGTTGGGTTTCTATCGGTAAAAAGAATAGGTGCATTAGTAGCAGGGTCGATAATAGACACCGAACTATTGAAAAAATTGTTGCTGGGACGAATGGTATTGCCAGAAGCATCTGTCGCACTTATTCTAGTGCCGTTAATTTCCAAATAATCATTGGTCCATCCTCTATCGCCTTCAATAGCCGAAAATGCATATTTAGCTCGAACCGGACCAACAGGAATGGTTTTAAACCCATCTATTAAAAAACTAGCTTCATCATTAGGCGACCGATTATCAATTTTGGTAAATCCATCAAATGAAGTAATGTATTGACTGGGCATTGTGGGATCTTCATAAATAATGAATAACGACCATCCTGCCGACAATCCTTCTTGGTTATAGCCACCGCCATCACTCATCATTTGTGAGGTCATCGATGAAATATCTGCCACCATATATTCTCCTTCCGGATTGGACAATCCTGCCAGTAAACTCGTTACATCGTGGTAATACACAAAGGCATTCGAATTTCTGTCGTTGCTCGAATTTTGGTAATACACCTGTGTTCCGGTAATATCGATATACGAACTACTTCCTGGCGTTTTAAACTTAATATTTTCCCTTGGGGTATCGCCCTCAACAACAGCACTCCAATATAAACCTGCATAGGCTATTCTATAGCAATTGCTATCGCTTGGAATATCCAATTCTGCCATACTTGAGTTGAATGTTGAAGCATCATTATCGATATCAACATATACCATACTGCCTCGGTATGTGCTACTTTCATTGTTGCGGGTTCCGTTGTACGGATCAGTCTCATGTACGCCAATGTTACTGTTCCCAATTAAAAGCATATCGCCTTTTATAGCATCATCATAACGAGGAACAAAGGGCTCTAAGTTTTGCCCAAAAACTTGCATACTCAAAAGAAGCAATAGAATACGCAATCCATAGATGAATAAAGTAGGTTTTTTCATGGTGGTTATATTTAATATTCCTTTTCTACTTGGGGCTTTTCAAAAAGAAATGGTAATCTGTAATTTTACTTCATTTAGTTTTCAATTTTAACCATAGACATTTTTCCGTTGTATGGTTCTGTACTTTTATTTTCAATAGCCAATCGCGCTTGGTTTACATCATCAAATTTTTCGTAATAGATATAATATTTACTGGTATTTACATCAAAGAAAAAGTTAATATCCGTACGACCCGCCGCCACGGCTTTTCTTAAAAATTCATCACGCTTGTTTATATCGCTGTGTACGGCCACAACCAAATAATAGCCTTCTTCCGTATGCGCAATATCTTTTACAATTTGAATATTGCTCAACTCTTCGCCATGGTCAAAATCTTCAGAAGTCAACACCGATTCACTCGGCTCGGTGAATTTCTTAATCCGCTCTAAAGCTGCTCTGTCCTTATTGTATCTGTCTTCTTGATTGTCATATAGGGCGCGTTTAATTCTACGTTTTCTTTCAATTTCTGTGGCTACTTTAATTTCAGCTAAGGTAGCATACAGATTTTCTTTAGATTCAATAATTTTGGCCTGCTCCCCTTTTAACGACTCGATGGTTTTTAAGTAGGATTGGCTAACCGAATCGCTTTTATCCCTAACCTTTTTAAATCGGTCTTGATACAATTCTTCCAGTTCGGTTATTTTTTCATTTTGAACATTGATGGCATTATCGATTTCAGATTTTAAAGCGTCTAGAGCAGCATTTTCGGCCGAGACACTTTTAAATGCCTTTGGCTCTTGATAAATACCCTGTTCACTTAAATCGTTTTCCTTTTTCAAATCGTCCAGGTCTTTTTGTTTGCTGGCCACTTTTTCGCTTAGCTGCTCCAGTAAAGCTTGCTGTTCTGTTTCAATAGCCGTTGAAGATTTTGCCAAATCGCTCATTTCTTGCGTTGCGGCATCCACTACAATGGGCTCCAATTGCTCAGTCTCTATTTTTGCGTCTTCTTCATTTTCGGCTTTTGCTTTTGCTTCTTCGGCTATTTGAGCTTGCTCTTCTTGTTCTGCCTTTACCCTTGCTTCTTCTGCCTGTCGAACTTGTTCCTCTTGTTCTGCTTTAACCCTTGCTTCTTCTGCTATTCGAGCCTGTTCTTCTTGTTCCGCTTTTACTCTTGCTTCTTCTGCTAATCGGGCTTGCTCTTCTTGTTCTGATTTTACCCTTGCTTCTTCTGCTAATCGGGCTTGTTCCTCTTGTTCTGCCTTTACCCTTGCTTCTTCTGCCAATCGGGCTTGCTCCTCTTGTTCTGCTTTTACTCTGGCTGCTTCTGCCAATCGGGCTTGTTCCTCTTGTTCTGCCTTTACCCTTGCTTCTTCTGCCAATCGAGCTTGCTCTTCTTGTTCTGATTTTACCCTTGCTTCTTCTGCCAATCGGGCTTGTTCCTCTTGTTCTGCCTTTACCCTTGCTGCTTCTGCCAATCGGGCTTGCTCCTCTTGTTCTGCTTTTACTCTGGCTGCTTCTGCCAATCGGGCTTGTTCTTCTTGTTCTGCTTTTACTCTAGCTTCTTCTGCCAATCGGGCTTGCTCTTCCTCTTGGCTTTCAGCAATAGTTTCTTCTGCTAATTGAGCTTGCGCTACCAATTCCTCTTGGGCGATTGCTTCTTCGGACGTTTGAGCTTGCCCCTCCTTAACTTCTTCTTTTGTTATTTCAGTTTTAATTTCAGAAACATTGTCAGACTGCTTAGTACTATTCGTATTAGTTTTGGCTACCTGTTGCCTTGTTCTGGTTTGAGGTCTTGACACTCTTTTTCGTGCTACCGTTCTTCTTGAAGTCTTTCGTTCAGGAATCAACAAAGCCTGCTCGTCATCGTCTCCGCTATAACTGTAGCGGTATCTGCTTTTAAATTTATAGGCCACGGTAATGTCGTGCGAATTACCAAACGATGATAAATCACCTATGGCCTTTTCATAATTGTACTCAATGGCTATTTGACTTGTAATATTCAAACCCAATCCGGCCGACATACCATAAAGTGTATTATAACCCGCTTGTGCCCAAATACCTTTTGGAACCGTTAGCATCAACGTGCCCGCAATAATAGTCTCTTCTTTTCTGAATTCTGACCGCAGCAATCCTGTAAACTTACTTTCATCAAAAAATCCACGGCTGTCCACATAACCCGTGTACATAATGTGCCCTTGAATCCCTTGTTTTGGATTATCCTCTATCATTTTAGATTCAGATAAATTATAAGAAACCAAATTGTTGATTGACACACCAAAATCAAAAAATCCTGTACCGTAATTTATCCCCGGATTAACGGTTATTACGGAATGGGAAGGCACATCATCCAATGATGAATCAGGGAAATTAGTAACCACGTTCCCTTCATTAATGCCACTTTTATAAAACCCGAGGTTAAGGCCAAAGGTTAGGTTGCTTTCCCTATCAAACACGGCATTGTAAGCGAAGTTTGCTACACCGCCAAAGGTGGTCATTACCCCATAATTTTGTTGAAAAAGTGACAGACCAGCTCCCATATTTTCATCAAACCGGCCAGCATAACCAAACAAATAGGTTTGTGGTGCATCATCAAACTGTACCCATTCCCTTTTGTTGTTAAAGCTTAAATATTTGTTTTGCTCCCTAACGAAACTAAAAGTTGGGTTTATAATGTGGCGATTGAATTTCAACGAATTTCGGACAGGTATATCAAACGCAACAACTCCATCACCGTTTTGAGGATAGAGTTGCTGTATAAAACAGAAAAATAAAATGATATGTAAAAGGCGTTTTATCATGTTATTTAATCACTGTTATTGAGCCTTTTTTTTCACTCCCGTTTTGAGGTTTTATAATGTAATAATACACTGGATTTATATCTTTAAAATCCATTTGATCTTCAGGCCAATTATTTTGGTAATTATTGGTTTGCAGCACTACTTTTCCTTGGGCACTGAAAATGGTGATTTCGGTACCCGAACCATTTATATATTGTTGCGGGATAACCCAGGTATCGTTGGTCCCATCTCCATTCGGACTAATTAAATTAGGAATTTCGGCCACATCCGGGAACGGATTTTGCACCATAAAACTGTGTTCTGTTGAAGACAAACAATCGGCAGTTTGATTTACCACCACTTTATAATTTCCTGTTTGGCTGATAACATAACTACTAGTTGTTACCGAGGTAATTAGCGATTCATTCAAATACCATTCAAATTCAGGATTATTCGCATCGGTGGTTACGGTAACTTCCAACGTTTCATTTTCGTCAATCATTTCAACCGCTTCAGCATCAATACTGCTGGAAAACCCAGTACTATCTAAGTTAATCGATGCCGAAGTGGTGCATTCTCCCAAATCAACGGTTACTGAATAAGTTCCAGATTCTTTAGTTTCATACATTTGATTAGTAGCCCCTTCAATAGCCTCTCCATCTTTATACCACTGGTAACTATTACCATTAACAGCACTTAAAACCGTTGGGCCTTCACCGGAACAAAACAGGTTGCCTTTACTGGAATTAATTTCGAATGAACTTTGCGAATTGGCCTGACTGATGGTTACACGGTTTGAAAATGAATTGGAAGTACAAGTACCATAATTGGTTTCCGCAAAATAAGTGCCTGGTTCGCTAACCGAAAGTGTAGCGCCTTCAGCAACAAAAACAGAAGTAGTAGGGCTGGTTTCTTTGTACCAATTGTAAGTTAGTGAAGGGTATTGAAGTGGCGAATCGTTATTTTCATCCACTCGGCTATCAATCGTCAGCAAGTAACTTCCACCAGCACAAAATGTACCTGTTGCAATTAAATTGTTTATGGTAAACGGGGTGTCCTGTATTTTATAATAAGCCGCAAAAGCATTTGAAGGTGTACTTGATGCTGCGGGAGCTGTACTTTTTATTTTGATTTTATAGCCTTCACCAGACATGGTGGTTGGCATGGCAAAACTTAATGTAGCGGGTGAGGTTGTTACCTCTCCGGCATTTGAGGTATAAATAGTTGTGGCCTCAGTAAAATCCCCATTGTTATCAGAAAGCTCGATAATGAATTGATTCGAGCCACTCAATGCTGTATCTGGGGAAAAACTAAAAGTAACGTTGTACGTGTTGAACGAAGGACTGGCACAGGCCTGGGTAAAGCCTAAACTTGGTTTTCCTATAACAATTTGCGCGTTGCCTCTCTGAGATAATGACAGGAACAAAACCAGAACAAGAAAACTAATTTTAGCAACATTCTTCATTTCCGCACAATTTTATTTTATTCAATAAAAACACCCTAAAAACATCATCTCTTTAACCCTTGGTATGGGCCATACAGAATTTCCAGATTCATGAATAAAATAAAAAAGGAAAGTGAGTAAATTTGGGGCATTCGTCACTAATTATATAAACATTAATCAATTGTTCTCAAGTCAGGGTCAACCTCGTTTGAAGCAATAATTTTGTTGATTCGCAATCTAAAATCCGGCCTTCTTTCGTTGCGTATATCAATAAAGGTTTCAGCGTTTGAACTTTTGGAATACACATTGAAGAACGCACTGTTACCGTACCAGTTCTCCAAATCTTCATTATTGGCGTTATTTTCAACAAAAATATTTCCGTTACAATTGTTGAAATACATTGAAGTAAACTTTATTTTTTCCAGATTTTCTTGGTTAATGCTAATTTTATCTTCTAAAATTACAGCAGGATTAAATCCAGAAATAACACTTTTGTTCATATCCAAAGAAGCATAGTCGCCCACATACACCGCAGCTTTTACAAGCCCCATTTTTATATCGGTTTCCAAATCTTCACTATCGTTAAGGAACGTAATGTTTTTAGCTACAACGGATGTTGCCTTTTTTGAAAAGTCGATATCTTCTTTTCTTTCATAAGAAGCCACCTTTAAACATCTTGACCCGGTACTGTTTGAAACGTAAGGTGAACGTACCGCTAAAGAGTTGGTTAAGTTACACTGAGCACCGAAATTAAATTTGAAATCGTTGTTGCTGCATCGGTAAGACACTATATTTAGCATGTTTACCTGTCCACCCCAAGCTTCGATTGCATTTCCTGCAGAATATGAAACCATGACATTTTCTAAGATGGTAGCGTTACCAACTCCGGCCAATAGCAAACCATTAAAATGTTCTCCATTAGCAAGGCGTTTTCCTGCAAATTCAATTCTAACATATTTTAATATACCTGAATTGTCAGCCGTGTTTTCTCCACCATAATTGGCACTGGCATAACTTGAAGGTACAAGTTCTGGGTAAAATTTCACTGCCGAACCATTTCCGAATTTATTGGTTGGCGCTTCACCCAACAAAACAATTCCACCCCAGTCTCCAGCCCTTTTCACTGTGCGGTTTGAAGTAAAAACAATAGGATCGGTTTGAAGGCCCGAAGCCATGATTTTAGCACCCTTAGTTACGGTAAGTGACCCGTTTGATTTATAATCGCCCATAATAACCGCTCCCGGTTCTATGGTTAACGTGGCTCCATTGGTAACAAATACGTTACCCAACAACAAGTACACTTCTCCTTTTACTAAAGTGGTATTTGCTGTGATATTTCCTGCCAAAATTTTTGTAGGTTCTCCATAATCTGATTGGGTGGATTTAAAGTCCGTCCAATTGTTAAGCCAATTTTCTGAACCTACTATCCCTTTTTCCTGTTGAGAGAAGAGGTTTCCTGTTACAAAAAGAAATATGAAAATGATTTGGGTAAAGTTTTTCATAGTTATCTTATTTTATTATTTAAACTCGTTATGATTTTTCCTTAAAATTACAAACCAAAAATACAAAAAAACCTATGAAATACCAATTATTTCGTTGAAATGCACTTTTTTAACAAATTCATGACTTAAAAGTATCGACAAAAGACTGTTTTGTGCGTATTTAAAAATATAAAAGAAGAATATACTGTAAGTAGGTGTTAAAGTATATAACAATGAAACACTGTTTACTCTTTAATATTTGTCAACAAATGGTTTGGTAAAATCAGTAAAAAAAGGTTGTCTACTACCTAAACTCACTGTATTGATGCAACGATTTCATGATTTCTTCATAAAACAGAATAGCAGCAATTAAGTTTTTTGTATCAGAATAGGGTAAATACACATGATGAAACTCTGTAGATTTTTCTAAATAGTCATCTGTATTTTCAAATTGGTCATCCAACCCTTTTCTGTTATCAGAATCATTTGGTATACCCAAAGTAGTCATGGTTATACCTGGCTTTGTAGCAAAAGCAATGTAAGGCAATGTTTTTACCAAAACTTGGTTACGTTCTGTATAAAGATCAATCAATTCACCTTTTTGCATACGATCAAGCTCTTGCTTATTATGGTATTTTTTAATGCTGATCTTTTCACTAATTATGCTTTTGGCTTCCTTCTTTTTTTGGGCAAAACCTATGCCCGTTACTAAACACAGACCAAAACTGATAATGAAAACTTTTAATTTCATGGTTAAGATTTAAGGGATTAAAGTACAAATCTATGCAATTAATCGTTAAAAACAAGCGTTTTATCGAATTTTTTGAAAAATTTTTCAAAAACAAAGGCCTTTTGTACTGCTTTGTTACATAAGGCCTTAAGTTTAATTGTCAGTAATTTAATGTTAAAGATTAAAATACTTTGCTTCTATTTTCGTTCTTTAACCATTTAAATGCATTCAACTTAATACATTTTATTGATAAGGTAAAAATCTGCCAAAACCAATGCAGCCATCGCCTCTACAATTGGTACCGCTCTTGGCACTACACAGGGGTCGTGCCTTCCTTTTCCTTGCATTTCAACAGTGTTGCCTTCCTTATCTATGGTTTCATATTTTTGGATCAGTGTCGCCACAGGCTTAAATGCGACATTAAAATAAATGTCCATGCCATTACTTATACCACCTTGAATGCCTCCAGAATAGTTGGTTTTTGTGGAGCCATCGTTATTAAAAGTATCATTGTGGTCGCTACCATACATGGTGCTACCATAAAAACCACTGCCATACTCAAATCCCTTAACAGCGTTTATAGATAACATGGCTTTTCCCAATTCGGCATGCAGTTTATCAAAAACCGGTTCGCCCAACCCAACAGGCACATTCTTAATCACACAACTTACAATACCTCCAACAGTATCGCCTTTACTTCTTACTTCTTTTATATACGATTCCATTTCAGCAGCCATGTTTTGGTCTGGACAACGTACAATATTCGACTCGATTTGGTTGAGATCCAACTCCGTGTAAGGCTTATCCAATTTCATGGTTCCCACCGCCGAAACATAGGCTTTTATATCAACACCTTTTAATACCTGTTTGGCAATAGCGCCTGCCACTACCCTACACGCCGTTTCGCGGGCCGAACTACGACCACCGCCACGGTAATCACGCAAGCCGTATTTTTTATCGTAAGTGTAATCGGCATGACTGGGCCTGTAACTATCTTTTATATGTGAATAGTCGTGTGACTTTTGGTTGGTGTTTTCAATAACAAAACCGATGGGAGTGCCAGTGGTTTTGCCTTCAAAAATTCCCGAATGAAACTTTACGGCATCGGGCTCTTTACGTTGGGTTACAATGGCCGACTGCCCTGGCTTACGCCGTGCCAAATCATTCTGGATAGCATCAAGATCCAATTCAATTCCTGGAGGGCAACCATCAATTACACCACCCAAAGCAGGGCCGTGCGATTCACCATAAGTTGTTAGATTAAATAATTTTCCGAAGGAATTTCCAGCCATAAGTTCTCAATTTTCCGCTAAAATAAAGTTTTTTTAGCATATAACTCACCGTTAATACCGTTCTCTTCAGTAAAGGGTTCCTTTTTTATTAACGAGGTTTAATTATGCTTTCAGTTTCAATAAACTTACACCCTTATTTAACAATCATCTAAATAACACTGCCTTAACAATATACTGACATACAAATAATTATCAGATAATGTTTACATAATACTAAATGGTGTAATTTGTAAGAAACCAATCGCCAACTATTTTGAAGATAAAAAGAAAACTAGAAATTGCTGTAATATCAGATGTTCACTTGGGAACTTATAGTTGCCATGCCAAGCATTTGCTCACCTATTTAAATAGTATCGAACCCAAAAAACTAATACTCAATGGTGATATTATCGATATTTGGCAATTCAGCAAACGGTATTTCCCAAAGCCCCACTTAAAAGTGATTAAAAAAATAATGAACATGGCGGCTAATGGCGTTGAAGTGATTTACATTACGGGCAACCATGACGAAATGCTGAGGAAGTTTAGCAACACTACCATAGGAAATATTTCTATTGTTGATAAGGCAGTTTTAGAACTTGATGGCAAACGGGCGTGGTTTTTTCATGGTGATGTTTTCGATATTTCCATCCAAAATGCCAAATGGCTAGCCAAATTGGGCGGCTATGGCTACGACCTTTTAATTCTAATCAACCGCTTTGTAAATTGGTGCTTAGAAAAACGCGGCAAGGAACGCTATTCACTCTCTAAAAAAATAAAAAATGGAGTAAAGGGCGCTGTAAAATATATCAACGATTACGAAACCGTTATTTCCGATTTGGCCATAGAAAACGGGTATGATTATGTGATTTGCGGACACATACACCAACCTAAAATGGTTTACAAAGAAAATAAACAAGGTAAAACCATGTACCTGAATTCAGGCGATTGGGTTGAAAACTTTACGGCTTTGGAGTACCAATTTAAACGTTGGAAAGTTTACAACTTTAGTAAAGACAAGTTGGCCCCATTTGTTGTTGAAGACGAAATTGTTGACATGGAAATTAAAGACCTCATTGCCGCCATTACTATTGTAGAGCAACATGCCAAAAAGTAAATCTTTATTATCTAGTTACAGATTAAAACCTACCCCTGTCGCAGATAGTTATCAGAAGTCATCAGGATTCTTTGCGGATGCTTTAGTTTCTATAAATATTTTAAGTATACTTTGTCATTTCGAACATTTGATATTAAGAGGAGCAAACATGGTTTGCGGTAAGTATCGAGAAATCTCATCGTAAACCTATAATTATGAGATTCCTCCTCGTGCCTCGTTCGGAATGACACTTACTCACTAAAAGATTTTCGTTATTGCTTTAAAAATATAGATTTCAAATTCTTGGTGGTTTGTTTGCTAAATACTTCCGTTTTAAAGCAAAGCTTCACGCAAAATAGAGATAGGGTGTTTCGCTTCACGCTGGGCACCATCTTTTATTTGATGCCTGCAACTAGTGCCATTGGCCGCGATAATGGTTTCTTTTGGAGCCTTTCTAACCGCTGGAAACAAGGTTTGCTCTCCTACACTCATGCTCACTTCATAATGTTCTTTTTCGTAACCAAAACTTCCTGCCATACCGCAGCAACCGCTTGGAATAATGGTGACCTTGTAATGCTTCGGAAGGTTCAAAACCGAAAATGTTGACAATTGATTACTCAATGCTTTTTGGTGGCAATGCCCGTGGAATTTTATCGTTTTTTCTTCGGAAGTAAACTGTTCTGGTGTTATATGCCCCAATTCTATTTCACTTTGGATGAATTCTTCAATTAAAAAGACATTTTTTGAAATGCTTTCAGCGGAAACCTTATCGTCTGCCAACTTCAAATATTCGTCACGAAAGGTTAAAATCGCAGAAGGCTCGATGCCCAAAAGCGGACTTTCGTTCGAAACCAAATCTTTAAAAACAGCAATGTTTTTATTGGCTACTACTTTGGCCTGTTCCAATAGCCCTTTCGATAAAAACGAACGTCCCGATTCGGCATGTTTTACCATTTTTACTTCATAATTTAAAGCGGTCAACAATTCAATCGCATCCGCACCAATGGGCGCATCCAAGTAATTGGTAAACTCGTCATTAAACAAATACACCGTTTTAATGGTTTGTTTTTCAGTCCATTTCTTCTTTCTGCTGTTATATTCGGCAGTTAGGCTTTTATTAGAAATTAAAGGCAACTGACGCTGGGGCGCAATGCCAAAACTCTTTTTTAAAACCGAAGAAGTGAACCCATTTGAAAACATAAAATTGGTCAACCTCGGAAACACACTTCCGTAGCGATTCAAATTATTGTTGTAAGCGAACAATTTGGTACGCATAGGTACACCGTTGGCTTTTTGGTATTGGTACTGAAACTCAGCCTTAAGAGCAGCCACATCCACACTACTAGGGCATTCGCTGGCGCAAGCCTTACAGCTTAAACACAAATCGAAAACGGTTTTTAGCTCTTCGTGGTCGAATTTGTTTTCCTTATCAGAATTCGTCAAAAACTCCCGGAGTGCATTGGCCCTTGCCCTTGTGGTATCTTTTTCATTTCGGGTGGCTCGATAACTGGGGCACATGGTACCGCCAAATTCGGGCAATTTTCGGCAGTCGCCCGATCCGTTGCATTTTTCGGCTTCCCTTAAAATACCCAACGATTTTGAAAAATCCAGTAAAGTTTCAACCTCTGGCTCTTCTCTATCGGCTTCATAACGCAACGATTTATCCATCGGAAAAGCATCGACAATCTTTCCGGGATTAAAAATGTTTTCGGCATCAAAAGCGGTTTTTATGCGTTTCACAATGGCGTAATTTTCTTCACCAATCATCAACGGAATAAACTCGGCACGCACAATACCATCGCCATGCTCACCACTCATGGAACCTTTGTACTTTTTTACCAAATGGGCTACACCAGTAGTTATTTTTCTGAAGAGCGCCACGTCCTCTGATTTTTTTAAATTTAAAATGGGACGCAAATGCAGTTCTCCCGCACCGGCATGGGCATAATAAATAGCGTCCTGCCCATAGCTTTTCATCAATGCGGCGAACTCCATAATATAATCCGTCAAATCGGGCAAGGCCACGGCCGTATCTTCTATACAGGCCGCTGATTTTTTATCCCCAATAATGTTGCCTAAAAGTCCCAATCCGGCGCTTCGTAAATTATTGGCTTTATTAA
Source organism: Bacteroidia bacterium (assembly GCA_030430535.1). GTDB lineage: Bacteria > Bacteroidota > Bacteroidia > Flavobacteriales > Flavobacteriaceae > Flavisericum. The sequence continues at coordinate 179,242 of JAUIKY010000002.1, forward strand.
CATCGTCTCCAACCAATTTCGGGTTGGCATAACTCAAGTTGGAAGCTTCAATATCCTTAATTAAATTTTCGGCTAAAATCACCACTTCGTCCAGCGTATTGGCGCGCACTTCGCACATTAATATGGCTTTGGGGTCGTCGACGATAAACTGGCGGTTTTCAAATTGGGTTTTATTCTGTTTGGTGCAGTCTAAAATGGTTTTATCCATCATTTCGCAAGCATACAAATTATGCTTCATGGTTAAGGCTACGGCATTCAAACAATTTTCAATACTGCTAAAATGTGCGGCAACCACTATGGCTTCAGGTGGTGGCAAAACATCCAATTTTAAAGTAATTTGTGTGGTAAACGCCAAGGTACCCTCACTGCCCGAAAGCAATTTACACATGTTGAATTTTTCGTCGGTTTCCGAGAAAACCTCAGTGTTTATCAGTTCGTCTATGGCATAACCCGTATTTCTACGGTGTATTTCCGGTTTTGGAAAATTTTCTCGAATTTGCTTTTGAACAGCTTCCGATTCCAATTCAGAATAAATAGATTTATAAATTTTACCTTCCAAACTGTTCTCTTTGGTTTTGTTTTGAAACGTTGCCTTATCAATTTCACCAAAAACCACTTCGCTCCCATCGCTTAAAATGGTATGCATTTCAATGATTTTATCGCGGGTTACTCCATATTGAATAGAGGTTGTTCCTGAGGAATTATTTCCTACCATGCCGCCAATCATACAACGGTTTGAGGTGGAGGTATTGGGGCCAAAAAACAAGCCCATAGGCTTTAAATAATTATTTAAAGCATCTCGAACTACTCCAGGCTGTACGGTTACCGTTTTTGCCTTTTCATCAACACTGATGATTTTGGTAAAGTATTTTGACACATCTACCACAATGCCCTTGCCAACACATTGCCCCGCCAACGATGTTCCCGCCGTACGCGGAATCAACGAGGTTTTATGTTTTTTTGCAAAGGCTATAAGTTGCTTTAAATCGTCATTGTTTTTGGGGTATGCCACAGCCAATGGCAACATTCTGTAAACCGACGCATCGGTAGCATAAATCGATTTTATTAAGTCGTCAAAAAATAATTCACCTGTTAGCGATTTGCTTAGTTCCTGTAAATGTGGCGTTAAGGTCATTTGGCTGTTAAATTGTTTATAAATCTATAAAATTGTTAAATATAATAACATTGAGCATGCTATTTTTGTAAAAAAGTACGATGAACAAAAATGATCTATTTTATAAAAAACATCGTATATTTAAATAACATTAAAACTTACACTTTATGAAGAAATTATTTTTATTATCAGTGACAGTATTAGGTTTTGCATTAACATCGAATGCTCAGGATTTTTCTGAGAATGCCATTGGTCTTCGTTTAGGAGACAGCGATGGTTTTGGAGCAGAAATCTCCTATCAGCGTGCATTGGGTGACAATAACCGATTGGAATTGGATTTAGGATTAAGAAGTGGCAATGGCTACGACGGCTTTAAATTAGCTGCTTTGCACCAATGGGTTTGGCTTCTTGATGGTAATTTCAACTGGTTTGCCGGTGTAGGTGGCGGTATTGGCTCTTATAGCTTTGACAACGTACCTGCTGGATTTGATGACAGTGAAACCTTTATTTTTGCTGCTGGTGACATTGGTATCGAATACAACTTTGATATTCCGTTGGTAATTTCAATTGATGCCAGACCAGAATTTGGTTTCGGTGATTACAGAGATGATTTAGATTTTGATATTGCACTTGGTATTCGTTACCAATTCTAATCAAGCCCTCTTTAATAACTAAAAAAAGCACCTGAATAGGTGCTTTTTTCGTTAATTAAAATGTCTTCTTCACTATACGAATAACATGCTGTCGTCACAGCTTTTTACTTCTCCAAAATAGGTTTTTTGGTATTTATGTAGCGTTTTTACAGGAAACCCAAACACGTACCTCTTAATATATGTCACTTTTGTTGTGAGCTCGCCCATTTTGGGTGTGTATCGTTTTTCGTATTTTGTATTTCTTTTGATATATAATATTTTCATGTATTTTCTTTTTTAAAATTGAATGTTACGGTCTCTCTAACCGCATTTCTATATTTCTGGCTTTAAACCCTTTATCTTTAAATAAGTAAATGGCCGGGTTTTCTTTATTAATGTGAATAGCAATATCGCCTTTACAATATTTTATAGTATGCTCTATTAATTTCTTGCCGAACCCCTTTCTACGGTACTCCTTTTTTACGGCTACATAAACCAAAATGTTTTCTGAGAGGTACTCGTTCATTCCCGTACGATTAACTACTACTGCGCCTAGAATTTCATCTTTTTCTTCCAAAACAAACACATATCCACCTAAGCCAGGTATTTCTTTGGCGGCGTACATTAAAGATTTTCTTATTGCACTTTTTGAATCCCCGAACTTATCGGAATTTTGAAATAAAAAATTGGTAACACGATTTATATCAAATATAGATAGCCTTGAAAAAGCATCATAGGTTTTAATTGTCATGTATTCTATTTAATGGTTATCCTCATTTATTGAATAGGATAACTTAACATTGGATTAAGATAAATTAACTAGATAGGTGTACGAAATCCAATAGAAAGGATTTACGTGATAAAGCAAAGTTGCTATTTAATCGTTTAAGTTTGCCGGAGGAATAAATTTTTCAGATTGAATTCTGAAAACCAAATAGTTAAAATTGAAGATTCTGTAATTTTGTTTTTTCCTTGTTCCTTTACCCATGTCTTGCAAATTTACTAAAACACATGGCCAATAGCAAATTAGAGGCATTTGTATAATCATAAAACAATGTTAAAGCTTCTGTTTTTGTATTAAAAAACACATCACCTGCTTTATACAGTATTTAATTCAATCTGTTGTTTTTTGTAATGTCTTTCATTGAAATAATTTCTCTAGCAGAAACCAATACTTTTTTTTGTGTTATTAATTTTAGTGTATTTAACTCAGCTATCTGTGTCAATCTATTTGCGGGAGTTAAATTTCCGTTTAAATAGCTTTCTAAATTAGACACATATTCAAGCGTTTCAAGCTGCCGTCTCAATTTTCGTTTTTCACTTTGCAGCTGGTAAGCCAATCTTTTTTCTTTGAAACAAACCCCAGAAACTGGTTTGTTAAATGAATAACTTTTAAATGTATTTATCGGTTCGTGATTCCTAACGCCAAACAAAGCAAAATAAAGCACCAAACCATTAGCCAATAAAAAGAGTACACCAACCGCAAGCAATTCCATAGGATGAGTTTTAAAACTGTTTATCTGTTCTTTAGACAACTATTAGCCCCATTACCCTACCCTACTGTTTATAACACAAAAAAAAAGCCTCCAAAACTGGAGGCTTTAAACTGTTTAAAAACGAGCTATATTTATTTTGCTGGTTTTGCTGGCGCGTTAAGCTTGGAGCTCATTTCCATTGAAATGAACGACTTCTCAAACTTCAGCTTTCCTGCCAATGTTTCAATAACGCAAGTGTTGTCCTTATCGTTAAGGTCTGCCACTTTACCGTGCAAACCACTTTTGGTAACGACTTTATCGCCGCGTTTTAGTTCGGCCGCAAATTTCTTCTCTTTTTTGGCTCGTTTCATTTGTGGTGCAATCATGAAAAAATACACTACCACAAACATTAAAATTATTGGTAAAAAACCACCTAATCCTTCTCCCATAATATATTAGCTTTTAGCCTGTGCTTTACTTGGGTCTGGTTTTACAAACGCCGTTATTTTTACTATTTCACTTCCTTTTTCGGTATTGGCCGTAACTGTAATGGTTTTGGTTATTTTGTTTGAACCACTACCATTGAATTTTACGGTGAATTTTCCAGAATCGCCCGGTGCCAATGGCTCTCTGCTCCAATCTTGTGGCACAGTACAACCGCAAGAACTTTTTATATCGGTAATTACCAATGGCGCATCGCCCGTGTTTTTATAACTGAAAACCGTTTCAACAGGTGTCTTGGCTTCAATTTCACCAAAGTCGTGCTCTTTTTTATCGAACTCAATTACTGGGAATTTTGAGGCTACGGCATCTCTTTCGGCCGCGGCTGCCACATTGCTTTCTTCAATTTTTTGCGCAGCATTTTCTTTACACGAGGTAAAGGCTACCAAACATAATGCACTTAAGCTTAAAATTATTTTTTTCATAATAGACTTATTAATTTTTAAGGTGAACAAAAATAGGAATTATTAAAACCGATTAAAAATTTTTCGGGTTTTCTTAACAAAATCACATCAGCCCTCGCCCCACTTTATTCAATTTATCTGAGGCTTCGTATTCCTTAACCAACTTATCTAAAATACCATTAATAAAAATGCTGCTTTTTGGTGTAGAATACTCCTTCGAAATTTCCAAATATTCGTTAATGGTTACTTTTACTGGAATGGACGGGAAGTTTTTAAGCTCGCTAATAGCCATTTGCAACAGCGTATAATCTATGGAGGCAATTCGTTCGGCATCCCAGTTTTTTGTTTTGGCCTCGATTTCTTTATTGATGGCCGAACGGTTCAAAAGCGTTTTTCTGAACAGTTCGATGGCAAACTGCTTATCGTCAATATCCTTATAAAGTTTTGGAGTAAAATGGCTGTTGCTGCTTGTGGGCTTAGCCTTGCGCAATAGCTTTAAAATTGTGGTGTTTACGGTGGGCAAATCGTCCAACCAAGTGAGGTTTTTGTCCTCCAAGTAATCGTAAAGTTTTTCGTTGGGCGCAATGATTTCCTTAAAAATATCGACCAAAAACTCTTTGTCTTCTTTAAAATCAGACACTCTGGTTTTCATGTATTCTTTGTAAAGATCGCTCGCCGTAATGGCTTTAAAAATCACCTCAACATACTCGTCGTCCAAGTCCCAATAGTTGGTATTGTGTGCTTTAAAGGCATCTTTAAGCGATTCGCTTTCAGAAATCAACTTCAGCAATTGGTTGTTAACGAACTTTCTGTTGGGATCTTTGTCTTCTTTAGTAGCCAAATGTTTGTTTTGCTTTTTATGCAAATCGGTTTCGGCTTTTTTCTGAACCTCAACCAATAAAGACATCAGCAGTAAATACAAATTGTACATATTGTCTATACTAAAAAGTAAAAACTTTTGGTCTTTACTAAAATCGTCACTTTCGCTCCCCTTAAAGGCATAAAGCGTTTGCATTACTTTTACACGGATATGGCGCCTGCTCAACATCATTACAAAGAACTGTTTTAAAAAAGATGAAATTTATCTTGGTTTTACGCGGCAAAAATAAAACTATATTTAAAAACCGCATACTTTTATTTACTTTATTAAAAAGATTCACCTTCTGAAAACGGTTTTGAAAGAAATCCTAACACCACCCCAAACCAAAGCTTTAAAGTATTTTTAACAATTAGCTAGCCTTAGCCCCTGCTTTTATTGGTATTTAAACCCTATATTTGCGTTCTACTTTAGGTTTATAATGAAGGAACTACAGCACTTAAATAAATACTTTTTAAAATATAAAACACATTTAATTTTAGGGGTTATCATCACCATTATAGCCCGGATTTTTTTGCTGTTTACCCCACGCTATGTAAAACAGATTTTTGTGGTTATTGAAAACTACATGGATGGTGAAGTTACCAAAACGGCACTAAAATCTGAATTGACCGAAGTGATCCTGTTTATAATTGGCGCCGCAATTGTTGGTGGCATACTCACATTTTTTATGCGCCAAACCATTATTAATGTATCGCGTTATATTGAGTTCGATTTAAAAAATGAAGTTTACGAACAGTACCAAAGACTTTCACTGAACTTTTACAAAAAAAACAGAACGGGCGATTTAATGAACCGCATTACCGAAGACGTGGGCCGTGTACGCATGTATGTGGGTCCCGCGCTTATGTACAGCATCAACACTATTACCCTGTTTATCATCGTTATTATATACATGGTAAATGCTTCGCCAAAACTAACGCTTTATACTATTGTACCCTTGCCCATTTTGTCGGTTATCATCTATAAATTGAGCAAAGAAATACACAAGCGTAGCACTGTGGTTCAGGAATATTTATCACAGCTATCCACCTTTACACAAGAATCCTTTAGTGGTATTTCTGTGATAAAAGCTTACGGCATAGAACCCCAAACATCTGCCAATTTTAGAACCTTGGCGAAAGAAAGCAAGGAAAAACAAATCAGTTTGGCCAATGTACAGGCTTGGTTTTTCCCGATGATGATTTTACTCATTGGAACCAGCAACCTCATGGTGGTTTATATTGGCGGCATGCAGTACATTAATGGTGAAATTGAAAGTGTGGGTACTATTGCCGAGTTTATTATATATGTAAACATGCTTACTTGGCCGGTGGCAACCGTGGGCTGGGTAACTTCAATAGTACAACAGGCAGAAGCCTCCCAAAAGCGTATTAACGAGTTTTTAAAAATTGAACCCGAAATAAAAAACACGTCCGCAACTGAAACCCATGTAGATGGCAATATCAGCTTCAACAATGTCTATTTCACTTATGACGATACGAATATTCAGGCTTTAAAAGGTGTAAGTTTTAATATTAATGAAGGTGAAACATTAGCTATTTTAGGAAAAACCGGAGCAGGAAAATCAACTATTTTAGATTTAATTGGCCGGCTGTACGACATTGACCAAGGTAGTATCACCATTGGTGGAACGAGCATAAAAAACCATCATTTAACCAGTCTGCGCGACTGTATTGGCTATGTGCCGCAAGATGCTTTTCTGTTTTCAGATAGCATAAAAGCCAATATAAAATTCGGGAAACAGGATGCTACCGACGAAGATGTTATCGAAGCCGCTAAAAACGCACAAGTGCATAAAAACATCATCAAATTCAATAAGGGTTACGATACTGTTTTGGGCGAACGTGGCATAACACTTTCTGGCGGACAAAAACAACGGGTTTCTATTGCCCGAGCCATTATAAAATCGCCAAAAATATTATTATTCGACGATTGCCTTTCAGCCGTTGATACCGAAACTGAAGAAAAAATACTCAAAACACTCAATAAAATTTCAAAAGGAAAAACCTCTATTATTGTTAGCCACAGGGTCTCTTCAGCTAAAAACGCCGACAAAATTATAGTTTTAGACGATGGCAAAATAGTTCAGGAAGGCACACACGAATCCTTAATTAACGTTGAAGGCTATTACCAAAATCTATATTTAAAGCAGTTAAGCGAAACAACTGAAAAATAACATTTTACAGATTCACCCCTCAAAATGAATCATAATTTTTACTCTATAAAAATGCAAATAGCTAAAAGAAACTTCAAAAAATGTTGGTTAGTTTAGCTTTTTTTTAGATTTTTGGAACACTATTGATTAATAAACATAATTTAATTGAACGATGAACAATAACGGAATGATGGAGAAAGAGGAAATTTTTTCGAAAGTATTAAGAGCAGGAAGACGTACTTATTTTTTTGATGTTAGAGCTACAAAAGCGGATGATTACTACCTTACAATAACCGAAAGTAAAAAGTTCACCAATGACGACGGATCGTTTTATTATAAAAAACACAAAATCTATATCTACAAAGAAGATTTTAACGAGTTTAAGGACATTTTAGCCGAAACTACCGATTATATCATTAGGGAAAAAGGCGACGAAGTTATTAGCGAGCGCCACCAAAAAGACTTTAAAAAAGAGTACGATAATGCTCCTCGCGTTACTGAAGATGAGCTAAAAACAACATCGGGAAGTTTTACTGATATTGATTTTGATGATATTTAAAAATCGTTCTTATAAAAAACAAAACCGTAACAGAAATGTTGCGGTTTTTTTATGCATAAAAGTTACCTGTCAGATTGAGTGCAGTCGCAGTCATTTTAAACGTGACAAATAACTATCAATTAATTTACCGAAGTACCATTTTTAACTTTCAGCTCAGGGCTTAAAAGATAAACGTCCTTTCCATTAACCGCTCCAACCACCAAACATTCGCTCATAAATTTGGCTATTTGTTTTCTGGGGAAATTCACCACAGCTACAATTTGCTTCTGCAATAAATCCTCTTTTTTATACAAAGTGGTAATCTGTGCCGATGATTTTTTAATGCCCAATTCTCCAAAATCTATAACCAATTGGTACGCTGGGTTTCTGGCCTCGGGAAAATCATTAACCTCAATAATGGTGCCTACACGCAAATCGACTTTGCTAAAATCTTCAAAAGTTATCGCTTCATTCATTTTTCAAAAATATAAATTATCACGAACTTTGGGCTAAACTTTTAAATATGGCACGTACCCCTTCAAATATGCTCCCTTTGGGAACAAAAGCACCTTTTTTCGAACTACAGGATACCATAAGCGATAAACTTGTAAACATCGAACAGATTAAAGGCGAAAAAGGCACAGTAATCATGTTTATTTGCAACCATTGCCCTTTTGTTATCCACGTCAATGAAGAAATAGTGAAAGTGGCCAACGCCTACGCGGAAAAAGGGATTGGGTTTGTGGCGATTTCGAGCAATGATGTAGAAAACTATCCTCAGGATTCGCCCGTAAAAATGAAAGCCCATGCCAAGGAAAATCATTATCCATTTCCCTATTTATATGATGAAACGCAAGACATAGCCAAGGCTTACGATGCCGCCTGCACCCCCGATTTTTATGTTTTCGACAAGGATTTGAAATTGGTTTACCGTGGTCAATTAGACAGTTCCAGACCTGAAAACGGAATACCAGTAACAGGTGAAGATTTAAGACATGCATTGAACTGCCTTGTTTCAGGACGCGAAAACACACAGTTACAAAAACCTAGTATAGGCTGCAATATAAAATGGAAGCCTTAATCCAGTTTTAGCTGAAACACCCCAACATCCAACCACTGTCCAAACTTATGCCCCACTTCATTAAAATGGGCCACTTGCTTAAAGTTTAATTTTTTGTGGAGTTTTACGCTGGCATCATTAGGCAAAGTCAACACCCCCAGTGCTATATGGAAGTTTTTCGCTTTTAAAAGGCTCAATAATTCGGTGTAGAGTTTAGTGCCAATTTGTTTTCCGTGTGCACCGTGCTTTACATAAACGGTAGTTTCAACGGTGTTTTTGTAAGCTGGTTTAGGCCTGAATTGGCTTCCGTAGGCATAGCCTAAAATATCGTTGTTTTCTTCAAAAACCAAAATGGGATATGCTTCAGCAATAAGTTTTAGTTTTTCTGAAAAAAAACCGATTTCTAACGGCTTATCATCAAATGTGGCTACCGAATGCAATACATAATGGTTGTATATATCCAATAAAGCTTCGGCATCATTATGTTTAAAAATCCTAATCATTCTTAAGCCAACCGTTACGTTTTAACAAGTTTTTAATGTGCGCATAATGGTGGTTGCTGTGCCACGCATAATTCCCTATAGTGCATTTTAAAGTGAAATTGGAATTCGTTTCAGGATGGACAAAATATCTGTTCAAATCTTCTTCTTTCAAGCGTATAAGCAAATACACTATTTTAGCGTGCAGCGCTTTGAGATAGGTTAACGATAATTCTATGGGCGCCACCTTATAATCGATGAGCTCGGCCCAACGGTCTTCAAAATAGGCTTTTATTAATGGAGCATCTTCAGTTAAAGTCCATTTTAATCGGGAATAGCAATGGTGATGGCTATCGGCCAAGTGGTGCACTACTTGCCTGATGTTCCAACCGTCTGGACGGTACGGCGTGTTCAATTGTTCTTCGGAAAGATTAATGACTAAGGCTTCCAATCGATCTGGGAATTGTTCCAAAACTGAAATCCAGTTTTCAATTTCTTGATTGGTAATATTAGTCGGGAAGTTGAATTTCCCGATGGGATATTTTAGGCTTTCGAGTTCTTTATCTGTCATAAACAAATATAAAAAATTGCGCCAAACAAAATCATTTTGAAATGATCCTGTTTGGCGCAAAATGTCTTTTTAAATACTCCTATTTCAGCAGCACTAAAAGATATATTAGTTTCCAGCTTCGATAGCTTCAACCTTTGCTTTTAATTCGTTTCTTTTATCGGTTTCCCCTAAAATACTATAAATATTCATTAAGGTTTTAGCAGCATTAAGGTTATCTGAGTCGATTTCCAATGCTTTCGATAAAAACGGAACTGCATCTTTGTAAAGATTTTGACGCTTTTCTCTTAACTCATCATAACGCTTATTATCGGCGCTTGAAGTTCCCAAACCGTTCATTTCTTCAATAATCGGTTTTTCTTCTCCCAAGATAAGTGCTGCCACGTTAATATAAGCATTCACATAATTAGGATCTAAGGCAATCGCTTTTTCGTAGTAAGCTCTTGCAGCTTCAGGCTGACCGGATTCAGCTGAAACCACTCCCAAATTATACTGCAACTCTGGGTTTTGTGGATCCATTTGAGTCGCCTTTTCTAAAAGTTCTGTAAATTCATCAGTGTTTCCTAACTTAAAGTGAATGTTAGCCTCACTTAAAATCAAGTTGATGTCTTCCGGGTTTTCTTCTCTTGCTGCTTTAAAAGCTGCAAGCGCTTCGTCATCCTTACCTTCGTTTACATAAATTAAAGCGATGTTCTTAACGATTTCTGGTTTTTTAGACTCGGTTTTACGCTCGCCTGGTTTTATGTGGCTTTTTGCCTTAACATACAAATCGCGAGTGTTTTTATCTAAAACTTCCTCTTCACCAGTTTCTACATTAGTGGCGAAGTATTCTGTTTTTATACCAGTGTACCCTAAGTCTTTAAGCTCTTCGTACAAAGATAGCGCACGATCGTACTCTTTTACATTAATCGCTGTTGCAGCGGCGTAATATAAAAACATGGTGTCTTTTGTTGAAGCTCTATAAGACTTTTCGAAATATTTTGAAGCTTTGGAAAAATCTTGTGCTTCGTAGGCTTCATTACCTACTTTTATCATGTTGTTTACCATGTTTTGTTTGAACTCGGCCACTTCCGATTGATACTCGCCTTCAACCTTGGCAAGGCTTTCCAGTGAGGCATTAACATCGGCATCAGAGCCTTTACCATTCGCGTACAACGCTTGAGCGTTTAGGAAGTAATATTTGGCTTTAAGTTTTTCGTCCATTTCAGACATTAAAGACTTAGCTTCATTCAAAGCGCCTTTGGCTTCAGCGAAATTGTTTGATTTTATAGCTTTTTCAGCCGTTCTCAACTCCTTTTTCTGTGCAAACGAAAATGCACCCATTGAAACCGCTAAAGCTAAAAGAATTCCTTTTTTCATTGTTTTAAGTGTAATATTAAATTTAACTTTCTGTGTTATTGTCGTCTAAGTTATTAGTATCAAGAGTTGTGCCATCTTCTGGAGTCCCATTGTTTTCGATGCCTTCAGTCTCTTCCACATCTTCTTCGTCATGCATTACTTTAGCTACTGCAGCAATGGAATCCTTACCTTTTAGATTAATTAGTTTAACTCCCTGAGTAGCACGGCCCATAACTCTTAAATCGGCCACTACCATTCGGATGGCGATTCCAGATTTGTTGATAATCATCAAATCATCATTATCGGTCACGCTCTTAATTGCTACTAATTTACCTGTTTTTTCGGTAATAGAAATGGTTTTTACACCCTTTCCGCCACGGTTGGTAATTCTGTAAACAGGTTCGCCATCTTCTGGATCATCGATATAAGTTCGCTTACCATAACCGTTTTCTGAAACCACCAATACCGATTCTTCCTGCGGATTTTCAATGGTTACCATGCCAATTACTTCATCGTTTTCATGACCTAAGGTTATGCCTCTAACCCCGGAAGCACCACGGCCCATCGGTCTGGTTTTGGCTTCTTCAAAACGAATAGCCTTACCAGATTTTAATGCCAACATCACTTGGCTGTTACCTGTAGTCAACTTGGCCTCAAGCAATTCGTCGTTATCCTTAATAGTGATTGCATTGATACCGTTGGTACGCGGACGCGAATACTGCTCTAAAGACGTCTTTTTTACCTGTCCGTTTTTGGTCGCCATAATCACGTAATGGCTGTTGATGTAATCTTCATCTTTAAGATCTTGGGTACAGATAAACGCCATTACTTTGTCGTCCTGCTCAATATTAATCAGGTTTTGAATGGCTCGCCCTTTCGAAGTTTTGCTACCTTCTGGAATTTCGTAAACACGCATCCAGAAACATTTTCCTTTTTGGGTGAAGAACAACATGTATTGGTGGTTGGTGCCCACGAATAAATGCTCTAAGAAATCTTCATTTCTGGTGGTTGAAGCCTTTTGGCCAACCCCTCCCCTGTTTTGGGTTTTGTATTCATTAAGTGATGTACGCTTGATGTAACCCGCATGCGAAATGGTAATCACCACTCTTTCATCCGGAATCATATCTTCTATACTTAAGTCGCCGCCGGCATATTCGATGGTTGAACGGCGTTCATCACCATATTTTTCCCTTACTACTTCCAACTCTTCTTTGATGATATCCATTCTTCGCTCTTTTTTGTCGAGGATATCTTTTAAGTCTTCAATAGTAATCATCAACTCTTCATACTCTGCACGAAGCTTGTCTTGCTCCAGACCGGTTAACTGGCGTAAACGCATTTCTACAATGGCTCTGGCCTGTATTTCGGTCAATTCAAAACGCTCGATTAATTTTTCGCGAGCTTCATCAGCATTGGCTGAAGCACGGATTAATGCAATAACTTCATCTATATTATCTGAAGCGATTATTAAGCCTTCCAATATATGAGCACGTTCTTCAGCCTTACGTAATTCGTATTGCGTACGTCGTACCACTACTTCGTGTCTGTGCTCAACAAAATAATGGATTAAATCCTTTAGGTTTAGTAATTGCGGACGCCCATTAACCAATGCAATATTATTTACACTGAAAGATGATTGCAAAGCGGTGTACTTGAACAATTTGTTCAATACGATATTAGGAATAGCATCTCGTTTTAAAACGTAAACTATGCGCATCCCTTTTCTATCGGACTCATCTCTAATAGAAGAAATGCCTTCAAGTTTTTTCTCATTGACCAAATCGGCAGTTTTCTTAATCATGTCTGCCTTATTGACCTGATACGGAATTTCGGTAACCACAATACACTCCCTGCCGTTTACTTCTTCAACATTTGCTTTGGCACGAATAACAATACGTCCTCTTCCAGTTTGGAACGCTTCACGAACGCCATCGTACCCGTAAATGGTACCTCCCGTTGGAAAATCGGGGGCTTTAATGTGTTGGATCAGTTCATCAACTTCAATATCGTTATTGTCAATATATGCAATGGTTCCATTAACTACCTCTGTTAAGTTATGAGGCGGCATATTGGTAGCCATACCTACGGCAATACCAGACGCCCCGTTTACCAAAAGACCAGGAATTCGGGTAGGCAGTACAGTAGGCTCTTTTAAGGTATCGTCGAAGTTTAATTGATGGTCTACGGTTTCCTTTTCAATATCTGCCAGCATGTCTTCAGATATTTTTCGCATTCGGGCCTCTGTATAACGCATGGCCGCTGGGCTATCGCCATCTATCGACCCAAAGTTACCTTGCCCATCAACCAACATATAACGCAAACTCCACTCTTGGGCCATACGCACCATCGCATCATAAACCGAAGTATCGCCGTGCGGGTGGTACTTACCCAAAACCTCTCCCACTATTCTTGCGGATTTTTTATGTGCCGAATTGGCTCTTACTCCTAATTCGTGCATTCCGTAAAGCACACGTCTGTGAACTGGTTTCAAACCATCTCTTACATCTGGTAACGCACGTGACACAATGACCGACATTGAATAATCAATGTAAGCCGATTTCATTTCATCCTCAATATTAATAGGAATCAATTTTTCTCCTTCTGCCATATATTATTTCATTTAATTTTTATAAATTTTCAAAACATGCTAATATAAGTATTTCATCAGTTAGGATAGGTATTTCAACGGTATTTTTTCATGTTTTTATTAACAATTTCACCCCACTTTTCCGTTGATAAATTAGCAGGCATTTATTTTGATTTTATAAACTTTTTTTTGTCAATTAGCATTTTACATAGAATTTAAGGTACAGTTTTTGCCTTTAGTAAAATGTTTTACTATTTTTAATGCAGAAAGGACAAGGATATGGATGATAATTTTTCACCGAGAGTTAAAGATGTTATTGCTTACAGCAAAGAAGAAGCATTGCGTTTGGGCCATGATTTTATTGGCACCGAACACTTAATGCTTGGGCTTTTGCGCGATGGCAATGGCAAAGCAATAAATATATTGAACGCCCTAGAAATCGATTTAAACCACCTGAGGCGCAAAGTAGAGATATTAAGCCCCGCCAACCCCAATATTGCCGTGGCATCGAACCAAAAGAAAAACCTGCATCTTACCAGGCAGGCAGAGCGCGCCCTAAAAACAACTTTTTTAGAGGCCAAGCTGTTTCAGAGCACCTCGATAAATACAGCGCATCTTTTACTCTGCATTTTAAGAAACGAAAACGACCCCACTACCAAGCTTTTAAATAAGTTGAAAGTAGACTACGACAATGTTAAAGAACAATTTAAATTTATGATTACGAACGATAACGACTATATAGACCCTAAAGCTGAATCGTTTCAGGATGACGACACTGGCTCTGGAGACGATTCTTCAAAAGATATTTTCAACTCCCCAACGGGCAAGAGCAACAAAAAGTCCAAAACCCCTGTGTTGGATAATTTTGGGCGCGATTTAACGGCTTTAGCCGAAGAAGGCAAGCTTGACCCAGTGGTGGGAAGGGAAAAAGAAATTGAACGCGTATCTCAAGTATTAAGCCGAAGAAAGAAAAACAATCCATTGTTAATCGGTGAACCCGGTGTGGGTAAATCGGCCATTGCAGAGGGCTTGGCTTTACGTATTGTAAAACGAAAAGTATCGCGCATTCTTTTCAACAAGCGTGTGGTAACGCTCGATTTGGCCAGTTTGGTTGCCGGAACAAAGTACCGCGGACAGTTTGAAGAGCGCATGAAAGCCGTTATGAACGAGCTTGAAAAAAACGACGATGTAATACTATTTATTGATGAGATACATACCATTGTTGGAGCCGGTGGGGCCACTGGAAGCTTGGACGCTTCAAACATGTTTAAACCTGCCTTGGCACGTGGTGAAATTCAATGCATCGGAGCTACAACCTTAGATGAATACAGACAATACATTGAAAAAGATGGTGCTTTAGAACGTCGTTTCCAAAAAGTAATTGTTGAGCCCACAACCGTTGAAGAAACTATTGAAATACTCAACAACATCAAAACCAAATACGAAGACCATCACAACGTAGATTATACACCTGAAGCCATTGAAGCCTGTGTGAAATTGACGAACCGGTACATGACTGACCGTTTTTTACCAGACAAAGCCATCGATGCATTGGATGAAGCGGGGTCTCGTGTGCACATCACCAACATTGATGTGCCAAAACAGATTATTGAACTGGAGAAGCAGTTGGAAGCCATCAAGGAAACCAAAAATGCGGTGGTGAGAAAACAAAAATACGAAGAAGCCGCCAAGCTTAGAGACGATGAAAAGCGTATAGAAAAAGAATTGGCTATTGCCCAAGAAAAATGGGAAGAAGACACCAAGCAGCATCGTGAGATTGTTACCGAAGACAACGTAGCCGATGTGGTTTCTATGATGACAGGCGTTCCCGTAAACCGAATTGCACAAACCGAAATCAATAAATTGGCAGAGTTACCAAAACTCATCAAAGGCAAAGTGATTGGCCAAGACGAAGCCGTTGGAAAGGTTGTAAAAGCCATCCAGCGTAATCGTGCAGGTCTTAAAGACCCTAATAAACCCATTGGTTCATTTATTTTCTTGGGCCAAACCGGTGTAGGTAAAACCCAATTGGCGAAAATCCTTTCGCGCGAATTGTTCGATAGCGAAGATTCATTGGTGAGAATAGACATGAGCGAATACATGGAAAAATTTGCCATTTCCAGATTAATTGGAGCGCCACCAGGATACGTGGGTTATGAAGAAGGCGGACAACTTACCGAAAAAGTAAGACGCAAACCTTATGCGGTTGTACTTCTTGATGAGATTGAAAAAGCGCATCCGGATGTATTTAATATGTTACTTCAAGTACTTGACGATGGTTATTTAACCGATAGTTTGGGAAGAAAAATTGATTTCAGAAATACGATAATCATTATGACTTCCAACATTGGTGCCAGAAAACTGAAAGATTTTGGTACCGGAATTGGTTTTGGCACCTCGTCACAAAAAGCACAGGAAGATGCAAACGCACGCAGCGTTATCGAAAACGCCTTGAAAAAGTCGTTCGCACCAGAGTTTTTAAACCGAATTGACGATGTGGTGGTATTCAATCCATTGGAAAAAGAAGACATCAACAAGATTATTGATATCGAATTAGAAAAGTTATTGGCCAGGATAAGTGATTTGGGCTACAAACTAACCCTAACCGAATCGGCCAAAGATTTTATTGCCGAAAAAGGTTTCGACAAACAATATGGTGCAAGGCCGTTAAAACGAGCCATACAAAAGTATGTTGAAGATGCTTTGGCCGAAGAAATTGTCACTTCGCACCTGCAAGAAGGCGATGAAATCAATATTGATTTAGATAAGGCCACGGATGAATTAAAAATTACGATTACAAAAGCCGAAGAGCCTACGGAATCTTAAAAATTATACCTATAAAAGGTAGTATCTCACTAAGTGTGTAAAGTTTAAATATCGAGGGTTATAGCTCTCGATATTTTTTTGTTTAATTTTAAAATTTATACACTTATGAAGAAAGAAGATTTTCTAAACGACGATTTTTTA
>JAUIKY010000083.1 GCA_030430535.1 Bacteroidia bacterium
TGCTCTCGCAAGAAGAATTCACTTGAAACGTTTCAGTCTTATCCAAATGCACCAACACATGATACGGACAAGGTTTGGTTTTCAATCCGCTAATTTGAATGAATTTATTTTCGGTATCATCACAATTTGGTGATGCTCTATGGCCACTTTTTTTGCAGATAGTAATTTCTTGCATTTCATCAAAAGGTTTTGCAAACCATGGGCTGTTTGGTAACACATCAAACACATCAAATAAAATAGGAGCTGCTGCTTGTACTCCAACCAAACCTGGTCTGCCTTCGCCATCAGCATTTCCTACCCAAACACCAACCACGTAATCAGTTGTTGTACCAATAGCCCAAGCGTCACGAAAGCCAAAACTGGTTCCTGTTTTCCAAGCAATTTGTTTAGAACCATCAAAAAACTCCCAATTTTCGTCGCCTTCTGGCCGGTTGACTTCTTTTAAACTTTCGTAAGTGAGATAAATAGAGCCTGCATCAAACAGTGTTTTTTCACTAGTTTTCTTTCCGAAGTCAACCGTTTCCGAAGCTAAAAATGTTGGTTCGCAAAACTCGTTGGAATAATATTCGCTCGACGTTTCAGAAAAATGATTTAAGGTTGAAGACAATGCAGCGTAGCTTTTGCACAAATCCCAAAGGTTGCTTTCGGCACCACCAAGAATAAGCGATAACCCGTAATGATTAGCATTGTATTTTAAATCTTTTAGCTGAAGTGTTTTTAAGTAATGATGAAACCGATCCAACCCAAACTCCTGAAGCATCCTCACCGAAGGCACATTTAGCGAACGAGACAAAGCTCTACTTGCTGGTATGGCACCATAGTATGTTTTGTTGTAATTTTCGGGATTGTAACTCCCAAATTGCGTGGGTACATCGGCCACTAAAGTGTTGGGTAAAATATCACCAGCATCGAGCATTGCAGCATATAAAAACGGTTTTAAAATACTACCCGTACTTCTTGGTTTATCAATAATATCCACATCTTTTTGATGGGATTTATCGGTAGGCGTGTTGCCAACGTAAGCCAAAACCTGTCTGGTTTTTACATCTAAAACCAAAACTGCGGCATTATAAATTTCATTTTGGCTTAACTGATTGTAATGTCTTTTTACAATACGATTAACTTGCTGCTGCAATGGTGTGTTGATGGTTGTTTTTATGTGTTTGCCAGAATAATTTTGAGTTACCTTTTGTAATAAATGAGGAGCGATTTGGGGCAACGGATACGGTTTTTGTGGCAAACTTTCAGCAACTGATAAATTATAGGTTAACGAATCGATAATTTGGTTTTGAAGCAGTTTTACTAAAAGGCGGTTGCGTTTTTTAAGTAAGCGTTCTTGATTTTTGCCAGGATAAATTAAACTTGGAGCATTAGGTAAAACCGCTAAAGTGGCACTTTCAGCCCAAGAAAGTTCGTTCGCATTTCTGTTAAAATAACGCCACGAAGCAGCATCTAAACCAACGACATTGCCTCCAAAAGGCGCATTGCTGCTGTAGTAAGAGAGAATTTTATCTTTTGAAGTTCGCAACTCCAAGCGTGTTGCTAGAATAATTTCAATGGCTTTTTCAAAATAGGTTCTGTTTTTACCTTTTCTGGATAAGCGAATCACTTGTTGGGTAATGGTGCTTCCGCCACGTTTTATACCATCAGATTTTAGATTTTCGCGTAAAGCTTTAAAAATGGAAACTGGATTAAAACCAGGATGCTTGTAGAAATATTCGTCCTCAAACTGAATAATGCAAGTCTTGAATTTCTCTGGAATACTATCGTTATGCGGAAATCTCCATTGACCGTCTTTTGCAATTTGAGCACCTAATAATTCATCGTTTTTACTGGTGATAACTGTTGCGGTTGGGTCTTTGAAAAGTTGTTTTGGCAAACAGAAATAGTAGGTAATAAGCAATACAAAAAGTACTACTGACTTTATTTTGTTGTTTTTTATGTAATTGAATGTTCTGTTCATTTAACTTTTCACCCTTCCGTCACTGCGTGACACCTTCCCCCAAAGGGAGGAGTTTCTTGCTTGCTGGCTTGTTTCTTTGTTCGTTAGTTCGCGATATTCTCTGTTTTTATCTCTCCTCCTTATAAGGAGGAGTGGTTTCAATTTTAATAAAGAAATTGAAAGCGAGGTGGTTCTTACTCTCTAAAATAACTACTTATCTCCTCCAAAACTTCGGTTAAATTTTCAAACACTAATTTATTTTCAAAACGGATTACCTTGAATCCTAAATTTTCTAAAATTTGTGTGCGCTCATAATCATAATTTTGTTGTGCAAAATCTAAATGATATGCACCATCTAGTTCAATGATTAGCTTTTCCGAAGCACAATAAAAATCCACAATGAAATTGGTGATGCTGTGTTGCCTTCTGAATTTTCTGCCTTTTAGTTGCTTTCTTTGAAGGTGTTTCCATAGCGTTGCTTCAGCAGATGTTAGATTTTTTCGCAGTTCTTTTCTGCGTTCCTCTAAATATTTATGATTGTGTATGTTGTTTTTCATGTCCAAACCCTTCCGTCTTTGATTTCATTCCTGAAATCAAACCCACCTTCCCTTAAAAAAGGGAAGGAGTTTCATTAGCTATTAAACTTATACTCACGCTCTACCTTACAAATTTTCACATTGTACCAACTGTACCAATCTTGCCTGCCTTTTTGTTGCGCTATTAGATGTTCGGTGTTTTGCTTCCAGTTTTTTATAGCTTCCAGACTTTCCCAATAACTCACTGTAATTCCAATACCTGCACTGAGCGCAGTCGAAGTGTCGTTTCTTGCGCTATCTATACCTAAAAAGCCGTTTTGAGTTTTGGCAAGTACTTCCATTTTGTTTGCCATTTCAGCATAACCTTCAGTATCTTCTTTTTGAGTTGAAGTGAAAATGACTGCATAATAGGGTTTAAAATCTTTCTTCATAGCGTGAGCTTTCTTTTGTCCCAAGTTAAAACTTGAACACCTTTAGAGTAATGTATTCTATCAGGTTTGTTATTGATTAAGTGATTGAATTTAGGGTAATCTAGTTCTAACTTTTTTATTGAAATAGATTCCATTAGCCACTCTACGTGATGCACATCATACTCAATAATATGGTTTTTATAATCCTGAAAAACTGCATAGCGTTCGGTTAACCAAATATCGGTTTCATCTTTTATAATCTGCTTGTTGTCAAAACGATATTCAGTGTAAAATGAATTGTTATAAATCTTGTTTTTAGAAGTAAAGCTATAGTCCGTTCGTTCCATTTTAGAATAATAATAGGGAAATTTAGACATTGCTTTTATGACCTTGCACGATGAACGTTTACCGCCTTCCATACTTAAAAAGTAAACACTGGGTTTACCATTACAGATGATATAAACGCGTATGTTTATTTCATGAAAATCTGATATATGTGGGACTTTAGGCAAACTTCTTACACCAATATTATTCATATTAAAAGCTACTAAACTCACCCAAGTTTTTCCATGAATCGTATCTACCGATACACCTTTAGGCAGAAAAGGAGTTATTTGCTCTGGAGTAACTCCCCAATGCAAAAAAATGGCTTTGTTCCATTCCTGATAATATTTCCAAGAGCGTGAAGGAACTTCAAAAGGCCTATGTTTGGTATGTTTTAATATTTCTTTGGCTCTCATTTATTTCTCAACAGTTATCCACTGTCCTTTAGTCCTCACTAAATACTCATTATCATACATCGCTTCGGCTTGAATTCCTGGTAAATAATAGGTCCCTAAATAGGAAGCATTCAACATTACGTTAAAGGTTTTGGTACCATGTTTTCCTTTTTTACTTAAATCGAAATAGAAATTCACACGGTCATCTCTTATGTCAGTATAACGTGCTTGACTTGTTGTGGTATCGCCAAAATCGGTGAAGCGTGTGTTTACAATTTCCCAACCTGAAGGGAAAATTTGAGTCAATGCCACATCGTTCACGTTTTCATTTTTAAGATTACTAACGCTAACAGTTGCTACAAAATCCTGACCTTGTTGCAGTTTAGAAATGTCAATTTTGTTGCCTTTTAAATCTTTGTATTGCACAGAAACGCTTAATCCGCGTTGTTCTGCAATTTCTTCACCTAAAGGCAATTTTCCTGAATTCAATACACGCACGTAAACCACATTATCAATGTTGTTGGTAAACGAAAGTGCATTATTGCCGTCAATAACGTTTAGTTCGCGTTGTGCAATGGCACTTTTGGTGTTTATGGTTTCGGTTTTGCCATTGTTGGTGTAGCTTATGTTCAAGGCTTTTCCGCCATTGGCTTCCACCATTTTCGCCATAGCCAACAAACTGTAGGCTGTGGTTTGGGTGCTCATCCAGCGATTTCCAGACAACTCTTTGGCAATATATTGCGCTAATTCACGTTGTTTTGGATTTTTGGTCAAGACCATAGTCTCTAAAGCCATGGCTCTATTTCTATCTATCGAACCGTAAGTGTAATAGTTGTATTGAGGCGGTTGAAAATCAATATTGGCACGTTGTGAAATGCTTTCACTCGCTTCTTTTTGTCCTGCCAAGGCGTATGCTGCTGCCAATCGCCATTTGGCTTCGTTGGAAATTTCGGCAAACTCACGCAAACGGTTCATACTCGCTAAATCGGGTTCGCCTGCCAATGCCAAAGTGTATAATCGGTAGGCTTGTGCCAAATCGGAATTGTAGGTTCTGTAACTCGGTCTCCAATCGCGAGCAGCTTGTTTTTGATAACTTAACCAATTGCTTTTAAAAGTAAGCGGCAACACATAGCCTTTCTTTTCAGCTTCCAACATAAAATGTCCTGCATAACTCGTGCTCCAATCGTTAGCGGTATTTTCTCCCATCCAATAACTCATTCCACCATTTGGCTGCTGAAAATGGGCTAGTTTTTTAATGCCATTTTCAATATTGGATTGAATGTTTTGCTTTTTATCATAAGTTAAATCGAAAATATCACTCAAAAATAACTGCGGAAATACAGCCGAAGTAGTTTGCTCCAAACAACCATGAGGATATTGGATTAGATATTGCAGTCTGCGTGTGAAATCCATTGGAGGCAAAGTTGAAAATTCTACCGTTGCGCTGTTGCTTCCTACAACACCAAAGGTTGAAAAATCCAATGAGCCTGTAGCTTTAGCCTCTAAAGTTTTGTCGATAGCTTTTGAAGTGATTGGATTTGGGTTTATCACATCCAGTTCTACTTTGTAAGTCGATTTTTCGCCATTTCCAGAAGCAATCACTTCAACGGTATTGACACCTTTTGCTTTACTCACGTCCAATTCAAAATAAGCCATTTGTTCATCAGGTTTAGCAAAACTCAAGTTTTGGGTTTGTGCGCCAACTATGGAAATGCCATCGCTTAATTTCAAACTAACATTGACGTTTTTTACTTTATTTTCCATCGCAAAAACAGTCACAGGAAGCGTTACTTTTTCGCCAGGGCTTAATTTCCGCGGAAGCGAAGCCAGCACCATCAACGGTTTTTTCACTTGTACGGTTTTGTCGGTACTTCCGTAAGCTTCTTTGGTATTGTCTCCGGCAACCACCATAGTGCGAACCGAACCAATATAATTTGGCAGTTTGATACTATGCGTGTTGTTTTCACCAGCTTTTAAAGTAAATGGGCCTAAATAGGTAACCACAGGTTTAAATCGGTTGGCCTTTTTGTTCTTTCCAGCCAATGCGCTACCATCACCACCAATGGCAAAAACCTGGTCGATACTGCCAGAATAGGCGCCAATAACATCATCGAAAATATCCCAAGTTTTTACACCCAAAGCTTGACGTTTGTAAAATTCGTCCCAAGCATTTGGTGTTTTAAAACGCGTTAAATCGAGCAAACCTTCTTCAACCATCGCAATAGTGTAAGTCATTGGTTTGTTGTTTTTTTCTGAAACCGAAACCTTAAATTCTTGTTCTGGTTTTAACACATCAGGCATTTTTAGTTGTGGTTCCAGTTTGGTATTTGGGTCTTCCACCATAATTGGAATGACGCCATACA
>JAUIKY010000037.1 GCA_030430535.1 Bacteroidia bacterium
CATTACAAATACAAAGCAGTTGAAGTCGACCCAGAAAACAACAGACTGGTGTATAATTTAGGAGCTTACTTATACACTATAAAGTCTTATAAATTGGCATTGGTATATCTCCATAAAGCTCTGGAAAAATGGCCAAACCATTCGTTTACCCATCGGTTGCTAGCGGCACTTTACAGTGATTTTGAAGATTACGACAAAGCCCTATACCACATTAACATTGCTTTTGAAAAAGAGGATGATTTACTGAAACACAGTTCGGGCAGACTTGAACACGACATAAGGACGATACGCGGATACATTCATCATAAACTAGGGCAATCTGAAAAAGGCATTGCCGATTTAGAAGAAGCAATTCGTTTAAATAATGAAAATTCATTCGCGTATAGGCATTTGGGCGTGATATATCACGACTTGGGCAACCATGAAAAAGCATGTGAATTGCTACAGAAAGCAGAAAAACTTGGCTACGAAAAAACCCACGACAGGTACGATTTGAAGACATACTTAAACCAATCATGCAACAGTTCCATTTCCTCCAAAAAACCAACACCAAAAAAAAACAACAAACCTTTTGTTTATCCTAACCCTACAAGGAACAGTATCACAATAAAACATTTGAGCCATAAAAAAACGGCATATTCATTGTTTAATTTTGACTCGAAATTAATCCGTACAGGAACGTTATTACAAAACGAATCTATTGACTTATCCGGTCTTCCTTCAGGATTATATATTTTAAACACAAGCTCTGAAGGACTTTATAATACGTTTAAGATTATAAAAGAATAGCCTTCTTTCGCATTGGAGTTTTTATCCGTTAAGATGTTCTTTATTTTTTTGGATATTGCTTTTTAATATTCCTAATTAGGTCTTCCAGTCCGTTGAGCTTCAATTCGTAAACCTGCTTTAGCATATCGCCAAGTTTCCCTTTTGGAAAGCCTTTGCTGTGGTACCAAACTACATAATGTTCGGGCAAATCAATCAAGTAACGCCCCTCGTATTTCCCAAAAGGCATTTTGGTATGAGCTAGGTCTATTAAAAATTGTTTATCGGGGAGCATGCATGCTATTGCTTGACTTCTACAATCGATAAGTTATCGTATTTAACGAGATAAACAGAATCATTATAGTACCCGCCCATCAACTCTTTTTTGTAAGCAAATTTATTTTCGATGTATTCGGTTAAAGGTGCATTTTTTACCGAAAGATACAAATCGCTTGAAGATACTAATCGTAACACCACATCCATAGTTAAATCGAAGCCTTTAACCGCTTTGTTGTTCGGTGTAATTTGGTAAGTATCGATATATTTCTTCAAGAAAACTCTATGGTCGTTTTCATTATAGGCTTTAGAGCCTGTGGCAAAATGAAATTGAAGTTTAGAAAGATGGGTATTATTTATTTGGTCGCCCTCAAAAGCCGAATTTAAATGGGTAGTAACCAAAATAATTTTTCGCGCTGATTCTTCGGTATTCCCATTTCTTATCAATGATGCCAAAACACTGGTAACATTGGCTGCAAATCCTTCATTTTGGGTTTCTAAAAACACAATATTTTTACCTGGCTTTAAAGCAGATTCAATATCGGCACGGGTTACAAAAAACTCGTCTTTTCCTTCTTTATTTTTTCTTGACAACACTTGTTTGGCCCGCGCGAACACCTGTTTCAACTCATTGTATATCGCTGTATTTTTGGTATCGTGTACAATAATGATATTGGACGATAGCGAATCGGCCTTCACAAAATTTATTACTTTAGCCTTTAATAGCTCATCAGAAGGTCTGGCCTGAAATACATTATCGTAAAGCTTTAAATTGGTGCCAATGGGCGAGACCACAGGGATGTGAAACTTTCTTAAATCTGAAGCAGCACGTTCAAAATTTCTTCCTGTTAGGGGGCCAATAACCGCATCGACATTTTCAAAATCATTTTCGTTTATAATGCGCGATACTTCGGCTGTTTCATTTTTGGTATCATAAACATCCAACTTCAGGGAAATTCCTAAAGTTTTCAATGAATCGACAGCCATTAAAACCCCCGAATAAAAATCTAAAGACGTATTCAAGTAAGGGTCGTTTTTTATGCTTCTTTTTGTATCAGCAACCGAATCGAAATCCACCCGATTCAACCTAAACGGAAGCATAATAGCTATGCGCTTGGTACTAAAATCTGAAATACTATCCACCAAATTGATTTTTCCTGAAATAGAAAAATCATCGGTAGTCGCTGTGTAGGGTATTTTTAAAATCATGCCCTCTTTAAGACCACTTTCCTTGAGTCCTGGATTTAATTTTTCAAGGTCTTCCTGCTCTAAACCTAATTTCAGTTTTAGGCGGTAAAAACCTTCCCTAGGCAATACTTTATAATATCCATATTTTTCATCAACCGTTTTTACATCTTCAGCAGAAAGATTGGGCACAATAATTTCTTGTCCCACTTTTAAAACTTCAGGCATCCCTGGATTTAAGGCTTCCAACTCACTTACTGAAATTCCAAACCTGTAAGCAACCCGCCACTTGCCTTCTTTGGGTTGCACGGTGTAAGTCTTAGTTGTTTCAGCTGCCTCTACCGTTTCTGTAGTTTTGTAAACCGGTATTTGGATTCTGTCGCCTTTTCTTAACGGATTGGCATACAAAAAGGAGTTGTGTTTTTTTATATCCTCTTCGGTTACGTTGTATTCTTTTGCCAAACTGTACAAAGTTTCCTTTCGTTTGGTTTTATGTTCTTTAAATCCTTGGAGTTCTTTGGTAACGGTAACTTTAGGCTGCTTTGCTTTTGATAAAGGGATAATAAGTATGGTGTTCGCTTTCAGTCCGTTTTTGGCATCTGGATTGAGCTCATAAATATCATAAGGTGAAACAAAATATTTTTTTGAAACTTCTTCGATAGTCTCACCTGCCTTCACCTTATGTGTGCTGAAATTTTGTGCGTTTACAGATGAAAAACCGAATGTTACTGCCAGAATAAAAACTAAAAGAAATCTACTCATACCGTTTAATTGAGAAAACATAAATATAATAAAAACACCAACCGTTTTGGTTATATACGTTGATTGTTATTTAAAAAGACGATTTTAAATAAACCATCTTTTTAAATAACAATCATACAATGTGCCAAAAGGCCGTTCAGTCAAAACTAATTGACTATTCCCACTCAATAGTGGCGGGTGGCTTCGAACTAATGTCGTACACTACCCTATTAACGCCTTTTACTTTATTTATTATATCGTTTGATGTTTTTTGAAGGAATTCGTAAGGTAAATTTACCCAATCGGCAGTCATTCCATCGGTGCTTTCAACAGCTCTTAATGCTACACATTTTTCATACGTACGCTCATCGCCCATTACCCCAACACTGTTTACCGGTAGTAACATGGCACCCGCTTGCCAAACCTTATCGTATAGTCCCCAAGATTTTAATCCGTTGATGAAAATCGCATCCACCTCTTGAAGGATTCTTACTTTTTCGGCAGTAATATCACCTAAAATTCGAATGCCCAACCCTGGCCCTGGGAACGGATGACGTCCCAAAAGTTCTGAATCAATGCCCAAGGTTGCTCCTACTCGCCTTACTTCATCTTTAAAAATAGCACGTAAAGGCTCTACGATTTTAAGCTTCATAAAATCGGGCAACCCACCTACGTTATGGTGACTTTTTATAGTTGCTGAAGGGCCGCCGGTAGCCGACACACTTTCAATCACATCTGGATAAATGGTACCTTGCGCCAACCATTCAACATCTTTCAATTTATGGGCTTCATCATCAAAAACCTCTATAAACGCATTACCAATGGCTTTACGTTTTTTCTCTGGGTCTTCAATGCCTTTCAACGCAGCCAAAAATCGCTCGGAAGCATCGACGCCTTTTACATTAAGCCCCATGCCTTCGTACTGCTTTAATACGCTTTCAAATTCATTTTTACGAAGCAAGCCGTTATTAACGAATATACAGTACAAGTTTTTACCAATGGCCTTGTTTAAAAGTACGGCAGCCACGGTAGAATCTACTCCGCCGGAAAGTCCTAAAACCACTTTCCCGTCGCCCACTTTTTCTTGAATGGCTTCAACGGTTTCTTCTACAAAAGACTGTGGTGTCCAATCTTGGTTCAATCCGGCTATTTTTACCAAAAAGTTTTCCAACAGTTGTTTTCCGTCGGTTGAATGATATACTTCTGGATGAAACTGAATTGCATAAGTGGTTTCACCTTCTATTTTATAGGCGGCATTTTCAACATCGTGCGTACTGGCAATCAACACGCCATTTGTTGGTAATTCCTTTATAGTGTCACTATGGCTCATCCAAACTTGGCTACCCGCAGTAATATTTTCGAAAAACGTTTCATCTTCCTTTACATACGATAAATTAGCTCGTCCATACTCTCGTGTGTTTGAAGGAGCTACATTTCCGCCGGAAAAATGAGCCAAATATTGGGCACCGTAACAAACGGCCAACATCGGTTTTTTACCGCGTATACCACTTAAATCGGGGTGCAGAGCATCTTCTCCCCTTACGGAATTGGGGCTACCCGAAAGAATTACGCCCTTGTATTCTTCAATGTTTGACGGAATTTTGTTGAATGGATGTATTTCGGAGTAAATGTTGAGTTCCCTAACTCTACGGGCAATAAGCTGTGTGTATTGCGATCCGAAGTCTAAAATAAGTACCTTATCGTGTTGCATGCGCAAAAATAATGATTGATTTTATATTGAAAAATTATAGCCTGATGTTTTTTGAACAAATTCTATGTCATCGAATCTAAAATCATTTGGATATCCTTTTCGGTGGTATCGGGATTAATAAAACAGAACCGCGACACGGTTTCAAAAGTATTGCCATTTTTCCATTTGGTTGGGGTTACCAAAGCGAATCCCGATTTATGGTTTTCGTAGGTCCAATGCGTATAATCTTCGGGCTGCCACCCTATTCTCCTAAACAGCACACACGATAAACTCGGCTCCCGAACCAATTCCACATTGGGATTCTCTTCAATCATTTTTCCGGCGATTTGTGCCAACTCCAATCCACGCTCTACGGCAATTTTATAACTATCGGTACCGTGGGTAGCCAACGAAAACCAAAGTGGCAATCCCCTAACCCGTCTCGTTAACTGTATTTGATAATCTGTTGGATTGAAACCGTGCGCCCCTTCGTCCTTAAAAATATCAAGGTATGAGCCTTGTTGCGAATGAGCTTCTTTGGCCAATTGTGGTTTTTTGTAAATTACGGCTCCGCAATCGTAAGGCGAGAACATCCACTTATGCGGATCGATGGTAATGCTGTCGGCCCGTTCAATGCCATTGAACAAATGTCTTGCAGAATCGGCCACCAAAGCCCCACCTCCGTAGGCAGCATCAACATGGAACCACAGTTTTTCAGTTTCGCAAACCTCTGCAATACCTTCTAAATCGTCAATAATTCCAGCGTTGGTCGTTCCGCCGGTGGCCACCACCGCAAACAAGCGCTTTCTTTGGTGAAAGGTCAATCCGTTTATCGTTTTACTTAAACCTTCTCCTGAGAGTTGTTCTTCGGTATCGACCAACAAAATATCTACATCGGCCACCTTCGCCATCGCTTTTATGGACGAATGAGCTCCAATGGAAGTAATAATCAAACCTTTTTCGCGCTTATAGGTGTCATCACGTCGCCAAAATTCACGTGCGGTAACAATGGCCGACAAGTTGGCTGCCGTTCCGCCGCTGGTAAACACACCAAACGCACCGTCGGGCAATCCGGTAAGCGACACCATCCATCGCATGGCCTCGTTTTCGCAAAAAATACCGCCCGCACCTTCCATCCAGTAAGCGCCGTGAATGCTGGATGCCGAAGTCACCAAATCGAACATTATTGCTGCTCGGGTGGGTGAGGCTGGTACAAAGGCCAAATTTCGTGGGTGGTCCACAGGCACATTGGCTTTCGACAAATATTTGCGCCATAACTTAAAAGCATATTCACCGCCAATACCCTCGGGCGTTACGGTTTCACCCACCAATGCTTTTAGCTCTTCTTCCTTTTTGGGTTTTCCAATAGGATGTTCAACGGCCGAAATTCTATTGATTGCATATTTCATCACATCCAAGGTCATCTCAACCAAGTCAATATCTATTTTGTGCATAATTATAAAGTGAGAATTGAAAATTCGCCTTTTAGCGGATCTAAACTTTCAATTAAATTTGGAATTAAACGCTCGCCATATTCCAGATAAAATTCTGAAAAATTGGTATTGCGCTCTTGTAAACTTTTGTTTGGGAATAATTCGTTCTGAATATCCGTCATTCGTGAAACCTCATCAGAAAGTTTTCGCCTTTGGGCTTTCAGCAACCGCTTTTCAAGATGTTCCAGTCCCTTTAACTGTTTTGTTTCCTGCGCACTTACTGCTCCTAAAAAGGATTTATCGGTCTGTTTTGCCAATTGAAACAATGCTTCAAATTGCTGTTTTAAATGTTCCTTTTGAATTGAAAAATCAATATCTATGTTCGATATTTCACGCACCTTTTTGTTGATAAACGAATCCCGTTTCAGAAAAATATCTTCGGAAGAAACATCTAATTTCTGAAGTTTTTTAAGTTGATTTTCAGATTGAATCAATACCGAATTCCTCAATAACAGCATTGGGAACGGTACGTTTACTTTTTCAAAAAAGGATTTCAACTGAAACCAATAGGCCAATTCGCCACCACCGCCAATATAGCAAAGGTTAGGTAAAATGACCTCCTGATACAACGGGCGCATAATAACGTTTGGTGAAAAACGCTCAGGCACCTCATTGAGGTGTTTTAGCATCTCACTCTTGCTCCAAGAAAGGTCAGTATTTAAAACTTTATAAACCCCATCCCGATAGCTATCGGAATCTAAAACAATGCGCTCGCGTAAATTTTCCGTTAAGTAAAACAGATTGATTTCGCGTGGGTTGACCTGAATTTTATAATTTTCGGGAAGTTGATTAATCTGTACATTAGTTTCTGTTACCTGCTTAAACGAGGTCTGTTCGAGCAACTCCTGTTCCATAAATGGCACAAACTGCTTTTTTAAATCGGCATCATTTCCATCTACAATTACCAATCCGTAATCCTTAAACAGCTCGTTGGCCAAATATCGTGTGGCATCGGTTAAATTATCGTGTTTTAAATAGCTTTCACTAAAAAGGCGCTTTAAAAATTCAGCATTTTTACTGGGGCCCAAATCTTGTGAAAACAAATTGAAAACCGCCTCCAAACCTTCGGTAGAAAGTTCGCCCACAGCACCACTGGCATTTTTATTCCAATGGATTTTTTTTCCTTTAAAATTGAAATAATTGATTTCCTCAAAATCGTGATCCTCTGTAGCCATCCAATATACGGGTACAAAATTAAAATCGGGGTGTGCTTTCTTTAACTCGTTTGAGAGGTTAATGGCCGAAACAATTTTATAAAGAAAATACAACGGCCCGGTGAATAAATTAAGCTGATGGCCCGTTGTAATTGTAAACGTATTTGAAAATTTTAAATTTTCTATGTTTTGAAGCGTTTTTTCTGAAGCCTCAACGGATTGGTATTGATTCTTTAGAGCAGAAACCAAAACTTCCCTAGATTCAGCTGAAAAAGATTTCTCCTTTTCTAGTATTTGATTCTTGAAATTTCCAAATTTCGGAAAACGATTATAAAACGGCGCCAACTGTGGTTTTTCATCTAAATAATCGCAGATTAGTTGAGAAAAATAGCCAGTTTTACGAAACGTTATAGAATGGTGCTGCATGCTTCAGTTTAAAATCGTGTAAATATACAGCTATTCTATTTTTTGAAATCTAAAAATAAAGTTAAGAGTTCTGCGTAGTAGGTTTTCAAAAGTTACAACTTGTAATAGCCACTAAAACCAAAAACCACTTAAGCCACTGTAAACCAAACGCCTATTGCAAAAATGTTATTTTTTTAGTACCTTATGATATCTTTTTACCGAAAAAACGACTGCCATGGAAAACTCAGCTTTTTTCCGATTTGTTTGGGCCGTCACATTATTTTTAATGCTTGGCAGCACTGCGTATGCACAAAATTCAGAGGTTTTTAAAGCCATTCAAGGGGAGGTTGTGGATGCCGACACCAACGCTCCACTAATCTTTGCTGATATTGTTATTGAAGAATCCAACATCAGCACGGTTACCAACGGACAGGGCGAGTTCCTACTGAAAATCCCCGAAGAATTTTTTGAAGGCTCCCTGAAAATTTCACATTTGGGATACGAAAAAATGATGATGAGTATAACCTCCATCAATGAAAACGAAAAAATAAAGCTAACACCCGCACCCACTAAGCTAAATGAAATAAACCTCATCGCCCTGCCCAACCAAGATGCGCGCCAATTGGTTATTAATACGTTGGAAAAGAAAAGTTCAATTTACAACAATAACAACACATTAATGACGGCTTTTTACAGGGAAACCATAAAAAAACGTCGTAAAAATGCTTCGCTTTCTGAAGCTGTGGTAAAAATCCACAAACAACCCTACAATAATTTTAGAAACGACCATATTGAACTGATAAAGGCCAGAAAAAAAACCGACTATTCCAAACTGGATACCATTGCACTAAAATTGCAAGGCGGCCCTTTCAGTAACCTTTATACCGATATTATTAAATATCCGGAGTTTATTTTCACAGAAGAAAGTTTACCGCTGTACCAATTTAGTTTCGACCAGCCCACAACTGTAAACAACGAGCTTATTTACGTGGTGAATTTCAAACAAAAAAGACATATTTCAACACCGCTTTACTACGGTAAATTGTACATTGATGCCAAAACCTTGGCGCTAACCAGTGCCGTTTACAGTTTGAATGTTTCCAACAAAGACCTTTCCAGCCAAATGTTTGTGCGCAAAAAACCCAGAAAGGTCGATGTACACCCCAAAGAAGCCAATTACAGGGTAAATTACCGTACCAAAAACGGCAAATGGCATTACGCATACAGTAATATTTCACTCGCTTTTAAGGTTAATTGGAAAGGCAAACTATTTAATAGCACCTATACTTTAAACAGCGAAATGGCCATTACCGATTGGGAAATAAAAGACCCAACACTTGCAGGAAATAGAAGTCAACTACTACGACCTTCCACCATTTTAACCGAAAGAGCATCCGGTTTTTCCGACCCACGGTTTTGGGGCGCCTACAATATTATTGAACCAGAAAAATCTATTGAATCGGCCATAAAAAAAATCCAACGACAATTAAAACGGACATAGAAATTCATTAAATTTATCAATAAAATTTTTGAATTTTGATAGACTTCCTTTTAACCAGTGATGCTATTATGGCATTGCTCACCTTAACGTTTTTAGAAATTATTTTAGGGATAGACAATATTGTTTTCATCTCTATTGTCGCCAATAAATTGCCAGAGCATCAACAGTCTAAAGCCACAAGGATTGGTTTGCTTTTGGCCATGGCACAGCGTATTATTCTGTTGTTTTTTGTTAGTTTTTTAGTAGGGCTAAAAGAACCTTTTTACACCGTTGAGCTTTCGTGGCTGCATTTAGCCATAAGCTGGCAAGCGGTAATATTATTTGTTGGCGGACTTTTTTTAATCTACAAAAGCACCTCCGAAATCCATGAAAAAGTGGAACATCCCAAACACGACGAAAAACAGCTGAGTAATAAAAAATTAAATAGCCTCTCTCAAGGCTTGGTTCAAATATTGATTATCGATTTTATTTTTTCGATAGATTCCATTTTAACCGCAGTGGGCATGACTAACGGTTTGCATCCCAACAACAACTATACTCTAGTTTTAATGGTTGTGGCTGTAGTTATTTCCATTATAATAATGATTGCCTTTGCCAACCCTATTCGTGAATTCATAAAAAACCATCCCAGTATGCAAATATTGGGCTTAGCCTTTTTGATTTTGATTGGTTTTATGCTGATTACTGAAGCGGCCCATTTATCGCACACCAAGTTTTTTGGAAACGAAGTAGGCGCCATTCCAAAAGGCTATCTCTACTTTGCCATTGCCTTTTCGTTGTTTATTGAATTTCTGAATTTTAGAATTAATAAAAACGCTAAAAAAAGCTAAAACAGAGAGGTTTGCCCTTCGCCATCCATATCAAAATCATCATTTCCGTTTTCTTTATCGGAATCGGAAGATTCTTGACTTTGATTAGCTGAAACATTGGACGATACATCGGTTTCATCAACCACTTCCAAATCATCGGCGTGCACTTCTTCAGGGGCTTCGTATGGCAATGGGTCTAATAAGTTAATTTGGTTCACTTTATCTTTGGTAAGCTGATTACCCAAAGCTGAAATCCCTTTAATGGCGATAAATTCTTCTAAGTTGACTTCTAAATTATCCTTTCTATCCTTTCCGCGTTCTTTGGCAAAAACCACTTCGGCCATGGGTTTCCAATCGGTCGAAACAATTTCCAATTGCGAATTGGGATGATCGGAAATAAAAGATTCTTCCTTGCCTTCCTGCTCGATCAAAAAGCGCTTAACGTAGTAAAGTTCTTTTTCTCCGTTGTAATAAATGGCTGAAATAGGCTTTTTGGGCACCCACTTTTCCATGACAATCATATCATCGTCAAAATGCATAGTCACTTCGGGAGTAACCGTTTTTACCACCCCAGATTGATTAATAATCAACAGCTTGTCTTCGCCCCTAAATTCGCCAATTAGTTCGCCGCGTCCATCTAAATTCAAACGCTGAACGGTATCATCAAACCAAATTTTACGAGGTTTTAAAGTAGAAATCCCTTTCTCCTTCAGTTCTACGCGTTTTACAGCATACTTAGTAACCAGATTCCCTTTAGAAGCACGGCCTTTTATTAAAATATCGGCAAAATCGATATCCCATTTCAACTTTTTAATGCTGCCCGCTTGGCGCAACAATATAGTAACCACCTCGGCTTCTCCATTTGGATTGGCCGAAAAGTACAATACCGTCGAGCCTTTATTTTCATTGGTTAAATCGTACTCCCTATCGCGGGTAATACTGGTAACGGCAAAGCGTTTAATGTACGATGGTCCTTTTTTTCCATCGCGGTAAATCATGTTATAAATGGTGCGCTTGTCTTTCTTTTTGAAGACCGCCACGTGGATGATGTCCTTTCCAACAAAGGTTTTGGAATCCACTTTGGTCACCATCATTTTACCCTCTCTGGTAAACACAATAATGTCATCAATGTCACTACAATCGCACACGTATTCATCACGGCGTAACGAAGTTCCGATGAAACCTTCAGCCCTATTTACGTATAATTTCGTATTTCTAATTACCACTTTTGTGGCATCAACATCATCAAAAATCCGAATTTCGGTTTTACGCTCACGGCCTTCGCCATAATCCTTTTTCAATCGCTTAAAATAAGTAATGGCATAATCTATTAAGTGCGCCAAATGATGCTTTACTTGGGTAATATCTTCCTCTAAAGCATCAATTTTTTGTTGGGCCTTATCAATATCGAATTTAGAAATACGCTTGATTCGGATTTCCGTTAAACGAACAATATCTTCTTCGGTAATGGCGCGTTTTAAATGCTTAATATGCGGCTGAAGCCCTGTGTCGATAGCTTTTATAACGCCTTCCCAAGTTTCTTCCTCTTCAATATCGCGGTAAATTCGGTTTTCAATAAAAATTCGCTCCAACGACGCGAAATGCCACTGTTCTTCAAGCTCGCCCAGTTTAATTTCGAGTTCCTGTTTTAAAAGCTGAACCGTGTTATCGGTACTTCGGCGAAGCATCTCAGAAACGCCAATAAAAAGTGGCTTATTATCTTCAATAACGCAGCCCAATGGCGAAATGGAGCTTTCGCAATTGGTAAAGGCATACAGTGCATCAATGGTTTTGTCGGGCGACAATCCAGATGGCAAATGCACCAATATTTCTACTTCGGCAGCCGTGTTATCCTCAATTTTCTTGATTTTAATTTTGCCTTTATCGTTGGCTTTTAAAATAGAATCGATCAAGGATGATGTGGTGGTGCCAAAAGGCAGTTCGGTAATGGCCAAAGTGGTTTTGTCTACCTGCGAAATACGTGCACGCACACGCACTTTTCCGCCCCTTAATCCATCATTATAATTGGAAAAATCGGCAATTCCTGCCGTGGGAAAATCGGGTAACAACGTAAATCGTTTTCCCTGTAAATGTTTTATGGAGGCCTCAATCAGCTCAATAAAATTATGTGGCAATATTTTAGTGGAAAGACCAACGGCAATCCCCTCTCCTCCCTGAGCCAATAACAATGGGAATTTTACCGGTAAGTTAATGGGCTCTTTTCGGCGGCCATCATAACTGGCCTGCCACTCGGTAATTTTCGGGCTGTAAACCACATCGAGTGCGAATTTTGATAAGCGTGCTTCAATATATCTTGATGCCGCCGCGCTATCGCCAGTTAAGATGTTTCCCCAGTTCCCTTGGGTATCGATCAATAAATCTTTCTGACCGATTTGCACCATAGCATCGGCAATACTCGCATCGCCGTGCGGGTGATACTGCATGGTGTGCCCCACAATGTTGGCCACTTTGTTGTAGCGCCCATCGTCGAGGTCTTTCATAGAATGCATAATACGACGCTGAACGGGTTTAAATCCGTCTTCAATTGCGGGCACAGCCCGTTCTAAAATAACATACGAGGCATAATCCAAAAACCAATCTTTGTACATTCCCGTAACACGGGTTATGGTTTCTTGGGGCTCTCCGTCGTTTTTAATTAAATCGTCGTCGTTTTCTTCTTCTATCATTAAAAACTATTCTTGATTTTTAGGCTTTCCGCTTAAGGTTACCTTTCCTACTCTCTGCAATCTATGTACTTGTTCACTACTGGTGTGTCTTCGTAAATAATCGTAAGATCTCTTTTTAACACTTTTATTGTATAACATAACTATTCTATTTTATTTAGTTTATTCTTCTATAACATCCATTTCAACCTTCAAATTGTCAATGATAAATTCTTGTCTTGAAGGAGTGTTTTTACCCATGTAAAACGACAACAATTCCTCAATGGACATACCATCGTCCAGCATTACCGGGTCTAACCTTATATCGTCCCCAATAAAATGTTTGAACTCGTCGGGCGAAATTTCCCCAAGTCCTTTAAATCGTGTTATTTCTGGTTTTGGTTTTAATTTATTAATGGCATTTACACGCTCTTCCTCAGTGTAGCAATAAATGGTTTCCTTTTTATTTCGAACACGGAACAATGGCGTTTGCAAAATGTACAAATGCCCTTCTTTGATAATTTCTGGAAAAAACTGAAGGAAAAAGGTAATGAGCAACAACCGGATGTGCATACCATCAACATCGGCATCGGTTGCGATCACCACGTTGTTGTAACGTAAATCTTCGAGTGATTCCTCAATATTTAAAGCCGCTTGAAGCAGGTTGAATTCTTCGTTTTCGTAAACAATTTTCTTTGTGAGACCGTAGCAATTTAAAGGTTTTCCTTTTAAACTGAACACAGCTTGGGTATTGACATCGCGCGATTTGGTGATACTTCCTGAAGCCGAATCGCCCTCTGTGATAAACAAAGTGGTTTCTAAGTTTCGGTCGTTTTTGGTATCGCCAAAATGCACTCGGCAATCGCGTAATTTTTTATTGTGCAAACTGGCCTTTTTAGCACGGTCTCTGGCTAGTTTACGAATACCAGAAAGCTCCTTTCGCTCGCGTTCGGCCTGTAAAATTTTACGTTGTATTTTCTCTGCTGTATCTGGGTTTTTATGCAGATAATTATCGAGATGGGTTTTTACAAAATCGTTGATATAGGTACGTACCGTTGGGTAATCGCCACCCATGTCTGTAGAAC
The DNA here is from genome assembly GCA_030430535.1 of Bacteroidia bacterium. Lineage (GTDB taxonomy): Bacteria > Bacteroidota > Bacteroidia > Flavobacteriales > Flavobacteriaceae > Flavisericum. Next base: position 13,768 of record JAUIKY010000037.1, read on the forward strand.
CCAATTTTGTTTTGGTCTGGCTTTCAAAAACAGGTTCCATCACTTTTATGGAAATGGCCGCTACTACCGATTTTCTAACATCGGAAGCGTCATAGTTTTTCCCATAAAACTCACGAATGGTTTTCACCAAAGCTTCACGGAAAGCGTTTAAATGCGTCCCACCCTGAGTGGTGTTTTGTCCGTTAACGAACGAGTGGTACTCTTCACTGTACTGTGTTTTATTATGAGTTAACGCCACTTCAATATCATCGCCACGTAAATGGATGATGGGATACAGCAAATCGGATTCATTGATGTTTTCGTTCAATAAATCCTTTAACCCATTTTCACTGAAAAATTTTTCACCGTTGAAAACAATGGTCAGCCCCGGATTGAGGTACACGTAGTTTTTAAGCATTTTCACCACATATTCACTTCGGAATTTGTAGTTTTTGAAAATCGTAGCATCGGGAACGAAAGACACTTTGGTGCCTTTTCTACGGGAAGTATCGTCCAAGCTTTCTTCATTGGTAAGGTTTCCTTGTTCGAACTCCGCAGAAGCCGATTTTCCGTCACGCGTCGATTCCACCCTAAAGTAAGTTGAAAGTGCGTTAACCGCCTTGGTACCCACCCCATTTAATCCTACCGATTTTTTAAAGGCCTTGGAGTCGTATTTTCCTCCGGTGTTCATTTTCGAAACCACATCGACTACCTTACCCAACGGAATGCCTCGTCCGTAATCGCGAACAATCACTTTATTCCCTTGGATGGAAATTTCTATGGTCTTTCCGGCTCCCATCACAAACTCATCAATGGAGTTGTCCAAAACTTCCTTTAACAGAATGTAAATACCATCATCTGGCGAACTGCCATCACCCAACTTACCAATATACATACCCGGACGCATTCTAATATGCTCCTTCCAGTCTAACGAACGTATATTGTCTTCGGTATATTTGGTTTCTTCCGCCATAAATCTATTTAAGTGAATTTTCGTGAGGGGTTGCTAATATAATATAACCATTTAAAAAATGAAAAAGCCCCAACACAAAATAATTAACAATATAGCAGGATTTGTTGAGAAACCAAATTTAGGCAAACGACTTCTTTTTTATTGACACTAGCCATATCCCAACAATAACCCCAAAAGCACCAATCCACTGCATGAGTGTTAAATGTTCATTCAAAAAAATGGACGCCAAAACAATGGTTGAAATGGGCCCGATACCCGAAATGACGGCGAAATTTGATGAATTGATTCGGTTGATGGCTTCTGACACCAAATACGACGGAATTACCGTTGCAAAAATGGCTATTAAAAACCCAAGCAAATAGACTTGCCAGCTTAAATTTAAAATGTTTGTTTTTGAAAAAACGCCATAATGAATGAATACGCAAACACAGGACACCAACATAGCATACGATGTAAACCTTACCACACCCAACTTTGGGATCAACCACCCACTGCCCACCAAATAAGTGGCATACGTAATGGCACAAAGCAAAATTAAAATCCCACCGATAAAGGCCTCTTTTCCTGTTACTGCCGCCTCTCCCCAAAAGGCCACAATGATACCCAAATAGCTCAATGCAATAGCGATTATTTGAATATGGGTTATAGGCTTTTTCAAAAAGATTTTATTGAAAACCAGAACCATTGTAGGGTACAAAAATAGGATAATGCGCTCTAAACTTGCCGATATATATTCCAAGCCAACAAAGTCGAAGTAACTGGACAAATAGTAACCCAAAAAACCGAAAAACAACACCCAAGCATAATCTTTTCTTAAAATGCTTACTTCACTTTTCTTTCTGCTGTAAATAATGGCAATGACCAAATAAAAAGGAAATGAAAACAACATTCGCAATAACAAAACACTCAGCGCATCTACATCATATTGGTAGGCCAATTTAACCATAACCGCTTTTGATGAAAATAGCACGATACCCAAAATACCAAGCAATATGCCGTAAACGAATGATTTTGTAGATTTCATCAAACTAAAATAAGAAGCCCTCACAGACATTTTGTTTGTTAAAAGAAAAAACTACGATGTTCAATGGGAGTTACAGGGCCATTTGCCGCTTATTTACAGCCAAACTTTCTGCCCTATTCTTTAAAAACTGATTTCTCCTTTTTGTTCGGCCAATGATGTATTTATTTAAAAACAGTTTGTTTGCCAATTTCCCTAAAAGCCCGAAAGGAGAGCGAAATTTAAAAACCTCAACCATTAAAGTTTTTCCTTTATTTTCAGAGAAGTGATGTTCGTGCCGGAATGATTTAAGAAAGCCTTCCACCATTTCTTCCACAAAATAATGAGGCGCTTTAAATTCGGTAATCTTAAACGTTAAATGCTGAACCACACCAAAATGCTTAGCTTCCCAACAAACCCAATCATTGAGGCCCACTAGTCCGGATACTTTTCCGTCAACAGCTTTTTCTTCGGTATTTTCTAAAGACTCTTGATAAACGGTAATGTCTCTAGCCACATCAAAGCATATTTTGATATCGGCATTGATTTCGGTTTCTATTGTGAGGGTAGGCATAGTTTCCTGCTCTTTAATTAAATGTCACTAGCAAAAAAAAAGCGTTCACTTCTTAAACTAGCAACCATACAAACAAGCTCCACAAAGAAACTAAAATTTAAATAAAAACCTACAAAAATTATTTTATAATCGACTGTTTTTTAAACATTAAACAAGAAATGCATCACATCGCCATCTTTTACAATGTAGTTTTTTCCCTCAACGCGCATTTTACCAGCTTCCTTTACCTTGGCTTCGCTGCCATAGTTTACGTAATCGTCGTAACCAATCACCTCTGCGCGAATAAAACCTTTTTCAAAATCGGTGTGGATAACTCCGGCCGCTTGTGGTGCAGTAGCCCCAATACCAACCGTCCAGGCACGTACCTCTTTTACACCTGCTGTAAAATAAGTTTGTTGGTTCAATAGTTTATAAGCACCACGGATTAATTTTGCAGAACCCGGCTCATCCAATCCAATATCTTGCAAAAACATTTGGCGCTCTTCGTAGTCGTCCAACTCATTAATATCCGCTTCCGTTCCAACGGCCAACACCAAAACTTCGGCATTTTCACCTTTTACGGCTTCCTTTACTTTTTCAACAAATGCATTTCCTGAAACCGCAGAGCCTTCGTCCACATTACAAACATACATTACGGGCTTATCGGTAATGAATTGATTGGGCTTTACATAATCGGCATAATCATCTTCTGAAAATTCCAGCGCCCTAACCGAAGTTCCCGATTCCAAACCAGCTTTAATTTTCAACAATACAGCCTCTTCTGCTTGTGCTTCTTTATTTCCTGTTTTTGCAGCACGCTTAACTTTGTCCAGCTTTTTTTCAGCAGTTTCCAAATCTTTAAGCTGCAATTCCATATCGATGGTTTCTTTGTCGCGAATAGGATTTACGCTGCCATCAACATGCACAATATTATCATTTTCAAAACAACGCAACACATGCAAGATAGCATCGGTTTCGCGGATATTGGCCAAAAACTGGTTGCCCAAACCTTCGCCTTTGCTGGCTCCTTTTACCAGTCCGGCAATATCAACAATCTCGACAGTTGCGGGAATAACACGTTCTGGTTTCACTAAAGATTCTAGTTTTTCCAACCGTGGGTCGGGCACGTTTACCACACCAATATTGGGTTCTATGGTACAAAACGGAAAGTTGGCACTTTGCGCTTTAGCGTTAGACAAACAATTGAACAACGTTGATTTTCCAACGTTTGGCAATCCTACAATACCTGCTTTCATCAATATTTATTTTTTATTTCCATACTCCATATTCATATTGGAACGGAAACTTTTTACTACTTAGATTTATTTTGAAGATTCCCGCCTGCGTGGGAATTCATTTTTGCGAGTGCAAATGTAGTCAATAAAATAGAATTCTGAGTTTTAAAAGAAAGGTAGCCCATCAAAAAGTTTCGATATCACCAAGAACTGGATAATGCGAAAAAGCTCTAAGAACCTACCTAACAAAAATTAAAACTGACTATTATAAATTTCCAAAATCATTTCGGTAGCATTTCTGGCCGATTCGCCAGAAATTAAGCAATCGTTGTCAGTCTGTATCGCAGCAATAAAATCCTTTAAAATAATTTCATGATTAGTAGTATCGGCTACGGCTGCAGTAGCTGCTCCGGTATGCGTGTTTTCGTTTTGAGTTTGGGCTGTTGGGTTTTCAATGCCTTCTATATCCCAATGGGTAATCACATCATTTTCTAAAATCAAATAACCTTTACTGGTGTAAATTTCCATTTTCGCAGGAAAACCAGGCTTGGTAGCGGTCGAGGCGGTAATGGTTCCTATCATTCCCGAATCGTGACGGCAAATCGCCGCACCATGGTCTTCCACTTCAATGTCGTGCACAAAAGTCCCTAATTGACTCACCATTTTTTTAGGTTTTCCAAAGAACCAATAATATAAATCGATGTAATGGGAAGCCTGTTGAATAAATGGTCCGCCACCATCAATACTGTAAGTACCTCGATAAGGCGACGAGTTATAATAAGCAGCATCGCGATAGTTTTTAACCGACAAATCCACTGAAAAAATACGCCCCAATTCACCCGAATCAATCATTTTTTTCACAATGGGATTATCTGAACTATAGCGCCTTTGGTAGGCTACGCCTAACTTTACCTTGTTATTTCGGCAGGCTTCAATCATATTATCGATAGCCTCCAAAGTAATATCGATGGGCTTTTCACAAAGCACGTGCTTTCCTTTTTTGGCTGCTTCAACAGCACTAATATGATGCAGTCCGTTGGGCGTACAAATGATGACCGCATCAAAATCAATCGATGTTTCCAAAATACTTTTAAAAAAAGGCAGGTGGTTTAAAGCTTTTGGTTTTTCAGATTTTCGGGAAACCACTCCCACAACTTCTGCATTTGAAATATTATTGACTGCGGAAAGATATGTGGCGGCAATATTGCCACTGCCCACAATGATGAATTTGATGGTTTTACTCATGTTGTAACACTATTTGAAAACTACTGGATTGGTGCGCTAGTTGCCACTAAGATATGAAGTTTATTTTACAACAATTACCTGCCTAAAATTCATTTTAGTTATTTTAATTAAAAACACCCGTTCTCAATCATAAAAATTGCCCGTCACACTGAATTGTCATACTGAGCGCAGTCGAAGTGTTGTTTCAGGGTCTCATTATAAAATGGAAACCTACAAACAATATGAGATGCTGAATCGAGTTCAACATGACGAAAACAAGCTATTATTAAAACAGACAATCTACTTTAATTTCAGCAATCTAAAATACTTTCAAAAAACAACAAACTAATTTCCCGTTTTTTGCAGTGTCCATTGTCTGCCTAAAAGATCCGTACCAGACACATTACCATTGGCATCCATTTGAAGGCTTACACTTCCACTATCTGGAACAGTACCGCTAAAGAGAGAAACCATAACATTATAAGACAATAGTTTGTTGTACGGATTATACCCCCAAGTACCGCTTATTTGCGAGAAACCATCAACGCTTTGCTGCGTTCCGCTCAGTGCGCCCCCAACATTGAAATAAAGGTTTAAATACGATATTTGCTGCCCAAATTGATAGATATATATATTCCAAGCCCCAGGCATGTAAATGCCGTTTTGCGGCGGCGGCGGGTTTTCGGGAGGTTGCGTATTAGGGTTTGAATTTTGATTGGGTGGGTTATCAATATGCGTAGTAAAATTAGGGTCAACCATCAGTTTTTTATTTTTGATTAAACCATAAATCTGTTCTGCCATTTTCCAAGTCTGTCCGGCTCCAAACCAGCTGAACACATAGAAATACATCATTTTCTTAACCCCATCATAATTTCCAGAAACACCCATGTAATTATAGGTATAGCCTGGGTTAATTTCTTGAGGATAATAATCTAAAATATCAATATTTTTAATAGTGATTTTAACGTCGCCAACAAATTCAATTCGGTTTGAAAACACTTCAACAACACCAGATTGCTCAGAGTTATCCACCACTGCTTTCGCTTGGTTGATGTGACGCATTTTCACATCCTTAAAAACCAAAAGTTTTGTTGGATGTGCAGAGGAGTCATCACTCAAAACACGTTGCTCTTGTTTTCGGCGTTCGGCTGCCTTTTCTTTTTCCACTTTTACAAGTAGTGGCTCTAATTTTTCGACCGTTACCCTAATGGTTTTAGAACCACCGCCACTTTTATCCCTTACCCGAATGCTCCCGCGGTTCATCCCTACTTTCGGTGTTAATTTAAGCTTTATATAGGTATCATGCGCTTCAATAGCTATCCAATCACAATCACAGGTGGCCTCCCAATCCAATTCTCCGCTGCCCTCATTAAAAACATCGATGATTTCATCGAGCAAATTTTCATCTGCTTTCACTGCCAAATGGTCTATCCGTTGTTCAGACACGTTAAGCTTTGGTTTCCCGCTGCCCAAATTCATGGTTTTATTCTCAACCTTTTCCTGCTTCAACGGACTTTGAACCAAAACTTTTCGTTTACACAAAGGAAGATCGCCCGAGGTATCACCAAATTTTCGTTGCGGGCGTTGTTTGGTTTCTTTATAAATTCTAGGAAAAATATATTCGTAAACCTCATTAACGCTTACATACCCATCTTGGTTTTGGTCAATCCCTTCACTTAAAAGCGCCTCGTGAAGGTATTTTGTAAACGGACTTGGCCCATCCGGGTTATTGGTATCGGCGGTCAATTCTTCGGAAGTTGAGCTTGTAATAACAAATCGGCCTTCGCCCTGCAACGACTGGGGCAAATCGCCCCCTTTAAATCCGCCACTATGGCAACAATCAAATATTAAAATATGTTTTCTGGTTTGACAGGATTCCAAAAGTACATTTAAGGCATTATCTGAAATGGTTGTTGAGATTAGGGAATCTTTTTTTGAGTTTTTAGCGCATAAATACAATCGGCTCATTCTGTCTTGAAGCCCATGCCCACTATAATAAAATAACGATTGGTCGGTATATTTCAAGCTTTTGAAAAACTGCTCTAAGGCTGATAAAATTTCTCCCGAAGTCGCATTTAAAAGCGTGGTAATATTTTTTTCCTCAAACAAACCCTTTTCGGGGTTGCAAAGGGCTTCTTTTAAAATTTTTATGTCGTTTGCAGGCCCATAAAGCTTGGGTAATCCGTGGGGATCCTCAGGAAATTCATTGTTACCAATGAGTATCGCTTTATAGGTAGTATCCATATCATGCTGTTTTATCTATGGCCTTTTGAAGAAACTCCTTTAAGGTGTTTTTATCGATACCGTTAGCATCAGCGATAATTGACACCGTTTTCCCATCAATATTTGCAGACAACTCGATTTTTGTGGAACGATCTCTAGCCAACCAAGCCTTAATAATATCAACAATACCGGTAACTACTGCAGGACCAATGGTTACTATTAAAGTTTCCAGTCCACCTTTCATGCCTTCAACAGGATCTATTCTTTTTTCCACCTTTGTTGCCCGGCCTTGCAAATCGCTAACCAACACGTTTTTTTGTTGTGCCCATCGAGGGTCATTTTCATCAAAAAAATCAGAAGTTGGATTTAAAACCACTTCAATCTGTTTATCTTGCATAATTACTGTATTTAGGCTCTATTCCAAATTTACAGAAATTATTTAAATCTATGGTTTTATACTCTTAGTTTTTTTTAGCGTACCTTTGTGTTTTACAGCAGGTTAAACCTAATTAAACTCGTTAACAAACACAAACAAAAAACCACTTTTAAAGTTAATGGTTACCTGTTTTGAAATAGCCAAATTCCTAGCTCCTATACGCTGACCAAAAGTTAGGGTTTCATTTTTTAAGGGATATTTTAAGCCTGTTGTTTTTATGGCATTGGCCTCAGGAAATGGAATTAAGGATACTGTTTTACCCAGACAATCGTTTATTTTAGTGTTTTGGTTGGCCAAAAAATAGTACCCATGGTTATCAAAAAATGTTATACTCAGTGCCTCCCTCCATTCCATTGCCGTATGCAAATTGCCCAAAAAGTGATCTTGCTCTTTTCCGCTGGCACCAAACACATGAATGTTTTTATAGCCTCTATCAAAAAGAATCTTCAAAATCTTTTCAAAATCGGTATAATTTTGGTCGGGCGTTTCAATTACTTCAATGCTTTTAGGGAGTTCTTCCAACGAATCAAAATCGCCACTTATAAAATCGGGGACAACTTCTTTTTCAAGTAAAAACCGATAAGCGCCATCGGTAGCACATACTAAACCATAACCCGATAAATCGGGAAGCGTTTCGGGGCGCTCGCCATCAATTAGAAGAAATACCTTGGCTTGGTTCATTATGCTAAAATAAAAAAATCCCGAGCTAAAAAGACCGGGATTGAGTTTTAAATTCTTTTTTAGCTCTAATTTGAATGTTCAACAAACACCTTCGCCCCTTCGTGTTTTATAATACATCCATCTTCAGAAATAGTCGTAATCTTTCCATAAATACTAGATTCAAAACCCGAAGTAAACTTATGTTCTACCACTTCAATTTCCATACTTATATCTAAGGAAGTTCCTGCTGGGATGTTAACCGGTGGAGCCGGAAAAGTAACAGCTTTTGAGCCTTCGGTGGAAACATAGGTAAAGTGGGCATATTCAACAGAAAATGTTGGCCCGGCAGTAACCGTAAAAACCGTTGTTATAATTTTGCCCGAATCATGAGGCACTCCGGTTAATATTTCATTCTTGGTCACACTAAAATTTTGAGTGCTTGGCACAAAAAAATAGTGAACGGATTGATTGTCAAATTCATTCGACTCGTCAACCGTATTTAGCGTATCGATGGTTATAGTTTCTTTATACATGCCACATCCCAAAGGGCCAATTGGACCAAAGGAAATCGAGTCTTCTGCCGAACTTGCCAACTGTGGCCCACTAATGGTTTCCTCATAAATAGTGGTGTTCGGTATAGTATCGAAACCATAATTGCCAACAATGGCCTGAAACACCATGGGTTGAATTCTATCCCTGATTACGTAGGAAGTATTCACATTGGCATTACCATTATTCACTAAATTTCTTTGTACCATGAATGGTTGCGGCGGAACAATATTTACAGAATCATTTATGCCCAATTGCTCAACCATAATTTTATCGAGTTGCGGACTATATGTTTTTTCGCCCAGCCCTACCAAATTGGGCTTACAGGAAAACAAATAAAAAAGAATAAAACACGAGAATATAAGACAGAGATTTTTCATGATGTTGAAGTTTTAATAGCGATAAAAACAACCCTAGCCAAAGCCGCTATTAAATTTAACCATAAAAAACTAAAAATCAAACAATTAAACCAACAACATTTCAACTAAGCCCTACCTTAGTTCTTAAAAACCCTAAAATCGTTTAATAATTAAGTCGCTAAAAACCATCTTTAGAATAAACGAATTTTTATTTATGGCAAGAGCCTAACCTTAAAAAAAAATCCCGAGCCAAAATGCCCAGGATTTAGTTTTATATCATAAAATGCCGATTACCGACTATCCATCAGGGTGCATAAACTTTTGCTTAGCCAAAAGTTCTTCTTCAGTTTCAACATGATCTTCATCAGGAACACAACAATCTACCGGACATACGGCAGCACATTGTGGCTCGTCATGAAAACCTTTACACTCGGTACACTTATCGGGCACGATGTAGTAAATCTCGTCACTTATCGGTTCTTGAGCTTCATCGGCATCCACTTCGGTACCGTTGGTCAATACCACGCTTCCTTCTAAGCTTGTTCCGTCTTTGTAGCGCCAATCGTCTGCGCCTTCATATATTGCTGTGTTTGGGCACTCGGGTTCGCAAGCACCACAATTTATACATTCGTCTGTTATAATTATTGCCATAGCGTTTTTTTCTTTCTAACTTTGCAGTCGCAAAAATAAAGCCAAAACCATTCATAACCAAATTTAAGGATGCAATTACAGGAAAGAATTACCGCATTTGTAAAATTAGGAGATTTTTTAAGGCAATTTTCTACCGATATCATCGAAAAAAATAACGATGTAGAACACAACGACATTTTTTTCGATGGCTTTAAGCACCAACTGAAACTAGCCGAAGAACATAACGGTTGGTTTACCCCAGAAAATATGAGGTTTGCCATTAATGGATGGGCCGAATCCTTGACCGAAAAAAACTTAAACCATTGGTTAAAATCGTATGATTTTGGCGAAGTTGCCCCAAAAACCGTGGCTATTATTATGGCCGGAAACATCCCTTTGGTGGGCTTTCACGATTTTTTGTCGGTATTGATTAGCGGCCACAACGTTTTGGCAAAACAGTCTTCAAACGACAAACATTTACTCCCTTTTTTAGCGAAATATCTGGAATACGTTGAACCACAATTTAAAGGAAAAATACGCTTCACAGAAGATAAAGTTGAAAATTTCGATGCCGTAATAGCCACCGGAAGCAACAATACTGCCCGCTATTTTGAATACTATTTTAAGGGTAAACCGTCCATTATTCGAAATAACCGAAATTCAGTAGCTGTTTTAACTGGAAATGAAACTACTGAAGACTTAAAAAACCTTTCCGAAGACATTTTTCGATATTATGGTTTGGGTTGCCGAAACGTTTCAAAATTATTTGTGCCTAAAGATTACAAATTCGATGCCTTTTTCGAATCTATTTACCATTGGCATCCCATTGTTGAAAAAGCCAAATATGCCAATAATTACGACTACAACAAAGCCGTGTATTTAATGAGTGAATTCGACATGCTTGAAAACGGATTTTTTATGATAAAAGAAGACGAAAGCTACGCCTCGCCCATTGCCACTTTGTTTTACGAATATTACGACAATCCCGAGCAGTTGAAAGAAAAACTAAACCAAGACAAACAACAAATTCAATGTATTGTTTCTAACGGGTTTACAGAAAACGAAATTGCTTTTGGAGCCACCCAAAAACCTAAACTTTGGGATTATGCGGATAGTGTAGATTCCGTTGAATTTTTATTATCAATTTCCTAAAAAAAATATGGATTTTATACTATATAATCCCTAATTAATTAGCAACTTTGCATCTCAATTTTTTATAACAAACATGAAAAAACATAACTTTAGCGCAGGACCAAGTATTTTACCACAGGAAGTATTGCTGAAAGCTTCTGAAGCGGTAGTTGATTATAACAATTCTGGTTTATCTTTAATTGAAATATCCCACAGAAGTAAAGATTTTGTGGATATCATGGAAAATGCCAGAGCTTTGGTTTTAGAGCTGCTAGGTTTAGAGGGCAAAGGCTATAAGGCTTTGTTTTTACAAGGTGGTGCTAGCACACAATTTTTAATGGTTGCCCTTAACCTTTTGGAAACAAGAGCCGGTTATTTAAACTCTGGTTCTTGGGCAGCAAAAGCTATTAAGGAAGCCAAACTCTACGACGATGTTTACGAAGTAGGTTCTTCTAAAGATGCCAACTACAACTACATCCCTAAAGGTTACGAAATCCCTGAAGATTACGATTATTTTCACTGTACCTCAAACAACACTATTTTTGGTACACAAATGAAGAGTTTCCCAAAAACCAACGTTCCTATGGTTTGCGATATGAGTAGCGACATTTTCTCTCGTACTTTAGACTTTTCACAATTTGGATTGATCTATGCCGGTGCTCAAAAAAATATGGGACCTGCAGGAACAACTTTAGTGGTGGTTAAAGAAGATATTTTAGGAAAAGTATCCCGTAAAATCCCATCTATGATGGATTACCAAGTACACATCGATAAAGGCAGTATGTATAATACGCCACCTGTTTTCCCGATTTACACCTCTATGCTAACCTTAGAGTGGTTGAAAAACAAGGGCGGTATTGCAGCCATCGAAAAAGAAAACGAAAAGAAAGCCTCTTTAATGTACTCTGAAATCGATTTGAACCCACTATTTAAAGGATTTGCCGTTAAGGAAGACCGTTCTTTTATGAACGCTACTTTCAACTTGACTAACGACAATTTAAAAGACACTTTTGAAACCATGCTCAAAGAAGCTGGAATTAGCGGTGTTAACGGCCACAGAAGTGTTGGCGGTTACCGCGCCTCGATGTACAACGCCATGCCAATTGAAAGCGTAAAAGCTTTAGTTGAGGTGATGAGTGAATTGGAAAGCAAAGCATAAACTAGTTTGCAGTAATCAGTTGCAGTGTGCAATGTTTACTCAAATTTAAATAATACCGTCATTCCGAACGAAGTGAAGAAATCCCTAAAAAAGGTTACGATGTTAACTTCTTCGAAATGACAAACTAAAAAGAAAAATTAAAAATGAAAGTATTAGCAAACGACGGTATTTCTCAAAGCGGAATTGACGCGCTTGAAAAAGGAGGATACGAAGTTATTACAACCACTGTAGCCCAAGAACAATTAGCCAACTACATTAACGAAAAAGACATTGCCGTTTTATTGGTTCGTAGTGCTACTACCGTTCGAAAAGATTTAATTGACGCCTGCCCAGGATTAAAAATTATTGGTCGTGGCGGTGTTGGTATGGATAATATAGATGTAGAATACGCTCGCGAAAAAGGCTTGCACGTTATCAATACGCCTGCAGCTTCTTCGCACTCTGTAGCCGAATTGGTTTTTGGACATTTTTACGGATTGGCACGTTTTCTACACAATGCCAACAGAGAAATGCCTCTTGAAGGCGACAGCAACTTTAAAGGTTTAAAGAAGGCTTATGCCAAAGGTATTGAACTTAAAGGTAAAACTTTAGGGGTTTTAGGTTTTGGCCGTATTGGTCAAGCCACAGCAAAAGTAGCTTTGGGCGCTGGAATGAAAGTAGTGGCTTTTGATCCGTTTTTGGAAAAGGCTAATTTGGAATTGGAGTTTTTCGACGGACAAAAAGTAAACTTCGAAATCAACACCATTTCAAAAGAAGAAGTTTTAAAGCAAGCCGATTTCTTAACATTACACGTACCTGCCCAAAAAGATTACGTTATTGATGAGGCCGAATTCAACATGATGAAAGACGGCGTTATCATTGCTAACGCAGCCCGTGGTGGTGTAGTAAACGAAGTGGCTTTGGTTAAAGCTATTGAAAGCGGAAAAGTAGCCAGAGCGGCATTGGATGTTTTTGAAAAAGAACCAAAACCAGAAATGCAATTATTAATGAACCCTGCTTTATCTTTAACGCCACATACTGGTGCAGCAACTAACGAAGCTCAAGACAGAATTGGTGAAGAATTAGCATCACAGATCATTAGTATTCTTGGGTAATTTCTAAAGAACTTATATTTGGTTACAATGCCATGTGACCAAAACATTATAAATGAGTCCTAACTATAACGGTTAGGACTTTTTTTGTACCTTACCTCTTACTTTTAATCTTACAAAAAATAAATATCATGTCCGGAATTTTAGACCTTTTAAACAGCGATTTAGGAAAAACAATTATTAGCGGCGTATCGGGATCCACTGGCACCGATGAAACCAGAACGAGCAGCGTGCTTACCATGGCCCTGCCCGTACTTATGAAAGCTATGGAACGCAATGCCTCAACCCCACAAGGTGCAGAAGGCTTAATGGGCGCCTTAATGAACAGCAAACATGACGGAAGTATTATTGATAATATTGGCGGCCTGTTTAGTGGCGGTGTTGATGACTCTGTAACTACCGATGGCGATAAAATTTTAAATCATGTTTTGGGAACCAAAAAACAGGGTGTTGAAAAAATAATCGGTGAAAAATCGGGGCTTAGTGCCGGTGATGTGGGCAACATCCTTAAAGTAGCCGCTCCTATTTTAATGGGCGTTTTAGGAAAACAGGCCAGACAGAACAATGTGAGCACACCAAATGATTTGGGTGGCATGCTTGGTGGTTTGCTCGGAGGAAACTCAGCCAAAGAAGAGCAAAGCTTCTTGGAAAAAATTCTAGACGCCGATGGCGATGGCAGCGTTGTTGACGATGTTGCCGGAATGGTTTTAGGAAGCGCAAAAAATAAGGGCGGACTTGGCGGTCTATTAGGCGGTTTGTTTGGCGGAAAATAACAATCTTTTTTTAACACTTAAAGACTAGGCGTCGAGAACGGTATCGTTTTCGGCGCTTTTTTGTTAAATCATCTTAAATACAACAACTTAAAAAAATAGTTTTTGTAAATTTAAATAGGAATCAGCGTTCCCTAATCAAAAAGAATGGTTTACTCATTGTGGTTTCGTACCTACCTGCTTTGGCCTTAAATTTGAAACAAACCATTAAAATAAAACTATGAAATTTCTATTTTACATATTAATCCCAGTTGCCTTAGTTTTCAGTTGTAACACCACTAAACAAACAGCTACAAAAAGTGACGAACGCCTACAAAACTTAAAGGATAATGATACGGTTGTTATTTCCAGCGACAAAACAGAATACGAAATCATTATCATCGAACCCGGTTTCAATTTTTGGGTGGCCAGCAGGGCACAGCCCCGTGGCTTCTATTCGCAACAATTTTTAGAAAACAGAAATTACCAATACGTTATCGAATGGAACCAACGCGTGCTTCAACCGCAGCGTTTCAACCCCAACTTATACGAAATGCAAATCAATTACCAGCAGGGTATCGATTACGGTTACGAGGTCAACTATCTGCTTTATAACTACTTTATTTATTTCCAAATAACCTACAATCAAAGATTAGGCCCTTGGGTGCCCCGAATTTAAATGTGTTTTTACTACTTTTGCAACCAAAATGCAGATTTTGGAAAAATTAAAAGCACGTTGGGGCATTGACAACAATTGGCAAATAGCTGTTATTTTTTTGGTTTTTGCCATTACCGGATCAACAGCATCTTTGATAGGTAAACCTATTTTGAATTTTTTGAACATCACTACCGAAAGTTTCGGAACGTTTGGTTATTGGACTATCCGAATTGTTTTACTCTTTATAGTATATCAATTTATGTTGGTGTTTTTTGGCTGGCTTTTTGGCCAATACCAATTCTTTTGGAATTTTGAAAAAAAGATGCTCCGCCGCATTGGTCTAAAACGTTTTGTAGATTAATTGACGGAACAAAAATCACATATCGTTTTTAGGATTCTCTCACTATTCTTAGTGGCCACCCTACTATTACCAGCTTCAATAAAAGTGGCGCACATTTTCGAGCACCATGAGCACAAAGTTTGTAATGGCGATACCTCTACGCACTTTCACCAAGTGGATTTAGATTGTGAATTCCAGAAATTCCAACTCAACCACAACTTTACATTTTCGCATCCACATTTCGAACTGTTTTCACCTCAAGAGACACCTTTAAAAAACGTTTCGCAGTATTTCTTTATCAGTGAATACCAACGCCTACCGTTTTCACTCCGCGGCCCACCAGTTTTAATTCAATAATGATTTGCTGATTTTTTTTTTCAGCAGAAAAACTTCGCACTTCATTTGTTTATTGAGTGCAGAAGTACCCATTTTCAAAATGAAAGCTCAATATCCTTGGGCGTTTTCATCATTATTAAATTAAAATATTCTAAATGAAATTATTTTTAAAAACACTGCTATTTTTAGCGGTGGCTCATGTATATAGCCAAAACGGCATCACCGGTGTTATTAAAGATGCAGAATCACAACAACCGCTAGCCTTTGTTAACGTTTATATTTCCGACATTGAAAAAGGGACATCTACCAATGAAAACGGGACCTTCAGCATTGAAAACCTACCCTTGGGCAACCACAATATGGTGGTCTCCATTATAGGCTACGAAACCAAATCCATTAAATTCAGTATTCCTTCTTCCAAAAGTTTCAATATTAATTTAACGCCATCGGCCATTGAAATGGAAAGTATTATCATTTCTACGCCATTCCACAAATTACAGAGTGAAAACGTTATGAAAGTGGAACAAAAATTGGTTGATGACCTTCAAGCCAGTGGCGCTACTACTTTAGCGGAAGGCATTACCAATATTGCTGGGGTTGAAAGTGTTACCACAGGGCTAGGCATTGGTAAACCGGTTATTCGTGGGTTGAGTTCCAATCGGGTTTTGGTTTACACCCAGGGCATTCGGTTGGAAAACCAACAATATGGCGACGAGCACGGACTGGGCATAAGCACTTCGGGTATTGAAAGCGTTGAAGTCATCAAAGGGCCGGCCTCGCTTTTGTACGGTAGTGATGCACTTGGAGGGGTTTTGTATTTAAACCCCGAACGATTTGCCGATAACAACACCACAAAAGCCGATGTTGGCGCGAATTATTTCAGCAATACCGAAGGCTTTAGCACAAATGCGGGATACAAAGCTTCCGAAGGGAATTTTAAGTTTTTGTTCCGCGGAAGTTTTACCGAACATGCCGATTACAATACTGACGATTACCGTGTAACAAACACCCGTTTTAAGGAGCAGGATTTCAAAGCCGGTATTGGTTACCAAGTCAGTCACTTTAAAACCGAACTGCGCTATAACCTTAACCATTCCAAATTAGGAATCCCAGAGGAGATCGGCGAACAATCACTATTAAAAACGCCGCTACTGCCCTATCAGGATATCAACAACCATGTATTCAGTTCAAAATCTACGGTGTTCTTCAATAACTCTAAATTGGACATCAACCTCGGGTATATTTACAACGATAGAAAAGAGTTTGAAGACCACCACCACCACGATCATGAGCACGATGAGGATGAACATGCTGAGCATGAGGAGGACGAACACGATGAAGAGCACGAAGAGCATGAAGAGCACGAGGAGCATGAAGAGCACGATGAACACGATGAAGACGGTTTAGACGCTGCGCTCCACATGAAATTGATAACGGCCAATTACGATGTAAAATACCATTTACCCGAATGGGGCAAGTTCGAAACTATTGTTGGGGTTCAGGGCATGCACCAAACCAATTCCAACTACGGTGAGGAACAATTAATACCCGATGCCACAACAAACGATATTGGTATTTTGGCGACGTCGCACATCCATTTTGAAAATGCCGATGTGCAGTTGGGCGCCCGTTTCGATAATCGTAGTGTGGATGTGGTAAACGGCATCAACAGAAACTTCAACAGTTTTAATGGGGCGTTGGGGCTAAAAACCGACATTTTCAACAGTCTTACCGCACGCATCAATTTGGCTACTGGATTTCGGGCACCAAATTTATCGGAACTCACTTCCGGTGGCTCGCACGAAGGCACCAACCGTTACGAAATTGGAAATTCAGATTTAAAAAGTGAACAAAACTTCCAAACCGATTTGGCTTTGGAATACAAAAACGAGCACATCGAAATTTTTGTCAACGGTTTTTATAACCTCATCAACAACTACATTTTTTTAACGCCAAACGGTGAATTAATTGACGACGACCCCGTGTTTTTGTACCTTCAGGACGATGCTAAATTGTACGGTGGCGAATTTGGGTTTCACCTGCATCCCCATCCGTTGGACTGGCTGCATTTTGAAAGTAGCTTTGAAACTGTTACCGGAAAGCAGGATACGGGGGACAACTATTTACCTTTAATTCCAGCGAACCAATTGACCAATTTAATCCGTGTGGAGTTTAACAACAACTGGTTTGAAAAGGGCTATGCTTTTGTGAAGCTAAAAACGGCTTTCAACCAAAACAACGTCAGCACTTTTGAAACACCAACCGACGGCTATAGTTTGTTGAGTGTTGGTATTGGCGGAAACTTTTCGGTATTCAATAAGGAACTCAATATTAAAATTTCGGGGAACAACCTTACCAACAAGGCCTATATCCATCATTTATCGCGGTTAAAACCCGATGGTATTTTCAATATGGGGCGCAATATAAATGTTGGAGTGACTTACCGTATGTAAATTTAAAGAGGTTGGTTGCGAAAGCGCTTCGTTAACTCAATTGTCACACTGAGCGTAGTCGAAGTGATTTCTTAGCTTATCATAACATTTAGGAATCAACTGGATGCAATTCTGAAATAAATTCAGAATGACTCTTTCTCAACCAACCTCTTTTTAATTATTCCCTTACAAGCCGAAAATGTTTCATGTCTTTAAAAAGTAAATCGGCAAATAAAAAAACTCGCTGACATGAAACGAACGCTACTACTCTTCTACCTAACCATTTCAACGCTTTTGGGCTGCAACGAAGCACCCAAAAAAACGGAACCCATCCATGCAGAAAACTGGGCGAAACGTAAAATCGACCTAACGGAAAAAGATTCGTTGGAATATGGCAAATCGTACCTTTCCATTTACTCCCAGATTTATAGTATTTCGCAACACAAAACCCACAATTTAACCGCTATGGTGAGTTTGAGAAACACCAGCGATACCGATACCATTTATTTATTGAGGGCCGAATATTTTGATACCCACGGCGTGCATGTACGCACTTATTTTAACCATCCCATATATTTGGCGCCCATGGAAACCACCGATATTATCATTGACGAAAAAGACGTTGCCGGAGGTACGGGATCGAACTTTATTTTCGAATGGAAAATCCCGAAAAACTGTCCCGAACCTTTATTTGAAGGCGTCATGAATTCAACCATGGGGCAACAGGGCTTATCATTCACTACGCAAGCCAAACGGATTAAATAATCTAATTTGTTATCTATAAATTTTCCCAAATAACAGATGAACTTAGAAATTGAAAACATATTACTTGTTGGGTCTTTGCTACTTTTTGTGAGCATTATAGTGGGCAAAACATCTTATAAATTTGGAGTCCCCACCTTAATATTATTTTTAGCTATTGGCATGCTCGCGGGATCTGATGGCATTTTGGGCATTCGGTTCGACGACCCCAAACTGGCACAGTTTATTGGTATCGTTTCTCTTAATTTTATTTTGTTTTCGGGTGGTTTAGATACCAATTGGGGTTCAGTGAAACCCATTTTAAGAGAAGGGCTCATGCTCTCTACAGTAGGGGTATTGCTCACAGCGACTTGTTTAGGAACATTTGTTTGGCTGATCACCGATTTCACCATTTACGAAAGTATGTTACTGGGCTCAATCGTTTCGTCTACCGATGCCGCAGCCGTATTCTCCATTTTACGCTCCAAAAATTTAGCTTTACGAACCAATCTGCGCCCCACCTTAGAGTTGGAAAGTGGAAGCAACGACCCCATGGCTTATGTACTTACCATCGCATTTTTAAGTCTAGTGGTCAATCAAGACCAAAGTTTCCTATCGATAATCCCGCTGTTTTTACAACAGATGATTTTGGGCGGCATTTCAGGGTTTATTTTTGGTAAAGTCAGCAAGATAATCATCAATAAAATCAAACTTGGTTTCGAGGGCTTATACCCCGTTTTGGTTATAGCCCTCATGTTCATCACATTTTCGGCAACCGATTCTGTTGGTGGCAACGGATTTTTAGCCATTTACATTTGCGCCGTTTATTTGGGCAACCAAGATTTAATCCATAAATCGACCATTTTAAAAATGTTCGATGGTTTGGCTTGGCTCATGCAAATTGTTTTGTTCCTTACTTTGGGCTTATTGGTATTCCCCACGCGAATTATTCCGTACATGGGCATTGGCTTGCTTATTTCCCTATTTTTAATCGTTGTAGCACGCCCAGTAAGTGTGTTTTTGAGCATGGCATTTTTCAAAATGAAAAATAGAAGGCGACTTTATATTTCATGGGTTGGGCTTCGTGGCGCCGTTCCCATCGTGTTTGCCACTTACCCCCTTTTGGCCGGCATTGAAAAGGCCGATATGATCTTCAATATTGTATTTTTTATTTCGGTGACTTCGGTTTTAATTCAAGGCACCACCCTTTCCATTTTTGCAAAATGGCTAAATGTTGGGCTACCGGAAGAGGTTAAGCCCTTTTCAGAAAACGACCGTTATATTTTGGATTTGCCCAAAACAGCCATGAAGGAAATTACTATTTTGCCCACAAGCAACGCCGTAAATAAACGCATTATCGATATACATTTTCCGAAATCGGCATTTATCGTTATGATCAAACGAAACGATAAATTTGTTAGGCCAGGCGGATCGACAGTGATTGAGGCCAACGATACCTTGGTGGTGTTAATGGACAACGAAAATAGCCTGGAGGAAGTGAACCAAGTTATTGCTTGATTGAATTGCGATTAAACGTGTTTATAAATGTTTTGCTTTTATGAACCATTAGTTTATTTAAAGGGCTTAATGTTTGTTTTGTACAATTTTTCAACTAACTTCGTTTAACGATGGATATAAGTCATTAAAACGACGCGTCTCCTTAAAGTTGTACACAATTTGACGAATGAAACAAGAACCACCTTTAGTCCCAAAAATAAAGCACATTCTCAAACAAATTTCTGAAAGGAAATCAGAAACCTATATGATAGAAATTCTTAATCATTCATTTTTTGATTTTGAACGACATTGGAATTATCAAACATTCCCAAATGCTTATAATATTAAAATTTACCTGACACCAGACGTTTACTCTAAATATTATGAATTAAAAAAAGGAACACAAGATATTCTAAAAAGACGCATAAATGACTCAACGGAATTGTTAATTGATAAATTGGAATTACTTCCTGATTATGACAAATTAGAGCTTGTATCAACGGAAGTGAAGCCTATTTATACAAAATGGGAACAAATAAATTCAGGTCAACAAAAAATAATCGAATTACTTGAAAGGAGTACAGAATCAACCGATTACCAAAACATTGGAAATAGTGCAAGAACTTTAATGGATAAATTAGCTCGTGAGGTTTTTAATCGAGATTTACACAAAGCTGATGACCCAACTATTGAACTAAATAATGGTAAATTTAAAAATCAGCTGAATACATATATTGCATCTGAATTAAAAGGCAAAAAAAACAAAGGTCTAAGAAAAGTAGCTATATCTGCAATTGAATTTGTAAGCGATTCAATTGATTTAATGAATTCGACTACGCATAAACTAAATGCTGAAAAGCACTTTGCAGAATTATGTGTTACAAGTGCAATAAGTGCTATTAGCATAGTGAAAATAATAGATGAATTAGAATAAAAACTGTGTACAACAATGTAGGTAATTGCTTGTTCTCGTCTACTTCTGAAAATCCTCACTGATTTTCAATTTGGTGTACTTACAAAGTTTAGTGCTAAACCACGCAACTACTCATAGCCGAAGCCGTTAAACGCCCTCCCTTCCAGCGCTCGTTTACAACAAGTGCATTAAGAAAACACGAATACTAGACAAAACAAAAAGCCTTTCATCATAAAAATGAAAGGCTTTTTAATAT
>JAUIKY010000038.1 GCA_030430535.1 Bacteroidia bacterium
TAATACGCATCACGTTTAAGGCCAAAACAACCAGTAATAGTGGTCAAAGACGCAAATCCTTTAGTCTTGTTTTTAGCTTTGATTAACGCTCTATATTTAGCTTTTTTTTTAGCTCGGCGACAGATTTATATCCAAGATCCTCGGCTGCGACTTCCAGATAAGAATCTAATACCATAGCATCCAAATCTTTTTTAAGAAGTAGCTTTTTAAGCTGTTCGATCTCTTTTTGAAGTTCTTTAATACGAGTTATTTCGTCTTTAGTTTTCACAGTTATTCTAGTATTCATAAGGTCTTTACGGTTGTACTTTTTAATCCATTCATTAATGGTGGTAGGGGCAATACCATAAGCCTTACCTAATTGATACTTGTTCAGTTTTCCGGTTGTAAGTTCGTCCAGAATTTTCAGTTTAAAAGGTTCTGAATACCGCCTGATGACTTTGTCGTTTTTGTACATAATGTTTAAAATTATGTAGCCTTTATTCAGGACGGGTCATGGACTTGTGCAACGGTTACCGGTGTTGTAATGCGTATTTATTATGTCGGACAAAGCCGAAGAAATATTAAAATTACTTAAAGGTATATCTTATGATAAAGCAAAAGATATTCTTGAAATAGCATTAGAGAATTTAGGTGGCGTATCTAAAGTTGATTAATCATGTCTTTTATTTTTGACAATGATTCGTTGGCTGTTATGCCACTATTGTCTCCAAAATGTATGTATGATTCTCCGTCTTTTTCTCTAATGTAGTCAATGTTGTCTACATTGATTAATGTTTCTAGTTTTTCTCGTCTTGTTGTTAATGTGATAAATCGCATATTGTTTGTTTTTAAGTTATGAGTAAAAAGTCAGATTCACGTAAGAGTAAGGTCAGTCGTAATGATATTGATGAGAGTTTTAAAATGTTCTCTGAAGAAGAGAGTCTTTTTTCTTGGAACTCTCTTCTATGGAATTTATACGCCTATGTATATCTTCCAATTTGTCTTTTAGTAGTTCTTGGTCTTGGTGTTGTTCTTCTTTTGATTGCCATTGATACATATTTAAACTTATAGATATAGCAGCTATTATTATAGATACCAATGAAACCGTATTCCTTATGTAAAAGGAACTTTTTTCTCTTCTTTTATTAGTGTCTAAATCCAAGTATTTCCTTGACAAGTAAGAACTCATGCCTTTTCTTGTAATTGAATATCCATCAATATCTATTCCGTAGAATTGTATTTCACCATCACTGACCATGGCTTCAGTAAACACTATTAATTGATTTCGGGTTACACCTATATTTTTTGTTATAACATCTATCTCCACACCTATCACGCCTTTTCTAGACGAAAAGTTGTCCTCGGTATATAACGCTCCTGATTTTTTCTTAGCTAACAACTCTAACAGTTTGTGCCTCTTCTTATTTACATCCTGTATCATTTCTCGCCCAATGTGTTTTTATATGCATTACAACGTTCGGCTAAACACAATTGCGTTTAGCCCCATTATATTTTCCTAAATTTAAACCAAAATAGTCGAAATTATTCACAAAACCAAAGGCGGTTATCCGCCATTTTCTACCGTCATGCCTTCATGAACAATTTCCAGTAGTTCCATGGCGGGTTCGTTAGAGTGGGCTTTTAAATCGGTCCATTCCATTTTAACCGGAAAAGCATTTTTTAGTTTCCAAGTTACCACGGGCTCGTGGTTTTCATTTAGTAAAGAAATAGTTAAGTCTCGGCGCTCAACCGTATTGCCTTTAACCGATTTTAGCCATTCATAAAATTCGTTGTCGCCCTGCATAATACCTCTTTTTAAAACAATGGTGTTGGCTTTTTGTTGGCCGGGCATAACAATGGGCGCATTGGCCTTAAAGGAACCTTCGCTGTAATTGATAGGTTGCATGCTAATGGAGAGACCGGAAATTTCGCTGGCGCCAATACGTTTGCCTCCCCATTCTATTGAAAAATGGTTAGCGCTTAAAGGGTAAGAATTCATAATATGTAGTTTTTTAAGAAGTTTGATGAATCGCTTAAACACGGTGTTGGGTTTGTGTTGTTAAATAAATGGTTATCACTAATTTAGGTTAAAATTTTTACAAAATCAAGATTGGTTGTTCTCTTTCTTCAAAATAGTGAAAGAAGCCGTTTTGTTAATAAACCATTCCCCTTTTAACAATTTTGCACGCCGATAATGCGTAATTTTAAAGAGCTACACAACGGGCACAAAACCTTAAATTTTACTTAAACATGGATTCCAAACCTTTTATAAAAGGCCGCGGTGCGCAACGCAATGTGCACAATCGGTTTTTCGAACTGAGCCACGAAATGCGCGACGATTTTTTGGAATTCTGCCAAAAGGAAGGCGAAGAGGCCGATAACAACAAAACGCTGTATCTGGAAACCTTCCCGAAAACCATTGTGAACAAAGTGGAAAGCCCCGATGTGGGGATGATGTATTCCATGAACGCTTACCAAGGTTGCGAGCACGGTTGCATTTATTGTTACGCCCGAAACTCGCACGAATATTGGGGCTACAGTGCGGGTTTGGATTTTGAGCGTCGCATTTTGGTTAAAAAAGACGCGCCCAAACTTTTGGAAGTCCAACTAAAAAAGAAAAGTTGGAAAGCCCACCCAATTGTAATGTCGGGCAACACCGATTGCTACCAACCGGCCGAAAAGCAATTTGAAATCACCCGAAAATGTTTGGAAGTATTTTTAAAATACAAACATCCCGTGGGCATTATTACCAAAAACGCTTTGATTTTGCGCGATTTAGATTTGTTAAAAGCCTTGGCTTCGGATAACTTGATTGGTGTAAATGTGTCGATAACCTCATTGAGCGAAGATACCCGACGTATTTTAGAACCGAGAACGGCGACGATAAAACGCCGATTGGAAACCGTGAAAATATTGAGTGATAATGGCATTCCGGTAAACGTTATGCTGGCGCCCATAATTCCGTCAATCAATAGCCATGAAATATTACCGTTGGCCAAAGCGGCTGCCGATCATGGGGCGTTGTCCATTGGGCATACCATTGTTCGATTAAATGGTGCCATTGGTGAAATTTTTACCGATTGGATTAAAAAAACCATGCCCGATCGTGCCGATAAAGTACTGCACCAAATTGAAAGTTGCCACGGCGGTAGTTTAAACGATTCGCGCTATGGCACCCGAATGCGAGGTGAGGGCAAAATAGCCGAACAAATCAATACGTTGATAAAATTAGCTAGGCATAAATATTTTAAAGACAAAGGCATGCCTGGGCTAAATACTAGTTTGCACGAACAATTTAAAGACGGGCAGCTAAAATTATTCTAAAAAAAAGCGGGCCGTTTGGCCCGCTCTTCAAGTTAATTTGAGTTAGTTAAAATTAACTTTTAATAGTTTCGGTAAATACTCTACCTTCAGTTTTAAATACAATTTTGTAGTCAACCTTGTTCAACCCGCTTAATCTGTACAGGCGTTCAATGTTTTCGGTATTCTTAAAAGTTTCCTTGTGGATAAGCTCGTAATTTCCATTGTTTTCAGAATACACTTCAACATCCATCGGTGCTTTGTTAAGGGTCAATCTGGTAATGTAAACTAAATTGCCTTTCACTCTAGCGATTGGCTTGAAAAGTGTTTTTTCAAGCTCCTTTTTAAAAGTTACTTCTTTTGCTTTAACTGTAAAAGGAATGGTAGAGATTTCTACATCTTTATCCAATTCAAAAAGGTATTCTCCGTCGGGAAGCGATGTTAAATCGAACCCTTTGGTATATACGCCCGTTTTTTGAATGGACTCCTTATATAACACAATGCCGTTTTCATCTTTGATAGACAGAAGGTTACCAGCTTTTGCGTTAATAAAGGTAACCGAGGTTCTTCCAGCGTCATTTTTAATGTTTACAAATGAAGCTTTTTCATTGGCGAAACTTAACAAGGCAGTCATCATGATTGCCATTAAGATTCCTTTTTTGGTGTTTTTGATTACGTTTTTCATAATTTGAGGTTTTAACGTTCAACACTTCAAAGGTACGGTAGAAAATGAGTGTTTAAAACATTGAAATTGACGTATTTGTGTGGTATTTTACCCGTTATTTTTACATCAAATTTATGTTAAATTAATATAGCGTATTTAAGGGGTAATTGAGTGTATTTTGCTTTAGGAAACCATAGTAGGCATTTAAAATGATATAGATTTTTTAAATGGGTTAAGAAGTAAAATATGAATCTGTGCATAAACTTTGAGCGTTATTTTTTTATGGCAGAATGGCTGCTTAGTTTTGTTTTTTAGGAAAGGGAATTCACAAATTATTTTCAAAAAAGGTCTATGATCCGTTGTGCATTTTGAACATAGAATTTAGTTTAACCGTCAATTCGAGTGGATTTTTCGATTGAAATGAGAAAAATTTGTATCGAGAATTACAGTTTTGGGATTCTGAAAAGCAAAAAAACCGACCGGATAAGTCAGATTAAAAAAGGTAATGTTATTTGGGGTGTAAAGTTGTGGAGAGAAAAAACAGGAAACGTTATAAAAGAAAAAGCGGGCCACCACAGCCCGCTTAACCAACTAAACTAAACTAAATAAGACATTAAACTAATTATTAATGAATTTCGTGTAAGTCCTGCTGTCAGAACTAATTTCTATTTTGTAATCTTTTCCTTTTTCAAGTTTGTATGCTTTTTCGATGGTTTTGGTGTTTTCAACCACATCCGAAAAAATTAAAGTATACTCACTATTGTAATCGGCATAGATCTTAATTTTTAAAGGCTCTAATTTTGGGGCAAGTTTGGTAATAAGTACAGAGCCGTCTTTATGCTTTATGTAAGGTTTAAATACCGAGCTTTCCTTTTCTTTGTGGAAAACTGTTCTGTTCGATTTTACCGTAAACGGAATGGTTTTAATTTCAATGAATTTATCAACTTCAAAGAAATAGTCGCCATCCGGAAGGGCAGAAAGGTCGAATCCTTTTTTGTAAACCCCAGCGGTATTGATTTGTTCTTTGTAAAGAATCAGTCCGTTGTAATCTTTTATAGTTAATAAATCACCGCTTTTTACATTATTAAGTATTAAAGCCGTTTTTTTAATATCATCTTTAAAAGTTAATTCTTCTTTTGTGTTTGCAAAACTTGCCAAGGCAGCCATCATGGTTACCATCAAGATTCCTTTTTTTGTGTTTCTGATTACGTTTTTCATAATTGCATGTATTTAATAACGTTCAACACTGCAAAGATATGGGCGATATACGATGTGGAAAACGCTTAAATTGACGTATTTGTGTGCTATATTATCTGTTATCTGAATGTTAAATTAATGTTAGGATAAAATAGCATATATTTAAGTTAACTAAGTATATTTGAAGTGTTTTTTGTAGGGTAAGTATTTCGGTTAAGATGGTCTTCCCATAAAAGGGTTTTTATCATTTTAAAGCTTTGGTAAAGGTGAAGTGTTGATGAAGGTTGGATAGGAGAAAATGAGGCAAAAAAAAAAGCGGGCCACCACAGCCCGCTTAACCAACTAAACTAAACTAAATAAGACATTAAACTAATTATTAATGAATTTCGTTATACTCTTTTAAGAGTTATATTTATTATTATGAAAATTAACTTTTGTTTGTTGAAGGATTCAAAAACCGTTAAGAGGGTAAACGCAAATAATTAAAACTAAATTAATTAAGGTACGTTTAAAACGACTTGGGGTTTTTCATATCGTTCGACACTGCAAAGTTACGGTAGAAGTACAGTTAGGAAAACATCAATTTTGACTTATTTATATGCTATTTTAACTGTTAAATGAATGTTAATATCTGTTAATGTTAAAATAACATACATTTGGGGTAATTACATATACAGTGTATGCATAATATGTAGTAAATTTGCATAAAAGTCCCAGATTATGATTAATAAGAAACCCACATTAAAAAAGATAAGCCCTAGTTTTGGTAGTTCTTTGTTCGTAAAGCAGCACGTTGAGTCTGTGGACCGTAACAGTGCTTATTGGCATTTTCACCCAGAATTAGAGTTGATTTATATTAACAAGGGGCAAGGAAAAACACATATTGGAAACCATCTGTCTTATTTTAACAACAGTCAGTTAATTTTAATAGGTTCCAATTTGCCTCACAATGGTTTTACCGACCGTTTAACGGCTACCGGTACCGAAACCACTATTCAGTTTAAATCGAACTTTTTGGGAGACGATTTTTTGAATGTACCCGAAATGGCCAATATAGTGGCTTTGTTCGATAGAGCAAAAAAAGGAATCCGGTTTAAGGTAGAAACCAAAAAGAAAATTGGACCTAAAATTGAAAAACTTTTAGAGCACGACGGACTAAAACGCGTATTGAAGTTTTTGGAAATATTGAATTATTTATCGAAAACCGACGATTATACCTTGCTGAATGCCGATGGATTTGCGTTTGAAACCGAAGCACAGGACAGTTCTAAAATTGATGTGATATTCAAATACGTTAATAAGAATTTCCAAAATCACATTTCGTTGGATGAAATTGCCGATGAAGTAAGTATGACGGTGCCTGCGTTCTGTCGCTATTTTAAAAAATCTACCGGGAAAACCTTTACCCAATTGGTGAACGAATACCGAGTGGTGCATGCCACGAAGTTACTTAACGAAAGCCAAATGAGTATTGCCGATATTTGCTACGAGTGCGGTTTCAACAACTTTTCGCATTTCAATAAGCAGTTTAATGAAATTACGGGCAAAAGTGCTTCAAATTACCGAAAGGAAATCAAGTTGATGATCCAGACCAAATAAAATTTGGTTAAGAGGGCGATTTAAAAGATTGCTGCAAATACGAAACGCCGTTCCATTCCCTGTAGAACTGGTCTAAAAACTCCAGCATATAGTTGTGCCTTTGGTATGCAATATCTCTGCCTGTTTGCGTGTTCATGCGGTCTTTTAAAAGCAATAATTTTTCATAAAAATGATTGATGCTGGGCGCGTCTGAGCTTTTGTATTCTTCCTTGCTCATATTCAGTTTGGGCTTTATTTCGGGGTTGTAAAGTGCCCGGTTTTTAAAGCCACCATAATTAAAACAGCGCGCAATACCAATAGCACCAATAGCATCGAGGCGGTCGGCATCTTGGATCACATCCAATTCAGCAGAACGGAACTTTTGCGCTTCATTGCCGCCTTTAAACGATATGTTTTCAATGATGTTCACCACATGCTCAATAACTTTGGGCACAACGTTTAAACTTTCCAAAAACTCACATGCCATTTTAGGGCCTACAGTTTCATCACCATCATGGAATTTGCTATCGGCAATATCATGAAGTAAAGCTCCAAGCGAAACCACAAATGAGTCAACCTTTTCGTTTTTAGAAATAAGTAAAGCGTTATTGTAAACCCTTTGGGTGTGAAACCAATCGTGGCCGCCCTCGGCATTGGCCAAGGTGTTTTTTACAAAAGCTTTGGTTTTATTAATGATATCGTTTTGGTTGTCCATGCTATGAAAATAACAAGAGGCCGTCTAAAAAGTTACAGATAAACGTCATTACGAGAAATTTTTATTTCGAAGTAATCTTAAAATCCAAAACTTGAATTTTAAAGATTTCTTCACTTTGTTCGGAATGACGACTTTTTAGATAGCCTCTGGTTTTTATGTTGAATATTCTGTTTACTTGCTTACCGCAGGCTCTACCCACTTAAACTGAAATGAGTTTTCGGGTATTTTCATGCGCTCAGATAAACGGTACATCCTCGCTGGAAGCTTCATCAAGTAATCGCGTGCTTTTTCGGCTTCGTCATTAAGTCCCGTAATCTTGTCGATTTCCCAACGGTCTATCAATTTTTGGAGAATATCCACATAATCGGTTGAGGTATAAACCCCAATACGTTGTGCGGTATTCGAAAACTCTTCGAAAGCTGTACCAATTTTACCTCCAGATTCCCTTAAAAAGTGCGCTGGCATGGTAATTTTTTGTTTCATCATGTAATGGAAAGCCATCATCATTTGGCTGGGGTCAACCTTAAAAATACGCTCCACAAAATCGGAGTAAGCGTGGTGGTGGCGCATTTCGTCGCCAGAAATAATCTGGCACATTTTAGCCAAACGCTTGTTGCCTTTTTTACGGGCTATTTTAGCTACACGGTTGTGCGATACATAGGTGGCCAACTCCTGGAAACTGGTATAAACAAAGTTTTTGTAAGGGTCGCGGTCAGTACCGATATCAAAACCATCAGCAATAAGGTGCTGGGTGGTTCTTTCAATTTCCTTCATGTTTACGCGCCCCGATAAATACAAGTATTTGTTGAGCACATCGCCATGGCGGTTTTCTTCGGCCGTCCATTGCTTTACCCATTTAGACCACCCGTTGCCACCGCCATCTACTTGGTTAACGCCTTCAACGTCCATTAACCACGATTCGTAAGTTGGTAAGGCTTCTTCGGTAATCATATCGCCTACTAAAACCACCCAAAAATCATAGGGCAGTTCTTTGGCTAATTCTCGTATTTCTCTAACTTGTTCGAAAAAAGTGTCGTCAGTTCCTTCGGATTCTGGTAAAAAATCGGTAGGCTGCCAAATGGTATCAACGGGGATTAAATACTTTTCCATTAAAGCATCAACGTCTTTTTCCAAAAACTGCATCACTTCTAACCTCTTATTCTTTAAAGACATTTGTACTTGTTTTAAAATTTTATGTGTTCTGTTATTGAAGATTCAATTTCTTTTATTAAATCTTGCTTATTTACAAAGTTAGCCAATTCTAAGGGTTTATGCACGGTAAATTTCAAGTGATTGCCCAAGCCCAAGGGGAATTTGCCATATCGGAACATTTTCCATGAATTATTGATGGTTACAGGCACTACAAGGGCTGAAGGGATTTTCTTGAACAAAATATCGAGTCCACGTGTTTGGAAGGGTTTTGGTTTTCCGGTTTTACTGCGCGTGCCTTCAGGAAAAATAACCGCCGAACGTTTGTTTTTTTCAATGTACTCACCAAATTTCATCAAGGCGGGCAACGATTGTCGCGGATTTTTTCGGTCTATAAGAGCTGCGCCACCGTGTCTTAAATTATACGAAACGCTGGGGATGCCCTTGCCCAATTCTATTTTGCTGATGAATTTAGGGTGGTGCTTACGCATAAACCACGTAATGGGATAAATATCGTGGAAACTTTGGTGGTTGGCCACAATAATTAATGGTCTGTTGGTTGGGAGCTTGTATTCGTTTTCAAAAGAAAACCGCGTGCCCAAAATATTGCCGCAGCGCATTAAACACCATTGTAGGGCATCGACGCTTTTTTTATGGGCTTGGTAGCCAAAAAGATTAAAGCAAACCCATTGGATGGGATGAAAAATAACCAGTGTTAGTAAAAAACACACATAGTATATTACAGATATTGGGTATGACAATAATTTTTGCATGCCCCAAAAATAAATAAACTAGCCGTTAGTACACAGCAACGCAGGTGTTATTTTCGCAAATAACACTTGTGGGTTGGGGAGCAAGTGCACAATCGGACACAATACCCCATTTAGCATTGAATTCAGCTTCCTTTTGGTTGTAGTCTGCTACCATTTGTTCCAGTTTTTCGGTATCGATGGAAGTAGAAAACACCAAATAGCTCCAAGGGCCACCACAGGGTTTGCTGCCAAGGCCAATAAATTGGCATACCGTATCATCATTGCATTCCGATTGGTTGGCAAAACTTTCAATTTCAGATTTTAATGCACTCAATTCGGCTTGTTCTTCTTCCTTGGTTGATGAATTGTTGTCATCACATTGAAATGCCATCAAGCTGAAACAAATTAATACAAGCAGAGGTATAAATAAGGGCTTCTTCATTGGGTGTAATCTTTATTTATTAGATGCTGTCAAAAGAAAAAGGTTGCGTTAAGGCGTAAAAAAACCACGAAAATCGTGGTTTAATTTTTCGTCACCCTGAACTTGTTTCAGGGCCTCATACAGAAAAAAATGGTGTGCTGAAGTAATCCCGAAATCTATTGCTCTCTTTCCTTTGGAGAGAGGTTTAGGGAGTGAGACTTAACAATGCTCGTTATAGGCATCAACCAAATTTTCGGCTATCAATTCTGCTGGACGGCCTTCAATGTGGTGACGCTCCAACATGTGCACCAATTCGCCGTCTTTAAACAAAGCCATACTTGGTGAACTTGGTGGAAATGGAACCATTTGAGCACGAGCGGCATCAACAGCTTCTCTATCCACACCGGCAAAAACAGTTACTATATGATCTGGTTTTTTGGCGTTCTGTAAACTTATTTTGGCACCTGGGCGGGCATTGGCAGCGGCACAGCCACAAACCGAGTTCACTACCACAAGGGTGGTTCCCTTTTTTGCTAAAGCGGTATCAACGGCTTCGGCGGTATGTAATTCTTCAAAACCAACGCTGGTTAGGTCTTCGCGCATGGGTTTTACTAATTCTGCTGGATACATATTCTTAAATTTTATTATTTAACGTTATTCTAAACTTTTATTGGATTGCAAAGATACCAATTGTGTAACAAATTGTTAAGGCAATCAACAAACAAATATTATATTTACGCTTGTTTTTAATTCATTAAATAGCAAAGCGTAAACCTTATTTTATTCCGTCTTTATATTGAAAGATGGTGTTAGGTTTGACGTTAAACAAAATATATACTTACATGAGTTTTTCAAAATGGATTGGTGGTGCCTTGGGATGGTCGTTTGGTGGGCCCATTGGTGCTATTATTGGGCTGGCCATTGGTAGTTTAATTGATTCGGTGGCCAATGGCAGCGGCGAACCTTTAATTGGGCAGGGAAGGGCAGAACGCGCTGGCGGCACTACATACCGTACACAGCCTCGGCAACGTCCTCAAACCCAATCGGGCGATTTTGAGGTTAGTCTGCTTATTTTGGCATCGGTAATTATAAAAGCTGATGGCAGTCAAGACAAGCGCGAACTGGATTTTGTGCGCCAGCAGTTTTTAAATATGTACGGCAAGGAACGCGCCAACCATGCGTTTAAACTCTTTAAAAATATTAGCAAACAGCATGTTTCTGTACGGCCAGTATGTTTACAGGTTAGGCAGATGATGGATTATGCCTCTAGATTGCAGCTCATTCATTTTTTATTCGGAATTGCCAAAGCCGACGGTATGGTTACCGAAGCCGAAGAGCGCCAAATCTATACTATGGCGGGTTATTTGGGCATCAATACCAAAGACTACGAAAGCATTAAAGCTATGTTTTATAACAGTAGCGACAATGCCTATAAAATTTTGGAAATTGAAAAAAGCGCCTCGGTTGACGACATCAAGAGAGCTTACCGAAAAATGGCCAAAAAATACCACCCCGATAAAGTGGTGCACTTAGGAAAGGAACATCAAGAAGGCGCTGAAGAAAAATTCAGGCAAGTGCAGGCCGCTTATGAGCAATTGCAGAAGGAACGTGGGTTTTAAGATTCAAAAAACAATCCGGAAAAGGCCACTGCTAAAATCAAAATTATTAGAAATACAATAACGATTAATGCAGTTTTTTTGGTGATGCCGTCTTTTTGGAAAATGTAATTTCTTTTTTCGTCTTCCGATTCTTTTACAAATTCAAAATTCCCTTTTTCTTTTTTCGTCTTATCCATATATAAAGTTTTTAGTAAACTTAATAGAAGTGGTGAGACTAGATTGTTTTAAATGCATTTCATTTTAACACAAATAGAAATTTATTACCTATTTTTTTGTATTAAAAGGTGTTGGTGAAGCTGGTTTAATAGGTTGGTTTACAGTCTGGATAGTGGGTTTATAGAAATTCTTTATTAAATTGCAGAGGCCAAAACCCTTCAACCCGTAACCCGTGAAAAATATCTTTGACTCAAAAGAAACCAATGCCATCATTGATCGTATAAATAAACTGAAACCCGATACCCAACCATTGTGGGGCAAAATGAGTGTTGGCCAAATGCTGGCGCACTGCAATGTAACTTACGAAATGGCTTATGAAGACAAGCACCCTAAACCTGGCGGATTTACTAAGTTTTTGTTGAAACTGTTTGTTGAAAACGGAGTGGTTGGTGCTAAACCCTACAAGAAAAACATTAGAACAGCACCGCAATTTTTTGTGACCGATACGAAAAACTACGTGGAGGAAAAAGCCCGATTGACCGATTATTTGGTTAAAACCCAAAAGTTGGGCGCCGATTATTTCGATGGAAAAGAGTCGCATTCTTTTGGAAAACTGACGAAAGAAGAATGGAACAACATGTTTTATAAACATTTGGACCATCATTTAAATCAGTTTGGGGTATAAAAAAACCAACTAAACGAAAACGATTAGTTGGTTTTTGGTATGTGTAAACCAGTTTTTTATTTGGTTTTGTAAACTCTGGTTTTATTGTCTTTATCAAAAACCATTACAAGTTCTTTTTTGTCATTAAGGTAAACCGACTTTAATTCCCAACCTTCACTTTTTGAAGCATCGAGTAAGCACTTGCGTACATCGGGGTTGTATAGGTTTAAATTAGAGTTAACGGTAACATCGTTGGCTTTCATGTCAATTGTAAATAAAAGCCCTAAAGCCAAGGCTAATAGCTGTAATTTTTTCATTTGGAGACTAATTTTTAAGTGTCATTAATAAATCTAATTTGCAAGACTAATGAAGTAATTAATGATTCTTAAAAATAATAGACGACTGTTCAATATTTACGGTTAAATCTATGGTTCTGCCTAAAATTAAAGCCCTGTTATCCTTTTCGTGCCCGGCAGGCATGCCAAAAGCGATTGGGAAATCGTAATCGGCCAAAGCATCCAAAATCAATTGTTCGATTGAGGTGCCCCAAAGCGTGGTGTTTTTTCGCAGTTTGGTCATGTCGCCAACAATTACGCCGTTACAGTTATCAAAATATCCAGCACGTTTTAAGCTTTGCAACATGCGGTCGATGTGGTATTTGTACTCGCCGATTTCTTCAATAAACAATATTTTTCCAGAAGTATCAATGCTGGTTTTAGAACCCAGCATGGTATGGAGCATGGTGAGATTGCCACCCACCAATTGCCCGGTGGCTGTGCCGCTTCGGTTGTATTTTGAACCTTTTAAAGTATAGCTTAATGGCTTTCCAAAAAGCGTGTTTTTAAATGTAGAAATACTGGCTTCAATTTCCGAAAGATCTTTGGTTAAGCTCACGCACATTAAAGCATGCAGGCTTTCAACACCTTCATTGTGGATTTGGTTGTGAATGGCCGTAATGTCGGAATAGCCAATAATCCATTTTGGTTGTTGCTTGAATTTCGAAAAGTCTAGTTTATCTAAAATCCTTACCGCTCCATAACCCCCGCGTGCGCACCAAATGGCTTTAATTTTTGGGTCGTCCAAAGCTTGTTGGAAATCTTCGCAACGTTCATCGTCGGTGCCAGCAAAATGGTTGGCCTGATTAAAAACGTGCTTGCCCACAACCGAATACAGTCCCCAGCTTTTTAAAAGGGCTTGGGCTTGGTGTATTTCGCCGACTCTGTTCTTTAAAATGCCCGAAGGCGCTACAATGGCCACGGTGTCGCCTGCTTTAAGGTATGATGGTTGTTTCAAAGTGTGTTGTGGTTTTTCAATAGCCGTGTTTTGTGCGGAACAGGGGTGTATTCCGAAGAAAAAAAAGGCACAAAATAGGCTGATTATCAGTAGGCTTTTCGTCATGATGTAAATGTACATTTTTTTTCTTAATCCCTTTTAAAATGTGTACTTTTGCTGCTTTTAAAGACCCGTCATTCCGAGCGGAGCGTGGGAATCTGTGCAATTGGAACCCTAATTCTTAAAGATTGCCGCAGTCGGTCCTCCTTCGCAATGACGAAAAATTAAAATTTTATAATGAACAAACCAAAACGATATACCGTAACTACAGCATTGCCATATACTAACGGCCCCATTCATATTGGCCATTTAGCGGGTGTTTATGTGCCTGCCGATATTTATGTGCGCTATTTACGATTAACAGGCAACGATGTGGCCTTTATTGGTGGAAGCGACGAGCACGGCGTTCCTATTACCATTAAGGCAAAGAATGAAGGCGTGTCGCCGCAGGATGTGGTGGATAAATACCATGCCATTATTAAAAAATCGTTTGAGGATTTTGGGATAACTTACGATAACTATTCCCGTACTTCAGCACCAATTCATCATGAAACCGCTTCAGAATTCTTTAAAACCCTGTACGATAAAGGCGAATTTATTGAGGAAACCACCGAGCAATTGTATGACGAAAAAGCCAACCAGTTTTTGGCCGACCGTTTTGTAACGGGAACTTGCCCAAAATGTGGCAACGAAGAAGCCTACGGCGACCAATGCGAAAGCTGCGGAACCAGTTTGAATGCCACTGATTTAATCAATCCGAAATCTGCATTAACAGGCAACGTGCCTACTTTAAAGCAAACCAAACACTGGTTTTTGCCTTTGGATAAATACGAGGATTTTTTAAAGGAATGGATTTTAAAAGGTCATAAAAAAGATTGGAAACCTAATGTGTACGGACAAGTAAAATCTTGGATTGACGACGGATTGCGCCCACGTGCGGTAACACGGGATTTAGATTGGGGTATCCCTGTGCCGGTTGAAGGTGGCGAGGGCAAAGTGCTGTACGTTTGGTTCGATGCACCCATTGGTTATATCTCATCTACCAAAGAATGGGCCGAGCGAGAGGGCAAAGATTGGGAGCCGTACTGGAAAGATAAAGACACCAAATTGGTTCATTTTATCGGGAAAGACAATATTGTGTTCCACTGTATTATTTTCCCGGCTATGCTCAAGGCCGAAGGCAGTTACATTATGCCCGACAATGTGCCGGCCAACGAGTTTTTAAATTTAGAAGGGAATAAACTTTCTACCTCGAAAAATTGGGCGGTTTGGTTACCTGACTATTTAAAGGAATTCCCAGGTCAACAGGATGTATTGCGTTATGTGCTGACTGCGAATGCACCGGAAACCAAGGATAACGATTTCACTTGGAAAGATTTTCAAGCCAGAAACAATAACGAGTTGGTGGCTATTTTTGGGAATTTCATTAATCGAGTAGTGGTGCTGACCAATAAGTATTATAGCGGTATTGTGCCAGAGCCTTCAGAACTCTCGAAAGTGGATGAGGAAACTTTGGCCGCTGTAAAAGCCTACCCCGATGTGATTGCCAGTTCCATTGAGCGCTACCGTTTTAGGGAAGCAGGGCAGGAATTGATGAATTTAGCGCGTTTGGGTAATAAATATTTAGCAGACGAAGAACCTTGGAAAGTCATAAAAACAGATGAGGCGCGTACCCAAACCATTATGTACGTGGCGCTTCAAATCGCTTCGGCATTGGCCGTTTTAAGCGAGCCGTTTTTGCCGTTCACTTCAGAAAAACTTAAAAATATCCTTAATATCACGTCGAGCGGAGTCGAGACGTCTTGGAACGATATCAGCAACAAAGAGATACTCCTTCCCGCGGGTCACCAAATCAATAAAGCAGAATTGTTGTTTTCTAAAATAGAAGATGAAACCATCCAAAAACAATTGGATAAGTTGGAAGCTAGCAAAAAGGCGAATGAAGCAGCCAACAAAGCGGTTGAACCTCAAAAGGACACTATTACTTTTGAAGATTTCACAAAACTCGATATTCGTGTGGGCACTATTTTAGAAGCCGAAAAAATGCCAAAAGCTAAAAAGCTGTTGGTGTTAAAAGTCGATACGGGTATTGATGTACGCACCATTGTTTCGGGCATTGCCGAAAGTTTCACCCCCGAAGAAGTGGTCGGCAAACAAGTCACTGTGTTAGTGAATTTAGCACCACGAAAATTACGCGGTGTAGAAAGCGAAGGCATGATTTTAATGACCGAAACTGCCGATGGTAATTTGGTTTTTGTTAATCCGAGCGATGCCAAAGTGCCGAATGGTTTACAGGTGAGTTAAACATACAAAAACATCAATCTATTTCAAAAAAGCACCTTAGTTAAAAGGTGCTTTTTTGTTAATTCCATGTTAAATATACTTATAGGGATGTTCTCTGAAATCAGATTTTAACCTGTTGCCTTCTAGTGATTTATTGTCGTTTTTATGGAGGTGCGCTTATTTCTTTTGAGTTAACACTTTTATTATTTGAACATCTTTCGGCGCTATCACATTCGTATATTAACCAAGCATATTAATTAAAAACTGACACGATGAAAAAATTACTTTTATTACTTGTTTCAATTAGTGTTTTGTCCTGTGGGGCATCAAAAACGGTTCGTGCATCCAAAAAAGTCCTTAAGGGCAATTGGGTGTTGAACAACATTAGTTACAGCGAGGCTGGCACGTATAACGTTACACTTTTGGATGACGCCTCAAAAGCCTGTTTTGAAGGCAGTGCTTGGCAGTTTATCCCAAATAACAACACCGGGGTTTACAACATTGGTGATGTAGGTTGCCAAACCGGCGAAAGGCATTTTGTGTTTACCATTGATGAGGTTAATGAAGAAACCGGACTTTACGATTTCTTATTGAAGCCCACCAACGAAAAGCACAAATCGGAAACCAACAAAGGGTTTAGGTTGAGCTTAACATCACTGTCTGAAAGCATGATGCAATGGCAACAAACCCTTATGGTAGAAGGAAAGCCCTTCACTATTACAATGAATTTCACTAAGCAATAAAAGATAGAAATTATGAAATGAGCCATAACAATTAAGTTGATGCCAACCGAAACCGAAGGTTCAACGACTCCATAAAAATAAAAAAGGGAGTTAAATGTTTAATGGCGAATTACATATAATCAATTAAAAACAAATAAAAATAAACAGATGAAAAGATTTATAAATAAAACGTCCATTTTAATGTTAGTTGCTGTTTTGGCTATTAGTTTCACTAATTGTAAAGCAGTACAGAATGCCAATAATAAGCAAAAAGGAGCCGTAATCGGTACTGCTGGTGGTGCTATTTTAGGAGCCATTATTGGTAACAACGTTGGTAAAGGCGGTAATGGCGAGCTGGGTGCCGTAATTGGTGGTGTTGTTGGTGGAACCGCGGGCGTTCTTATCGGAAACAAAATGGATAAACAAGCCCAAAAAATTGAGGAGGAAATCCCCGGAGCCGAAGTAGAACGTGTTGATGACGGTATTGTAGTGACTTTTGATGAAAGTAGTGGGGTGTATTTTGACACGAACAAATACAATATTAATTCAGCATCACAAGCTACCTTAAACAAACTTATTGGCGTATTTAAGGAATATCCGGACACGAATATTTTGGTAGTTGGGCATACCGATAGCCAAGGTTCGGAAGAATACAACATGACATTATCGAAAAACCGGGCTTATGCCGTAACCAATTACCTGTCTAATAACGGCATTAGTAACGGTAGGTTAACCACTAACTGGTTTGGTGAAACACAGCCTATGCACGATAATTCTACTGCAGCAGGTAGAGCTAAAAACCGTCGTGTAAATGTGGCTATTTTGCCTAACGAAAAAATGATTGAAGATGCTAAAAATCAAGCAGGAGAATAGGGATTTTTTTGATTGATTTTAAAAAGGGTTGCTCGTAAAAGAGCGGCCCTTTTTATTTTCAATAAACCGCCGAATTCAGTAACTTTACGTAAAAACGTGAATTATGTTATCAAAATCAATAGAAAAAGAGCTCAATAATCAAATCAAAATAGAGGCCGAATCATCTCAAATATATTTGGCTATGGCCTGTTGGGCAGAAGTTAAAGGCTTGGAAGGCGTTGCTGGTTTTATGTACAGCCAGTCTAATGAAGAGCGCGACCACATGTTAAAACTCATTAAATATGTTAACGAGCGCGGTGGCCATGCGCAGGTTTCTGCATTGTCGGCGCCAAATGTCACGTTCAACTCATTTAAGGAAATGTTTGAAGAACTCTACAAGCACGAAGTTTTCGTTTCCGAAAGTATCAACGAATTGGTGCATATCAGCTTACAGGAAAAAGATTATTCAACACACAACTTTTTACAGTGGTACGTCTCCGAACAAATCGAGGAAGAAGCCATGGCACGTACCATTTTAGACAAAATTAACCTGATTGGTGATGATAAAGGTGGACTCTATTTATTTGATAGAGATATTGAAAATCTGACTGTTAGCACGGCCGCTCAACAAAGCCCAGAGTAAATTTTAACATAAAATCTTATTTAGATTAATTAAAAACAAGTTATATTTGCGCAGTTTTATTTTCTAAAGCTGCATGGGAAAAAAGAAAAAAGAAAAAAAGAAGCAAAAAAAAGCGTTGAAAACCTTGCATGAGGCAGGCTTAATTAATGCCAAAAAGGTAAAAAGCAAATGC
The DNA here is from genome assembly GCA_030430535.1 of Bacteroidia bacterium. Taxonomy (GTDB): domain Bacteria; phylum Bacteroidota; class Bacteroidia; order Flavobacteriales; family Flavobacteriaceae; genus Flavisericum. The sequence continues at coordinate 18,199 of JAUIKY010000038.1, forward strand.
TGCGAAAAGTATAAAAAAGGTGAAAACAAACGTTGTGGTAAATGCCCATGTTTCGATTTGCTTAAAAAAGTAGCCTAAAATAAACGGTTTATTGCCAAATTTGGCGTTTCCGTTTTAAATATAAAATCAGGCCTGTTGGGTTTTCTTCCCACAGGTCTTTTTTATTTACATTTGTTTTGAATTTTTAGACTACAACATCAGCATGATTACCTATATAAAACAGCATACCCAACTTTCTGAAACTTCAATACAAAACACCATTCAGTTATTAAACGAAGATTGCACCGTTCCGTTTATTTCGCGTTACCGAAAAGAGCGTACGGGAAATTTGGATGAGGTCCAAATTGGAGACATTGTTAAGTTTAAAGAGCAATTTGAAGCTTTGGAAAAACGGAAAAGCACCGTCTTAAAAGCTTTGGAGGAGCAAGAGGTGTTAACTCCTGAGCTGAAAAAGAAAATTGAAGCTGCCCAAGATTTAACCACGCTTGAAGATTTATATCTGCCCTATAAAAAAAGCCGAAAGACAAAAGCTGAAAAAGCGCGCCAAAACGGATTGGAACCCTTGGCAAAAATCATTATGGCACAGAACGCCAACGATGTGGAGTCGATAGCATTTAAGTATGCAAAAGAAGCCATTAATTCGGTGGATGACGCTTTAGAGGGCGCCAGACATATTATTGCCGAATGGATAAACGAACGTACCGACATCAGGAATAACATCCGTTACCAATTGGAGCGTTTTGCAGCCATTTCCACAAAAGTGGTAAAAACGAAAAGTAGTGATGAAGCCGCACAAAAATTTAAAGATTATTTTGATTGGGAAGAATCGCTAAGCAGAATTCCATCACACCGCTTTTTGGCCATTTTAAGAGCAGAAAAAGAAGGTTTTATCCGTGTTAAAATTGAAATTGATGACGAACGTGCGTTAAATAAAATAGAACAACGCATCATAAAATCGAATAACGATTGCGCCCAACAAATTGAGCAAGCCATAAAAGATGCTTACAAAAGGTTGTTACTGCCATCATTAAGCAATGAAGCTTTGCAAATAGCAAAAGAAAAGGCCGATGATGCTGCCATTTCGGTTTTTGCCAAAAACTTAAAGCAATTGTTATTGGGCTCGCCATTGGGCGAAAAACGGGTTTTGGCCATAGACCCCGGTTTCCGTACTGGCTGTAAAGTGGTATGCCTCGATGCCCAAGGGCAATTAAAATACAACGAAACCATTTATCCGCATGCTCCAAAAAACGACAGTGTTGGGGCGATGAAAAAAATCAGTTCGTTGGCCGATGCCTATAAAATTGAGGCTATTGCCATTGGTAATGGTACAGCATCACGCGAAACCGAGGCCTTGATCAGAAAAATACGTTTTAAAAATGATATTCAAGTATTTGTAGTAAGCGAGGCGGGAGCTAGTATTTATTCGGCTTCAAAAATAGCCCGCGAAGAGTTTCCCGATTACGATGTTACGGTTCGTGGAGCCGTTTCCATTGGTCGTCGATTGCAAGACCCGTTGGCCGAACTCGTAAAGATTGATGCCAAATCCATTGGTGTAGGTCAGTACCAACATGATGTTGATCAAACTAAGCTCCAAAAAGCTCTGGAATCCGTGGTTGAAAACTGCGTAAATGCCGTTGGTGTAAACATTAATACGGCAAGTAAAAGTTTGCTAAGTTATGTGTCTGGAATTGGTCCTAAATTAGCAGAAAACATCTTGAATTACAGAAGCGAAAACGGTGCATTTCCATCAAGAACTGAGATTAAAAAAGTACCACGATTGGGCGATAAAGCTTTTGAGCAGGGCGCTGCTTTTTTAAGAATTAAGGATGCAAAAAATCCGTTGGACGATTCGGCCGTACACCCAGAAAGTTATGGTTTGGTTGAAAGTATGGCCAAAGATTTGGGAAAGTCTGTTCAAGACTTGATTGGCAATAAAGAAATGCTTCAAAACATAAATTTAAAAAACTATTGCACCGATTCGGTAGGTTTACCAACACTTCAGGATATTGTAAATGAATTGGAAAAACCGGGACTCGATATCCGAGAAAAAGCCAAAGTGTTCACTTTCAATCAAAATGTAAAAACCATAAACGACTTACACGAGGGACAATTGCTTCCCGGAATAGTTAATAATATTACCAATTTTGGATGTTTTGTGGATGTGGGTATTAAGGAAAGTGGGCTCATCCATGTTTCTAATTTGTCTGACAGCTTTGTAAAAGACGTCAACGAGCATGTGCATTTACATCAACAAGTCATTGTAAAAGTTTTGGACGTCGATATTCCGCGAAAGCGCATTCAGCTAAAGTTGCATAAATAGACTTTTAGGATAGCGTGCTTTTAAGTATCTTTAGAAATAATTCTTTTCAAAATGCTAAAAGTACTCTGTTTATCCTGTTTTGTTCTGTTGGCAGCTTGCCATTCGAATGCTGAAAAATCCAAATCTGCGGTTTCGGCTTCCGAAGAGGGTCAACAGGAAAGGAAAATTATAGACTTAACCCACGAATTTTCGGAAGAAACCGTGTATTGGGTTACGGCCAAAGAATTTGAAATGGATGTGGTAGCGGCGGGCGAAACCGACAAAGGGTTTTACTACGCGGCCAATAATTTTGCCACCGCCGAACACGGTGGAACGCACATTGATGCACCCATTCACTTTGCAAAAGGCAAGCAGTATGTCAATGAAATTCCGTTGGAAAACCTGATTGGAAATGCCATGAAAATTGATGTTTCTGAACATGCATTGACCAATCCCGATTATTTGGTTAGTATTGATGATTTTAAACAATGGGAAACCGAACATAGTATGCAAATTCCTGAAGGAAGCATTGTGCTGTTGGAAACAGGTTTTTCAAAATATTATCCCGATAAGAAAAAGTATTTGGGCACTGATGAAAGAGGGCCAGAAGCTGTTAAGTTACTGCATTTTCCGGGGCTGTCGCCCGAAGCCGCCCAGTGGTTGGTCGATAACAGGAATATTAAATCCATCGGTATTGACACCCCCAGCATCGATTATGGGCAATCACAGTATTTTAAAACACACGTTATTTTGTTGTCTGAAAACATTCCAGCTTTCGAAAATTTAACCAACCTCCACCAGCTCCCATCAAAAGGTTTTGAAGTCGTGGCCTTGCCCATGAAAATAAAAGGGGGCAGTGGCGCACCGCTACGTATTGTGGCTTTTGTAAATTAGTGCCATGCTAAAAATTGCCTATCACCCTATTTATAAACATCCGTTGCCAAAAGGACATCGCTTTCCCATGGCGAAATATGAGCTACTTCCCGAGCAATTGCTTTATGAGGGTACGTGTACCTATCAAAACTTTTTTAAGCCGATAAGAATGCTTGATGCGGCGCCAATTTTAAAGGTGCACGATCCCATTTATTTTTATGATTTGCTCAACTTAACATTAGATCAGCGGGCGGCCAGAAAAATAGGATTTCCATTAAATGAAATGTTGGTGGAACGCGAAATAGTGATTGCCGATGGCACCATTAAAGCCAGTGAATATGCCCTGAAACATGGTGTAGCCATGAATGTGGCTGGCGGAACACACCACGCTTATTCAAACAGAGGTGAAGCCTTTTGTATGTTTAACGATCAGGCCATTGGGGCGCGTTATCTTTTAAACGAAAAATTAGCAAAAAAGGTGTTGATTGTAGATTTGGATGTGCACCAAGGAAACGGAACGGCTGAGATTTTCCAAGATGACCCCGCTGTTTTTACTTTTTCCATACATGCCAAAGGAAACTATCCGTTTGTAAAAGAGCAAAGTGATTTGGACATTGCTTTGGAAAATAATACCGATGATGATGCTTATTTAAACATTTTAAAATCCACTTTACCAAAGCTTGTTGAAGAACAAAAACCAGACTTCATTTACTATCTCAGTGGCGTTGATGTGGTAGATTCCGATAAGTTGGGGAAACTGGGAATGACTATTGAAGGCTGTAAAGAACGTGACCGTTTTGTGCTTCAAACCTGCAAAGACTTGAGTATTCCAGTAATGTGTTCGATGGGCGGCGGATATTCCCCCGATATAAAAACGATTGTAGAAGCCCATGCCAATACATTTCGATTGGCACAGGATATTTTCTTCTAGTTTTTTAAATATGAACTTATGAAGCCTTTTTTATTAATAGGGATTCATTTGTGGCAATGGCTTGTTTAATTAGTGAATGCCACTTCTCAATGCGTTGTATTTCAAAATCTTCAGAGACATCTTTGTCAACGTCAAAAAATTCAAGAAATTCATTGGGTTTGGTTCGCTGTTTAAAGTTCAGCTCTATGCCTAAACGCTTTAAATGGCTTTTGCCATTTTTACTGGAAGCATATTCCTTTATTATCTGGCTGCTTTCAATTTCGCTTAGCTTTGTTTCAACCGTAAAAGGTTTGTCGTCTTTAAAATGGATATAGGCTAAGGAATCCTTGTCGCTAATTCCAATAAAATTTTTGCGCCAAATTTCTTGGTGTTTGTAGTTGAAACCGTTGTTTTTTGTTAAGGCTTTAACTTGCTTTTTTATTTTGGAAGTTTGTTTTGTTCCATTGAAAATAAAAAGTAAAAAAGGAACAAATACGCTTAATACTAAAAGCGTAGAAATAATTATTAATGAAGTTTTCATCTTGTGTATTTTTTTTGATTTTTTGAATAGGGTATTTCGTCATTACAAAAGATGTAATGATAAATTTTCGAATGCGGTGTAAAAATCAAAAAGGTTACAAGAAAGAATGGAACGGAAAAATAATGGCCCTGATATTGAAATCCAAATCAATTAAACTACAGGTTTTTAGGTAGTTTAAATTGATGTTGCAAAGAAGGTTAGAAATCTTTCCGTGAATGGCAAAGGAGCTAACAACAGTAGGTTCTTGCTCAGTATTAAGATTTAATACTTCTTCAAAGGCATTGTCAGTAACAATGGCAAAAGCATTAAAAAACCGATTGTTTTCTAACTGGTGGTTTTCTTCGGAATGGTTAACATTAATAAATGCCGAACTTTCCGCATACTGATTGAAATTCAGAGGGGAAAAACTTAACGCTGCGGTTAAGAATATGTATATAAACTTCAGCATTGAATACTATTGAACCGTGCAAAATTAGTAATAATGCTTGTTAAAAAATCTTAAAATACTGTTTAACCGCTTATTTTTAAACAAAAAAAAAGCGCCCAATATTTTGAGCGCCCATTTATAAGTTTTTTTGAAGTTTGAACTATCGGTTCATATTCTTTATTTCATCTATAAAAGTATCCAAATCTACCCCGTTGTTAATCAGGGTTAGGGCTTTGTCAACAATATATTTTACATTTTCAGGATGAAAACCAAGCCCGATGCATATTTTTTTCAAAAGAACATGCTCTGGGTCTCCTTTAATATTGTCTACATAAACCATGCGGGCCAAATCGTAAAGGCGCTCCAAGCGTCTATCATATGAAACCGGTGGATTAATAGGGTGTGATTTGTAGTTTTTCAAGATCAAGTTGAAGTCCTCTTGGCTAATATCCAAGTTTCTGGCGGTTCTTTCTAAAAATGCTTGTTCTTCTGGGGTGATGATGCCATCATCCATTGCCACGCGCACAATAGCCGCAAAATGGCTTTCGTTACGCTTTTTAAATCCACTGTCAAATAAATCTGAAAACGACATAAATCTCATGTTTTAATAATGCTGCAAACCTACATATTTTTTTAAGAATATAAATCTAAAAATTTTATTTTTTTAAGGTATTGTAACTGTTTGTGGAAGAGTTGGGTAGGCGTGTTGGATGCGCTTTCTGAAAATTTAAACAATTACTAAAATTCAAACTTTAATTGGGCACTTATGGTTTTTTGAGTTTCTGGTTTTTTTGTTTTTTCGGTATTCAAATTGGAAAGGCTTATGCCTAACAAACGCACCGAGTTTTTTAAATTTTCTTGGTACAGGAGTTCTTTTGCGGTTTCTAAAATGATGCTTTTGTCGCTAATAAAATAGGGCAGGGTTTTGCTGCGGGTTTGCAGACTGAAATCGCTGTACTTTATTTTTAGGGTTACCGTTTTTCCGGCCACTTGGCTTTTGGTGAGCCTTTTGGAAACCTCTTGGGCAATATGTTCCAGTTTTTCAATCATAAACACTTCGCTGGATAGGTTTTCAGAAAACGTGCGTTCGGCAGCCAAGCTTTTCCTGATGCGGTTGGGCTTCACTTCGCTGTGGTGAATGCCCCGAACAATGTAATAGTAGTATTTGCCCGATTTACCAAAGTGCTCTTCAAGATATTCCAACGGCTTTAGTTTTAAATCCAGTCCTGTAAAAATGCCTTTTTGGTACATTTTTTCGGCAGTCACCTTTCCTACTCCATAAAATTTCCTAATATCCAATGCTTCCAAAAACGAAATCACCTCTTCGGGGTTCACCGTTTTTTGTCCGTTGGGTTTGTTGTAATCGCTGGCCACTTTGGCAATAAATTTATTGATGGAAATCCCGGCCGAGGCCGTAAGCCCCACCTCATTTAAAATGCGCTCCCGGATTTCTTTGGCTATAAGCGAAGCGCTGGGGTTGCCCTTTTTGTTTTCGGTAACGTCCAAATAGGCTTCATCCAATGACAGCGGTTCCACCAAATCGGTATAGTCGTAAAATATGCGTCTTATTTTTTTCGATATTTCGGTGTATCGTTCAAATCGAGGCCGAACAAAGATTAAATCCGGGCATAATTTGGCGGCCAATGTTCCTGCCATGGCACTTTTTACCCCGAATTTTCGGGCTTCGTAACTGGCAGCACTTACCACACCGCGTTTACCGCCGCCGCCAACGGCAATGGGTTTACCCTTTAGTTCGGGGTTGTCCATTTGTTCCACCGAAGCATAAAAGGCATCCATATCCACATGGATTATTTTTCGTATGTGAAATTCGGCCTGCATGTAGCAAAATTATGGTAATTTTGGATGAATAAAATATTAAATTTCAATAGCCGATAGCTATCGGGATTGAAATTTAGAATTTAAAATGGTTATGATAGAAATTGAACGTAAATTTTTGGTGGTTTCGGATGATTTTAAATCGGAGGCGTTTAAAAAAACAAGATTGGTACAAGGGTATTTGAATTCGCATAAAGAGCGTGCCGTTAGGGTAAGGCTTAAGGGCGATTTGGGTTTTTTAACAGTTAAAGGCCCATCGTCAAAAAATGGTCTGTCGCGTTTTGAGTGGGAAAAGGAAATTAGCGTCAATGAAGCTAAGGAATTGTTAAATCTTTGCGAATCGGGCATCATCGATAAAATACGCTATGAAGTAAAGCTTAAAAACCATATTTTTGAAATAGACGAGTTTTTTGGCGATAATGAGGGCTTGGTGGTCGCCGAGGTGGAACTAAAAGATGAGAATGAAACTTTCGAAAAACCAACATGGTTGGGTAAAGAGGTAACCGGAGATTCGAGATACTACAATGCCCAATTGAGCAAACAACCATTTAAAACGTGGAACACATGAATAGAATTTTTACCATTTTAATAACAGTGATTTTGTTTGTTAGTTGCAAAGATGAAGCGAAAGAAGCTTCGGAAATAACTGCTGAAACAGAAGCTAAAGCGATAAAAGATTCAATGGATTTAGCAAACGAAATGGCAGACTCCAAGCCTGAGCAAAAATCTGTTAAACAAATAAAGAAGGAACTCACCGAGAAAGGTTTTAAAACTTTCGATTTCGTTGACGAAAGTACCCAAGACACCATTTTAATGCAGCAGTATTTTATGGTGTTCTTGAAATCGGGGCCTATTAGGGGGCAAAACGAAGAAGAATCGGCCGATTTACAGGAGCAGCATTTGGCGCACCTAAAGAAAATGTACGATTTGGGTTATGCCGATATTTCCGGGCCGTTTGGAGATGATGGTGATATTCGTGGCGTGACCATTTACAATGTGCCCACTTTAAAAATGGCCGATAGTTTGGCCAGTGCCGATCCCATGGTTAAGGCTGGCCGATTGGAAATTGAAATACACCCCTGGTGGGCGGCTAAAGGTTATCCGTTGCGGTAAATGGTTATAAAAATCATTAAAGGCATTTATTTGCTTTTCAATATTTTGGCCATTTCGGCCTTATTGGCCATTCATTTTGTGTTCAAGGAAAACAGTTATGGCAGTTCGCTGCTTTACTATACCTTTCCGTTGCCCGTTATCATTTTTATTGTGGTGGCACTTTCTGTTTTTTTAGGAAGGTTGAGTAAGTACAACCTAATATTGGCCGCAGTTTTATTGATGCTTTGGTTGGGCAGAAGTTATAAAATTAATATTCCAGAAACTATATCTGAAGACGATGTTGAAATCGTGTTTTGGAATGCCTCACGAGAAAATGGTTTTAATCAGGCATTCAAACTCAATGAAGGTTTGCCCGATATTATGGTTTTGACTGAAGCCACCAGCTTGAATGTTGAAACCTTGAAAAAACAACATCCCGATGCTTATTTTTATAAGTCGGATACTGATATGGTGGTGTATTCAAAAACCCCAATTGAAGTCCAAAGTGAAACGGTCTCAAAATACCACACGTACATGCTGTTTTTTAAAAGTTTAGGCATCAACTTTTGTGCGGTCGATGTGCAGGGCAGTACCGATGTGCCGAGGTCTTGGGAGTTGGGTTTTGTAAACGAAAATGTTAAAATTAAACCCAAAACCGTCATTTTAGGCGATTTCAATATTCCTTATGAATCTAAATACCTTGCTCGGTTAAAACAAGAATTCAACCATGCTTTTTCTGAAAAGGGCAATGGGTTCAAGGAAACGTGGTTTTGGAATTTGCCTCTGTTGTCACTCGACCATATTTGGGTTTCAAAAGACTTAAAAATCCTAAGCGCTAAAAAATTCTATACCTTTAAAAGTGATCATAGTATGATTTCGGTTTTTGTGAGGAGGTAGCTTATTCCAAAATTGTAAAACGCCGTTTAGCTTCATTGCCAAATTCGTCTACCACAGTAATTAAGTGCTTACCTTGTTTGGGGATAATGGCGAGTTCGTGGATGTCTTTCGTGCTTCCCATATAAATATCATCAACATACCAAAACACAGTAGTTTCAGGTTTTGAATGGGCGATTTGGAGCACTAAATCGTTGGTTGAGCCATCAAAATCTTTTGGTAAAAAAATACTGTTGTTTTCCTTCGGATAAATAAAAGCCATTGAAATACTGTTTTCACCCAAGCAATCACTTCTAAATTTGGGTAACGGCTTGTAAAACGGATTTTTGGTTTTGTAATAATACCCCATCAAAGGTGGCAGCACAAACCACGATTTATGTGTGATATTGCTCGTGCTTTCACAAGAAGAATTCACTTGAAATGTTTCGCTTTTATCTAAATGTACCAACACATGATACGGACAAGGTTTGGTTTTTAATCCGCTAATTTGAATGAATTTGTTTTCGGTATCATCACAATTTGGCGATGCTCTATGACCACTTTTTTTACAGATAGAAACCTCTTGCATTTCATCAAAAGGTTTTGCAAACCATGGGCTGTTGGGTAACACATCAAACACATCAAATAAAATAGGAGCTGCTGCTTGCACACCAACCAAACCTGGTCTGCCTTCGCCATCGGCATTTCCTACCCAAACACCAACCACGTAATCTGTTGTGGTGCCAATAGCCCAAGCGTCACGAAAGCCAAAACTGGTTCCTGTTTTCCAAGCAATTTGCTTTGAGCCGTCAAAAAACTCCCAGTTTTCATCACCTTCTGGTCGATTTACTTCTTTTAAACTTTCGTAAGTGAGATAAATGGAGCCTGCATCAAACAGTATTTTTTCACTGGTTTTTTTTCCGAAGTCAACCGTTTCCGAAGCTAAAAATGTAGGTTCACAAAATTCGTTGGAGAAATATTCGCTGGACGTTTCAGAAAAATGATTTAAGGTCGAAGACAATGCTGCGTAGCTTTTGCATAAATCCCAAAGATTGCTTTCGGCACCACCAAGAATAAGCGATAAACCATAATGATTGGCGTTGTATTTTAAATCTTTTAGCTGAAGTGTTTTTAGGTAATGATGAAACCTATCCAACCCAAACTCCTGAAGCATCCTCACCGAAGGCACATTTAGCGAACGCGACAAAGCTCTACTTGCTGGTATGGCACCATCGTAAGTTTTATTGTAATTCTCGGGATTATAACTACCAAATTGCGTGGGTACATCGGCGACTAAAGTATTGGGTAAAATATCGCCAGCATCGAGCATAGCAGCATATAAAAATGGCTTTAAAATACTGCCAGTGCTTCTGGGTTTGTCAATAATGTCCACATCTTTTTGATGGGATTTTTCGGTAGGCGTATTGCCAACGTAAGCCAAAACCTGTCTGGTTTTTACATCTAAAACTATAACAGCGGCATTGTAAATTTCATTCTGACTTAATTGATTGTAATGTCTTTTCACAATACGATTAACCTGTTGCTGCAATGGTGTGTTGATGGTTGTTTTTATGTGTTTGCCAGAATAATTTTGAGCCACTTTTTGCAATAAATGAGGTGCAATTTGCGGCAGCGGATAGGGTTTTTGGGGCAAACTTTCAGCAATTGATAAATTATAGGTTAACGAATCAATAATTTGGTTTTGAAGCAATTTAGCTAAAAGACGGTTGCGTTTTTTAAGTAAGCGTTCTTGATTTTTTCCAGGATAAATTAAACTAGGAGCATTAGGTAAAACAGCTAAAGTGGCACTTTCAGCCCAAGAAAGTTCATTCGCGTTTCTGTTGAAATAGCGCCACGAAGCAGCATCTAAGCCAACTACGTTGCCGCCAAAAGGCGCATTGCTGCTGTAATAAGAGAGAATTTTATCTTTAGAAGTTCGTAATTCCAAGCGTGTTGCCAGAATAATTTCAATGGCTTTTTCAAAATAGGTTCGGTTTTTACCTTTTCTGGATAAACGAATCACTTGTTGCGTAATGGTGCTTCCGCCACGTTTTATTCCATCAGATTTTAGATTTTCGCGTAAGGCTTTAAAAATGGAAACCGGATTAAAACCAGGATGCTTGTAGAAATATTCGTCCTCAAACTGAATAATGCAAGTCTTGAATTTCTCTGGAATACTATCGTTATGCGGAAATCGCCATTGTCCGTCTTTTGCAATTTGAGCGCCTAGTAATTCGTCGTTTTTACTGGTGATAACTGTTGCGGTTGGGTCTTTGAAAAGTTGTTTTGGCAAACAGAAATAGTAGGCAATCAGCAATACAAAAAGTGCCACTGATTTTATTTTGTTGTTTTTTATGTAAGATAAAAGGCGTTTCAAATTAAGTGCTAGATTTTGTCATTCTGCGCTGCGACGCAGAATCTATTTTATTTGGATTCCGCATCAAGTGCGGAATGACAGCTTTGATTATATTTCTCCAAACTTATACTCACGCTCTACCTTACAAATTTTCACATTGTACCAACTGTACCAATCTTGTCTGCCTTTTTGTTGCGCTACTAAATGCTCGGTGTGCTGTTTCCAGTTTTTTATAGCTTCCAGACTTTCCCAATAACTCACTGTAATTCCAACGCCTGCACTGAGCGCAGTCGAAGTGTCGTTTCTTGCGCTATCCATACCTAAAAAGCCGTTTTGAGTTTTGGCAAGTGCTTCCATTTGGTTTGCCATTTCAGCATAACCTTCAATATCTTCTTTTTGAGTTGAGGTGAAAATGACTGCATAATAGGGTTTAAAATCTTTCTTCATAGCGTAAGCTTTCTTTTGTCCCAAGTTAAAACTTGAACTCCTTTAGAGTAGTGAATTCTATCAGGTTTGTTATTGATTAAGCGATTGAATTTAGGGTAATCTAGTTCTAACTTTTTTATTGAAATAGATTCCATTGGCCACTCTACGTGATGCACATCATACTCAATAATATGGTTTTTATAATCCTGAAAAACTGCATAGCGTTCGGTTAGCCAAATATCGGTTTCATCTTTGATAATCTGTTTGTTGTCAAAACGATATTCAGTGTAAAATGAATTGTTATACTTCTTATTTTCAGAAGTAAAGCTATAGTTCGTTCGTTCCATTTTAGAATAATAATACGGAAATTTAGACATTGTCTTTAAGACTTTGCACGACGAACGTTTGGCACCTTCCATACTTAAAAAGTAAACACTGGGTTTGCCATTGCAAGTAATATAAACCCGTATGTTTATTTCATGAAAATCTGATATATGTGGGACTTTAGGCAAACTTCTTACACCAATATTATTCATATTAAAAGCCACCAAACTAACCCAAGTTTTTCCGTTAATCGTATCTACCGATAAACCTTTAGGCAGAAAAGGAGTTATTTGCTCTGGAGTAACTTCCCAATGCAAAAAAATGGCTTTGTTCCATTCCTGATAATATTTCCAAGAGCGTAAAGGAACTTCAAAAGGCCTATGTTTGGTATGTTTTAATATTTCGTTTGCTTTCAAAACGAGATTAATGATTTATATAATTATACAACTTCGGGAATTCATTTTTAAAACGTTTATCATCTATTTTACCATCATAATCATTATCGCCATATTCTAATCCTACATCGATTAATCCTTCGAAATCTTGTTCGTTTTCAGGAAATCTTTTAACTAAACTTATAAATTCCTCCTCACCTAGTTTGTAAATAATTTGTGTTATTACATAGCCTAAATCATAACTACTAGCAGCACCTCCATTAGGAAAATTTTTCAAACTAACTAAAGCATTAGTATCCTTGTTCAAGGATTGTTGAATCAATTTTTTCATTTTTTTATTCTCACTAAAGCTTTGATGAATATATAAAGTATCACCAATAACAATCCCTTCAATATTATTAGTTTTACAACCTATTAAAAGAGAAGTTGTAAATGCAAAAATTAAATAAAAGATAACCTTTCTCATATTATGAGTTCAATTTTGTCATTCTGCGCTACGACGCAGAATCTATTTTATTTGGATTCCGCATCAAGTGCGGAATGACAATTACTTTTCAACAGTTATCCACTGTCCTTTAGTTCTCACTAAATACTCATTATCGTACATGGCTTCGGCTTGAATTCCTGGTAAATAATAAGTTCCTAAATAGGAAGCGTTCAACATCACGTTAAAGGTTTTGGTGCCCTGTTTTCCTTTTTTGCCTAAATCGAAATAGATATTCACACGGTCGTCTCTAATGTCTGTATAACGCGCTTGACTTGTTGTCGTGTCGCCAAAATCGGTAAAACGTGTATTGACGATTTCCCAACCTGAAGGGAAAATTTGAGTCAATGCCACATCGTTCACGTTTTCATTTTTAAGATTACTAACGCTAACAGTTGCTACAAAATCCTTACCTTGTTGCAGTTTGGAAACATCAATTTTATTGCCTTTTAAATCTTTGTATTGCACCGAAACACTCAATCCGCGTTGTTCTGCAATTTCTTCGCCTAACGGTAATTTCCCTGAATTCAGCAAACGCACATACACCACATTATCAATGTTATTGGTAAACGAAAGTGCATTATTGCCATCAATAATGTTGAGTTCGCGTTGCGCAATGGCACTTTTGGTGTTTATGGTTTCGGTTTTGCCATTGTTGGTATAGCTTATGTTCAAGGCTTTTCCGCCATTGACTTCTACCATTTTTGCCATAGCCAACAAACTGTAGGCTGTGGTTTGGGTGCTCATCCAACGATTTCCAGACAGTTCTTTGGCAATGTATTGTGCCAATTCGCGCTGTTTTGGGTTTTTGGTCAAGACCATAGTTTCCAATGCCATGGCTCTATTTCTATCTGCCGAACCATAAGTATAATAGTTGTAACGAGGCGGTTGAAAATCAATATTGGCACGTTGCGAAATGCTTTCACTCGCTTCTTTTTGTCCTGCCAAGGCATAGGCTGCTGCCAATCGCCATTTGGCTTCGTTGGAAATTTCGGTAAACTCACGCAAACGGTTCATACTGGCTAAATCGGGTTCACCTGCCAATGCCAAAGTGTATAATCGGTAGGCTTGTGCTAAATCGGAATTGTAGGTTCTGTAACTCGGTCTCCAATTGTGAGCGGCTTGTTTTTGATAATTTAACCAATTGCTTTTGAAGGTTAGCGGCAACACAAAGCCTTTCTTCTCGGCTTCCAACATAAAATGGCCTGCATAACTCGTACTCCAATCGTTAGCGGTATTCTCTCCCATCCAATAACTCATTCCGCCATTTGGCTGCTGAAAATGGGCTAGTTTTTTAATGCCATTTTCAATGTTGGATTGAATGTTCTGCTTTTTATCATAGGTTAAATCGAAAATATCACTCAAGAATAACTGCGGAAATACTGCCGAAGTAGTTTGCTCCAAACAACCGTGAGGATATTGAATTAAATACTGCAATCTGCGAGTGAAATCCATTGGAGGCAAGGTTGAAAATTCTACCGTTGCGCTGTTGGTTCCTGCAACACCAAAGGTTGAAAAATCCAATGCACCTGTAGCTTTAGCCTCTAAAGTTTTGTCGATAGCTTTTGAAGTTATTGGATTTGGATTCACCACATCCAATTCTACTTTGTAAGTCGATTTTTCACCATTTCCGGAAGCAATGACTTCAACGGTATTGATGCCTTTTGCTTTACTGACATCGAGTTCAAAATACGCCATTTGCTCATCAGGTTTTGCAAAACTCAAGTTTTGGGTTTGCGCACCAACTACGGAAATGCCATCGCTTAATTTCAAGCTAATATTGACGTTTTTCACTTTGCTTTCCATCGCAAAAACAGTCACTGGAAGCGTTACTTTTTCGCCAGGGCTTAATTTCCGCGGAAGCGAAGCTAACACCATTAAAGGTTTTTTCACTTGTACGGTTTTGTCGGTGCTTCCGTAAGCTTCTTTGGTATTGTCTCCAGCAATCACCATAGTACGTACCGAACCAATATAATTTGGCATTTTGATGCTGTGGGTGTTGTTTTCACCAGCTTTTAAAGTAAAAGGGCCTAAATAGGTAACCACAGGTTTAAAACGGTTGGCTTTTTTGTTTTTTCCTGCCAATGCGCTGCCATCACCACCAATGGCAAATACTTGGTCGATGCTGCCAGAATATGCACCAATAACATCGTCGAAAATATCCCAAGTTTTTACGCCTAAAGCTTGACGTTTGTAAAATTCGTTCCAAGCATTTGGAGTTTTAAAACGCGTTAAATCGAGCAAACCTTCTTCCACCATCGCAATTGTGTAAGTCATAGGTTTGTTGTTTTTTTCTGAAACCGAAACCTTAAATTCTTGTTCTGGTTTTAACACATCAGGCATTTTTAGTTGTGGTTCCAGTTTGGTATTTGGGTCTTCCACCATAATTGGAATGACGCCATACAAACGGATTGGTAAATCGTTTGCTGAAATAGCGTGTGGTTGCAACAACGAAATATTAACGAACACATTTGGCGCCATTACATTGGTTATAGGAACATCCACAACCGTTTCGCCTTGTTGGGTTTTTACCCATCTGTAATCGAGAACTTCGGTGCCATTTTCTATACTTACCAAAGCACGACCTTCGTTACCAGAATTAAAAGTGATTTTTGCGGTTTCACCAACATTATATTGTTCTTTATCGGCTGAAAATACTAACATTTTAGCTGCTTCTTTATCGTTTGAAGGTGCTTTTTGCCACCAGTTTTTATAGAAATAAGCGGTTCGTCCTGTGGCGTGACCACTTTTTGGGTCAACTACTCTAATGAGGTAACGACCACGTTCGTTATCTGGAATTTTTATGCTGAATGAGCCTTTTCCGTTGGCATCGGTATTTACTTTGGTGTCTAAATACGGTCTGTGGTAGGTGCTCGATACGTAACTCGATAGGTTGTCGTATGATGAATTCCACCACCAACGCCATTCAATTTTATAGACTTTTACTTCAAGATTGTTGCGTTTAATCGGTTTACCATCTTTATCGACCACAACCACATTAAAGGTTTGGTTTTCATCTGTAAAAAACGAGCCGTAAGCATTTCCTTTAGGCGATTTCAATCCAACAAACGACTCGTAAGGCGCATATTGTTTGGTAAAAGCATCCATTGAGAAATCGCCTCCATTTTCAAAAGCGCGCACCAAAAACTGTACATTCAACATTCCTGGAGCATTTTTACCGACTTCCAACTTTTTGTTGATGCTTGCTAAACCTTCGGTATTTACATTGCCTTCAAACACGTTGATTTCTTCGGTGTTGAACTCGCGCGTTGGATCGTTGAAAACGTAATCTTTATAATTTTTAAACCCTGAATACGATGTGCTGAATTTCGCCTTTACTTCGGCTTTTAGGTTTTTTCCAGCAGCTCCGTGAAGCCATTTTACGTCCAAAGTTCCGTTAAGCGGCTCGTTGCTGGTTAAAATGTCGTTTTCAAAATCGACTTTAAGTTTTAATCGGTTTGGTTTTACGGTTTCAATTTTCAATCCTTTATGGAAAGTCGCACCACCAACCGAAACTTTGGCGTTGTAATTTC
>JAUIKY010000039.1 GCA_030430535.1 Bacteroidia bacterium
AAATGATGGAATACGCAAATGCTGAAATCACCTCTAAAATGAAGGAAGAAGCTAAAACCTATCAAAAACAAGGGAAAACAGTCTCATATTTAGCTATCGATAAAAAAGTGGTTGGTTATGTAGTTATTGGCGATAAGATAAAAGAAACAAGTACCCAAGCAATTAACGAGCTTCAGGAAAAAGGTATTGATGTAATTATGCTAACAGGAGATAACCACGAAACAGCTCAAGCGGTAGCATCAGAATTGAATCTGGCAGATTTTAAAGCGAGTATGTTACCCGAAGACAAATTAAAGGAAGTGGAGAAACTTCAAAACAACGGAAAAGTCGTTGCTATGGCTGGCGATGGTATTAACGATGCTCCTGCATTAGCAAAAAGTGATGTAGGTATTGCAATGGGTACAGGAACAGATGTCGCTATTGAAAGTGCTATGATTACATTGGTAAAAGGCGATTTACACGGTATTGTAAAAGCCCGTCATTTAAGCAGTGCAGTAATGAAGAACATCAAACAGAATTTATTTTTCGCGTTAGTCTATAATACGTTAGGTGTACCTATTGCAGCAGGTGTATTGTTTCCGTTCTTCGGAATACTACTTTCGCCAATGATAGCAGCTTTAGCAATGAGTTTTAGCTCTGTTTCGGTTATAGGTAATGCGTTAAGATTAAGAACAATTAAAATTTAACTATAAAATCAAATAATAATGGAAAATTCAAAAGAACACTCAAACAAAGGGAATTACAAAACCTTCTTTATAATGTTGGCATGCTCATTTGTAGCCATGTACATCACCATGTATTTAAACACATATTCCATAGACCACGTTTGGTTTAGCTTAACCCGTTTTTACATGACCTGCTTGGGAATTTCTACCATGGCAGTTATCATGTGGTTTTTTATGCGGAGAATGTACAATGATAAAAAGAAAAATATAGCCATTCTTGCAGGTAGTTTTATCTTATTTATTGGTGCATTGATATTAGTAAGAGCTCAAAAACCGATTATTGGAGATATACTTTGGATGAAAGCCATGATACCTCATCATTCCATTGCTATTTTAACCAGTGAACGTGCAGATATAAAAGACCAAGAAGTTAAAAAATTAGCAGAAGATATTATTAAAGCACAAAGGAAGGAGATTAAAGAAATGGAAGCCATGATAAAACGATTGGAGAATGAAAAATAATAAAATAGTCATATATATTGGTATACTCGTAGTTGGTGTATTGTTGGGGTGGTTGCTTTTTGGAGGCTCACCAAATGAAGAAACAGACCATAATCACGATCCCGTTGCAGAAAGCAACCAAATGTGGACCTGCTCAATGCACCCACAAATTATGCAACCCGAACCAGGCGATTGCCCCATTTGTGGAATGGACTTAATTCCTGCCGAAGCTGGAGCGGATGGTTTAACAGCAGACCAGTTTAAATTAACTGCTAACGCAATGGCTTTGGCAAACATTCAAACTACGGTGGTTGGTAATGGTTCAGTCGAAAGTGGAACAATAAAACTATCAGGTAAAATAGCCGAAAATGAAGAAGCAAATGCTGTACAAGTAAGTTATTTTTCTGGTAGAATTGAGCGTTTAGATATCAGTTTTACTGGTGAAAAAGTACGCAAAGGACAATTGTTAGCAAACATTTATTCACCAGAATTATATGCAGCACAACAAGAATTGATTACAGCGTCTTCTTTAAAAGAATCACAACCTGCTTTATACAAAGCGGTACGTAATAAACTAAAACTTTGGAAGCTGTCTGAAAACCAAATCAACCAAATTGAAACATCTGGCAAAGTCATTGAAAATTTCCCTGTGTATGCTACTGTTTCGGGTACGGTAACTGAAAAATTGGTAGAACAAGGCGACTACATCAAACAAGGGCAACCCTTGCTTAAAATAGCTAATCTCAATACGGTTTGGGCCAATTTTGATGTCTACGAAAATCAAATCGATTTATTAAAAAAAGGTCAAGAAGTTAAAATAACTACCAATGCATATCCCAATAAAGTATTTAAAGGAACAGTAGATTTTATAGACCCTGTTTTAAATACCAACACACGTACTGTCGATTTACGCGTGGTTTTAAATAATAAAGAAGCCATTTTTAAACCGGGAATGTTTGTAACCGCAGAAATTGAAGGTAATAAATCGAATTTGAATGAAGTAATAACGATACCATCGTCAGCAGTGCTTTGGACAGGAGAACGCTCTGTAGTGTATCTCAAAACAAATCCCGATGAACCTGTTTTTGAATTAAAAGAAGTGGTTTTAGGAAGAAGGCTGGGTGGTCATTATGAGGTAATTGAAGGTCTGTATGAAGGAAATGAAATTGTTATCAACGGAACATTTACGGTGGATGCTGCAGCACAACTTCAAGGTAAAAAATCTATGATGAACAAGCAAGGTGGTAAAACAATGACGGGGCATGAAGGTCATTTAGGTATGGATAATAATACATCAAAAAATAAAAGTGAACACGCTAATATAAATGAACGCTTAAAAGTGTCGGAGAAATTTCAAGAGCAATTAAAAGAGGTATACAATGATTACATCAATTTAAAAGATGCTTTAGTAGAAGAAGACTCAAAAGGCATTTCAGAATATGCATCATCTTTACTATCAAATTTAAGCAAGGTAGATATGAAGTTGCTAAAAGATGAAGCGCACAATCATTGGATGTTATTAGTAGGCGACATAAAATCTTCCACAACTTCAATAGCCGGTTCTCAAGACATTAAAACTCAAAGAAATCACTTTAAACATTTGTCTTCACATTTAATAAAAGCGGTTCAATTATTTGGTGTCAATGAAACGGTATATGTAGAATTTTGCCCTATGGCAGATAACAATAACGGAGCGTATTGGTTAAGCAAAGAAAAACAAATAAGAAATCCATATTTTGGTGAAGCCATGCTATCCTGTGGAGAAGTAGAGCAAACAATCAAATAAATTAACTCAAATTATAAATAATGAAGAAAGTAATTTTAAACGTAGCTGTAATAGTAGCTGTAGGTTTAACAAGTTGTAAAAACGAAGCCAAAAAAGTTCAAGAAACTACAACAACAGAAGAATCAAAGGAAATCGCAATAACAAACTTGTCTTTTGGTGTAAGGGGTAATTGCAGTATGTGTAAAAACACTATTGAAAAAGCAGCCAATAGTGTTGAAGGTGTTACAGCAGCCAATTGGGACGTAAACAAAAAGAAAATCGATGTATCTTTTGATAGTTCTAAAACCGATGCTATGGCCATTCATAATGCCATCGCTGCATCGGGGTATGATACTGAAAAAGTTGCGGGAAAAGAGGAAGCCTACAAAAAATTGCCAGGTTGCTGCCAATACGACCACGAAATGATGATGAACCAATCTGGTGAAGCGGAAAGTGATGACCATTCTGGGCATAATCATTAAATAGTTAACTTAAAAGGAGTCTTTTTCATGTAAATGGGCTCTTTTTAAGATTAAAGCAAACACTATTTATATATTTTACCACGCAAATGTGTTAAAATTTCTAATCAAATGGATTCATAAGTTCAAGTGTATCTTTTTATATTTAGTCTTGAAAAGTTAGGTTGAGAAAGATAGGATTATGAAAATAAAACAGTTTGAATACAAGCCTTTGTCGCACTTTTCTTATGCTATTATAAGCAATGGTGAAATGGCAATTATTGATCCAGAAAGAAATCCCAGCTTGTATTATGAGTATGCTAGAGCCAATAATGCCAAAATTACTGCTGTGCTTGAAACGCATCCCCATGCCGATTTTGTAAGCTCACATTTGCAAATACATAAGGAAACGGGAGCGACTATATATAACAGTAGGAAATTGAAAGCCGATTATCCGCATGCCAATTTTGACGAAGGTGATGTAATACCGCTAGGCACCATAAGCTTCACAGCTCTTAACACACCAGGGCATTCTCCAGACAGTATTATAATTGTGGCAAAAGAAGGAAATAAAACAGTATTATTTACAGGGGATACACTTTTTGTAGGAGATGTGGGTCGACCTGACTTAAGAAATGATGGCGGAAATAAAAAAGAGAAACAACAAGAACTAGCCGAAGCTATGTTTAATAGCATTCATACAAAGTTCAACGGGCTTCCAGACGATGCAGTGGTTTATCCTACACATGGCGCGGGTTCATTATGTGGTAAAAGTATGGGAGATGCTAAAAGTAGTACCTTAGGAAAGGAGCGCAAGAACAATTGGGCTTTTAAAACCACCGATAAAACAAAATTCATAAAAAAATTAGTAGAAGATTCGCCTTTCATCCCTTCCTATTTTGAATATAATGTCGATTTGAATAAAAAAGGAGTCGAAACTCTGCGTAAAGCCATTTCAAAAGTTTCATTTAAAATGAATAGCAATCTTCGCGGATTAAGTGTCGATATTCGTGATGAAAGTAAATTTAAAAAAGGACACCTCAAGAATAGTGTGAATATACAAGGGGAATCAGAATCAGCAAAATTTGAAACTTGGTTGGGGGCATTAATAAATCCGGAAGAAAAGTTCAATATAGTCATTGACCACCCAAAACAATTGGAAGCCATTTTGCAACGGGTGGCAAAAATCGGGTATGAAAACCAGCTCCAAAAGGTGGTAACCTTACCAAGCGTTAAATTAAAAGAAACAAGTTTGCTGAATGTTGACGATTTAAAAAATAACCCAAAGGGTTACACCATTATAGATGTACGAAATAAAAGTGAAGTAGAGGAGGGTAAAGTGTTTGAAAGTGCTATCTCCATACCGTTACATACATTGCGCGACAACATTCAAAAAATCCCAACGAATAAACCAGTGGTAGTACATTGCGCGGGTGGCTATAGAAGTGCAGCGGGAAGTAGTATTATTGAGAACCACTTAGAAAACACCAAAGTTTATGATTTGGGAGACAGAGTAAATGATTTCAAATAGTTTCAATATTAATCCAAGTTATATATGTCTATTATAAACGAACCTTGGCCATGGTATATAGATGGACCGTTAATTGCGTTAGTCATGTTTCTGCTATTGTTTGTTGGTAAGCAATTTGGAATGTCATCTAATTTACGCACAGCCTGTGCAGCTATTGGCTATTGGCGCAGGGAAATTAGCAGATTATTTTAAATATGATTGGAAGTCTAAAAGATGGAATTTGATAGTTGTAGTAGGTGCAGCTATTGGTGGATTTTTAGCTTCCAATTACATGAGCCATTCTAGTGTGGAAATTAATCCTAAAGTTGCGCAACAACTTGCTCATGATTATAATATATAAAGTGCAGGTGAAAGTTATTTGCCGACCGAAATATTTTCGTTTGAAGCGTTAGGAGATCCGTTTAATATCGCCGTTCTTTTAATTGGTGGCATATTGGTTGGTTTTGGCGCTCGATATGCTGGAGGTTGTACATCTGGACACGGTATATCCGGTTTAAGTAATTTACAAATACCGTCGTTAATTGCTGTTATAGGCTTTTTTATTGGAGGTATAATAATGGTTCATTTAATCTATCCTTTAATTTTTGCATAAAATGAAGCAGATAGTGTATTTATTTATTGGGATTTTATTCGGTATTGTAATGTACAAGTCCGAAGCGGCCTCTTGGTTTCGTATCTACGAAATGTTCCAGTTTGGCTCTTTCCATATGTATGGTATTATGGGGTCTGCAGTACTTTTAGGCATTGTTGGAGTGCAAATTATTAAGCGAAAAAAATTAAAACCGCTTGAAGGAAATGAAATGAGTTTAAAACCCAAAGAAAAAAGTGTAGCACGGTATTTAATAGGTGGTATCGTTTTTGGGTTAGGTTGGACGCTAGCGGGCGTATGTCCGGGGCCAATGTACGTACTCGCTGGAGCAGGTTATGCTTCCGTTCTTGTTGTAATATTAGGTGCATTAATTGGCACTTTTCTTTATGGAGTTCTTAAAAAGAAATTGCCCAATGATTTTCATCAGCAGGACTTTAACTAATGGTGGGGAGTAGAATCATGAAAAGGAAATTCGACAATAAACGGCGAAACCGAGAATTATTGAAATCAAAACCTTTGAACAATAATTTAAGAGCTTATAAAAAATAGGCTTTTATGTATTTTTTTTAATATTATTTTAATTAGAATCATTAGTTTTGTTTAAGGCTAATTTCCGTGGAACTTCCCTTACTGATTGTACCTCATTTTATGTTAAGTACTGTAAATAAAGAAAAACATAATTATGTACCGGGAAGTAGCCGCTATTCTTTAACAGCAATCACCCTAATTTAAGTGTCAACATTATCGGTAATCCCGAACAAAAAGTAAATATAATTCAAATTTTATGTTCTGAGTAGATAAAGTCCCATGATGCTTATGAAAATAAGCATGGCTCTTGTTAGCTGATAAAAATCATAGTCTATTTTGCTTGTATCGTGTACTTTAACAGCTATACTAACTTTAAAACTAGAATCATGATACAGACATTAAATAAAAGTGAATGTGAAGGCATTTTAGCATCGAACTGCATTGGGAATTTAGCCTATATCTATAGAGGGCGTCCTTTGATATTGCCCATGACTTACTTTTACGATGAAAAAAGGAGAGTAGTAATAAGTTATTCTGCCGAAGGCCAAAAAATTAGAGCCATGCGCGAAAACAAAAACGTATCTATTTTGGTTACGGAAATACATTCAATAAATTCATGGAATTCGGTATTGGTGCAAGGTACGTTTAAAGAGCTTTCTGGTGCAACCGCAAAAGCACAACTGCATCTGTTTTCTTTGGGGGTAAAAGACGTAGTAATACAAAATGAACATCGAAAACTCGATTTTATTGATGAGTTTTCGAGTAAAATGCAAAACGAAAGTACGTCAGTGGTTTTTCAAATAAAGGTAGAAGAACTCACCGGACGAATGCGTCGTAACTAATTATGTAATAATCATGAAATATATTTATATGCTACTTATTTGTTTTACCTTTTTTAATTGTAAAACAGACAAAAAAGAATCGTCGCCAATATGGGATGAAAATGTTAAGGATGGGCTCCCGCTTTTAAATGATACCATTACATTGAAAGATGGCGATTTGGAAAGTAGAGTAAAAGCCATTTCGATTGAAAATAAGCAAAAACAACTCATAGAGAAAAAAGACGACCAAGAAACGTTAGAGGGATTGGTTTTAGAGAAAAGTTATGTGGTAAAAAAAGATAATTACGTCATTAATTTTCGCTATCCGCAACTTAATGAGTCCTTTAATTCAAAGCATAGCAACTTTAACGATTTTATCAATAATTATTACGTCAACATTTCTAAAACCGAATCGGATATTTTACAAGCCAAAGCTTTTTGCGACAGTATTGAATCCATAAAATTTAGAGAAGAACGGTTTATCGACTATAAAATTTATAGCCTAAACGACGCACTGATAAGTGTTCTTTTTTATAAAGAAAATTTTTATTCTGGAGCCTTGTTTCCCAGTTATTCGTTCGATTGTTTTAACTACAAACTTAGCTCAAGTGTATTTATGACCTTTGCCGATTTCTTTATTGCAGGCGCTGAAGAGGAACTTATGCACGTTATCAATAAAACTATAAAAAGCAAAATATCAAAAGGCGAAATGTATTATGAGTGTTGGGAGATATCTGTTGAAGATTTTACAAAAGCTAAAAATAATTTTGTAATTAATGATACAAATATTGAATTCTATTTTGACGATTGTGTAATCTGTCCGTCATATACGGGCACGTATTCTATAGAAATACCTTTGGTGGATCTTTTGCCCTTGCTAAAAAAATATGATACAAATCCCTTAATACTATAATTGCCTGATCAGGAAGAATTTAATAGTTGTTTGTTCTGTGTTAGAAAGCTTTAGGTACGGCTAAACTTTAAATTTACTTTACCGCAATCACACTAATTTCAACATTAACATTTTTTGGCAGTTTGGCGACTTGTACCGTTTCTCTTGCAGGGGCGGTAGTTTCATTAAAAAAACTACCGTAAACTTCATTGATTGATGAAAAATCGTCCATATTTGAAATAAATATCGATGACTTTACTACATTTTCAAAAGTCATATCGGCAGCGTTTAAAATGGCCTTTAAGTTTTGCATCACTTGGTTGGTCTCGTCTTTAATATGTGTTAAAACCAAATTTCCGGTTTCCGGGTTCAACGCTATTTGTCCCGAAACGTAAAGTGTATCGCCGCTTAAAATGGCTTGGTTATATGGGCCAATAGGAGCAGGGGCGTATTTTGTAGCAATTACTTTTTTCATAATTTATAAGTTTAAAGTATAAAAATAGTTGTTTCTATTTGCAAAATCCATAAAAGAAAAAGGTTTTTACAAGCGGATATCGGGCTGTCTGCGTTTTTCGTATTTTAGGTCTTTTAGCAGGCTCGATTTAATACCAATAAAGAAGTTCCATGATTTGTACGCACCGAATGGTGTCCAACTAAAATTCATACGCCAGCTCAACAAATCACGCTCAAAACGGAGTTGCGTGGTAGTGAAGCCCAAGTTTTTAAAATCGTAACCCGACGAAGCGCCCACTGACCATTTTTCGGATAGTTTAATATCGCCCGAAAACATGAGCGAGTGCGATGAGATTTCATTCTGCCTTCTCGAATTGGAGTAATTCACGGCGTAGGCCAACCTCAAACTCCAAGGGATTTTAAAATTGTAAAATTCACTGGGAGTTTTATCTTCATCTTCCTCCTCATCGTCAAATTGTTGGTTGGAGAAATCTTCGGATACGCCAAACAAGTCGTCTGCCCGGCCACCCCCACGAAGGTTTTCTTCTATGTTTTTATCCTCTTTGCTTTCGCCACCCCCTTTGCTTGAAAACGACCAACTGGCATTAATATTCCCGCTGGTTAGCCTAAAAAGGCTTCCGCCATTATCTATATTGAATTTGTCGATTTTATTATTGTTGTTGTCAAGGGCATAAGGGTCTAGAGTGGCACTAAAGTTTATGCTCATTTTGTTTTTGAATAGTTGGGTGCCACCGTTCATTCTAACGGGGCTCCATTGCAGCGAATCGCCCGCAAAATTGTACGAAGTGCTAAAATTTAAGTTGTTAAGAATAACCACTTTTTTGGGTTCGGTGGCCGTACTGTCTTTATCCCTTACTTTGGCCTCTAAATTATTTGAAACCGAAATACCCATAGAGCTTGAAAAATTTTTTCCTGGCGTACCAAAAAGACCTTCTTGGAAGCGGGTGTACTCAATGAGCTCGCGCCTGGTGGTACCATCGGCATCAATGACTTCGTCACCTTCATAAGTGTCGTAATATTGGTCGAATGCCGGATTGATGTTATAGCTGATCGACGGACGGATAACGTGCCTTATGGCTTTTATTTTTCGGTCTTCGCCTTCCTTTTCAAAATTTTTGGTACCGTAAATGGTGGTTCCTAAACTGGTGCTGAAATTGTAAGTGCGAAACGAATCGAATCCGTTCACCGTTTCGGTAACCGTTTCATCTTCTTCCAAGTCGTAAGATCGATTGATGGTTTTGAAGGTCCACACTTCGTTGAAACTAGTACTGGCACTCATACTAAAATATTTAAACACCTTAAAGTTTGTGCTTAACGGGATGGTGTGTTGAAAACCAGCTTTGGCATCCTCAAACATTTCCTTTTTAAAGAAGAGCGAGTCGGTGGTTGAAATCCTGTTTTCCCCCCTTAAGTTGTATTGCAGGTTGATGTTCTGTATGAGTCCTTTTTTAGAACCTTCGCTTGAGGCAAAAGGGTACATTCTTCCAACACTTCCCTGTAATGTGGGCAGTGTCATGTTAATGGATTGCGTTTGGGTGTTTTGCTGATGCGTTGCTGTAAGGCTAACATTTACTTGTGGTTCGCCTTGAAAGGTTTTGGAGTACGATACCGAAGACGATAGCGTATTGTTTAATCGATTACTAACATTAACTTGGTTGTTTGATTGTTGGTAGTAATTGCTACTACCCAAATTTACAGAAGCAGAAAATCGTGAATTGGGGCTTGCCTTAGAATCTTGGCTGTGCGACCACCTTAAATTGTAAATAGTACTCTTTCCGTAATCTGGAAACCCGCGCTCGCTTCGAATAAGGCTCTCGTACCTAAAACTAAAATTGCCATTAAACTTATAACGCTTTTTATAAGCGCTTTCCAGGCGTATGCCGTAGCTTCCGTTGGTGTAATAATCGCCCAAAGCAGCTAAATCTACATAATCGCTAATGGCGAAATAATATCCACCGTTTTGTAAAAAGTAACCTCTGTCGTTTTGTTCACCAAACGTAGGAATGATAACGCCCGAAGTGTGTTTTTCACTCTGAGGGAAAAAACCAAAAGGCAGCCCCAAAGGAGTAGGCACATCGTAAATAAAAAGGTTGGCCAACCCAGTTACTATTTTCTTTCCGGGAACTACTTTTGCTTTTCTAAGTTTGATGTAATATTCAGGATCCTCTAAATTTTCGGCCGTGGTGTATTTTGCGTTCTTTAAAAAGTAAACAGAGTCGTTTTCCTTTTTGGTAACCGAAGCAATAACAGTACCTTCACCTTGTTCGGTCTTAGAATTATAAATCAGGGCTTTTTTAGTTTCCGTGTTAAATATAATAGAGTCTGGCTCCACTACATTGCTACCTTGAGTAAAAACAGGTTTTTGGGTGTATTCGCCAATGGTGTCGGTAATCCCTTTGGCGTAAACGGTGTTTTTATTATAATCAATAGTAATATCGCCCGCCGTTATGTTCATGTCGCCATAATCGATTTTGGCATTGTTGTAAAGGTATAGTTTCTGCTTTTTTTGGTCGAAACGTGTATAGTCATCGGCATGATAAGTTACCGTGTGTTCCAAAAGTTCTTTTTTGGGTTTTATGGAGTCGGTAACCGTACTATCTTGCTCAACGGCAATCGTTTCGGTTACAGCTGTGCTGTCGGCTTTTATAACAAGTTTTTCTTCCACTACGGGCTTAATAGAATCCTGTTTGGGTTTTATATCTTGGGCGAAGCTTAACGTGTTGATAAACACTGTAAAACTTAATGCAAAAAGTATTTTAAAGTTGTTTGTACGCAACGCTTTTAAATGTATTTTTGTAAAAGTATGGCTCGGTTTTTGAAATGCCAAAATTACATATATTTTTCTGGGATTGATTTAATATTCAATTAAAAATTTAAAATTAAAAACCCCTTTGGTTTTATAGCGAAATAAAGCGAACGTAATGCCGTTTTATTTATAGCGATACCAACAAAATGGGTTGTTGAGCTATTCAAAATGATGATGTACCAAATGAAAACGCACCCTATATTACTTTTCGTATCTTTTATAATAGTATTAACATTTTCTTCATTTACCGACAACGGAATAAATGACGACAAAAAATTTGTTGTTGTGCTCGATGCCGGGCATGGCGGTAAGGATTCGGGCAACACCGGTAATGGTTATCTGGAGAAAGACATCGCCCTAAAGGTGGTTTTGGCTGTAGGAAAAGAATTGGAGAAAAATCCCGATATAAAAGTGGTTTACACCAGAAAGACCGATAAGTTTATCGATTTGTTTGTTAGAGGCAAAATAGCGAATAAAGCTAAGGCCGATTTGTTTGTTTCGGTGCACTGTAATGCCCACGGTTCGTCGGCGCACGGTACCGAAACCTTTGTATTGGGAACGCATAGAAACGAAACCAATTTTGAAGTCGCCAAAAAGGAAAACTCGGTGATTTTCATGGAGGACGACTACGAAAAAAACTATGAAGGTTTTGATCCCAATTCACCGGAATCGGTAATGAGTATTCTGCTAAGCCAAGAGGAATATTTGGATCAGAGTATTTTGTTGGCCAGTTTAATTCAGGATAAATTCACAAATACATTAAAACGTAAAAACAGAGGTGTGAAACAGGCTGGTTTTATTGTATTGCACCAAACGGTTATGCCCAGTGTTTTGGTAGAAATGGGATTCTTGACTTATAAGCAAGAAGGGGCGTATTTAAATTCAAAAAGAGGACAACAGGAAATTGCTCAATCCATTATCGATGCTGTTTTAGAATACAAAAGAAGCATCGATAAAAATGTTGACCACTTTGAGGTGGTTGAACATACCGAAAGCACTCCAGAAGCGATTTCCAGCGATATCACCTTTAAAGTGCAAATTGCTGCCAGTTCAAAATCATTGGAAACCAAACCCTATAATTTTAAAGGATTGAATCAAATTTCTAAAATAAAGGAAGGTAGCCTGTATAAATATTTTTACGGGCAGTCGTCCAATTACAATGATGCGCAACAATTTGAAACTGAGGCTAGAAATAAAGGGTACGGTTCCTGTTTTATTGTAGCATTCAAAAATGGAAAGAAGATTGCCTTGGTCGATGCCTTAAAATCAACCGCAAATTAAAGGCAGTTCTTTTTAAAATTGTATTAAATTTGTTTACCAAACACATTTACCTTGAAAATAACAAAAGAAGTCAAAACAGGCATACTCGTAGTTTTAGGAATTTTACTCTTCGTTTTTGGGTTTAATTACTTAAAAGGTCAAAATTTATTCGACAATTCCAAAACCCTTTACACCTCATACAATAATGTTGAGGGCTTAACGCCTTCAATGCCCGTAACCATTAACGGATTAAATGTAGGGAAAGTCTCAAATATAGGGTTTAAGGGTGATGGCTCAGGAAAGCTTGTTGTAGAGCTTTTGGTAAGCACAGATTTTCCCTTTTCAAAAAACAGCACGGCCGAACTTTACGAAACAGGACTTATTGGTGGAAAAGCCATAGCCATCGTTCCTGCATTTGATGGTGCCGAAGAAGCCAAAACAGGTGATGTTTTAAAAGGGACAACAAAAGACGGACTGTCAGAATTAGTAAACCAAAGGTTAACACCGTTACAAGAAAAGATTGAAAAAATGATGGTGAGCGCAGATGGTTTATTGACAAATATGAATGATGTTTTTGATGAAAAAACCAAAGAAAATTTAAAGACCAGTATCGCAGAATTGAGTTTAACCATTCAATCATTTAAAAGTACGTCAAATGCTTTAAATCAAATGATTGAGTCGAACAAAGAAAGTGTTGATAGCGTACTTTCTAATGCTAATAAACTCACTGGAGATTTGGCTGTTGTAACGGATAAGCTATCCAGTTCAAATTTAGATAAAACCATCGCCGACCTGGAATCAACATTGTCTAATTTTAATCAGATTATGGTAGGCATGCAAGATGGAAAAGGTACATTTGGTAAATTTCTTAAAGACGAAGGGCTTTATGATAATTTGGAAGGTGCCACACTGCAATTGGAGCAACTTTTGCAGGATATGAAATTGAACCCCAAGCGCTACGTACACTTTTCCTTATTTGGAAAAAAGCCCAAACGTTATGATGCCGAAGGGAATGAAATTGAGGAAGACAACTAACCAACAGCAAGCATGAATTATTTACCTAACGCCATTTTTGTAGTTATCCTTATACTCGGCATTGGTTATTTTGCCAAGAATGTTAAAAAACTCATCCGCAACATTAAACTGGGCAAAGATGTAGATGTAAGCGATAATAAATCGGAGCGTTTTAAAAACATGGCCATGATTGCGCTTGGCCAAAGTAAAATGGTGCGCCGCCCCATAGCCGGTATTCTACACGTTATCGTTTATATTGGTTTTATAGTCATAAACCTAGAGGTTTTAGAGATTATTATCGACGGTGTTTTCGGTACGCACAGAATTGGTTTAGAGGTTCTGCCGTTATCGGTTTACGGTGCTTTAATAGGTACATTCGAAATATTGGCTATTTTGGTGTTTGTTTCCGTAGTCATTTTTTGGGTGCGCAGAAACATTATAAAACTGGCGCGTTTTTGGAAAAGCGAAATGACGGCTTGGCCAAAGAACGATGGAAATTTCATTCTGTATTTCGAAATGGTTTTGATGGTGCTGTTTTTAGTGATGAACGCTACTGATACGCATTTTCAGGAGCTAAATTCCGGTAACGTGGTGAGCCAGTTCATAGCGCCTTGGTTTGGTGGGCTGCCAGAATCTACGTTACATTTTATCGAACGCGCTGCTTGGTGGTTGCATATTGTTGGTATCCTAATTTTCTTGAATTACCTGTATTTTTCAAAACATTTGCATATTTTATTGGCATTCCCCAATACATACTACGGAAAGCTGCAGCCTAAAGGACAATTCAATAATCTGGAGGCTGTAACCAAAGAGGTTAAAATGATGATGGACCCCAATGCCGATCCCTTTGCGGTGCCAGCTGAAGGCGAAGATGAAGATATGCCCGAAAAATTCGGTGCGAGTGATGTGCAGGATTTAAATTGGGTGCAATTGTTGAATGCCTACACTTGTACCGAATGTGGACGTTGTACCAGCGAATGCCCGGCAAACCTAACGGGTAAAAAGTTGTCGCCACGGAAAATCATGATGGATACCCGAGACCGGTTGGAAGAAGTGGGTAAAAACATCGATGCAAACAATGGCGAGTTTAAAGACGACGGTAAACAACTTTTGGATGATTACATTACCCGCGAGGAACTTTGGGCCTGTACCACTTGCAATGCCTGCGTAGAGGCTTGTCCTGTAAGCATTGATCCTTTGTCTATTATTTTAGAAATGCGTCGTTATTTGGTGATGGAGCAGAGTGCTGCGCCAACCGAACTGAACAATATGATGAGTAATATTGAAAACAATGGAGCGCCTTGGCCATACAATCAAATGGACCGATTAAACTGGAAAGACGAATAGGGGTAATTCATTGCAAAAAGCAGATTTAAGAAAAGCAAACGATTATGAGCGATACACTAAAAGTACCCACAATGGCAGAATGCATGGCCGAAGGTCGGCAACCCGAAATTTTGTTTTGGGTAGGTTCTGCGGGAAGTTACGATGATCGGGCAAAAAAAATAACGCGGGCTTTTGTAAAGATATTGAATAAAGCCAATGTAGATTTTGCAGTTTTGGGCACTGAAGAAAGTTGCACAGGCGATGTAGCAAAACGTGCAGGAAATGAGTTTTTGTTCCAAATGCAGGCCGTTACCAATATCGAAATATTGAATGCTTACGAGGTTAAGCGTATTGTTACTGCTTGTCCGCATTCCTATAATACCTTAAAAAACGAATACCCTAGTTTGGGTGGTGTGTATCAAGTGCAGCATCATACGCAGTTTATTGAAGAACTTATTCAAAAAGGGAAATTAAAGGTTGAAAGGGATAGTGCATTTAAGGGCAAGCGCATTACATTTCACGACCCTTGCTATTTAGGGCGCGCCAATGAGGTTTATGAAGCACCAAGGGAGTTGTTGAAAATGTTGGGCGTCGAGTTGTTGGAAATGAAACGCAGTCGAAAATCAGCTCTGTGCTGTGGTGCCGGTGGTGCCCAAATGTTCAAGGAACCTGAAAAAGGTGATAAGGATGTTAATGTGTTACGAACCGAGGATGCCTTAGAGACCAACCCCGGAATTATCGCTACCGGTTGCCCATATTGTAATACCATGATGACCGATGGCGTGAAAGCAAAGGAAAAAGAAAACGACATAAGTGTTATGGATGTGGCCGAGATACTTGCCCAGTCGCAAAACTTATAATTATCAGTTAGAGTAAAATGTTAGTAGATTTTAATACATTACCCGAAGAATCACGAATTTGGATTTATCAAGCCAACCGATCGTTTACGCCTGATGAAATTGAAGAAATTGAGCGTAAACTCGATTTGTTTATTGAAAACTGGACGGCACATGGTAGTGATTTAAACGCAGGTTATTTAATTAAATACAAGCGATTTATAATCATTGGTTTAAACCAAAACTTGAATAAAGCAACAGGCTGCTCGATTGATGCTTCAGTGCATTTTATTCAGCAGTTGGAGAAAGATTATAATGTCGATTTAATGGACAAAATGAACGTATCTTACAAACAAGGTGAGTACGTGGCTTACAAGTCATTGGTCGATTTCAAAAAAATGGCAAAAGACAAAGCAGTGTCTAAAAACACCATTGTATTCAATAATTTAGTCACCAATATTGCCGAGTTTAAGGAGAGCTGGGAGGTACCCGCTTCCGAAAGTTGGCACAGCCGTTTTTTAAAGTAAAAAGTGGCTTGTTATCTTTTGTTAATCTATCTTAAAGTCTTTTTATCTTTTTTTTAAAAACATTATTTTGGCATACTTATTAGTGTGGTAAAGCTAATAACTATTGTTAACAACAATTTTATGCGTCAAATCTTAATTAATATTCCATTTTTATTTTTTGCTATTTTTTCATTTGCCCAACAGTCAGGCAGCCCTTTATTGGCAGCTGATGCGATGGCGCAACAAAAATGGGTGGATAGCGTATATGCTTCATTCACCTTAAAGGAAAAAGTAGGGCAGTTGTACATGGTACAGGTTATGTCAAATCAAGATTTAGCAACAAAAAACAAGATTGTACAGCTTATAAAAGACCACCAAATTGGCGGTATTATCTATTCTAATGGAGGTCCGTACAGGCAAGCACAACTTAACAATGAATTGCAGGCCGCTTCAAAAATTCCGTTATTAATTGGTATGGATGCCGAATGGGGCTTGAGTATGCGTCTCGATTCTACTTATGCTTTTCCGTGGAATATGACTTTAGGTGCTATAAAAGATAATAGATTAGTGGAGCAAACCGGACGCAGAATAGGCGAACACTGCAAGCGTTTGGGAGTTCATTTCAATTTTGCGCCCGATGTTGATATCAACACCAATCCGCAAAACCCTATTATAGGAAATCGTTCCTTTGGTGAAGATCGCGACAACGTCACCGAAAAAGCATTAGCCTTTATGAAAGGCATGCAAAGTGCTGGAGTATTGGCCAATGCCAAGCATTTTCCTGGACATGGCGACACCGATCAAGATTCGCATAAAACGCTTCCAACCATTAGTTTTAATGAAAAACGAATTGACTCCATTGAGTTGTATCCTTATAAAAAACTAATAAAAGAAGGCTTGTCTAGCGTGATGGTTGCCCATTTAAATGTACCTAGTTTAGAGACTCGTGAAGGTTATCCGTCATCGCTTTCAAAAAATATTGTTACCAATATTTTAAAGGAAAGATTAGGTTTTCAAGGATTGATTTTTACCGATGCCTTGACCATGAAAGGAGCGGCAGATTTTGATGAAACAGGCGCAATAGATTTGGCTGCTTTTATGGCTGGGAACGATGTGATGTTGATGTCTGAAGACGTTGAGCAGGGCGTTTCAAAAATTATGGAAGCCTACAACAGCGGAAAAATTACAGAAGCCCGATTGGCACATTCGGTAAAAAAAATATTGATGGCCAAATA
Organism: Bacteroidia bacterium; assembly: GCA_030430535.1. GTDB lineage: Bacteria > Bacteroidota > Bacteroidia > Flavobacteriales > Flavobacteriaceae > Flavisericum. Next base: position 17,208 of record JAUIKY010000039.1, read on the forward strand.
CAAAGTAGGATTACATGAATATTCGCCCATTGCGCTGTATAATTTATCAAAGGATTTAAGCCGAATAAAAGACGACGTTTTAAACGAAAGTCTTTTTGAAAATGCCATTACGGTTGTGAAAAATGATAATAATTTACTGCCCCTAAAAAACTTGGAAACCAAATCCATAGCCTACGTTAAATTTGGGGATGATGATGGCACACCGTTTTATGACGAACTAAAAAAATACGGCAAAGTACATCTAATAGAAGCTGATGATTTGTTTGAACTAACGGCTAGGTTAAAACCTTATAATACCGTAATTATTGGTTTTCATCGCTCTAATGCTAGCCCATGGAAAGCCTATGAATTTTCTCAGCAAGAACAAGTTTGGATAGACGAAATAGCCAAAAACAATACCGTAATACTGGATGCATTTGTAAAGCCTTATGCGCTTTCAGATTTGAAAAGTATAGACCACTTTTCGAGTATTATTGTCAGTTACCAAAATAGCGAGGTGGCTCAACAAAAATCGGCACAGCTCATTTTTGGTGCAATAGATGCCAAAGGGCAATTGCCCGTTTCCATTCAACCGTATTTTAAAACTGGTGAAGGTATCGAATTTAGCAATATCAAGCGTTTAGGGTACAGCATTCCTGAGCGGGTTGGGATGAGTACCGAAAAGCTAAATAGGATAGATTCCATTGCTAAAATAGCAGTCGATTCAATGATGACGCCCGGCGCACAAATATTGGTGGCCAGAAAAGGGAAAGTGGTTTACAATAAAAATTTCGGAAAACACACTTATAAAGGAAAGGAAGAAGTATCCTCTGATGATATTTACGATTTGGCCTCTTTAACAAAAATTCTAGCTACCTTACCATTGGTAATGGAACTTGAAGAAGAGGGCATTATTTCATTAGATACAAAACTTTCAGAGATTTTGCCAGAATACAAAATCTCGAACAAAGCCAATGTAACCATAAAAAGTATGTTGTCGCATTATGCCCGTTTGCGGCCTTGGGAACCTTTTTACTACCGTACTTTAGATAGTTTGACTAAGCACCCTAGCGCCAGTTATTACAGAAGGGAACGCAGTGATGAGTTTAACGTTGAAGTCGCCAAAGACCTCTTTCTGCGAACCGATTATCAAGATTCCATACCCGAAATTATTAAAAATTCCGAGTTGTTGCCAACTTTAAGATATCGGTATAGCGATTTTCCATATTACATTTTAAAGAAATTTATTGAGTACCATTACGACAGAACTTTGGAGCAGTTAGCCCAATCGCATTTTTATGAGCCTTTGGGGGCTAATAACACGATGTATAATCCATATCATAAAATAAGTAGTAAAAAAATAGTGCCCACAGAGGTAGATGATTATTATCGTTTCCAAGAGGTGCACGGTTATGTACACGATATGGGTGCTGCCATGCAAAATGGTATTGGCGGGCACGCCGGAGTGTTTAGCAATGCCAACGATGTTGCTAAAATTATGCAAATGTATTTGCAAAAAGGAACTTACGGAGGGAAACAATTTTTTAAGCCAGAAACATTCGATAAATTTAATACCTGCCATTATTGCCACAAAGGAAATAGGCGCGGTATAGGTTTCGATAAACCCCAATTGGGAAAGGAAGGTCCCACCTGTGGGTGTGTATCAAAAAATAGTTTTGGGCATTCTGGGTTTACCGGAACATACACATGGGCAGATCCAGATGAAGAAATTGTTTATGTATTTTTGGCCAATAGAACCTACCCAACGGCAGGAAAAAATGTATTGCTCAGGAAGAATATCAGAACCGAAATTCAACGGCTTATTTATGAAGCGATAATTGATTAAAATAGTAAAAACGAACACATGAAAATAGGAATTGTTTGCTACCCAACGTTTGGTGGGAGTGGAGTAGTGGCCACAGAATTAGGATTGGAGCTGTCTAAACGTGGGCACGAAATCCATTTCATCACTTATAGCCAACCCGTACGGTTGGAGCTTGTTAGTAACAATGTACACTACCACGAAGTAAACGTTCCTGAATATCCGCTGTTTCATTATCAGCCTTACGAGTTGGCATTGTCCAGTAAGTTGGTCGATATGGTAAAACTTCATAGAATTGAAATTCTACATGTACATTATGCCATTCCACATGCTTATGCGGCTTATATGGCAAAAAAGATGCTTCAGGAAGAAGGGATTTATGTACCCATTGTGACTACTTTGCATGGCACCGACATTACCTTGGTGGGTAATCATCCGTTTTACAAGCCAGCGGTAACTTTTAGTATTAATAAATCGGATGCAGTGACTGCTGTTTCAAAAAGTTTAAAGGACGATACGTTGCGTTTGTTCAACATTAAAAATAATATTCACGTCGTGCCCAATTTTATCGACTTGGAAAAGTACAGACATAATGGCTTCCCGGATTGCCAAAGAGGAATGATGGCTAAGGAAGGTGAAAAAATAATTACCCACATCAGTAACTTAAGACCAGTTAAACGGGTGCAGGATGTTATCAGCGTATTTTATAATATCCAAAAGGAAATGCCCGCTAAACTCATGTTTATTGGAGAAGGGCCAGAAAAGGAAAAAGTAGAGGCCATGTGTAATGAATTGGGCATTTTAAACAAAATTGTATTCTTTGGAAAAAGTAACGAAATTGATAAAATACTGTGTTTTAGCGACCTGTTCTTGTTGCCATCGCAAACCGAAAGTTTTGGTTTAGCAGCTTTAGAGGCTATGGCTTCTGGTGTTCCGGTGATTTCAAGTAATACGGGGGGTATTCCTGAGGTTAATGTGCATGGGGTTTCGGGGTACTTAAGCAATGTGGGTGATATTGACGATATGAGTAAAAACGCCATTCATATTTTAAGCGACGAAAATCGATTGAAACAATTTAAAGATGCTGCCAGAAGGGAATCTTTGAAGTTTGATCTGCATACCATCGTTCCTAAATATGAAGCCATTTACGAGGATACATTGGCTAAATGCATGATTCTTTAGTTTTTAATTACTGTTTTTGCTCCTTTCAGCTTGTTTTTTAGCCCGTTCAATTTCAAGTTTTGTTGGTGGATTTGGTCTTTGTTCTTCGGCAATATCTGGTTCAAAACTAAGCTGGGCATAAAAAGGAAAATGGTCTGAATTAATATCCGAACATGTTTGGGTTTTGATGTGTCTAAATTCTTCTGAAATAAAAACATGGTCTAAAGGCCATCTTAAAATACTGCTTTTGGCACTATAAGTGCTGAAAAATCCTCTTCCCAATCGAACATCCAACAAGGTACTTACGTTTTTAAAAAGTTTTGATGTTTGGGACCACGCTACATCATTAAAATCGCCCATAACAACTACAGCGTATTTGGATGCGCTACTTAATAATGCTATTTGCATCATTTCAGTATCTCTGTCTGTGGACATAGGGTTTTCTTGAGGCATAGGTGGTGTAGGGTGTATACAGTAAATTTGTATAGTGTCTTTCTGGTTCAAAATAACTTTAGTGTGGATTGAAGGAATACTGTCACTAACCAAAAATTTCACTTTTGGATTTATTAATGGTAGCTTGCTATACATGGCCATACCATAAGTATTGTCTAAAGGGTATTTAACGCTATACCGATAATTGTTCGAAATATTTTGATTAATTGCTTTGAGCCACCGATTGTTAACTTCTGTAAATAATACAACATCGGCATCCATGGTATCTATTTCCTTCATAACCATATCAGTGTTCTCATTTTCTTGAAGCACATTAGCCGTCAAGACACTAAATGGTTTTTTCACAGGATTTGTAGCGTTTAAAACTTCATATTTAGCAAAAGTAGTGTAGGGGTAAATTTTTATAAATTGAAATATAAAACAGGCAATTAAGGCAGAAATAAAAATATAATCCCTGTAATCTTTAAAATCAAATTTAATAATGTAGGTAGCAATGGCTAATGCGGTTAAGAGTGTAAGTTGTAGATGAGGAAAATCAAAAATTCTTACCCACCAAAAATCTACAGAGATATAGGGCATGGATGTTAGTATAATGGCAAGAAAGCCAAAAGATGTCAAGAAGGTTTTTAACTTAGTTTTTTTTAGCGGCCATAACGTATTATATATATATTTCCAGGTGTGTCTATAAAATTAACAAAAGCATAAATTATTTAATAACCTACTGTTAGATTTATGTAAAAATAGATTTGAAAGGTATCAAACAGATTAATTTTAGGAATTACCAAAAAATATTTTTTCACTTAAAAATAAAGGCTTTAAACTAAAACCAATGGTGGAGTAAAATCATTAATACATTACGCTATTGCGTTAAAATTTATCATTTTTTCTTGCGAAATTTGAATCAAACAATAAGGTTTATGGCAATACTTGGTAATATTATAAAAGGGATGATTGATTTAACCGATACATTATTTTCGGAAACCAATCATATTGAAGCACAAAAAAATACCTTAAAGCAACTCCTCGAAAAGGCAAAGGCTACCGAGTTCGGAAAGCATTATAATTTTGAAGCTATTTTAGCTTCAGAGAACATAGAGTCTTATTTTGCTCAAACCATTCCATATTTCGATTACAATAAAATAAACGAAGAATGGTGGCAAAAAATCAAGAACGGCGAAAAAGACGTCACTTGGCCAGGAACATTATCCTATTTTGCACTGAGTTCGGGTACCACAGGAAAGTCAAGTAAGCGTATTCCGGTTACCGATGATATGATTGAAGCCATCCGAAAATCAGGAATCAAACAAGTTTTGGCACTAAAAAATTTTGATTTGCCAGCTGATTTTTTCGAAAAGGAAATCATGATGCTGGGAAGCTCTACCGATTTGGAAAAAAACGATGCTTTTTTGGAAGGTGAAATTAGCGGCATTAGTGCCAGCAATATTCCGTTTTGGTTTAGAGGCTATTACAAACCGGGAGAAGACATTGCACAAATTGACGATTGGGACGAACGGGTTTTGAATATTGCCAAGCGTGCCAAAGAATGGGATATTGGCGCATTAAGTGGCATTCCGTCTTGGATTGAACTGATGCTTCAAAAAGTGATAGAATATCATAATCTGGATAACATCCACGATATTTGGCCTAATCTTCGGGTGTATACCTCCGGTGGAGTGGCTTTTGGCCCCTACGAAAAAAGTTTTAAAGCTTTAATGGGCAAGGAGGTTACGGTGATAGATACCTATTTGGCTTCCGAAGGTTACATAGCCACTCAAGTAAGGCCAGAAACCGATGCGATGCAGCTCAATACCGAACATGGTATTTATTTTGAGTTTGTACCTTTTAAACCTGAATATATCAACGAAGATGGCTCGTTGGTGCAGGATGCGCCTTCCGTAAACCTTGAAAACGTCCAGCTCAATAAAGACTATGTGCTCATTATTAGTACGGTTAGTGGGGCATGGCGTTACATTATTGGCGATACCATTGAATTTACCAATATTGAACGTGCTGAAATAAAAATAACAGGACGAACCAAATTCTTTTTAAATACGGTGGGTTCGCAATTGTCGGTAAATAAAATGGACGATGCCATGCGGGTTTTGGAAGAACAGTTTTCAACTAAAATCCCTGAATATACTATTTGTGCCAAACGGGGTGACGATGGCGAATTTTACCATTTTTGGTATTTGGGTACGGAAAACCAAAATTTGAATGCAGAAAAAGTAGCCCAAACTTTAGATGATACATTAAAAGAAGCCAATAAAAACTATAAGGTTGCCCGTAGCAAAGCACTTAAAGGGGTGAAAGTAAGATTGGTGAGCCCAAAGCTTTTTTATGAATGGAATGCCAAAAACAAGAAAAAAGGCGGACAAGTAAAAATGGAACGTGTGATGAAAGAACAAAAATTTGCCGAATGGGAAGCTTTTACAAACCAAGGCTAAACAGGAGGTACAACCTCTTGGTTATTTACCAATTCCATAATTTCTTCTGGTGATAAATAATATTTTTTAATGCGTGCTTTGTAAATAGGGGTGATGTCGGCATGATTGAGTATAAAGTTTTTTGTTTTCAATATATAATCGCCCATACCATGTTGTACCGCATAGGTGTCGGCAGCACGTTCGGCCTCTACAATATGTTTTTCGGAAACTAAGTATTTTATACCAAACACAATGAGGTTGATATTACTCCTGTTTTGGTAATCCATGATGTGGCCCAATTCGTGCCCAATCCAACCTATAAATATATCAGCAGGAATATTTTCGGTAAGAAAGGTGGTGCCAGAAATCTTAAAAGTTTCACTAATTAGAATAACGTAACTTCTGTGTTTTCTCGATTTGAAAAAACTAGTAAATTTAGGCTGCGCTTGCATCGTCGATTTTTTGATATTCCTTTTGAATTTAAATTCAATAGGAACGTCATTCAGTTCGGGAAAATATCTCAGCGCCGTTTTTACTTCTTTTCTAATATGTTGGGGTATTTTGTGTTTTGATTCCATAAAGTCATTTTAGCAAAAACAAAATGAAGCTATTGATGCTTTTAAGTAAAATATTGATTTTAAAAAAACTTAGTTAAAATTGTACAAAAAATAACCCCGGAATAACCGGGGTTTGTTGTTGAAATTTTATTTAATCTTTATGACTATAAAATTGGTTCGCCTGTTTAGTGCATGTTGCTTTTCTGAACATTTAACAGTACCATCACAATCATTAACTAACTTGCTCTCGCCATAGCCCTTGTAAGCCATAATTCTATCTGCACTAATGCCTTTTGATATTAAATAATCATAAGTTGATTTGGCTCGTTTTTCTGATAGTACTAAATTATATGCTGAAGGCCCTCTCGAATCGGAATGCGATTGGATTTCAATAGTCATATCGGGGTACTTAGTTTGCATCAAATCAACAATACGATCTAACTCGGCAGTATCTTCATTTCTAATGCTTGCACTGTCGAAGTTAAAGTAAATAGGGCCAAGGTCGCTAATGGGTTCTTCTTTTTCGGGTTTAGCGGTTGGCTGTAAAGAAAAGTCAACAGTAAGGCTTTTAACCGATGGTGCCAACCCTTTCGAACTTACTGGAGTGGTTTTGTTTAAGTAACCTTCTTTTGAAATGTTTACTACATAATCAGTGTCCCGATTAATGTTGATCTCATAATTTCCATTTTCATCCGTTGGAAACGATGCAATCTCTTTTCCGTTAGCATCCATTAAAGTTACCACTGCATTGGCTATCGGAACATTGTTTTCCGCATCATAAATGGTACCTTCCAGTTTTATGCGCGATTTTCTACTAAACGCATAAATGTCGTCGCTACCCAGCCCACCATTTCTATTTGATGCAAAATAGCCCGAAGTACCATCGTCATTAATAAAAAAGGAGAAATCGTCTTTGCTGGAGTTCACCGGAACACCGAGATTAACCACGTTAACAAAGCTATTGTTCTCATCGGTAACGGCAACGAAAATATCCAGCAAGCCTAACCCGTGGTGGCCATCAGAAGAAAAGAAAAGCGTTCCTTCATTGTTAACAAACGGAAAACGTTCGTTTTTGGTGGTATTTACAGTATTTCCTAAATTTTGGGGTTTCCCGAAAGTACCGTCATTGTTAATATCAACATAATACAGGTCGGTGCCTCCAAATCCACCAGGTCTATTGGAAGCAAAATATAGTTTGGTTCCATCGGCGCTTAAAGCTGGATGCCCATTAGAATAGCTGTTATCGTTAAAAGCTAGTTCCTCAATATTTGTCCAAGAGTCATCAACTAAAGTCGCTTTATAAATTTTAAGACTTGAAATGCCCGAATTGTCCCGACTTAAGGTGTTTTTTATAAAATTGGTTCTCGAGAAATACATGGTTTTACCATCTTTGGTGATGGTTACTGGGCCATCGTGGTAAACCGAGTTGACTTTTCCTTTTAATTTATGGGTATGGTCTATTTTAATGGTATCCAAGGCGTTTTTATCGGCGACGTAAACATCTAAAAAGGGTTCTTTGTTCCAGGCATATTTGCGTTTTATGGCCACACCTTCGTCACGTGAAGAAACAAAATACAAACTGCCGTTATTTTCATAGGCACCGAATTCGCTTAGTTTCGAATTAAAATTGACGTCTTCAAGAAAATATTGATGCTCGGCATTAAAAATGGAATTCAGAAACTCTCCATCTTTACGGTATAAGCTTTCATTTATGGTTCCACCAGCATTATAAAATTTTTCCAACCACACTCTGGACTCTTTATAGTCTTTTATGCCTCGAAGCGCTTGGGCATACTTATAATAATAATCTACAGGTACATTTTCTTGTTGAACGGCCTTTTCGTAATTTACAACGGCCTTTTCAGGACTTCGCATATAAGCGTAGCAATCGCCCAATTTCCTAGTGGCGTAATCTGTTTGATAGCCTTTTTCAATAAGCTGTTTATAGGTGTTTGCGGCATCTACAAAGGCATATTTATTGAATTTGCTATCGGCTTTTTTTAACGTGCTTTCTTGGGCATTTATGTTTAAAGCCAATAACACTAAACAGCAGGTTAATATGTAGTTTTTTAATTTCATGGGGACTTTTTTAATTAAAAAATCTTATGCGATATGTGGTTTTATCATAAAGGCTGTGAAGTTTTATTCCATTTTAACCACAATAAATTGGGTACGTCTGTTTTTTTGATGTTGTTCTTCCTCACAGTTTACACCATCTTCGCAACCGTTGGTTAATCTACGTTCACCAAAACCTTGGTGTTCTGTTATACGTTCTGGCGCAATGCCTTTCGATATTAAATATTCGTAGGTAGCATTGGCTCTGTCTATTGATAATTTATCATTGTAAGACAATTTTCCTCGTGAATCGGTATGCGATTCAATACGGATAACCATTTCTGGATAATCGTTTTTCATCAAGCTAACAATTTTATCCAATTCAACAGCGGCATCTTTTCTGATGGTATGCTTGTCGAAATCAAAATAGATGGTGTTCAAATCCAGTTTGGCCAGTTTTACAACATCCTGAACAGGGTTCAGTAATAAGTTAGCGTTGATGGTTATAAGCTCGGTTTGAATGTTTTTGGAAGTGAACTTTCGGTAATCGTCAATATATTGGTCTTGACTGGCCACGATTTTATAGTCTCTGTTTCGATCTATATTGATTTGATAATAACCGTTTTCATCAGTTTCCATATAGGCCACTTGCTGATCGTTATCGTCGTAAAGCGTAATTTTTGCACCTTCAATGGGGTTGGAATTAATGGCATCGGTAACCACGCCCTCAACATGTAAAACAGGTTCTCTGTGATAGGCATAAATATCGTCGCTGCCACGGCCTCCACGTCTGTTGGAAGCAAAATAGCCCGTTATGCCATTGGGGTTCATGGTAAATGCAAAATCATCACTATTCGAATTTACAGGAATGCCGAGATTGATAACATCGACAATTTTCGATTCGTCTTCCTCATCTTTAATGCTGGCAAAAATATCAAGCATACCAAGCCCCGTATGCCCATCAGATGAAAAGAATAAAATATCTTCATTATTGATAAACGGAAAGCCTTCAGCGCCTTTAGTGTTTACCACATCACCAAGATTTTGTAAATTCCTTAAAGTGCCATCAGGGAAAATATCTACTACCCAAATATCCGATCCACCGATAGAACCGGGGCGGTCTGAAGCAAAATAAAGTTTACTGTCGTCTTTATTCAAAGCCGCGTGCTGGGTTGAAAAATTATCACCGTTTATGGGCAAGTCTTCAATGTTGGTCCAAACGCTATCGACTAAAGTAGCCCGATAGATTTTCATGTTGGTGAGTCCGCCCTTGCTTTTCACCTCAATATCGTCCTTAAAATTATTTCGGGAAAAATACATGGTTTTCCCATCTTTGGTGATGGTAACTGGGCCATCATGGTAAATGGAATTAACGTCGCCTTTTAGTTTGGCGGTATGGTCAACATTTCGTCTGGTTCCGGCTTCGGCCACATAAACATCAAGGAAAGGTTGTTCATTCCAACCATAAACACGTTTTATGGCCACGCCTTCATCTCGTGAAGAGGCAAAGTATACTTTTCCATTATGCTCGAAAGCGCCAAAATCGCTGTATTTGGAATTGAACCGAACACGGTCTAAAAAATACTGCTGTTTGGCACCAAATACACTGGTGATAAAATTAATGTCTTTTGAAAAATCGTCGGCATCTACAACACCACCGGAATCCTTAAACCGTTGGAGCCAGATTTGCGACTCGTCGTATTTTTTCATGCCTCGCAATGATTGGGCATATTTATAATAATATTCAACAGGTACGTTTTTCTGTTTTACCACGCTTTTGTAGTATCGAGAGGCGTTTCTGGGGTCTCTTAAAAGGGCATAACAATCGGCCAGTTTTCTGGTAGCATAATCACGGTTGTAATTGTTTTGAACCAGTTCGGTATAAACTTTGGCAGCCTTTACAAACGAAAATTTGTTGAACAGGGTATCGGCTCTTTTTTGTTTTCCTTGTTGTGAAAACACCGAAATGCTCATTAAGATTCCGATACCAACTAATATGTAATTTTTACGATTCATAGATAATTAGTATTAGAAATATCTTGGAGACTTGAGTTTTGAGCTTATGAATTTAAATTCATAAATCAATAAAATTTCATGGGTTCCCGTAGTGTAATCGGCAATTTCTGAAATAGGTTTTTCATAAGCATAACCTATGCGTAATTGTCTCGATACCTGAAAATCTGCTATGCCACCAATGGCCGCTGTGTATTCGTTAATTCTGTACGAAGCACCCAACCAGAATTTTTCATTGAAAAGAAAATTAGCAGTAAGATCGTAAGAAACTGGCGCACCGTTTGTAGCCTTTATTAAACCGGCAGGCTTAAATTTGATGTATTGACTTAAATCGATAACACAACCTACAGTAAAGTAGTAACTTATACGCTCTAAGGCTTCAAATTCGTTTTCGTTATTCAAATCGTTGTTCAAGATTCTTGGTGCTGATAATCCAGCATAAATACGGTCATTACTCCAATAAACACCTGCTCCTATATTTGGAGACCACCTGTCTGATGTTCCATAAATAAGAGGGTCGTTTTGGTTCGCTTCATCTAAACGGAAATCGGTATCAAAGCTAAAGTGGGTAAACCCTGCCTTTAATCCAAATGCTAGATTTCCATCCCATCCTGTAGGAATAGAATATGAAAAATCACCATATAAATATGAAAAGTTTTGAGGACCTAAATCGTCTTCAATGAATGACAATCCCAAGCCAATTCTATCGTTTCTTAAGGGGGTATGGATAGACAAGGTTTGTGTTATTGGCCCGCCCTTAAAACCAACCCATTGGCTACGGTGCAAACCAACAATACTAAGCGCTTCTCTACTGCCGGCATAAGCAGGGTTTATAGAGATGGTATTGTACATATACTGAGTAAATTGCGGTAGCTGTTGCGCCACTGAAAAAACACAGCTAAACAGTGCAATAACAATTATATTAGTTTTAATAAATTTCATCTGTTTAAATTTTACGTTCTTGATTTTTCAGATGTCATTCACCATAACAACCATTTCGGCTAAATTTCGAAATACCGTTAAGGTTCATTTCATAGGTTAATGTTATTTGGTTCCTAAATATATGGGGCCTGTTAATGGACTCAGTCCACTGTCTCTTAAATTGATAATGTAATAATACGTACCGTTTGGTAATTTACCAGCGCTTCCAAAGGATGAACTTGGAGAGCTTCCGTCCCAATCACCTTTAGATCCAGAGGTTTTAATGCTACCCAAAGTGTAATTGTTAGATTCATACACAAGAGCACCCCAACGGTTAAATATCTTCACTTCGGCAACAAAACCACAAAGGTCTATACCTGCAATGTCAAAAGTATCATTGAAACCGTCTCCATTTGGAGTAATGGCTTTTGAAATGATCACATCGCTTTCGCCACATGGTAATACTTTACATTTGGCATCAATAACCATGGTCACGTCGGTAACGTTCATACAGCCGTCTTCAAACCCGGTGAATCGCAATACATAGGTAATGCCCTCTGTATTCGGGTTGAACTCTTCGGTATAAGCATCCTCTAAATTTGTCGGGTCGAAAATATCTCCTTCAATAGTGGCTATTGGGTTACCTTCAATAATTTCCCAAGTTCCAGAGGTTACACTTTCTGAAAGGAAACCTCTTAAGTTTACCTGACCGTCATCAAAACATCGATCTTGCGCGTTAACTTCGGTATAGATTTCATCTAAAGTCACATTTACTGTTTGTGTATAAACAGCCTCGTTGCTACAAGCATCACGTACCGTCCAAGTTCTTATTACTTGATAATCTGCAAAAACGCCTTCTTCGAATGTACTGGTTTCTTCAAATTCTACAATAACGTTGGTTGAACAGTTATCGGCAAACTCTAATTCTGGCGCAGCCTGAATATCAATACAACTGGTGTTTATGGTTTCTTCATAAGCCGTTGTAGGCACAGGAGCAGTCGTATCTTGCACCGTAATGATTTGTGTGTGTGTGGTTGTTAAATCACACTCATCTGTTGCTGTATAAGTACGTGCAATGGTATAGCTGTTTGGACAACTGCCATCGGTTCTTACATCGTTTACAGTTACTATGGCATCGCCACAATTATCAGTTGCGGTGATAGAAGCAACATCTGGAATGGCGTCGCATTCTACCGTAATGTCTCTTGGTAAAGTTTCCACAAAAGTTGGCGGTGTAGTATCCTGAACGGTTATGATTTGTGTGAATGTTGTTGTTAACCCACACTCGTCTTCTGCCGTCCAAGTACGAGCCAAAGTGTAACTATTAGGACAAGTACCATCGGTTCTTGTATCGCTTACTGAAACTGTAGCCGAACCACAAGTATCAGTAGCCGTTAAGGTTTCAGGTGCTGGAATGGCATCGCACTCTACCACAATTCTTGCTAAAGGAAAATCTTCAACAAACACTGGTGGCGTGGTGTCCTGTACCGTAATGGTTTGAACGTGGGTGTTGGTAATTCCACATTCGTCAGTAGCGGTGTATGATCTCGTAATAACGTAATTTCCAGGACAGTTTCCGTCGGTTCTTACGTCTTCAACAGTAACCACAGCAGAGCCACAATTGTCGGTTGCGGTTAATACTTCTGGTTCTGGCACACCAGTACATTCAACCACTACATTTCCGGGAAGATTCGTTTGATCGAACACCGGTGCTGTAGTATCAGATGTAGAAATGGTTTGATCGGCAGTAGCTACATTTCCGCAGGCATCGGTCGCCATCCATGTACGGGTTATGGTATAATCACCAGGACAAGCACCATTGGTGATGTTGTCTTCATAAGTAATAATAGGATTTGCGTCACAATTATCGGTTGCAGTAGCTTCGCCGAAAGCTATTGGTGTTAAATCGTCACTACACTCTGCGGTTACGTTATCTGGCAAAGTAAGCACTGGGGGCGTAGTATCTTGTACGGTAATGGTTTGCTGGTGTGTTGTAGTAACACCACATATATTAGTTGCGCTCCAAGTTCTTAAAAGCGTATAAGTGCTTGGACAATCGCCATCGGTTCTGTCTTCTGTATATGTTACATCGATAACACCGCAAGAATTTGAAGCTGTTAATGCATCTGCAGTAGGCACGGCATCGCATTCAACGGTTATGTCAGTCGGAAGATTTTGAACAAAAGCTGGAGCCTGTGGCGCCGTATAGGTGTAAGTAGCACTAACATTGATGGTATCACATAAATCGGAGATTTCCCAGTTAACCGTAATAGAACCACCGGTACAGAAATCGATAGTTTGATTTTCAAAATCGTTGGAAACCGTTGGAGAACAACCTCCAGAAAAGCTATCGTTAATATTTTGGGTTTGAATGTTTACCCAAGTCAATAAATCTGCATCTAAATTTTGTTGCGCACTTACTAAATCATCCGTACCAAATTCACAGGCATCTGAAGTATCGTCAGCAGGATTGGTAAACGTTGCAGTAGCCGTTGGGGTTATTGTAAAATCAGCCGATACGTTGATGGTCTCGCAAAGGTCCGCTATGGTCCAGGTCACTGTAGCGGTGCCTCCGTCGCAAAGTTGCGGGATGGTGGCACTGGCGGCGTCATCGGTCAGGGCAGGGGTGCACCCTCCCGCAATCCCGAAGGCCGCGGTCTGTGCCGCTACCCAATCGTTGAAAGCTGTATCCACTTCATTTTGGTCTGCATAGTCGCAGGACTGGGCGTCGAGGTCGGACGGCGCGGTATATGCGATGGCATCGGCAGGGACTACCGTGTAGGTGGCCGCCACGTTGATGGTCTCGCAAATATCGTCTATGCTCCAGTTAACGGTGATGCCACCGCCACCGCAAAGGTCTATGCTCGCCCCGCTGTAATCGTGCGTCACTTCCGGAGAGCCCCCGGAAAGGCTATTGGTTATGATATCGGTCTGTTCGGTTACCCAATCGGCAATGGCGGTGTCGAGGCCGTTCTGTGCCACCAGTGGGTCTCCGTTGAAGAAGTCGCAGGTATTTACGGTCTCACTGCTCGGGTTGGTGAAACTGATGCCGTCCGGTTGAGTATAGGTATAAGTTGCCGTTGGGTTGGTAGTGCCACACAGGTCCTCAACGGTCCATGTGATGGTGATGCTCCCCGAGTTACAGAACGAAATGGACTGGTCGGTAAAATCGTTGGTAACGGTTGGGCTACACCCGCCGTTCAAGCTATTGGCAATGGCATCGTTCTGTGCCGCTACCCATGCCGCGATATCGTCGTCAAGGTTCTGCTGAGCCACGTTGGCATCGGGGTCGTCAAACTCAGAAGCGGTTGATGAATCGTCCTGTGGATTATCGTAAGTCAACGCTTGCGGTGCAACAACGGTGTAGGTCGCCTCGTGCGTGTGCCCCTGGCAAAAATCGTTGATGCTCCAGGTCACGGTAATGGCACCGCCGGTACACAGGTCGATGCTCTGTGGCTGGTCGGCGAAGTTGTGCGACACGGTCGGCGAGCATCCCCCGATCAGGGTCGATTCGTTCAATTCGGTTTGTTCGATTACCCACTCAGCAATGGCGTTGTCCAAGGCTTCTTGTGCAGCTACAGGATCGTCACTGTAAAAATCGCATGCGTTCACCGTTTCGCTTTCGGGCGCTTCGTGCTCAACGTTCTGTTGTGCTTCCAGGCTGAAGTCGGCCGTGAGCGTGATGTTCTGGCAACGGTCGGCAATGGTCCAGGTTACGGTGGCCGAACCGCCGTCACAATATTGTGGGATAGTAACCGATGCGCTGTTATTGGATAGTTGGGTGTCACATCCACCGCTAACGGCTATGGCATCAGTCTGTTCGTTAACCCAACTGGCAAAAG
Source organism: Bacteroidia bacterium (assembly GCA_030430535.1). Taxonomy (GTDB): domain Bacteria; phylum Bacteroidota; class Bacteroidia; order Flavobacteriales; family Flavobacteriaceae; genus Flavisericum. Next base: position 32,434 of record JAUIKY010000039.1, read on the forward strand.
CAGTGTTTATCGCTTCTTGGTCTTCGAAGTTACAAGAAACAACATCCAAATCTGCGGGTTCGCTATATGAAACGGTTGTTGGTGCAGTCAACTCGAAATCGGCAGACACTTCAATTGTGGTCTCGCAAAGGTCGGTAATGGTCCATGTCACGGTGGCTGTACCACCATCACATAATTGTGGAATAGTGGCTGATGAACTGTCGTTTGTTAAAATAGGGTTACAGCCATTTGCGGGCGCAATGGCCGCAGTCTGTGCCAATACCCAATTGTTGAAAGCGGTATCCACTTCATTTTGGTCTGCATAGTCACAGGACTGTACATCCAAATCTGTAGGTTGGTTGTATGAAACAGGCGTTGGAGCTGTCAATTCGAAATCGGCAGATACTTCAATAGTGGTCTCACAAAGGTCGGTAATGGTCCAGGTTACGGTGGCCGCACCACCATCACATAGTTGTGGAATAATGGTTGAAGAACTGTTGTTTGTCAATGTAGGGTTACAGCCATTTGTGGGAGCAATGGCCGCAGTCTGTGCCGCTACCCAATCGTTGAAAGCTGTATCCACTTCATTTTGGTCTGCATAGTCGCAGGACTGTACATCTAAATTAGTTGGCTCGTTGTAAGCAACCGCCGTTGGAGCTGTCAGTTCAAAATTTGCCGACACGCTAATGTTCTCGCAAAGATCTGTGATTGTCCAGGTCACTGTAGCGGTGCCTCCGTCGCAAAGTTGCGGGATGTTGGCACTGGCAGCGTCATCGGTCAGGGCAGGGGTGCACCCTCCCGTAATCCCGAAGGCCGCGGTCTGTGCCGCTACCCAATCGTTGAAAGCGGCATCCACTTCATTTTGGTCGGCATAGTCGCAGGACTGGGCGTCGAGGTCGGACGGCGCGGTATATGCGATGGCATCGGCAGGGACTACCGTGTAGGTGGCCGCCACGTTGATGGTCTCGCAAATATCGTCTATGCTCCAGTTAACGG
>JAUIKY010000040.1 GCA_030430535.1 Bacteroidia bacterium
GGAAACTGCTGAACAGTTTCTCCTGGTAGTTCTTTTTGCCTTGCATCCCTAAAAATAAGAACTTTCAGGCAAATCTGAAAATTTTAAACTATATTTGAGTCTTGTGCAACAGGCACAACGGCTATAATTCATTGCTTCTGACTTTCCTCTCGGAAAGTCCTCGCAATTTTGCTATCTTCGGTTTACGGCGGAAAATCCTCGCGGATTTTCACGCAACGAAACCATAGCCAAACCGTTGGCAAACATTTGAAAAAATCTCGATAATTAATGAGCAACGAGACTTTAAAAGAAAAATTAGAGGAATTTATAAACCTATTTGAATCTGAAACGGAGGAAATAAAAAAACAAATTCATTATAATTCCACTTTGAATATTACGAATCAGTTATTGAAATTCCACAACAATAAAGAATCGGAAAAATATAAAACTTTAATGGCTGATTATATTGATGAACTTAAAGTGACTGATTTACCAACTGGAAAAAAAACATCACTCGATTTTTATGGTAAATATGTGCTTAAAAGTGGGCAATTTTTGACTACCGAAAGAGACTTTAGAAATAATAATGGAAACCTAATTAAGTATGTCGGATTTGGAATTGTTTTGGATTTTTTAGTTTATTATTTCTTGAACTCAAAACTTCCTTTTTATTTGCCAATTTTCACGCTGATTTTTACAATTTTAGGTTTTAGAAAAAAGAAAAAAATGATAACTGACAAAAAATCTTTCGGAATTGGATTCTGAAAAGAATAAAAAACGATTTGCCAGCACCGGTAACCGTTGCACAAGTAATCGCTCCGAAAGCCTTACGTTTCTTAGCCGGGCCGTTGCCAACAATTAGAATGAACGACAGATACAAAAATCATCAATTTTTCTCACCAGAACATATTTACGATTATGAGAATATACAGCAGTATGATAATCCGAAAATAAACTCTGAAAATATTCGAATTGGAAGTTTGTCTTTTCAATGGCACGTTGCTGGAAAAAAAGAAAAAGAACGAGTAAAAGACGAATGGATTAAAATAATCCCAAACTTGAATAAAGTAAAGCGGATTTCTATCGCTTGTGGAATTAATCAAGAGTTTCTTGATATTTTTTGTGACTTACCAAATCTTATTCACTTAATAATTGACAGTTCAAAGGCAACTGACTTAAATCCAATTTTAAAACTGACAAAACTCAAAAGGTTAGAATTGGAAAGATTTACTCAACTTAAAGACATTTCGCCGATTGCAAAAATTGAACTGACTCATTTAAGAATTGAAAACTCTTTTAAAGTTGAAAATTATGAAAAAATTGGACAAATAACTTCTCTAATTGGACTTTCTCTTAATGGAGACACTTTTGCACCAAAAAATTTGAGGCTTAAAAGTTTAAAACCTTACGAAAACCTAAAAAAACTAAAACATTTAGATTTGAATTCCGCATCTATAATTGACAAGAATTCATACAAAAGTCTGTTAGAGCTTAAAGATTTGGTTAGGTTTGACATTTTAGTAATTGTACCAAAAGAAATTAAGAAAGTCATTTTAGAGAATCATAAAACACTGAATTCGGGAAATTTTACGGATTGGGATGATAAGAACAAAAAGTTTTATGATAACAAAGATTGGGAGATTAAAAAATTAGAAGAGCTGAAAAAATAACTGTTGGCAACACCGGTAACCGTTGCACAACCCTATAATTTTATAAAAACATGATACAGAAGCGCCCTTTTTAAGGGCTTTTGTTTTTATACCATGGTTAGGGTCCCAAAAACGGGCTCTACGGTACTTTGGCGCTTGCCCCCCCGCTAGCGCCCGTCTGCGACGGGTGAAAACCCAAAAAAGCAGCACTCGTTGCAAACAAGCGCTAGCACTGAAAAACAATTAAAAAACTACTCCCCCGGAAAATCAGCCTTTCGTTTTTGTAAAAATGCAGTGGTGCCTTCGGTAAAATCGGCCGTACCAAAACTGTTTCCAAATTGCTCAATCTCCACCTCAAAACCATTTACACCATCTTTATAATTGGCGTTTACGGCTTTAATAGCCGATGCAATCGCCACCGACGAGTTATTTAAAATTTTACCCGCTATTTTTTCACAAAGCGGCAGCAATTCCTCTGGTGCGGTTACGTGATTCACCAAACCAAAAGTCAAAGCTTGTTGGGCATCAATCATTCCGGCAGTCATAATAAGTTCCATTGCGCGGCCTTTCCCAATAAGCTGTGGCAAGCGTTGCGTACCGCCATACCCCGGAATAACACCCAAACTCACTTCGGGCAAGCCCAATTTCGCATCATCGCTGGCCACCCGAAAGTGGCACGCCATAGCCAATTCCAAACCACCTCCCAAAGCAAAACCGTTAACGGCTGCAATAACGGGGGTGGATAAATTTTCAACAAAGTCAAATAAAATAGATTGTCCGTTAGCAGCCAGTTTTTTGCCTTCGGCGACGCTGTAATCGGCAAATTCGCTGATGTCGGCACCCGCAACAAAAGCTTTTTCGCCACTACCGGTTACGATAATCACTTTTACATTTTTGTCTTTATCCGCCTCCTTAAACGCTTCGCGCAATTCCTGAATGGTGTCGCGGTTTAGGGCGTTAAGTTTTTTAGGTCGGTTTATGGTTATGGTGGCAATACTATTTTTTTCTTCTACTAGAATGTTATTGTAACTCATGGTTTTGGTTTTTTAATTAAAATAAAATTCTCCGTCATGCTGAACTGTCACGCTGAGCGCAGCCGAAGCGCAAATTCAGTACAGACAAGTTCAGTATGACGACAAATGCCGTTTATGCCTTTGGAAAAGTGACTGTAAAAGTGGTTCCCTGTCCTTTTTCCGTTTCAAACGAGATGCTTCCATTGTAGGTTTCCACTATGTTTTTCACCATGGCCAACCCCAGCCCCATTCCACTGGTTTTAGTGGTAAACTTAGGCTCAAAAACCTTTTCGATATTTTCTTCGGAAACCCCCATACCGTTGTCACTAACCGTAATCACCGCTTGGTTACCATCCTCATGTACGCTCACCTCAATTTTTGGTGTTTTGTGGCTTGGTATAGCCTGGATGGCATTCTTCACCAAATTGGTGACCACACGAATAAGTTGCGACCTATCGAGCTTGGCGATGACCTCATCGGTATTGGCACTAAAAACGATATAGTCTTCATTAAAAATATCTAAGGCTAATTTAACAATTTTCACCACGTTAAGGGTTTCATTTTGTTGGGCAGGCATTTTGGCAAAGTTTGAAAATGCCGAAGCAATAGCGCTCATGGTATCGATTTGCTGAATAAGGGTTTTACTGTATTCATCCACCTTTTGATGGATATTTTCATCTTCGGGATTAAACTTCCGTTGGAAATTTTGCACCGTAAGCCTCATGGGCGTTAAGGGGTTTTTAATTTCGTGCGCCACCTGTTTGGCCATTTCGCGCCAGGCTTGTTCACGCTCGCTGCGCGCCAATTGTATAGCACTTTCTTCCAACTCGTCAATCATACTGTTGTACGAGTTTACCAATGTGGTGATCTCTTCGCTGGTATCGTCTACCTCAATTTTTTCGTTCCTTTTCTCCAGCCTCGTGGTATTAATTTTATCGCTGATGGTTTTTAACGATTTGGTGATGTATTTTGAAAGCAAAAACGCAATGGCAATGGCCATAAGCAACACCAAAGCAAACGCATATCCCAAACGGGTTAAAAACTCTTCGAGCTCCTTGTCTAGAAAATCGTCCTTCTCTAAATACGGAATATTCAAAATCGCCAAGGGTTTCGATTTTTGGTCTAAAATAAAGGTGTACGACGATTGAAAGATCTCGCCATTTTCCTCCCGCTTATCCACGTACCGGTGCCGGGCGACTTCAATTTCACTATTGAACTCTACCGTATTGTTAATGGCATTTAAAATACTGGAACTAATACATTTATCGGCTGCACTGGTTTGCAGGCCTGCCTTGGAAGTGATGAGCAAACTGCCTTCTAAATCGTAAATATTAATCTGCAGTTTGTGGATATCGGCAATGTTATACACCTCCTCTTTAAAAATGAGTGGAATGTTTTCGGTTTTTACTTCCCAAGTGTTTTGCCGTCCATTCAACACCCTTTTGATATGGGCCTGAACGCTGCCCTCCTTACGCTCTAATCTGCCTTCATGGTAATCCCTGCTCTGTTCCCTGTACTGATAAATAGCTACCGCCGAAATGAGTACGGATGCCAAGATTACCAACAGAATCATGGCCAGAAAAATACGGGTTCGTAAGGAAAGTTTTTTTAGCTTCATTCAGAACAATAAAGCCTAAATATAGCAATAATCAAACCAAACAGCCCACAGCAAATTACAAAATGTACAACACAAATTCCAAAGCATAAGTATTAGGTTTTAGGTTTTAGAATTTGAATTTTGTGATTTGGATTTTTTTAAGCCTCTGGGTTTTTCTCCCTGATGTTCTTGTAAATTTTGAAACCCAGCATGATAAGGATACCCAAAACAAAAATGCCCACAATACCCCAAACCCAATTGATGGCACTTTTTAGCACCACCAAAAAGACCACGGCAAACAGAATGAACGTTGCGCCCTCGTTCCAAATGCGCATAAAACTGGAAGATTTTTTTACCACATCGTTTTGCAACTGTTTAAAATACTGATGGGTTTTTAGATGATAAATGATAAGCAAAACCACAAATGCGAGTTTTACGTGCATCCACGGCTGTTGCAACCAATACGGCTGTAAAACCAGTAACCAAATGGCAAAAATAGTGGCCAAAATAGCCGATGGCCAAGTGATGATGTACCACAACCGTTTGGCCATAAGTTTTAGCTGCTTGCCTAAAATTTCCTTTTCGGGCGATGGCTTATGGAAAGCTTCAATTTGATAAACGAACAACCGCGGAATATAAAATAGCCCGGCAAACCAAGTAATGACAAAAATAAGATGAAACGATTTGATGTAAGCGTAATATTCCATAGCTATTGGTTTATGGATGAAGTGTTATTTTTGGGTTTCAAGTTCTTAATAATTTCCCGATTTAAAAAATAACCCGTTACGATAGTGGCCAAAACATCCGAAATGGGAAAGGACACCCAAACCCCCAATTCACCCCAAAATAAAGGCAGTATTAAAATAAGTGGGATAAAGAAAAAACCTTGCCGACACAACGTAAGCAACAATGCTTCCTTGGCCTTCCCAATAGCCTGAAAGTAGGCCGCGCCGATAAGTTGCCAAGCTATAATGGGTGTTGCGGCAAATACCCAACGCATGGCAGGCGGTGTTTCTTTAAGCACTTCGGCATCATCGGTAAATAATTTGGTAATGGCCTCAGGATAAATCATGAGTAAAATAAATATTATGGTAGCCAATCCGGCTGCATATTTTATAGCGGTATTAATGGTTAGCCTTACCCTACTATACTTTAGTGCCCCATAATTGAATCCAGCAATGGGCAAAAAACCCTGGGTAATACCGTAAACAGGAAATAGTGCGAACATAAGCATGCGCCCTACAATGGCATAGGCAGTTACCGAGGTTTCACCACCTAAATTGAACAGAATATTGTTCATAAACAGATAGGTGATACTCACCACGGCTTGCCTCGCCAAGGTTACAAACCCCAACGAGCTTATTTCCTTAACGATAGGTCTGTCCAACCCAAAATGAGAATAATTAATTTTCAACTCTGAATGTTTTGAGAGAAAGAACCATAAAATAAATGCAAAACACAGCAAATACGAACCCGTTGTTGCCCAAGCGGCACCTTGCATGCCCCAATCAAAAACATTGATAAAAAAGTAATCGAGTAATAGGTTCGATACCGACGGAATCATCATGGCATACATGGCAAATTTCGGTTTGCCCTCTGCCCGAATCACGGTATTACCCATCATGCACAACGCCAAAAAAGGCACGCCATAAAGCACAATGGTATAATAAATTTTCGCAGGTTCTAAAATAGCACCTTTTCCTCCAAAAGCAGGAATAATGCCATCAACAAACCACAAGCCCACAACAACCATTACAACGGTTAGCAACAAAGTGAGGGTAATTTGGTTTCCGAAAGTTTTTAAGGCTTTGTTCTTATTTTCGGCACCAAGTGCCCGTGAGATGATGGACGAACCGCCAACACCGATACTCATACCCAAGGCCGCAATGAAAAACGACACGGGGAGCACCACATTAATGGCAGCAATCGCCACAGAACCAATCCAATTACCTACAAAAATAGTATCGACCAGAATGTTGAGCGACATCACCAAAATACCGATGGATGCTGGAACTGCTTGCTTTATAAGCAGTTTGCCTATGGGCTCTGTACCTAAATCCTGCGACGAAATTTTTGCCATTAACCTACCTCAACATCAGATGTAGCCCATTCGTTGATCCACTTCGAGAGTAAATCCACAAAGGCTTTATCGTCATTTAAACACGGCACGGTGGTGTATTCCTTTCCGCCCATTTCATGAAAAATTTCCTGACCTTCCATGGCTATTTCTTCCAAAGTTTCCAAACAATCGCTCACAAACGCTGGGGTGACAATGGCCATATTTTTCACACCCTGTTTACCCAAACGTTCTATGGTTCTGTCGGTATAAGGCAATAACCACGGGTCGAACCCTAATCGGGATTGAAATGACGTGGAATATGTACCTTCTTTTAACTGAAGCTTCTCTGCCACCAAACGGGTCACCTCCAAACATTGGTGGCGGTAGCAAAACTCGTGCGCCTTGCTTGGTGTAACACAACAACTGCCGTCCATTTTGCAATGCGATTTGGTGACATCACTTTTTCGGATGTGCCGTTCTGGGACACCATGGTATGAAAACAATAAGTGCTCATATTTTTTGTCTTTCAGATGCTGCTTTATGGAATCTGACAACACTTCAATATAATCGGGCTTATTGTAAAACGCGGGTACCGATTCTATTTTTAACTGCGGAAAATGTGCTTTTCGAAGTTCTTCGGCCAAAACGAGAATGGTTTCGGTGGTCGCCATGGCAAACTGCGGGTATAAAGGAAACAGCAAAACTTCCTCAACGCCTTTATCAACCAATTCCTGAAGCCCTTTTTTAATGGTCATACTACCATAACGCATGGCCAAAGCCACGGGCACATCCACCTGTTTTTGTATTTTATTTTGAAGTCTTTCAGAAATCACGATAAGCGGCGACCCTTCTGGCCACCATATTTTTTGATATGCCGCTGCCGATTGCTTAGGGCGGGTTTTTAAAATAATGCCTTTAACTAAAGCAGCTCTGGCCACGAGAGGAATATCAATCACACGTTCGTCCATTAAAAATTCACCCAAATATTTTTTAACATCTTTGGGGGTCGGGCTATCGGGCGATCCTAAATTGACCAGTAGAATTCCTTTTTTCATGTGTTCATTTTATTGTTTTCTTTTTAAGCAATACAAAATACCGCCTAACAAATGCTGTTTAAATTCTGGGTTGGAATACGCCTTAACGGTGTGCCCCAAACCAGTATAAAACATGCGCCCACCATCATATTCCTGGCACCAGGAAATAGGGTGATAATCGCCGTTTTTCCCGCCTTCGTAACTCGACTCGTCCAAGGTTAAAAGCACTTCCAAATCGGGGCTAATATTCTTAAAATTATACCACTCATCAAAATGTACCCAAGGATTTTTTAAATGTTTAGTTGACTCATGCCTATCATTCACCACATTTATATGGGCTTCGCACTGTTTGGGATGATTTAAAAAATAAGCGCCCACTAACTTGCCGTACCAGGGCCATTCGAATTCGGTATCAGTGGCAGCATGAACCCCCGCAAAACTTCCGCCGTTATTGATGTATTTTTTGAAAGATTCCTCTTGTTCGGCATTCAAAACATCGCCTGTGGTGTTCAAAAAAATCACCAAATCGAATGGTTTCAATCCTTTTTTTGAAAATACATTCGAATTTTCGGTATGAGTCACTTTAAAATGGTTTTCCTCGCCTAGTTTTTGAACAGTAGCTACTCCCGGTTCTATGGATTTATGCCGAAAACCTTCCGTTTTTGAAAACACCAAAACATGTTCTTGGCTTTTGCAGGATACCAATAACTGCAGGGCAAAAATAGCGATTAAAAGATGCTTCATTTATTCTTTGTTTTATTCTCCAAAATTTGTTGGTGATACAATTCTGGGCGTTCTTCGTTATAATCGCAATCTTGAAAAATTCCACAAGACACATTGGTTCGTGCCAATGATTTTGTGTTTTGACTGCCATATTGCTTTGACAAAGCTTCAATTTCTGGGCTTAAATATTTCATTGGGGATTGGTTTTATTTCCGTTTGCTAATTTAACGACATAATATATTTTTTTGGCGTAGTGCCGTATTTCTTTTTAAAAGCTGAAATAAAATGGCTTGAGGTGCTATAACCCACTTTATGCCCCACTTCATTCACATTATTTTCGCCCGATTCCAATAACTTTCGGGCCACTTCCATTTTATAGTCGAATAAAAAACTAAAAACTGAATCGCCATAAATTTGCTTGAATCCTTCCTTCAGTTTTTTAAGACTCAGGCCAATTTCATCTGCTAACTCCTGTAAACTGGGTGGCTCGGCCATACGGGACACAATAATATCTTTCGCTTTCCTGATTTTTATCACGTTGGTTTCATCCACCAAAAACGGACATTGCTCTACATCGGCATCTTCACTTCTATTAAAATACAAACTCAACAACTCGTAGGCCTTCCCTTTAAAATACAAAGGCTTTATGGATGCATTGAGGTTGTAATTGATAATTTGATTGAGCACAATGGCCATAGATGGCGAAATAACCCCGTCTTTATAGTATTTTTTATCGCGGTTGTCTTCACTTAAAAAAGTGATATAATCGGCCTCTTGAGAGAACAATCCATGGAATTTTTTAATGGAAATTAAAATGGAAACCACCCAAGAGTGCGGATTGACCTCTAAATTTATGGGCAAATCGCGCTGTGGATTATACAACAACAACGAGTTTTCTTCAAGAATGTTTAATCGGTAACGGCCTTCGTTAAAAATAAACTGCCCAGAACCTTTTATGCAAAAATGAAACTGAATGTAATCGCTATCTATCTCTTTAGCAAGACTTTGAACTTCACTAGCTTCGTTTTTATAGGCCAAAACCATAAACCCTGCTTCTATTTTCGTTTCCTCAAATGAACTTTTAGCGATACTTTCTTCTTTTTCAAAACCTTTATTCATAGCTCCATTATTTAGATTGATTCTAAACTGAATATTCAAAAACTGCCGAATACCTTACAAAAATATGATATTTATCAGGTTTTATGAAAAAACGCGACTAAAAAACCACAAACGATATTAAAAGTTCTTTTAGCGTTATTTTTTTCAAACCCATCGCTATATTTTTGCTTCACATTTCAGGTATTAGCATGCAGAAGTACAACATATCACGTAGTCATTATTTTTATGCCATTGGTTTAAGTTATAAAAAAGCCGATGCAGATATTCGTGGCCGTTTTAGTTTGGACGACGAATCCAAACAAGTTCTGCTTGCTCAAGCTAAAGAAAATGATATTGAAAGTTTGGTGGTAACTTCTACCTGTAACCGTACCGAAATCTACGGTTTTGCGCAACATCCTTTTCAATTGATACAGTTGCTTTGCGACAATACCAATGGCACGGTTGACGAGTTTCAAAAAGTGGCCTACGTTTACAAAAACAAAGAGGCCATTGCCCATATGTTTCGTGTAGGCTCTGGTTTGGATAGCCAGATTTTGGGTGATTTTGAAATTATCAGCCAGTTAAAAACCAGCGCCAAACTATCGCGTAAACATGGCTTACTCAACCATTTCACAGAGCGTTTGGTAAACGCTGTAATACAAGCCAGTAAGCGCATTAAAACCGAAACCGACATTTCTTCTGGCGCTACATCGGTGTCTTTTGCATCGGTGCAGTATATTTTAAATTCCGTGGATGATGTGGCCAATAAAAACATCCTTCTTTTTGGAACTGGAAAAATTGGCCGAAATACCTGCGAAAATTTGGTAAAACACACCAAAAACGAGCATATTACCCTAATTAACCGAACAAAGGACAAAGCCGAAAGAATTGGCGGAAAGTTCAATTTATTGGTTAAGGATTATGCCAATTTGCAGGAGGAAATCAATCAATCGGACATCCTGATTGTCGCTACCGGTGCGCAACGCCCAACCATCGACAAGCATTTAATTCAGTCTAAAAAACCACTATTGATTTTAGATTTGTCCATCCCCAAAAATGTGGACAGCAATGTTAAGGAATTGGACAACGTGCAGTTGATACATTTGGATTATCTTTCGAAGATTACAGACGAAACATTAGAGGCCAGAAAGCAACATATTCCTTCAGCCGAAGCCATTATTGAAGAGGTAAAAGCCGAATTCAACAGTTGGTTGGAAACCCGCAAATTTGCTCCAACCATTAAAGCCTTAAAACATAAGCTCTCTGATTTTGCAGCCGCAGAATTAGATACCCAACGCCGAAAAAATGCCGATTTCAATGAAGCTCAAGCGGCGTTAATCAGCAATAACATCATTCAAAAAATAACCAATCACTTTGCGCATCATCTAAAAGATGACAACATTTCGACGGACGATAGCCTCGAACTTATTAAAAAAGTGTTTCAGTTAGAAGAATCTCCCAAAGCAAATGTCTAAAACCATTAGAATTGGCACACGCGATAGTGAATTAGCACTTTGGCAAGCCAAAACCGTACAAAAGCAACTTGAACATTTAGGACATAAAACCGAATTGGTTCCCGTAAAATCAACGGGCGACATTGTTCTCGACAAACCCCTTTACGAAATGGGCATCACGGGCATTTTTACCCGCACCCTCGATATTGCTATGCTAAACCACGACATTGATATTGCCGTGCATTCTCTAAAAGATGTACCCACTTTATTACCAAAAGGCATCGTACAAGTGGCCGTTTTAAAACGAGGCAATGTAAACGATACATTGGTTTTTAAGAACAATGAAGAGTTTTTGGGCGCTAAAGAGGCCGTTGTAGCCACGGGTAGTTTGCGGCGACGTGCACAGTGGCTAAACCGTTTTCCATCGCATACTATTGTAGATCTGCGGGGAAACGTTAATTCCCGACTTCAGAAATTAAAGGACAACGAATGGAACGGTGCTATTTTTGCCGCTGCTGGAATTGGTCGTATTGGCATTCGTCCTGAAGAATCCATCAATTTAGATTGGATGATTCCCGCACCCGCCCAAGGTGCGATTATGATAACCGCATTAGATGAGGATGAATTTGTGAAATCTGCCTGCGCCGAACTCAACCACGAGGAAACCGAAATTTGCACCACCATTGAACGCCAGTTTTTAAACAAACTGGAAGGTGGCTGCACCGCCCCCATTGGTGCATTGGCCTACATTAAAGATGAAGAAGTGCACTTTAAAGGCGTATTGCTTAGCGAAGACGGCTCGAAACGCATTGATGTGACCCGAGTTAAAAAGCTGGGCGAACACAACGATATGGCACAATTTTGTGCTGATTTTGTGATTGAACGCGGCGGAAAGCGTTTAATGGACAACATTAAAAACGCTACGAAAAAAACCAACGTTTTCTCAACCAAATCGCTCACCGAAGACCAACGTTTACTGTTTAATGAAAAAGTAGTTGCCGAAAGCACCGATTTTATAAAAATCAGTTTAAACCGCATCCATCCACGTTTTCTTAGGAATGAAATACAAAACGTAATTATTACCAGTAAGAATGCGGTGGAAGCGTTGACGACCAATTTTTCGGCCACCGAACTGCAATTCAAAAACATCTATTGTGTAGGCCGAAGAACCAAACGCCTTATTGAAAAGAAAATTGGAAAGGTAACCCACGTTGAAAAAAACGCTGAACATCTGGCCAAATATCTTGTTGAATTTATTGAAGGCACTGAAGTCACCTATTTTTGTAGTGATTTAAGACTTGATACGTTGCCCGCTGTTTTAGAGGAAAACCATATAAAAGTCAATGAAATTGAGGCCTACCAAACCAAATACGACGGACAAAAAGTAGATGAGACGGTTGAAGGCGTAATGTTTTACAGCCCATCAACGGTTGAATGTTTTACGCAAAAAAATAACAACGAAGTGATTGCCTTTTGTATTGGCGAGACTACAGCCAAAGAAGCCCGAAAGCATTTTAACGACGTGAGAATAGCCAAAGTGCCCACCGTGGAAAGCGTTATTGAGTTGGTGAATGAATATTACACATAAACTTGTAACGTCATTACGAGGGAAAGAATGACTGAAGTAATCTTTTAAATTGAACAGATTGCCACATCACGAAAAAAAAAACGTGATTCGCAATGACAACCGAATACTATGATTAAGAACGATTTATTTTTACGAGCATTAAAAGGAGAGACCGTAAAGCGTCCACCAGTATGGATGATGCGACAAGCTGGGCGTTATTTGCCAGAGTTTATGGCCATCCGTGAGAAATACGATTTCTTTACCCGTTGCCGCACACCAGAATTAGCCAGTGAAATAACCGTACAGCCCATCCGCCGTTACGGTATGGATGCTGCTATTTTGTTCAGTGATATTTTGGTAATTCCGCAAGCGATGAATATTGAGGTTCAAATGAAACCCAATTTCGGTCCATATTTGCCCAATCCCGTACGTACACCAGCAGATGTTGAAAACGTAGTGGTGCCCGATGTGAAAATTGAATTGGATTATGTTTACCAAGCCATTAAAGCCACCAAGGAATTGCTAAATGACGAAATTCCGTTGATTGGTTTTGCGGGTTCACCATGGACCATTTTGTGCTATTGTGTACAGGGACAAGGCAGCAAAACCTTCGATAAAGCCAAAGAATTTTGTTTCACTAACCCAGTAGCGGCACACAAACTGCTTCAAAAAATAACCGACACCACCATTGCTTATTTAAAGGAAAAAGTAAAGGCAGGCTGCAACGCCGTACAGGTGTTCGATTCTTGGGGCGGTATGTTATCACCAACCGACTATCAAGAATTTTCATGGCAATACATCAACCAAATTATTGAAGCCCTAAAAGACGATGCCCCTGTTATCGCCTTTGGTAAAGGGTGTTGGTTTGCATTGCACGACATGGCACAAAGTAACGCCTCTGCTTTGGGTGTCGATTGGACGTGTTCCGCAAGGAACGCCCGTTATTTAACTGGCGGAAACATCACCCTACAAGGTAATTTCGACCCTGCCCGATTAATGTCTCCACCCTCAGAAATCAAGAAAATGGTACACCAAATGATCAATGAGTTCGGTAAAGACAAATACATCGTAAATTTAGGCCATGGTATTTTACCAAACATTCCATTGGATCACGCCAAGGCTTTTATTGATGCGGTGAAAGAATACGAAAGCCCCTCTTAATCTCCCCAAAGGGAAGAAATCATTGCTAAAAGCTATAATTTAGCAGTGACTAAAGTTTCATCTAAAACAAGACACCTTTCCGAGCTTGGACTGAGCACAGACGAAGTAGAAAGGGCTAAGGATAGAAATGATAAAAAACATAATTTTAGGCATAAAGGCTTATTTCGGGGCTTTTGGTTTAATTTCCAAGCTCAAACTCTGGAAATACTTCGCTATACCCATGGCCATTAGCTTTGTAACTGCGATTATTATTTTTGGGTTGGCTTATGGGCTATCAGACAATATTGGAAATTTCATCTCCAAAATTTGGATTTGGGACTGGGGCAAAGAAACCTTTTCAACCATCAGCAATTTTATTGGTGGTTTAATAATTTTAGTTATTGGCCTTATTCTTTTTAAACACATCATCATGGCGCTGTCAGCTCCATTTATGAGTCCCGTTTCCGAAAAAATTGAAGCCCATTTTACAGGCAATATTTCACATTCGCACAGAAATACATCATTTGCCCAACAACTGTGGCGCGGTATTAAAATAAACGGCAGGAACTTAATTCTGGAATTATTACTTACCATTCCCATTCTGTTATTAAAATTCATACCTGTTGTTAATATTTTTTCAACGGTATTGCTCTTCATGGTGCAAGCCTACTATGCCGGATTCGGTAATATGGACTATACTTTAGAGCGTCATTTTAAATACCAAAAAAGCATACAGTTTGTTCGAAAAAACCGAGGATTGGCCATTGGCAACGGTATTGTTTTTATATTATTTTTACTGGTTCCGGTAATTGGTGTTATTTTAGTACTCCCTTTATCTGTTACGGCTGCATCGAGCCAAACAGTTAAAATTTTAGAATCTCAAAACACCTAAAACACCTTATGGTTAAGAAACTCATATTATCACCACTTCAAAAGTTTATAAACATTGAGAGTTTTAGTGGCACCCTACTCCTTTTTGCAACAATTTTAGCCTTAGTATGGGCCAATTCGCCTTTTTCTGAAAGCTATCAGTCGCTATGGCAATACAAAATTGGGTTTACCAGCCAAAACTTCGAATTGAACAAACCGCTGATTTTATGGATTAACGATGGTTTAATGGCCATTTTTTTCTTTTTGATAGGGTTAGAAATAAAACGGGAGTTTCTTATTGGCGAACTCAACTCTTTGAAAAAATTAGCTTTTCCACTTTATGGCGCTTTGGGAGGCATTATCATGCCTGTTCTTTTCTTTTTCCTTTTGAACGAAAATCCACAAACACAAAAAGGATGGGGTATTTCAATGGCTACCGATATTGCGTTTTCATTGGCGTTGCTCAAAGCCTTGGGAAATAGAGTCCCTTTAAGTCTAAAAATATTTTTAACGGCCTTTGCTATTGTAGACGATTTAGGTGCCGTACTTGTTATTGCAATCTTTTATAGCAGCAACATCCAAACAACCATGTTAATAGCTGCTTTTATTTTATTGGCGGCGCTCTATTTTCTGTCGTACCGCGGTTACTTCTCTAAATTTGTCATGGTATTTTTGGGTATTATCATTTGGACATTGTTTTTAAAATCGGGTATTCATCCCACTTTAGCAGGTATTTTATTAGCTTTTTCTGTGCCTATTCGCCAGAAAATAAAAACCCCACAGTTTATCGACAACTTAGTAAACATCACCAATAACATAAAAGCTGCCAGCATTTTAGAAAAACCCATTTTATCGAAAGAACAAATTCGTGAGATTGACAACTTAGAGGATTGGACCAACAAATACCAATCGCCATTACAGCATTTAGAGCATAACTTGCACGATTGGGTAGCCTATTTTATAATTCCGATATTTGCGCTAGCCAATGCTGGGGTTGCCATTAACACCAACATGAATATAGAAATCAACTTAGTAACCAATATTGCGATATGTTTAGTATTGGGAAAAAGTATTGGCATATCGTCAATCGTTTTTATGGCCAAAAAATTTAAACTTATTGAAATTCCGCCAGACATTAGTAACCAACAAATTATTGGTGTATCCTTTTTAGCCGGAATAGGTTTCACTATGGCTATTTTTATTGCCAGCCTTGCTTTTATGGAAAGCCCCAAATACATTGATTCTGCAAAAATTGGAATCCTTATAGGTTCGGTAATAGCAGCAACAATAGGCTATTTAGTTTTGCGTTTTAAAAAATAATAATGAAAGACAAATTCTATCAGTACATACAAGAATTACAGGACGTCATCACTTCAAAACTCGAAGCGATTGATGGCAAAGCCCAATTCAAGCAAGATATTTGGGACCGCCCCGAAGGCGGTGGCGGTCGCACAAGGGTTATTGAAAATGGCAACGTTTTTGAAAAAGGCGGGGTAAATATTTCTGGTGTACACGGCAAATTACCAAAATCGATGCAGAACTATTTTAAAGTGGGCGATGTCGATTTTTTTGCCTGCGGACTAAGCTTGGTACTCCACCCAAAAAACCCCATGGCACCTACCGTACATGCAAATTGGCGCTATTTTGAAATGTATGATGAAAACAATAATATTGTTGACCAATGGTTTGGTGGTGGTCAAGATTTAACACCCTATTATTTATTCGAGGAAGACGCCAAGCATTTTCACCAAACGTGTAAAATGGCTTGCGATAAGCACAATCCGGATTTTTACCGTAATTACAAAGCCCGTTGCGACGAGTATTTTTATAACGAACACCGCAACGAAGCCAGAGGCATTGGCGGTTTGTTTTTCGATTATTGCAAAGCAACCGACGATATGACCATGGAAAATTGGTACGATTTTGTTACCGAAGTGGGCAATAGCTTTTTAGAAGCCTATGTACCCATTGTTGAAAAACGAAAGGATTTACCATACACGCAAGCGCAACGCGACTGGCAGGAAATACGTCGTGGGCGCTATGTAGAATTCAATTTAGTACACGATAAAGGCACTCTGTTTGGCTTGAAAACCAACGGCCGCATTGAAAGTATTTTAATGAGCTTACCTCCGCACGTGCAATGGGTTTACGACCATAGCCCAGAACCTGATAGCCAAGAAGAAAAATTACTTGAAGTTCTAAAAAATCCGAAAGACTGGGTTTAAAACAAATCAAAATAAACATTTACAGATGTATCCATTAAGACGAAATAGAAGACTAAGAGCCAATGCTGCCATTCGTGGGTTGGTTCGCGAAACCATTATATCTCCCAACGATTTTTTAGTGCCCCTTTTTGTGGTTGAAGGTAAAGGTGTAAAAGAAGAAATCGCTTCTATGCCTAATTATTTCCGCTATAGTTTGGATTTACTTGAAAACGAAGTAAAAGAACTTTGGAACCTCGGCTTAAAATCGGTGTTATTGTTCGTAAAAGTGCCCGATAATTTAAAAGACAACAAAGGCTCGGAAGCCATAAACCCCAACGGATTGATGCAACGCGCCATTAAAACCGTAAAAAATGTGTGTCCGGATATGTTAGTGATGACCGATGTGGCCCTTGACCCTTATTCAGCTTACGGGCATGACGGCATTATTGAAAACGGACAAATTTTAAACGACGAAACGGCAGAGGCATTAGCCGAAATGAGCCTATCGCACGCCCAAGCTGGTGCTGATTTTGTAGCTCCCAGCGATATGATGGACGGTCGTATTTTAACCATTCGCGAAGCTTTGGAGGACGAAGGTTTCATCAATACGGGAATTATGAGCTATTCGGCAAAATATGCTTCGGCATTTTACGGTCCTTTCCGAGATGCGCTCGATTCAGCTCCAGTAGATTTGGTGGATATTCCAAAAGACAAAAAAACCTATCAAATGGATTACGCCAACCGTTTTGAGGCCATCCGCGAAACCGAAATGGATATAGACGAAGGTGCCGATATTGTTATGGTAAAACCAGGATTGTGTTACCTGGATATTGTTCGCGAAATTAAAAACGAAGTCGACGTCCCGGTGGCCGTTTACCAAGTCTCGGGCGAATACGCCATGTTAAAAGCTGCCTCCGAAAAAGGCTGGTTAGAGCACGACGCCGTAATGATGGAGCAAATTACCGCCATTAAACGTGCAGGTGCCGATATTATCGCATCCTATTTTGCCAAAGAGGTTGTGAAATTGATTTCGTAAATTAAACTTATTTAGTTTGATGGACGTACTTGATAGTTAGTTTCATAATATCCCAACTTTCCGTTTGGGCAAATGCCCTCAATAATAACAAGCATCTCTCCAATGTCATCGCCGTTGTAAAACTCAACCTTGGCTTTGCCACTGGCATCCGTTGTTATTGAGGGATTCCAATACACCACAGAACGCAGGTCTGGGATATTCCAATCTTCAGCATCCATATCATCATATTTTGGTGTATAAAATTCCCTTTTGGGAGAAAACCCCTTAATACTGAATTTTGAAATTCCCGGTGTTCTCCTTACGCCATACAGCCCTTTTTTTGAATAGGTATAGATGTTTATGAATGATACTGTAGTAAAGGAGTCCAGCGCCATTGGGCAACCAAAAACTTGTGCTTCATATTTTCTGGGGTTTTTGGGACTTTTTATTATTTCTACGCTTTTAATTTCTTCTGTTGGCAAATTTCCTATTAAATGATAATCTCTAAAAAGTACTGGAATTCCATCTATTATTATAAAAGTAAAATCGGCTCCATGGGCATTAGCCACCAAAAACCCACCGTTAGGGCCAACCCTACTAACCCTAATATCGTCTGGATAGCTAAACATTAAAACACTAAATAACCCGTAAGACCATTTTTTAACTTTGGAATGCAACTCTTTATCTTCAATAACCACATCGGGTGGCCCGTGCAATTGCATCATTTTTTCACGCTCTGGCGTTAGCTTGTAGCCACTTAATTCAACTTCATCCAACTCAATAGTACCACTGGAAACTTCATAATTTTCTTCCTTGCGCTTACGCTCTATATTTTTTTGCAGATAAAGATTTGTAGAATCCGCAAGTTGTAAATGCTCTGTTTTATCGTACGTTATCTTTGGCGGCTCTTTATAATCCAAATTAATGGTGACATTCTTTTTCTTCTCTTTCATTTTCGATTGAATCAATATTTCCAAATCATCAACATAGTGGTCTTTTATTTTAAAATTGAAACGACCTGTGCTATCCACCACTTGGGTCATGGCCTGCGGAGGCTTTCCAAAAGTCATTAAAGAAAGTTCTAATGGTTTTTTGGTTTTTTTCTTCGCATTAAATTCTCCTACGGTACCCGAAATCGATAAGTTTTGTTCGGGCTTAATTTTAAATTGTTTTTCGGTTTCTATGTTTTCGTATATATAATTACTCCAGCCTTGCGTTAATAGCAGCGCATCCAAATCTGCAAATCGCGATTGGTTTTCGGTGTTAAAATAATGTGCAGGGTTTTCTACGCTGCCCTTAAGTTCTGAACTCAAAAGAAAATAAGACAAAATATTTTGTTTGTCAATATTCGCGTTTTCCATATGTTCTTTGTTGAGTACCAAAACCGACAAATTGGCTTTAACGGCACTTGTATCGATGTCTTTAATGGCTAAATCAATAACTGTTTTATCCCTTTGGCTGTAAGTCTTTAAATGCTTGCCCTCTATTGAAAACAAGTCGTCTTTATTATGGTTAAAAACCAATCGTTCTGAAACCGGTTGATGGTTTTTATCAAACAAAATAAACTTAACAATGCCATGAGGCAAAACCTTTTTGTTTATCAATGCGGCAGCTGTGCTGTCTTTTAACTTTAGCTTTAAATCGTGGTACAAAACCCCTCTGGAATAAATTTTCAGGAATAAGCTATCCTGTTCTAAATAATTAGAACGTACTGTAGCGTATAGTGCGACCTTCTGCTGGCTAACGGTTAAAACCAGCCCTTTGTTGTAAACTTTTGGTAATTCTACCCTAAATTTAGGGGCGCTTTTTGTGTTTACATCAGCATAGTATGTTTTTTTTGAATCTGCCTTTAAGCTAACAATGCCCATCCCCAAACTATTGGTTTTAAAAGATGTTATTACAGAATCGTTTTCGTCAATAATATTTCCTGATATGGCTTTACTTTCATTTTTATAATCCAAGGCCTTAAACGCTACTTTACTGACCAAGCCGTCAACTAATTTCCCACCTTCGGGGAAAAACTGAAGGTCTAAAAAAGAAGTATCAACTGCTATGGTTTTTCTGTATGTATTTAAAAACTCTAAATTATGGTTCTTTAGTTTTAGGGAATCGGGCTGAAACGCCAAGCCAACTCTAGCTACATTAGGAGGCAATACATATTTGAAAGCATAAAATCCAGATTTGTCTTTCGTGATTTCTAATGAATCCTTTTTGTTGGGCATCTCGAAATACAACATTAGTTTTCCGCGGTATTTTGGGTTAAGCAACCTGGGGTATGCTTTGCCCGAAATTTCAAATTGTTTGGTTTCTGTTTGGGTTAAAACTATTTGCTTAAAAGCATCTTTATCCGTTTCAATTTCTTCCGCACTGTAAATATCAATATACTGTTTTGAAATAAAATCGGCATTAAAATTTTTGTTCCATTCGGTATAAGCCCTAATTAAATAGCGCCCCAACGGCATGCTTTCCTGTAATTGAAAAAAACCATCTGCTATACCATTTTCCAGCTTCAGGAGTTTATGCTCAATTAATCTTTCATCAAAATCTATAAGCTCAACGTGCAATATCCCGCTTAAATTCGTCGGTAAATTATTGGTATCTGTAACAACGGCTTTAAACCAAACCGTTTGGTCTGAGGTAAAAACCGTACTGCTTAATTGAAGATAAATTTTTTCTGCATATGCCAATTTGCTTACGGCTTGTTTTGGCTCTAGTATCTGAGATTGAACTGAATGAACCAGCAACAACAAAAACACATTTATTTTAAATAAAAATATTGTTTTCATATATAAGCTTCTCGGTTGAGAATATAAATATAATAAACTTGGTAGTTAAATATCTTTCGTAAATTAGCATAACTAAAACCTATTTAATGAACGCACTGATTCTCTGGGCAACCCTTTCGATATTTTTTTCTTTTTTATGTTCCGTGTTAGAAGCCGTTCTTTTAAGTGTTACACCTACTTTTATTTCCGTAAAAAAGCGTGAAAAAAAAGATTATGCTACCACTTTAGAGCATTTAAAAAAAGATGTAGACAAACCCTTAATAGCCATACTTACATTAAACACCATTGCGCATACGGTTGGCGCCATGATGGTGGGTATTGAAGCTGAAAAACTGCCTTTTAAAATTGAAGTTTTTGGGATTAACACCGTAGGAATCGTATCGGCCATAATGACGTTTTTAATATTGGTGGCTTCCGAAATTATTCCGAAAACCATTGGTGCCACCTATTGGAAAAAATTAGCCAATTTTTCAGCAAAAACATTGACCATTATGATTTTCCCATTAAAATGGTCCGGAATATTATGGTTGCTCCAATTAACCACAAAACTTATTGGCGGCACTGGCCACGGTAGCATTTTAACCCGCGAAAGCTTTATGGCCATGACCGATATTGCTCACGAAGAAGGCGTGTTTCAAGAAAATGAAAGTAAGGTCATCAAAAACCTATTGACGTTTAAAGAAGTGTTTGCCAAAGATGTGATGACACCCAGAACAGTAATGAAAATTGAAAACCAAAACACCACCGTTGAAGAGTTTTTTAAGAAAAACCTCAACCTTAGGTTTTCAAGAGTTCCGGTTTATGTGGACGACCCCGACAACATAAAGGGCCTGGTTTTGAAGGATGAAGTTTTTAAGGAAATGGCCTTGGGAAATGGCTCAAAAAAGCTGTCGGAGTTAAAACGGAATATTATTGTGGTAGGCCGAAACATTCCCATACCGACACTTTTTGAAAAACTTATTGAAAGCAGAAACCACATGGCATTGGTGGTTGACGAATACGGTTCCGTTAGTGGCTTAGTAACCATGGAAGATGTTATTGAAACCCTTTTAGGATTGGAAATTATGGACGAAAGCGATAATGTTTCCGACCTCCAACTACTGGCCAGAAAAAGCTGGGAAATCCGAGCCAAGAAATTGGGCATCCTCGAAAACGAAAAACCAAACTGAGATGAAAACTTGTATTATTGATTCGCCTTTGGGATATACCAAAATTACGGGCGACATCAATGGCATTGGTTCTGTTTCCGTCTTAAATTCTGAAGAAAAAACATCTGATATTATCCCGGTCGAACTTGAAGACTGCGTTTTGCAATTAAACGAATACTTTGATGGCACTCGAGAACAATTTAGCTTAAAATTAAATCCACAAGGCACCAATTTTCAAAAAAAGGTTTGGAAACAGCTGGAGCTTATCCCATACGGAAAAACCATTTCTTATTTGGAACTATCCAAACAATTGGGAGACATTAAAGCCATTAGAGCCGTAGCTAATGCCAATGCCAAAAATCCACTTTGGATTATTGTGCCCTGCCACCGGGTTATTGGCAGCAACGGCAGTTTAACCGGGTATGCAGGAGGGTTACAACGCAAAAAATGGCTATTGGAACACGAAAGTCCGTTTAAGCAACAAACACTGTTTTAAAGTTTTAATTGCATGTCGTAATTAGCTGCTGTTGCAATAACTTTTGCAACGATGCTTTCATCAACCGACTTTTCCTGTGAATCCACCCCATTTTCATTGACCCCCATATCTTCAAAAAACTGCCGAAACCCCTTTGGGCTGTGAATATTAACCCATTTGCAAACCGCATGGCTTTTATTGCTAAAGGTATGCACCGTATTTTTGGGTAAATTTACACTTTCGCCTGCTTTTACAACCTTAATTTCCCCATTTACAAAAAATTCCATTTCGCCCTCAGTAATTAAGAAACTTTCTGTAAAGTTTTCATGCAAATGTGGCGGTGGCCCAGGTACTCCAGCAGGAGTTTCACCAAAAGCCAAATCGTAGTCTCCCGAGGTTTCATGAAGGCTTACCCGGTGCCCCAAAACCCACTTAGTTGTTGATGTTTTCATTTTATGAGATTTTTGTCTCACAAATATATGGTTAATTTTTGTATATTCAAATATTTATAAGACATTTGTCTCATGAGCAATATTTCGTTAGACACGGGACGTTCTAAACAGAAACAAAAAACCCGTCAAAAAATACTGGATACCACCAAACAACTGCTACAAAAAGGCCAGAACCTAAGCCTTGAGGACGTAGCCGAGGCTTCAGGCATATCGCGTGCTACCATTTATCGGTACTTTTCAAACATCGATATTTTATGCTCTGAGGCCAGTTTAGATGTGTTTACCTATTCTACGGCAGCCATTTTTCAAGAAACCAAAGATCTCCCAATTATTGAACGCATATTGTACATACAAAACTATTTTAACGATTTGGCGCTGGACAACGAACCCAGTTTTAGAAAATACTTGAGCATTTATTTAAAAGAAGACATGTCCAACAAAAAAGAATCGATTCGAGGATCACGCAGAACGGCTGCATTAAAATTAGCATTAATCCCTTACAGAAACCAACTCGACAGTACCGTTTATAACCACTTAATTACCGCAGCAACCGCCCTAATGGGCATTGAACCCATAATTATCTCAAAAGACGTATGTCACCTAGACAACAACGAAGCTAAAAAATCATTGACTTGGGGGCTAAAAACCATATTACAATCCGTTTTTAAAAATGTATAGCTGCTTTTAATTTAATTGTTATCTTTAATTGCACTAAACAACCTAAAAATGAAATTTATAATAAAGACCCTTAAATGGATTTTTATAACTGTTGCCCTTCTATTAGTTCTTCTCTACGTTTTTGATTACGGCTATATCATTAGAGGTGCCAAAGTGGTTTACCTTACGGGCCACAAAACGGCCTTTATTGACGATTATCCCTATTTTGAAAACGACACCATTGAAAACGGAAACCATATAGACCCTTGGCCCATTCATGAAAACTACAACTCGGTTAAGGAAACCGAAAAGCTAACCGAAACCAACCAACAATTAGGCACAATTGCTTTTTTGATTATAAAAAACGACAGCATTTGGTTTGAAAACTACTATGATGGGTTTAGCGACACCTCAAAAACCAATTCCTTTTCCATGGCTAAAAGCATTACTACAGCGTTACTTGGAAAAGCGATTATGGAGGGACATATTGAAAGTTTAGACCAACCCATTAGTGATTTTTATCCGCAATATAACTATGCCAAAACTACCGTGGGCGATTTGGCGTCTATGGCTTCAGGTTTGGATTGGGTTGAACATTATACCAGTCCATTTTCAGTTACGGCACGCGCTAATTACGATGATGATTTAGCAGAAACCATCTTAAATCAAAAGGTAATTAAAACACCTGGGGTAGAATTTGAATATTTAAGCGGAAACACCCAATTGTTAGGGATGATTATTCAAAAAGCAACTGGCGTTCCTTTGGCAAAATATTTGTCCGATAAATTTTGGAAACCCATGGGCGCACAGGAAAATGCCCTTTGGCAATTAGACGATAGCGAACATAGGCTTGCCAAAGCCTTTTGCTGCATTTCGAGCAACGCCCGCGATTTTGCCCGTTTTGGAAAACTTTATAAAAACGGTGGCAACTGGAACGGAAAACAGCTATTGGATTCGGCATTTGTGAAAAAATCCATCACGCCACGATTTAAGAAAAATCCCGTTTACGGCTACGGTTGGTGGCTTGGTAAGTATGTAAACAAAGACTTCTTTATGATGCGCGGCCATTTGGGGCAATACGTTATGGTGCAGCCCGAAGACAACGTTATTATTGTGCGTTTGGGGCATCGAAAATCGCCAGACGAAGGCCATGGCGTTGGTAAATTTACAAACGATATTCAAATCTATATTGAAGAAGCCTATAAAATGTTAAACCATGATAAGCAAACTCAATCTCGAAAACATATTATTCCTTGATATTGAAACGGTTCCGGAAGCCCAACATTTTTCGGATTTAGATGAAACCACCCAAACGCTTTGGGAACAAAAATCGCAATACCAACGTCGGGATGAATTCACTGCTGAAGAATTTTACGACCGTGCTGGTATTTGGGCAGAGTTTGGTAAAATAGTTTGTATTTCGGTAGGCTATTTCAACATTTTAAACGATTTGAGAACGTTTCGTGTTACTTCATTCTATGGCGATGAAATTAAAATTTTGAAAGACTTTAAAAATCTTCTCATTTCGCATTTCAGCCAAACCAAACATCTGCTTTGTGCACATAACGGCAAGGAATTCGATTTCCCGTACATTGCCAGACGTATGATTATCCATAATATTGAGTTACCCCACAAACTGAATTTATTCGGCAAAAAACCTTGGGAAGTACCCCACCTCGACTCCTTGGAACTTTGGAAATTTGGCGATTACAAAACTTATACTTCATTGAAATTACTAACTCACGTTTTAGGCATTCCGTCACCAAAAGACGATATTGACGGCAGCCAAGTGGGTCGGGTGTATTATGAAGAAAATGACATAGACCGAATCATTAAATATTGCGAAAAGGACACTATTGCCGTAGCCCAAATATTTTTGCGTTTACGTGGTGACGAGCTTTTGTGCGACGATGAAATTATTCATATTTAATTTTTATGACAGCATTGTCAGTTCAAATTTTACAGAACCCAATGAAGCCATAGTTTTCGAAAAAAAGATAAAAAAGTGGAGTAAAGCCAAAAAGAAAGCTCTAATTGAAGGTAATTATAATATATTGCCCATACTTTCAGAATGTAAAAACGATTCACATTTTAAGTACCGAATCTGGTTCTGAAGAGAAAAATTAAAGCACTTTAATGATACGCCCAATCAATATAAAAATGCTTATTTCATCAATGACCGAGCTGTTTGTCACTTCGAGCGGAGTCGAGAAGTCTCAGAATCACACCATAAAAAGAGGTCTCGACTCCGCTCGACCTGACAAACAAAACAAATACTAGTAATGCTTTTTATTTCAACAAAACTTAATTTTTTTAATGGAAAAGAAACCTATTTTAAATATTAAAAACCTTTCCATTTCTTTCGGAAAAACTGAAGTAATTCACAATATTTCGTACCATTTAAATGAAAATGAGATTTTAGGCATTGTGGGCGAATCGGGCTCTGGCAAATCAGTGTCATCATTAGCCGTTTTAGGTTTGCTTCCGAAGAAAATTTCAGAAATCACCCGTGGCGAAATCATTTTTAAAAAAGATAACTTAGCAAACCTTTCTGATAAAGCATTCCAAAAAATCCGGGGCAATAAAATCGCCATGATCTTTCAGGAACCGATGAGCTCTTTAAACCCTTCGATGACCTGTGGAAAACAAGTTGAGGAAATTATGTTTCAGCATACCAATTTATCCCAAAAAGAGGTTAAAACCGAAACCCTTCAGCTATTCGAAAAAGTAAAATTGCCCAGCCCTGAACGCGTTTTTAAAGCCTATCCACATGAAATTTCAGGCGGACAAAAACAGCGGGTTATGATTGCCATGGCCATAGCCTGCAAACCCGACATTTTAATAGCCGACGAGCCCACCACAGCCCTCGATGTTACCGTTCAAAAGGAAATTGTTTCGCTATTAAAAACCTTACAGGCCGAAACCAAAATGAGCATCATTTTCATTACCCACGATTTAGCGCTTATTTCGGAAATCGCCCATAGGGTTTTGGTGATGTACCAAGGTAACATTGTGGAACAGGGTTCGGTAACCGAAATTTTTACAAACCCACAGCACAATTACACCAAAGCTTTAATTAATTCGCGACCTTCATTAGATACCCGATTGAAAACCCTCCCCACCATTCAAGATTTTTTAAAGGGTAAGGTTTCCCGTGAAATTATCACAAAAGAACAACGCCAAAAAAATCACGAAAAACTATACAGCCAACCACCACTTTTGGAAGTTATCAACGTTGAAAAGGAATACATTTCAAAATCGGGATGGTTTTCAAAACCCACTCGTTTTAAAGCAGTAAACAACATCAGTTTTAAGCTGTACGAAGGCGAAACTTTGGGTTTGGTAGGCGAGTCTGGCTGTGGAAAATCTACTCTCGGAAATGCCATTTTACAACTCGATAAAGCTACCGCAGGAAGCATCCTTTATAAAGGCATTGACATTACCAAACTATCAAAAACCGACACCCGAAAACTAAGAAAAGACATCCAAATTATATTTCAAGACCCTTATTCGTCCTTAAACCCCAGAATACCTGTTGGCGAGGCCATTATGGAGCCCATGACAGTCCATAATCTTTACGCCTCAGTCGCAGAAAGAAAAGAAAAAGTGGTTTCAATTTTAAATCGTGTTGGGCTCAGTGAAAATCATTTTAATCGCTATCCACATGAGTTTTCTGGTGGGCAGCGACAACGTATAGGCATTGCACGCACCATTGCGTTACAGCCTAAACTGATTGTTTGCGACGAGTCGGTTTCTGCGCTCGACATCTCCGTTCAAGCGCAAGTATTGAATTTATTGAACGAACTTAAAGAAGATTTCGGTTTTACCTATATTTTTATTTCGCACGATTTGGCCGTAGTAAAATATATGAGCGACCAATTACTGGTTATGAACCAAGGTAAAATTGAAGAACTGGATGATGCCGATGCCATTTACAACTCACCCAAAAAAGACTATACCAAAAAACTAATTCATGCTATACCCAAAGGGTTATAGCATGAATATTTTTTTGGTTAGATAAATTAAACTTTTAAAAAACTGCAAATTCTCTCTTAGAGTTTCTTTGAATTTGCTTACATCATTTGTAGGTTGTTCAGGTAGATTTGTTGCAATATTCATAAGTTTAAATTTATGGTAGATTTAGGGCAAATCTATTGTTAATGGTTTGGTTAACTTGGGGACTGCTAATATCAAATAATTTTTCAAAAAATCAGTTAAAAAACATAATAATTCGATGAAATGCATTTTTATTTAACTAATAATAGATTTTTCTTACTAGCATTTCTTTTTTTAATTAATGAATAGCCACTCAATTAACGGAACGCTTTTATCAAGATTACTTATCTTTATAACACACTAAACCGAAATAAGATGTCTAACAAAAAGTTATGGGAAGGTTCAACCGCTTTTAAGCAAAACAGCCATTTGTTTCATTATAAAAACTGGCTTTCTGAAAAGTACCATTTGGATTTTGACTCCTATGATACTTTATGGCAATGGTCGGTCGATAATATTGCTGTGTTTTGGGAGAGTTTATGGCAGTACTTTAATGTGACTTCGCACCACGATTACACTTCCGTGCTTAACATGACATCAATGCCCAATTTTAAGTGGTTTGAAGGTGCAAAACTGAATTATGCTGAACATGTTTTCAGACATCATTTAACCACCGAAACAGCCATAATTTTCGGCAATGAACAAGGCGAACACACCGAAATTTCATGGACGGAATTACAACAAAAAGTAGCCGCTATGGCCACTTATTTAAAGTCGATTGGTGTAAAAAAGGGGGACTGCGTGGTAGCCTTTCTACCCAATGTGCCCGAAGCAACTATATCGTTTTTAGCAGTTAATTCAATTGGTGCTATTTGGTCTAGCACGTCTCCCGATTTTGGCACCGAAAGCGTCATAGACCGCTTTGCACAAATTAAACCCAAAGTATTTATCACCGTTGATGGCTATTATTACAACGGCAAACCACACGATAAAACCAAAATAGCCAACAATATTGCCAAAGCATTGCCCACATTAGAGCAAGTGATTGTATTTCCGTATTTAAACAAGGGAAATATTTCAGCATTCTCAAATGATGCTATCAATATCCATACTATTTTTGATACCGAAGCCGAAGAATTAGTTTTCGAACCCGTTGATTTCAGCCATCCTATCTGGGTGCTCTACTCCTCTGGCACCACTGGGTTGCCCAAAGCTATTGTGCATTCGCATGGCGGTATTTTATTGGAGCATTTAAAATACATGGCCTTCCATAACGATGTGCATAAAGGTGAACGCTATTTTTGGTACACCACCACGGGCTGGATGATGTGGAACTTTTTGCAATCAGCACTTTTAATGGGTGCGGCCATTGTACTTTACGACGGCAGCCCCACTTACCCCAATTTCAATAAACTTTGGGACTTTTCAGATGATATTGGCATTAACCATTTTGGGACGAGTGCGCCCTTTTTGGTGGCCAGCATGAAAAAAAACATAAGCCCTAAAAACGATTGTAACCTCAGCAGTGTTCGCTCCATAAGTTCTACGGGGGCACCACTGCCCTTTGAAGCTTTTGAGTACGTTTACGAAAGCATAAAAAACGATGTTTGGCTTTGCTCTATGGCCGGTGGCACCGATGTTTGTACCGCTTTTGTGGGCGGCGCACCGTTTTATGCTGTCCATGCTGGCGAAATTCAATGTCGTGCGCTAGGCGTGTCTCTTTATGCCTATAATGACGATGGCAAGCCTGTTGAAGACGAATTGGGCGAAATGGTTATCGACAAGCCTATGCCGTCCATGCCTATTTACTTTTGGAATGACGAGGACAACCAACGCTACAAAGCCAGTTATTTTGAACATTTCCCTGGAAAATGGCGGCATGGCGATTTTATAAAAATCAATTCTAAAACCCAAGGAATTGTTATTTATGGGCGATCGGACGCGACTTTAAACCGACACGGCATCCGCATTGGCACCAGCGAAATTTACAGGCACATCAACACTGTAAAAGCGATTGACGACTCATTAATCGTTAATCTGGAACTCGATGGCGGTAAGCACTATATGCCCCTTTTTGTAAAAATGAAACCCAATACCCAACTCACGGAATCCATTAAAACCGAAATCAACGAACAACTGAAAAAAGAATGCTCGCCACGCCACGTGCCCGACGACATTATTGAAGTACCCGACATACCCTATACCATTAGCGGCAAAAAAATGGAAGCGCCCGTTAAAAAGATTTTATTGAAAATGCCTTTGGAAAAATCCATTAATCTCGATTCAATGAAAAACCCAGAATCGGTGGACTTTTTTGTAGCGTTTGCTAAAAATATTAAATAGAAATGTTTAGCATTCTTATTACCCAAAATCCAAATCATCAGGCGCATCTTCAACAGTGCTTGGGCTATCGCCACCATCCTCATCTGAAGCTGTTGAGCAATCCACCCTTATGGAAAGGTCTTCAGGCTTAGGAAATTCTTCCTTTGACACATTCAACTCGTCATCTTCGTAACACTTTTTCATGTATAAACCCCAAATGGGCAGAGCCATGGTAGCTCCTTGGCCATATGTAATATTAGCAAAGTGTGCGGCACGGTCTTCAGCACCTACCCAAACACCCGTTACCAAATTAGGCACCATGCCCATAAACCAACCATCACTTTGGTTTTGCGTGGTTCCGGTTTTTCCCGCAATAGGATTTTCAAAACCATAGGGATAACCCGTAATCACTTCTTTGTAAACAGGCGTATTAACCGCCCATTTGTGCCTTAATCGCGTACCTGAACCGCCTTGGGTTACGCCTTCTAAAAGTTTAACCGTTACGTAAGCCGTTTCATCACTTAACACATCGCTAGTTTCCGGTTTGAATTGATATAAAATAGTCCCGTTTTTGTCTTCGATATTGGTAACCATTACAGGCCTAGTATATACCCCTTGGTTGGCAAATGCCGAATAGGCGCCCACCATTTCATAAACACTAATATCGGGGGTTCCTAAAGCAATTGACGGCACGGCAGGAACATCGGAATCCACACCTAATTTTTTCACCAAATCGGCCACGGTTTGTGGGCCGACCTTATCCATCAATTGTGCTGTAATGGTGTTGACCGAATTGGCCAAGGCGTTTTTTAAAGTACGAGTACCGCCATAATCGCTAGCTCCACCAGAGTTTTTTGGACACCATTCTTCTGGGTTGCCGTATTTATGGGCCTCGATACAAAATGGCACATCGGGAAACTCGTCGCATGGCGAATAGTGCAATTGATCTATTGCCGAAGCGTATACAAATGGTTTAAAAGTAGAACCGATTTGACGCTTACCCTGCTTAACCATATCATACTGAAAGTGCCTATAATTGATGCCACCCACCCAAGCTTTTACGTGCCCCGTTTGTGGGTTCATAGACATCATGCCCGTGCGTAAAAACGATTTGTAATAACGCATGGAGTCAATGGGTTTCATAATGGTATCGATTTCTGATGGCTCACCGTCTTTCCATTGAAAAACCGTCATTTGGGTTGGTTTTTGAAACGATTCGATAATTTCTTCGTTCGATTTTTTTAAGTCGTATTTCATGTGCCTCCAACGTTCGGATTGTCTCATGGAACGGTTCATCAAATCCTTAATCTCACTTTGATCCAACTCTAAAAATGGTGCTGTTGGATTTCTATCGGGGGTATTTTGATGGAAAAATTCGGCCTGCAATTTCGCCATGTGCTGCTGTACAGCCTCTTCGGCGTACTTTTGCATCCGCGAATCGATAGTGGTGTAAATTTTTAGTCCGTCGTTATATAAATTCCATTTCGACCCATCGGGCTTGGGGTTATTGGCAATCCAGTCTTTCATAAAGCCATCCAAATAACCTCTAAAATACGTCGCGATACCTTCGCGGTGCGATTCGGGCGTATATTTTAAATCGATATCGGTTTGCTTAAGCGAGTCGCGAACAGCCTCGGTAATGTAATCGTATTTCGCCATTTGGTCAAGCACCACATTTCGCCTGTTTTTAACCCCCACTGGATTTCGTCTGGGGTTATAAAGTGCCGAATTCTTGAACATCCCCACTAACATAGCCGATTCTTTTAAATTTAATTCTTTAGGTTCCTTTCCGAAATAGATTCGCGAAGCACTACGAATGCCATCGGCGTTATTTAAAAAATCGTAAATATTGAAGTATTGGGCAATGATTTCCTCTTTGGTGTATTGGCGTTCCAAGCGCGTGGCGATAATCCATTCCTTTACTTTTTGTAGAATACGCTCTATAATGTTTTTAGAGCCTTCGCCATGGAATAACTGTTTGGCCAATTGCTGCGAAATGGTACTGGCGCCGCCACCGCTACCTAACTTCACCACGGCTCTTAAAGTCCCTCGGGCATCGATTCCCGAATGGTCATGGTAACGGGCATCTTCGGTAGCAATCAAGGCTTCCACCAAATGCTGTGGCAACTCGTCGTAACTTACTGGTGTGCGGTTATCATTATAATAAAACTTTCCGAGGGTTTGCCCATCGGAAGAAATAATCTCTGTAGCCAGATTGGTTCTTGGGTTTTCCAATTGGGTATGGTCTGGCATTTCGCCAAACGCCCCCCAAGAGGCCAATAAAAATATTAATACTACGGCTAAAACGCCTCCTAAAAACAGCATCCAAAACCAACGGATGTATTTTGAAAAGTCTTGGGTTTCGTTCGTTTCTTTCTTTGCTTTTGCCATTTATTTTTGGATATAAAAACTTCTCTTTATGCTTAAGTTGTTTCGACTACGTTTAAACAACAAGGTTTTGAAAAAAGCTATTTGCCTATAGGGTTTTCAATTCTAAATCCAACATCGGTAATGCCTTCCAATTCCTTTACACCATTTACCTTTCCGCGTTCGCGCATGGCATGCTGGATGTTTACGGTATATTCACCCGATTCGTTAAACACCACACCTTCTTTGTACCACAGTTTATTTTCTTTTATATCGGTATAACCCGTTCCCAAAAGTTTACCGCTGGGCTCTGCCATGCGGTACTCCAACGTATCTTTAACTGTTTTGCCGTGCGGAAAAACCATTTCTACTATTAAAAACAGATTGCTGTATTTATAAGCGTTGGTATTGCGTAAATTAACGAACAGATTATAGGGCTGAACAGAATCTGGCGGGTTGATCTTAAAACTCACTACAGAATCTTTATGCCACTTATTGGGCACCGATTTATAGGTATCGAAAACACGATTGGAATCGCAAGAAACAAACAAAGAAACTAGAAAAACTAGAAATACAAAGACGCTATTTTTCAGCATTTTTACTGTTTTGAGGTTTTCGCTTATTGTTTTTCCTTCTTTTATTTTGATTTCTCTTTTGCCCCTGCCCTTTCGGTTGTCCTTGTTTGGCTTGGCCAGCTTGGTTTTGGGTATTATTATTACCTTGACCTCCTTTGTTCCTTTGGTTACCCTTTCTTTTATTTCTACGTTTTTTATTGCGTTTTGGATTATCGAAGCGCGTTAAACTATCTTGACCTACAACGTTTCCAAAATCGGTTTTAGTATCTTCAACCACATCGGAAGCATACTCTTCCAAACTGGCAACTTTCTTTTTTTGTTTGTTGAGCTTAATAATTTCGTTGGCTTGTTCGGCAGTTATTTTGTGCCAATTCATCCATTCGCCTTCGTAGGCGTACCACATATGCCCTTTAAAAATATCGGTTTTTTGGCAAACTGCGGTTCCCTTTTCGGTGTATAACTTGGTATCGGTTTTTGGGAAATCTTTCAACGCATCCAGATACGTATCGAGTTCATAATTTAAGCAGCATTTTAACTTACCACATTGCCCCGCCAGTTTTTGCG